>NZ_JAOWGB010000008.1:0-4005 GCF_030333365.1 Citrobacter sp. CK195
GTCTCCCCATGCGAGAGTAGGGAACTGCCAGGCATTAATTAAAGTGAAGAGGCCATCCTGAGGGATGGCCTTTTTGCGTTTATGCGTCCGGGGGCAGCCGGATGACGCTGCGCCTTATCCCACCTACATAACCACAAGCCATACCGTTGCATATGCGGTAAACTAGACGCGATTTTGCATCAGGAAAGCGTCTATGAATCACTCCCTCAAACCCTGGAATACCTTCGGTATCGATCAACGCGCTAACGAGATTGTCTGTGCCGAAAATAAACAACAACTATTGGATGCCTGGCAATCGGCTAAAGCATCAAATCATCCGGTACTGATACTGGGCGAAGGGAGTAACGTTCTGTTTCTTGATACCTTTCATGGAACGGTGATTATCAACCGTATCAAAGGTATTGAGGTGACAGAGCAACCCGAGGCATGGCACCTGCACGTAGGGGCGGGGGAAAACTGGCATAACCTGGTACGATACACTCTCCAGCAAGGTATGCCGGGGCTGGAGAATCTGGCGCTTATTCCGGGGTGCGTCGGTTCTTCTCCTATCCAGAACATTGGCGCCTATGGTGTAGAACTACAACGGGTCTGTGACTATGTGGATTGTGTCGAGCTGGCAACCGGAAAGCCTCTACGGGTGAGTGCCACAGAGTGTCGCTTTGGTTATCGTGATAGTATCTTCAAGCATGAATATCAGGATCGTTACGCCATTGTGGCTGTCGGCCTGCGTTTACCAAAACAGTGGCAGCCCGTACTGACTTATGGCGACCTGGTTCGCTTTGAACCTGAAACGGTCACGCCGCAGCAGGTGTTTGATGCCGTATGCCATATGCGCACCACGAAACTGCCCGATCCAAAAGTAAATGGTAATGCAGGTAGCTTCTTTAAAAATCCTGTTGTTACAGCAGAGATTGCGCACACATTACTGGCGCAATTTCCCGGTGCGCCACATTACCCGCAGGCCGATGGTTCAGTGAAGCTGGCTGCAGGCTGGTTGATCGATCAGTGCCAGCTAAAAGGTGTCAGTATCGGGGGCGCTGCGGTACATCGTCAGCAGGCTCTGGTGCTGATTAACGCACATAATGCGACAAGCGAGGATGTGGTGAAACTCGCGCATCATGTGCGTCAGAACGTGGGTGAGAAATTTAATGTCTGGCTGGAACCGGAGGTTCGGTTTATCGGGCAGACTGGTGAAGTGAATGCTGTGGAGATCATTGCATGAAGGATAATACCGTTCCCCTGACGCTGATCTCTTTGCTGGCCGATGGTGAGTTTCATTCGGGTGAACAGCTGGGTGAAACGCTGGGAATGAGCCGCGCAGCCATCAACAAGCATGTCCAGACGTTGCGTGACTGGGGAGTTGATGTGTTTACCGTACCCGGCAAAGGATATAGCCTGCCAGAACCTATCCAATTATTAGATGCTTCTGTCATCCATGCACAACTGGACAGCGGGAATGTCACGGTACTTCCGGTTATCGATTCGACGAACCAGTATCTGCTGGATCGTATCGGCCAGTTGACGTCGGGTGATGCCTGTGTAGCGGAATACCAGCAGGCTGGGCGTGGTCGTCGTGGGCGGAAGTGGTTTTCTCCATTTGGTGCGAACCTGTATCTTTCTATGTACTGGCGTCTGGAGCAGGGGCCGGCAGCCGCGATCGGGCTGAGTCTGGTGATCGGCATTGTGATGGCTGAGGTTCTGCGCGATCTGGGTGCAGAGAAGGTTCGGGTTAAGTGGCCTAATGATCTCTATTTACTCGATCGCAAGCTGGCAGGCATTCTGGTTGAGCTTACGGGTAAAACGGGCGATGCTGCACAAATCGTTATCGGCGCAGGTATCAATATGGCCATGCGCCGTGTGGAAGAAGGCGTTGTGAATCAGGGATGGATCAATCTCCAGGAAGCGGGCATTACGCTTGATCGCAACATGCTGGCGGCGACGTTAATCAAAGAGTTGCGTGCGGCGCTGGAACTCTTTGAGCAGGAAGGTCTGGCACCTTACCTGTCTCGCTGGGAAAAACTGGATAATTTTATTAACCGACCGGTTAAACTGATTATTGGTGATAAAGAAATATTTGGTATTTCCCGTGGGATAGATGCGCAAGGCGCGTTGTTGCTTGAACAGGATGGCGTAATTAAGCCGTGGATGGGCGGAGAAATATCTTTACGCAGCGCAGAATAATAAAAAGGGAGCTAACGCTCCCTTTTTACATTATTTTCTCAACCTGACTTGTTCGACCGCATGATTGGCACTTTTGGTCATAATCAGACTGGCCCGCTCACGAGTGGGCAAAATATTTTGCTTTAAGTTCAACCAGTTGATTTCTTTCCATAATGATGCGGCGGTATTGATCGCTTCATCTTTCGATAATTTTGCGTAATTATGGAAATAAGAATCTGGGTCGGTGAACGCCCCTTCACGGAATTTCAGGAAGCGATTGATGTACCACGTCTGGAGTAAATCTTCAGGCGCATCAACATAAATAGAAAAATCAACGAAGTCAGAAACAAATACATGATGTGGATCGTGAGGATAATCCATTCCACTCTGTAGTACATTTAAGCCTTCAAGAATTAATATATCGGGCTGTGCGACGGTTTTATCTCCGTCTGGAATCACATCATAAATCAGGTGTGAATAGACTGGCGCGGTGACATTTGGCACCCCTGATTTGAGATCGGAAACGAACTTCACCAGACGGTGCATATCGTAAGACTCAGGAAAGCCTTTCTTCTTCATCAGCCCGCGATCTTTCAGCACCTGGTTAGGGTGTAGAAAACCGTCAGTGGTGATCAATTCGACGCGACGATGTTCCGGCCAGCGGCTCAGCAGCGCTTGCAGTACGCGCGCGGTGGTGCTTTTGCCCACGGCGACGCTACCGGCAATGCTGATGATATAAGGAATACGCTGGCCGTTAGTGCCTAAAAATTGCTCCAGAACAGCCTGACGGCGCAGGTTTGAACTGATATAGAAATTTAGCAAACGCGACAGGGGCAAATAAATCTCGGCAACTTCTTCCAGTGATAAATCTTCATTAATACCTTTGAGTCGTGCGATTTCGCCCTCGGTCAGGGTCATCGGCACGGAATCACGAAGCGCAGCCCACTGGTTGCGATCAAATTGTAGGTAAGGCGTCATTAACGTTTGCTCTTTACTCATAAGCATGTTTCTGGCTGTCATTGCTGCATCAGGTCAGCGATAAAAAAGCGAATCATCCCCGGCATGCAATGGCACGACACATTTCAGTTAATTTGGACAATGGGCAGGAGGGTAACACCAGATGGGAGGGAATAATAAGAAAAAATCTCTCCTGATAAGTTATCCCTGAAACGCAATGTGACGGATATACCATATGTAAAAGAAGAATTTTTCTCTTTCAAACACAGATATGATGATGCTCTCCGTTAAGCCGTTAGCATCCTGGTGTCGAAAAATCGCACTGACCTGACTAAAAATAGGCCATTTAGCAGTCTTGTCGTGCAAAATGTGAGCGATAGAACATTTTATGCAATTTTTTAGTTGCATGAGGTCGCAGGTCTCCATAGAATGCGCGCTACTTGATGCCGACTTAGCTCAGTAGGTAGAGCAACTGACTTGTAATCAGTAGGTCACCAGTTCGATTCCGGTAGTCGGCACCATCAAGTCCGGTGGGGTTCCCGAGCGGCCAAAGGGAGCAGACTGTAAATCTGCCGTCACAGACTTCGAAGGTTCGAATCCTTCCCCCACCACCACTTTCTGGCAGCGTGTTTGCTGTCTGAACTGGTTGAAAAAATTAACCGGTTCGAATAAGAAAAGAGACATGTCTCTTTTTTTGTTACAGAAAGAACTGGGTAGCCGAGTTCCAGGATGCGGGCATCGTATAATGGCTATTACCTCAGCCTTCCAAGCTGATGATGCGGGTTCGATTCCCGCTGCCCGCTCCAGACGTGCTGATATGGCTCAGTTGGTAGAGCGCACCCTTGGTAAGGGTGAGGTCCCCAGTTCGACTCTGGGTATCAGCACCAC
>NZ_JAOWGB010000009.1:0-210 GCF_030333365.1 Citrobacter sp. CK195
AACGAGACTCGAACTCGCGACCCCGACCTTGGCAAGGTCGTGCTCTACCAACTGAGCTATTCCCGCTTAATCTTCGTCTTCCAGGCCGCTGCCTGAAATCCTGCGATTGGGTGGTGCGTATCTGCTGATACTTTCAAATTTTGGAGCGGGAAACGAGACTCGAACTCGCGACCCCGACCTTGGCAAGGTCGTGCTCTACCAACTGAGCTA
>NZ_JAOWGB010000010.1:0-252 GCF_030333365.1 Citrobacter sp. CK195
AAGAATCCATGTCACTTTGAGTGCCCACACAGATTGTCTGATAAATTGTTAAAGAGCAGTGCCGCTTCGCTTTTTCTCAGCGGCGCGGGGTGTGCATAATACGCTTTCCCGCTTGAGAGTCAAGCATTTATTTTTGCTTTTCTCTGCCGGCGTTCATCGCTGAACCCCGCTGACCCGGCGGCCTGTGTGCCGTTGTTCCGTGTCAGTGGAGGCGCATTATAGGGAGTTATTCCGGCCTGACAAGGGGAAATT
>NZ_JAOWGB010000011.1:0-408 GCF_030333365.1 Citrobacter sp. CK195
GTGTCGTATTCAACGTGAGAAGTGTTGATGGTGATACCACGAGCTTTTTCTTCCGGCGCGTTATCGATCTGGTCGAATGCGCGAGCAGCACCGCCGTAGGTTTTAGCCAGTACGGTAGTGATTGCAGCGGTCAGCGTTGTTTTACCATGGTCAACGTGGCCGATAGTACCGACGTTGACGTGCGGTTTTGTACGTTCAAACTTTTCTTTAGACATCGATTGTCCCTCTAAGACACGGATAAATCGGTGATATCACCACATCAACCAGGCGATATGCCTGAATTGTTGAATATTTAAGTTTATACAGAGAGAAACGGGAAGGAGAAGTGAAGTGGTGCTGATACCCAGAGTCGAACTGGGGACCTCACCCTTACCAAGGGTGCGCTCTACCAACTGAGCCATATCAGCA
>NZ_JAOWGB010000012.1:0-210 GCF_030333365.1 Citrobacter sp. CK195
TTTGATGTTACCTGATGCTTAGAGGCTTTTCCTGGAAGCAGGGCATTTGTCACTTCAGCACCGTAGTGCCTCGTCATCACACCTCAGCGTTTAATAAGGTACCGGATTTACCTGGAACCTCCGCCTACATGCTTAAACCGGGACAACCGTCGCCCGGCCGACATAGCCTTCTCCGTCCCCCCTTCGCAGTAACACCAAGTACAGGAATAT
>NZ_JAOWGB010000013.1:0-203 GCF_030333365.1 Citrobacter sp. CK195
GTGGCGGAACGGACGGGACTCGAACCCGCGACCCCCTGCGTGACAGGCAGGTATTCTAACCAACTGAACTACCGCTCCACCGAATTTTTCTACATCCACTGATTTCACATCAGCTTACTGCTTAATTTGATGCCTGGCAGTTCCCTACTCTCGCATGGGGAGACCCCACACTACCATCGGCGCTACGGCGTTTCACTTCTGAG
>NZ_JAOWGB010000014.1:0-203 GCF_030333365.1 Citrobacter sp. CK195
TAGCTCAGTTGGTAGAGCACGACCTTGCCAAGGTCGGGGTCGCGAGTTCGAGTCTCGTTTCCCGCTCCAAAATTTGAAAGCAACACCAGATACCCAATCGCAGGATTTCAGGCAACGGTCTGAAAGACGAAGATTAAGCGGGAATAGCTCAGTTGGTAGAGCACGACCTTGCCAAGGTCGGGGTCGCGAGTTCGAGTCTCGTT
>NZ_JAOWGB010000015.1:0-661 GCF_030333365.1 Citrobacter sp. CK195
AAAGAGGCTCCCACTGCTTGTACGTACACGGTTTCAGGTTCTTTTTCACTCCCCTCGCCGGGGTTCTTTTCGCCTTTCCCTCACGGTACTGGTTCACTATCGGTCAGTCAGGAGTATTTAGCCTTGGAGGATGGTCCCCCCATATTCAGACAGGATACCACGTGTCCCGCCCTACTCATCGAGCTCACAGCCTGTGCGTTTTCGTGTACGGGACTTTCACCCTGTACCGTGCGACTTTCCAGACGCTTCCACTAACACACAAGCTGATTCAGGCTCTGGGCTCCTCCCCGTTCGCTCGCCGCTACTGGGGGAATCTCGGTTGATTTCTTTTCCTCGGGGTACTTAGATGTTTCAGTTCCCCCGGTTCGCCTCGTTAGCCTATGTATTCAGCTAACGATAGTGTGACGAGTCACACTGGGTTTCCCCATTCGGACATCGCCGGGTCAAGGGTTCATATCACCTCGCCGGCGCTTTTCGCAGATTAGCACGTCCTTCATCGCCTCTGACTGCCAGGGCATCCACCGTGTACGCTTGGTCGCTTAACCTCACAACCCGAAGATGTTTCGTGAAACACTTCGCGTTGCGAAAATTTGAGAGACTCATACACACTTTACGTGTGTCGTTTCAATTTTCAGCTTGATCCAGATTTTTAAAGAGCAAA
>NZ_JAOWGB010000016.1:0-28448 GCF_030333365.1 Citrobacter sp. CK195
CAGGATTTTTCTCTTTAATCAACCGGCTGTTTGTGTGAAGTGATTCACATCCGCCGTGTCGATGGAGGCGCATTATAGGGAGTTCTCCGCAGGCCGCAATAGAAAAATGACAGAAAAATGACTGACTGCTGCATTCCCCAGCAAAACCCCGCCTTATACCCTTTTACACACAGAGTTATCCACAATCCTGGCGATCATTTCCTGAATCTCTCCTTAATAAAGACGCGCTCAATACAGGAATAAAAGGGTATCGAATGGAAAAAGAAAAATTCGCGAGCGTTGCGCAAACGTTTTCGTTACAATGCCACCGCAAAACAAGGATGCCCCGTAAGGGGCGTTAGCTGAGTTTTTCACGAAAAATTCAGCTAACGCTCTCTGTAATAGTCAAATCCAGGGGATTTACCATGCAACAACGTCGTCCAGTCCGCCGCGCTCTGCTCAGTGTTTCTGACAAGGCCGGTATCGTCGAATTCGCCCAGGCACTTTCCGCACGCGGTGTGGAGCTGCTGTCTACAGGGGGCACTGCCCGTCTGTTAGCAGATAAAGGTCTGCCGGTGACCGAAGTTTCCGATTACACCGGTTTCCCGGAAATGATGGATGGACGCGTGAAGACCCTGCATCCGAAAGTACACGGCGGTATTCTCGGTCGCCGTGGTCAGGATGACGGAATTATGGAACAACACGGTATCGCGCCAATCGATATGGTTGTTGTTAACCTGTACCCGTTCGCCCAGACTGTCGCTCGTGAAGGTTGCTCGCTGGAAGATGCCGTAGAGAACATTGATATCGGCGGCCCGACCATGGTGCGCTCCGCTGCCAAGAACCATAAAGATGTCGCTATCGTTGTAAAGAGCAGCGACTACGACGCCATTATTAAAGAGATGGATAGCAACGACGGTTCACTGACCCTTGATACCCGCTTCGATCTCGCCATTAAAGCCTTCGAACACACCGCTGCCTACGACAGCATGATTGCCAACTACTTCGGCAGCATGGTTCCGGCATATCACGGTGAAAGCAAAGAGGCTGCTGGCCGCTTCCCGCGTACCCTGAATCTGAACTTCATTAAGAAGCAGGATATGCGCTACGGCGAAAACAGCCACCAGCAGGCAGCCTTCTATATAGAAGAGAATGTGCAAGAAGCATCTGTTGCGACCGCGCAGCAGGTACAGGGCAAAGCGCTCTCCTACAACAACATCGCCGATACCGACGCGGCGCTGGAGTGTGTGAAAGAGTTCAGCGAGCCCGCCTGCGTCATCGTGAAGCACGCTAACCCGTGTGGCGTGGCGGTAAGCACTTCTATTCTCGACGCCTACGATCGCGCATACAAGACTGACCCGACCTCCGCATTCGGCGGCATCATCGCGTTTAACCGCGAACTGGATGCCGAAACGGCACAGGCCATCATCTCCCGTCAGTTCGTCGAAGTGATCATTGCGCCTTCCGCATCTGAAGACGCCCTGAAGATTACCGCCGCCAAACAGAACGTGCGCGTCCTGACCTGCGGCCAGTGGGCACAGCGTGTGCCGGGCCTGGACTTCAAACGCGTTAACGGCGGTCTGCTGGTTCAGGATCGTGACCTGGGTATGGTAACGGCAGGCGAACTGCGCGTGGTAACCAAACGTCAGCCGAGCGAGCAGGAACTGCGTGACGCGCTGTTCTGCTGGAAAGTAGCGAAGTTTGTGAAATCCAACGCGATTGTGTACGCGAAAGAGAATATGACTATCGGTATTGGCGCGGGCCAGATGAGCCGCGTTTATTCCGCGAAGATCGCCGGTATTAAAGCGGGCGATGAAGGACTGGAAGTAAAAGGTTCCGCAATGGCATCTGACGCGTTCTTCCCGTTCCGCGACGGTATTGATGCTGCGGCTGCTGTTGGCGTGAGCTGCGTTATCCAGCCCGGTGGCTCCATCCGTGATGATGAAGTCATTGCCGCCGCTGACGAACACGGCATTGCGATGATCTTCACCGACATGCGTCACTTCCGCCATTAATTCACGGAGCAGACAATGAAAGTATTAGTAATCGGCAACGGCGGGCGCGAACACGCCCTGGCGTGGAAAGCGGCGCAATCACCGCAGGTTGAAACCGTGTATGTCGCGCCAGGTAACGCCGGAACAGCGCTGGAACCGGCGCTGCAAAACGTCGCTATTGGCGTCACGGATATTCCGGCACTGCTGAGCTTTGCCCAGAACGAGAAGATCGATCTGACCATCGTCGGCCCGGAAGCGCCGCTGGTGAAAGGCGTGGTGGATACTTTCCGCGCCGCAGGCCTGAAAATCTTTGGCCCAACTGAAGGCGCCGCGCAGTTGGAAGGCTCCAAAGCCTTCACCAAGGATTTCCTCGCCCGTCACCAGATTCCGACGGCGGAGTACCAGAACTTCACGGAGATCGAACCCGCGCTGGCTTACCTGCGTGAGAAAGGCGCGCCGATCGTCATTAAAGCCGACGGACTGGCTGCCGGGAAAGGCGTGATTGTGGCGATGACGCTGATCGAGGCCGAAGCCGCAGTTCATGACATGCTGGCGGGTAACGCGTTTGGCGACGCGGGACACCGTATCGTGATCGAAGAGTTCCTCGACGGTGAAGAAGCGAGCTTCATCGTGATGGTCGATGGCGAACATGTGTTGCCAATGGCCACCAGCCAGGATCACAAACGCGTCGGCGATGGCGATACCGGGTTGAATACCGGCGGTATGGGCGCTTACTCCCCGGCGCCGGTGGTGACCGACGAGGTTCATCAGCGCACGATGGAGCGCATCATTTGGCCAACCGTAAAAGGCATGGCGGCGGAAGGCAATACTTATACCGGCTTCCTGTACGCTGGGCTGATGATCGATAAGCAGGGCAACCCGAAAGTTATCGAATTCAACTGCCGCTTTGGTGACCCGGAAACCCAGCCAATCATGCTGCGTATGAAATCCGATCTGGTTGAACTTTGTCTGGCTGCCTGCGACGGTAAGCTGGACGAGAAAACGTCTGAGTGGGATGAGCGCGCATCGCTCGGCGTGGTGATGGCGGCTGGCGGTTATCCGGGCGACTACCGCACAGGCGATGTGATCCACGGTCTGCCGCTGGAAGAGGTGGCGGACGGTAAGGTATTCCATGCCGGCACCAAACTGGCGGAAGATGACCGGGTCGTTACAAGCGGCGGTCGCGTACTGTGCGCCACTGCGCTAGGCCATACCGTTGCCGAAGCACAGCAGCGTGCCTACGCGCTGATGGCAGATATCCACTGGGATAACTGCTTTAGCCGCAAAGATATCGGCTGGCGCGCGATCGAACGCGAGCAAAACTAACGCTGACACCTCTTATCTGGCCTATGGAGAGCAACTGTAGGCCGGATAAGACGCAAGCCGCCATCCGGCAATCATCAGAACGTCTTCTCTATAGGTTGCCAGTGGCAGAAGTCTTCATTGGCCACCAGCAGCAGCTGGGAGCCATCAGGCGCCTCCAGCCATGCCACACTCACCTCTATCGATGAATGCTGCTGACGTCGCTCTATGTGGCTGATAGCCCACGCATCCAGGTCTGGTTTCAACGTTTCGCCTTCGCAGGTAGTTACCGTGCGGTCTGCATGCCAGCGTCCCTGACGCAGCACGACGCGTCCCTGACGCAATGCGTCACTGGTCTGGCGGATCTGATTGGCGCGATAGCGGTATAAGGCGATCTGGTCGCTGGAAAGCTGCTGCTTCTGCCCGTCGACTTCATGCTGCATAAAACTGAGCTCGCCATGATCGTCGAAGCGTGCGCGAATATGTTCAGAAGGTTTGCTGTAAATATTGAGTTCAATCAGGGAGAGCATGTCGCCCTGCCAGCGGTATTCGCTGGTTGTGGTGCTGCCGTTACGCCACGGGCTAAAGACCGAGAGCAGATGGACGCCATCGCTGGAATCTTTACGCCAGATGCGTACCGCACCCTGGTCGTCAACATAACCGCTGGCCGTAAACGGTGGAAGCGTCGTGTTATGGCTACAAGCGGACAGCAACAGCGCGCCTGCCAACGTCAGCATACGACGCCAGACAGACAAAAGGGGCGAGAGCGCCCCTTCATTAAAACTGTTCACTGCCACGCGAATTACTTAACTGCGTCTTTCAGTGCTTTACCAGAAACAAACGCCGGTACATTCGCTGCAGCGATTTTGATTTCTTTACCGGTCTGCGGGTTGCGGCCAGTACGCTCAGCGCGGTGGTTCACTTTGAAGGTACCGAAACCAACCAGTTGTACAGCATCGCCTTCTTTCAGAGACTCAGTAATAGCAGCCAGAGTGGATTCCAGAGCAGCTTTAGCCTGGGTTTTGGACAGTTCTGCTTTGTCTGCAATTACATCAATCAGTTGAGTCTTGTTCATAAGTTATCCTTACAATGTGTTTATCGCTTGCTAAGCATCGAGTGCGACGGAAATGCCAGAAAAGCACTCTCCTGCATACACGCACCGATAGCCACTTTTTTTCGCCCCCCAAATGTAGACCAGACGGGGGGCGGAAGGGAAGCCTCCAGGCACGACAAATCAGGCGTTAAATCACGTTTTCTGGTGTCATTGCTCAAAATTTATACCGATATTGCTCTCACCGGCCTCGCGCAGGTCTGCCCGAAGCCCTTTTATCAGCTCAATATCGCGTTCTTCGCAGTCGGCCAAAAGTCGGAATATTTCCCACTGAATGTCCCATTCCTGTTCAACAGCCGGGTTTTCTTTGAGCTCTTCATCGGTCATTTCTCGACCAGCCTGAGTCATTTCCAGCATCGCAACCGTGGTAATGGATGTCTTACTGACCTCAATGGCATGTTCCAGCGTTTCGCCACTGAGACGAGAATGCATTAACTCGCTTAATGCAACGCAGGCATCAATCGCCGGGTAAACGCCGTACAGATCAAAATCTGTCAGCAGCCGGAATCGCTTCCTCAAACTTTTCCAGCTGGCTGTCAAAATTGACCTTCGCATCTTTCACCGTCAGCGTTTCCCAGATGAGATCCAGGATTCGGCGGTACACCTGCCCATCGCCAAAACCCGTCTGCTGACAGAACATGGCATAGTTCGGATACATACGCTCGCACAAACAAGCCATAAAGGTGACGTGCTGCCAGCTTTCCAGGCGTTCCAGACGCAGATGAATCGGGTTTTGTAACATGTTGAATTCTCGAAATCAGAAATGAGCCGCAGTGTACCTGAATCAGCGGTGATTTGCTTGCCAGCGCACAAACGCCGGACGCTCTGATGCCACCGCATCCGCCCAGCGCGTCGGTTCCGGCAGACGGTAGCCTTGCATACAGCGCTGCACCCACGCCAACGCGCTGTCGGTACTCACGCGATGTCCGGTCGCGATAAACAGCGGGTTACAGCGCGCTTTGCTGCGCCAGACCCAGGCTAACTGCTCGCCTTTGTCCATCAGCGGGGCCAGCGCGCCAGGTTCGGCGGAAAGCGGCTCAAACTTGCCGCACAGCCGTTTTTTCGCTACGCCGATGGTGGGTACATCCATCATCAATCCAAAGTGGCTTGCCACCCCCAGACGACGCGGGTGGGAAATACCGTGCCCATCGACAAAGACTAAATCCGGTTTTTGCGACAGCTGTTCCCACGCAGCCAACAGCGCAGGATACTCGCGAAAGGAGAGGAAGCCGGGGATATACGGCATGGTAGTGGCGATACGCGCCACTTTGTATTCCACCAGTTCAAGCGCTGGATACGTCAACAGCACCATCGCCGCTCGCGTCACTTCCCCGCCCTGCTCGAACCCAACATCCGCCCCGGCGATCAGATCTGGCGGATCGTTATCAAGGTGATCCTCGCGGATCACCGACGAGGCGAGTTCAATTTGTTGAGCGCGTAGCGACGCGAGATCCATAATGACTCCTTAGCGGTGGTACTGTTCGGACAAGCGGTGTACCGCATCAACAAATGCGCCCGCGTGCTCCGGTGGTACATCCTGGTGGATACCGTGTCCAAGATTAAAGACGTGGCCTTCACCCTGGCCGAATCCGGCGAGAATCGTCGCCACTTCCTCTTCAATGCGCGCCGGTGGCGCATAGAGCATGGACGGGTCCATATTGCCCTGTAGCGCCACTTTATGGCCCACGCGACGGCGCGCGTCGGCAATATCGGTTGTCCAGTCGAGGCCTAACGCATCACACCCGGTTTCTGCCATCGCCTCCAGCCACTGGCCGCCACCTTTGGTGAATAACGTGACCGGTACACGGCGACCGTCATTTTCCCGCAGCAGACCATCAACGATTTTATGCATGTAATACAGCGAGAACTGCTGGTAATCGCGCCCCGTCAGCACGCCGCCCCAGGTGTCGAAAATCATGACCGACTGCGCGCCCGCTTTAATCTGCGCGTTGAGGTACAGAGTGACGCTTTTCGCCAGCTTATCGAGCAGCGCATGCAGCGCCTGCGGATCGGCATACATCATTTTTTTGATGACGGTAAAGGCTTTGCTGCTGCCGCCTTCCACCATGTAAGTCGCCAGCGTCCACGGACTGCCGGAAAAACCGATCAGCGGAACGTCACCTTTCAACTCGCGGCGAATCGTACGCACCGCGTTCATCACGTAGCCCAGTTCGTCTTCCGGGTCAGGAATCGGTAGCTTATCGACATCCGCTTTACAGGCGACTGGCGAAGTAAAGCGCGGGCCTTCCCCGGCCTCAAAATAGAGTCCCAGCCCCATCGCATCCGGGATGGTCAGAATGTCCGAGAAGAGGATCGCCGCATCAAGCGGGTAGCGCCGCAGCGGTTGTAGCGTGACTTCGCACGCCAGCTCAGCATTTTTGCACAGCGACATAAAATCGCCTGCTTGTGCGCGGGTGGCTTTGTACTCCGGCAGATAGCGGCCTGCCTGGCGCATCATCCATACCGGGGTAACATCAACGGGCTGGCGCAGCAGCGCACGCAGATAACGATCGTTCTTCAGTTCGGTCATTTTGCAGTTCCTTCATTGCGTCAGGGTGCCAGTGTACCATCACTCATACTCAGCCCGACACATTGCCACAGTATCTTCGATCAAACGACGCGCCACCGTGCCCGGCGGCGGCAATAACGGAAGATCGTCATAGCGATACCAGCCCGCCTCCAGCAGCTCTTTCGGGTCGATGACAATCTCGCCGCTGTCATACTCCGCCATAAACGCCGTCATCAGCGATTGCGGGAACGGCCAGGGCTGTGAGGTCACGTAACGCAGATTTTTCACTTTGATGCCGCTCTCTTCCATCACTTCGCGCGCAACCGCCTGCTCTAAGGTCTCCCCCACTTCCACAAACCCGGCCAGCACCGTATGAACACCGTTACGATGGCGCGTATGCTGGGCCAGTAAAATGGAATCGGCACGCCGGATGGCGACAATAATGCAGGGAGCAATCTGCGGATAGTAACGCTCGCGGCAGTGGCTGCACAGCATCGCCCATTCGGTCTTGCTCGGATACATGGGGTGGCCACAGTAACCGCAGAATTTGTGCGAACGGTAAAATTCCGCCAGCTGCACGCCCCGCCCCGCCAGTTGAAACAGGCCAACGTCCCGATCGATGACCTGCCGTACCGACCCCATATCATGCCGGCGATGCTGTAACACCAGCCAGACAGGCTCCCCTTCCCACTCGCCAATCAGGAGTGCGCGCTGCCCCACAAGATCGAAATTTGTCGCTTCGCCATATGGCAATTCTCCACGAGGCAACCATAATTTTTGCTCGTGACTGACGATCCACCAACCGTGATCTAATTTTTCAATAATACGATCCATAGCTCTTGCACTACCTTTGCTTCACTGGCATGTTGTTAACATTATATTTACATTTTTCAGGTGAGCAGTTTTAAATCTAAACTTGCGGAGTCAATCATGCTAAACCAGCTGGAAAGCCTGACGGAACACGTCGAAGGAAGTAATAAACTGGTTGATCGCTGGCTACATGTACGTAAGCACCTGCTCGTGGCTTACTACAATCTGGTTGGCATTAAGCCTGGCAAAGAATCGTACATGCGGCTGAATGAAAAAGCGCTGGATGATTTTTGTCAGGGCCTGGTCGACTACCTTTCCGCCGGACACTTCAGTATTTATGAACACATTATCCGAGAAATGGAAGAGGGAAACCCGCGTTCGACCGCAACGCGCCTCCATTCATTGCTGGAAGCCAATACTCAACAGATCATGGAATATTACGACTCCAGCCTGGAGAACGCGATCGATCACGATAATTATGCGGAATTTCAGCAAGTGCTCTCCGACATCGGCGAAGCGCTGGAAGCGCGGTTTACGCTGGAAGATAAACTCATCCTGCTGGCCTTCGACAATAATCTAACGCTTAATGCCCAGGATGAAAGCGGAATTGCACGGCCTGCTTGAGTTATGAATCAGTAACGAGTAATTTACATCCATTGCCCCGTCGCCGGGGTTACATCTTGTCGGAGTGCCGTGTGTGAAAACACAGGCTGAGACCGTTAATTCGGGATCCGCGGAACCTGATCAGGCTAATACCTGCGAAGGGAACAAGAGTAAACTGCTTTATGCGTCAGCCTGTACGGGCAACGCGCATCCATTACTCCATCCGTCGTCTGACAAGCCACGTCCTTCACTTTTTGGAATGAGCTATGTCTGCAACAAAATTGACTCGCCGCGAACAACGCGCCCAGGCCCAACACTTTATCGACACCCTGGAAGGCACCGCCTTTCCGAACTCAAAACGTATTTATATTACCGGCTCACAACCGGACATCCGCATTCCGATGCGTGAAATCCAGCTAAGCCCCACGCTCATCGGCGGCGGCAAAGATAATCCGCAATACGAAGAGAACGAAGCCATCCCGGTCTATGACACCTCTGGCCCCTATGGCGATCCTGATGTCGCCATTAACGTTCAGCAGGGCCTGGCAAAACTGCGTCAGCCCTGGATTGAGGCTCGTACAGACAGCGAAGAATTGACCGACCGTAGCTCGGCGTACACCAAAGAACGTCTGGCCGATGATGGACTGGACGAGCTGCGTTTTACAGGGCTGCTCACGCCGAAGCGCGCCAAAGCGGGCAAATGCGTAACGCAACTGCACTATGCGCGTCAGGGGATTGTAACCCCGGAAATGGAGTTCATCGCTATCCGTGAAAACATGGGTCGTGAGCGCATTCGCGGCGATGTGTTACGCCAGCAGCATCCGGGCGTTGGATTTGGCGCGCGCCTGCCGGAAAACATCACGCCGGAATTTGTTCGTGACGAAGTGGCCGCCGGTCGCGCGATTATCCCGGCCAACATCAACCACCCGGAATCCGAACCGATGATCATCGGACGCAACTTCCTGGTGAAGGTCAACGCCAATATCGGCAACTCAGCGGTCACTTCCTCCATTGAAGAAGAGGTGGAAAAACTGGTGTGGTCAACGCGCTGGGGCGCAGATACGGTGATGGACCTCTCAACCGGTCGCTATATTCACGAAACCCGCGAGTGGATCCTGCGTAACAGCCCGGTACCGATCGGCACCGTGCCGATCTATCAGGCGCTGGAGAAAGTGAACGGGATCGCCGAAGATCTCACCTGGGAAGCCTTCCGCGACACGCTGCTGGAGCAGGCGGAACAGGGCGTCGATTACTTCACCATCCACGCGGGCGTGCTACTGCGCTATGTGCCAATGACCGCAAAACGTCTGACCGGTATCGTCTCGCGCGGCGGTTCGATCATGGCGAAATGGTGCCTCTCTCACCATCAAGAAAACTTCCTCTACGCGCACTTCCGCGAAATCTGCGAAATCTGCGCCGCTTACGATGTCTCGCTGTCGCTGGGCGACGGCCTGCGTCCGGGATCAATTCAGGATGCGAACGACGAAGCGCAGTTTGCCGAGCTGCACACGCTGGGCGAGCTAACCAAAATTGCCTGGGAGTACGACGTGCAGGTGATGATTGAAGGCCCTGGCCACGTACCGATGCAGATGATCCGCCGTAACATGACCGAAGAGCTGGAACACTGCCACGAAGCGCCGTTCTACACCTTAGGGCCACTGACCACCGATATTGCGCCGGGCTACGACCACTTCACCTCCGGTATTGGCGCGGCAATGATTGGCTGGTTTGGCTGCGCCATGCTCTGCTACGTAACGCCAAAAGAGCACCTCGGCCTGCCGAACAAAGAGGATGTGAAACAGGGGCTGATCACCTACAAAATCGCGGCGCATGCCGCCGACCTGGCAAAAGGCCATCCTGGCGCGCAAATCCGCGATAACGCCATGTCGAAAGCCCGCTTTGAGTTCCGCTGGGAAGACCAGTTTAACCTGGCGCTTGACCCGTTCACCGCCCGCGCCTACCACGACGAAACCCTGCCGCAGGAATCCGGTAAAGTGGCGCACTTCTGTTCCATGTGCGGCCCCAAATTCTGCTCAATGAAGATCAGCCAGGAAGTCCGCGACTACGCGGCGGCGCAGACCATCGAGGTAGGAATGGCGGATATGTCAGAAAACTTCCGCGCCAAAGGCGGTGAAATCTATCTCAGGAAGGAGGAAGCATAATGTATCAGCCCGATTTCCCGGCGGTGCCTTTCCGCCTGGGGCTTTATCCGGTCGTTGATAGCGTGCAATGGATCGAACGCTTGCTGGAAGCGGGTGTCCGCACCCTCCAGCTACGTATCAAAGACAAGCGCGACGAAGAGGTGGAGGACGACGTATCAGCCGCTATCTCGCTGGGCCGCCGCTACAATGCCCGCCTGTTCATCAATGACTACTGGCGACTGGCGATCAAGCACAACGCTTACGGGGTGCATCTCGGTCAGGAAGATCTGGAAACCACCGACCTGAAGGCGATTCAGGCTGCCGGGCTGCGCTTAGGCGTTTCCACCCACGATGACATGGAAATCGACATAGCGCTGGCGGCCAGACCGTCTTATATCGCACTCGGCCACGTATTCCCGACGCAAACCAAACAGATGCCGTCCGCGCCGCAAGGACTGGAGCAGCTGGCGCGCCATATTGAACGTCTTGGCGATTACCCCACCGTTGCCATCGGCGGGATCAGCCTCGAACGCGCCTCGCCGGTGCTGAAAACCGGCGTGGGCAGTATTGCCGTCGTCAGCGCCATTACCCGGGCGGAAGACTGGCGCGAAGCAACGGCGCAGTTACTGGCAATCGCGGGGGCTGGCGATGAATGATCGCGACTTTATGCGCTACAGCCGACAAATTTTGCTCGGCGATATCGCCATTGAAGGACAGCAAAAATTGCTTGCCAGCCGGGTTCTGATTGTCGGGCTGGGCGGTTTGGGTTCCCCTGCGGCGCTCTATCTGGCGGGCGCTGGCATCGGTACGCTGGTTTTAGCCGACGATGACGAAGTGCATCTGAGCAATCTGCAACGGCAAATCCTGTTCACCACAGATGATATTGCCCGCCCTAAATCCCTGGTGACAAAGCAGCGGCTGGCGCGGCTGAACCCGGATATTGAACTGCTGGCGTTACAGCAGCGCCTCACTGGCGATGCGCTCCGCCATGCGGTTGAGCGCGCCGATGTGGTGCTCGACTGTACCGACAACATGGCGACCCGTCAGGAGATCAACGCCGCCTGCGTCGCGCTGGATACTCCACTCATTACCGCCAGCGCCGTCGGCTTTGGCGGCCAGTTGATGGTGCTGACGCCGCCCTGGGAACAGGGCTGCTACCGCTGCCTGTGGCCGGATGATGAAGAACCGGAACGCAACTGCCGCACGGCAGGGATCGTCGGCCCCGTTGTCGGCGTGATGGGAACATTACAGGCGCTGGAAGCCATCAAGTTACTGAGCGGGATGGACATCCCCGGCGGCGAGTTGCGGTTATTCGATGCCAAAACCAGCCAGTGGCGCAGTCTGGCATTGCATCGCGCCAGCGGTTGTCCGGTATGCGGAGGGCGTCATGCAGATTCAGTTCAATGATGAACCTATGCAGTGCGCTGACGGCCTGTCCGTTATCGATCTGCTCACTCAGCTTAACCAACTGAAACCAGGGGCGGCGCTGGCGCTGAATCAACAGATCCTGCCGCGTGAACAGTGGGAACAGCAAATCGTGCAGGAAGGCGACCAGATCCTGCTTTTTCAGGTTATTGCAGGGGGTTGATATGTTACGTATTGCAGATAAAACGTTTGATTCACATCTGTTCACCGGCACGGGGAAATTTGCCTCTTCACAGCTGATGGTCGAGGCGATTCGCGCTTCCGGCAGCCAGCTGGTCACGCTGGCGATGAAACGCGTGGATTTACGCCAGCACAATGACGCAATTCTGGCGCCGCTTATTGATGCCGGGGTAACGCTGCTTCCCAATACTTCCGGTGCGAAAACAGCGGAAGAAGCCATCTTCGCCGCGCAACTGGCGCGGGAAGCCCTGGGCACACACTGGCTGAAACTGGAGATTCACCCCGACGCGCGCTGGCTGCTGCCGGACCCTGTCGAAACGCTGAAAGCCGCAGAAGCGCTGGTAAAACAGGGGTTCGTCGTGCTGCCCTACTGCGGCGCCGACCCGGTGTTGTGCAAACGTCTTGAGGAGGTTGGCTGCGCCGCCGTCATGCCGCTCGGTGCGCCCATTGGTTCAAATCAGGGGCTGGAGACGCGCGCGATGCTGGAGATCATCATCCAACAGGCCACCGTTCCGGTGGTGGTCGATGCCGGAATCGGCGTTCCCAGCCACGCCACACAGGCGCTGGAAATGGGCGCCGACGCGGTACTGGTGAATACGGCGATTGCGGTAGCAGATGATCCGGTGATGATGGCGCAGGCTTTTCGCCTGGCGGTTGAAGCCGGAGTTATGGCGCGTCGGGCCGTACCCGGAACGCGCAGCAGTTACGCTCAGGCCACCAGCCCGCTCACCGGATTTCTGGAGGCTTCGGCATGAAAACGTTCACCGACCGCTGGCAACAGCTGGACTGGGACGATATTCGCCTGCGCATCAACAGCAAAACCGCCGCCGATGTGGAACGGGCGCTTAACGCCACGCAACTTAGCCGCGACGACATGATGGCGCTGCTTTCACCCGCCGCCAGCGACTATCTGGAACCGTTGGCCCAACGTGCGCAGCGCCTTACCCGTCAGCGCTTTGGCAATACCGTCAGTTTTTATGTGCCGCTGTATCTCTCCAATCTGTGCGCCAACGACTGCACTTACTGCGGCTTTTCCATGAGTAACCGCATTAAGCGCAAGACGCTGGATGAAACAGAAATAGGCCGTGAATGCGAGGCGATTCGCGAGCTGGGTTTTGAGCATCTCCTGCTTGTCACTGGCGAGCACCAGGCCAAAGTCGGCATGGACTATTTTCGTCGTCATTTGCCCGCTATCCGTCGCCAGTTTTCTTCACTCCAGATGGAAGTGCAGCCGCTGGCGGAAGAAGAGTATAGCGAGTTAAAAACACTGGGGCTTGACGGCGTGATGGTCTACCAGGAGACCTACCATGAGGCGATTTACGCACAGCACCATCTGAAAGGGAAAAAGCAGGATTTCTTCTGGCGGCTGGAAACCCCGGACAGGCTGGGTCGGGCAGGTATCGACAAAATTGGTCTCGGCGCGTTGATTGGGCTGTCTGACAGCTGGCGTGTGGACTGCTACATGGTAGCCGAGCATCTGCTCTGGATGCAGAAGCATTACTGGCAGAGCCGCTACTCTATCTCCTTCCCTCGCCTGCGACCGTGTACTGGCGGCGTCGAACCCGCCTCCATCATGGATGAGCGCCAGTTGGTGCAAACCATTTGCGCATTTCGTCTGCTGGCGCCGGAGATTGAGCTGTCGCTCTCAACGCGCGAATCGCCGTGGTTTCGCGATCACGTTATTCCTTTGGCGATTAATAACGTCAGCGCATTTTCAAAAACGCAGCCAGGCGGCTATGCCGATAATCATCCCGAGCTGGAGCAGTTTTCTCCTCATGACGATCGCCGACCAGAAGCCGTTGCTAATGCACTGACCGCACAGGGGTTACAGCCCGTCTGGAAAGACTGGGATAGTTATCTGGGGCGAGCTTCGCAAACATAATGCACGAACGTGACACGGCGTAATTTTTTTGCGCGCCAGTGCGTAATACAAAAAACGGGAGATTGTCGTCAGGCTCCCGTTTTTTTATGTTGTCGTGGTCGGCAGCGGACGCTGACCAGGGCGAAAAATTCCTTCCTCATTTCGCCCTGCCTTCACATCTGGTCAGACGGTCTTTGCAGACCCCATCGGATTACTGCAACCGGTTTCAGTTTTTGTGTGATGCTTTACACACATTCACTTTAAGACGGTTGTTCTCCCCCCGGCCACAGGCTAAAGATGAAGAACCAAGGGAACCGTGAGAGCCGATTATGAAGAATATCGTTTTATGCTGTGCCGCCGGGATGTCCACCAGCATGCTGGTACAACGGATGAAAGACGCCGCGCAGAAGAAAGGGGTTGAAGTCAGTATCAAAGCTGTTCCGGTGGCTGAATTTAAAGAAAACATCGCCACTGCGGATATTGTTTTGCTTGGCCCTCAGGTCAAGTATGAACAGGCGAAATTACAGGCGCTTGCCGACCCCTTAGGTAAAAAGGTCGCGGTTATCGACATGATGGATTATGGCATGATGAAAGGCGATGCCGTGCTGGAAAAAGCCCTCAAGCTCATGGAGTAATAGCATGGAAGAGTTAGAGACGATCATCATGGAGCTGCTGGTCAACGCAGGCGCAGCCCGTAGTTCGGCACTGACCGCACTGCAACTGGCGCGAAAAGGCGATTTTGCTGGCGCCGAGAAAGCGATGGAAGAGTCGCACGAGTTTGTCAAACTGGCACACGGCATCCAGACAAAGCTGATTGGGATTGATGAAGGAACCGGAAAACTGCCTGTTAATCTGATCACCGTTCATTCCCAGGATCATCTGATGAACGCAATGGTTATTCAGGATTTGGCGGGGGATATGATTGAGCTTTATCGTCGGTTGCCGCTGGTGAATTAAGACCCGTTGCCGGATGGCGGCTACGCCTTATCCGGCCTACAAGTTCAACCCGTATCCGTAGGCCTGATAAGCAAAGCGCCATCAGGCATAAAAAAACCCGCCGAAGCGGGTTTTTTTATTATGGTCAGCAACGATTAATCGTTATCAGAACCGCCCAGGCCTGCGTTCAGCAGTTCTGCCAGGCTGGCAGACGCATCTTCAGCAGTCACCTGCGGTGCAGCCGGGAGTTCACCCGCAGCACGGCGGCGCATACGATCCTGGTGGTACGCATAACCGGTACCAGCCGGGATCAGACGACCCACGATAACGTTCTCTTTCAGGCCACGCAGTTCGTCGCGTTTACCCGCAACGGCTGCTTCGGTCAGGACACGCGTGGTCTCCTGGAACGATGCCGCAGAGATGAAGGACTCGGTTGCCAGAGACGCTTTGGTGATACCCAGCAGATCGCGGGAGAACGTTGCACCCACTTTGCCGTTCGCTTCCAGGTCGCGGTTAGCGATCTTGACGCGGGAGTATTCAACCTGCTCGCCTTCCAGGAAGTCGGAGCTACCTGCGTTTTCGATGGTGGCTTTACGCAGCATCTGACGAACGATAACTTCGATGTGTTTATCGTTAATCTTAACGCCCTGCAAACGGTATACGTCCTGTACTTCGTTAACGATGTAACGAGTAACAGCATGAACACCACGCAGACGCAGAATGTCGTGCGGCGCTTCCGGGCCGTCGGAAACCACGTCACCACGTTCTACACGTTCACCTTCGAACACGTTGAGCTGACGCCATTTCGGAATCATCTCTTCGTACGGCTCGCTACCGTCTACCGGGGTGATAACCAGACGACGTTTACCTTTGGTTTCTTTACCGAAGGAAATGATGCCGCTGATTTCAGCCAGGATTGCCGGCTCTTTCGGACGACGCGCTTCGAACAGGTCAGCAACGCGCGGCAGACCACCGGTAATATCCTTGGTACCGCCGGATTCCTGCGGAACACGCGCCAGGGTGTCACCAGAACTGATCTGTACGCCATCTTCCAGCTGAACAATCGCTTTACCCGGCAGGAAGTACTGCGCAGGCATATCGGTGCCAGGAATCAGAACGTCGTTACCCTGAGCATCAACGATTTTCAGCGCCGGACGCAGGTCTTTACCACCCGTAGTACGCTCTGCGGAATCCAGGACCACCAGAGAAGACAGACCGGTCAGCTCGTCAGTCTGACGAGTAATGGTCTGGCCGTCGATCATGTCAGTAAAGCGAACGAAACCACTTACTTCGGTGATAACCGGCATGGTGTGCGGGTCCCAGTTTGCAACGGTTTCGCCGCCGGCAACCTGCTCGCCATCACCTTTCGCCATAACAGAGCCGTAAGGCACTTTATAGCTCTCTTTGGTACGACCGAATTCGTCGATCAGTTTCAGCTCGGTGTTACGGGAGGTGATAACCAGTTTACCGCTGGAGTTCACAACCGACTTCGCATTGCTCAGACGGATGCTACCTTTGTTTTTCACCTGGATGCTGGATTCAGCAGCCGCACGAGATGCCGCACCACCGATGTGGAACGTACGCATCGTCAGCTGTGTACCCGGCTCACCGATGGACTGTGCCGCGATAACGCCGATAGCTTCACCTTTGTTGATGATGTGGCCACGCGCCAGGTCACGACCGTAGCAGTGCGCACATACACCAAAGTCGGTGTCACAGGATACAACGGAACGCACTTTAACGGCGTCAACAGAGTTCTCTTCCAGCAGGTCACACCACTGTTCGTGCAGCAGCGTGTTGCGCGGAACCAGAATATCTGCGGTGCCCGGCTTCAGTACGTCTTCAGCAGTCACACGACCCAGTACGCGATCGCGCAGCGGCTCTTTAACGTCGCCACCCTCGATAACCGGAGTCATCAGGATACCTTCGTGAGTGCCGCAGTCGTCTTCAGTTACCACCAGATCCTGCGCAACGTCAACCAGACGACGAGTCAGGTAACCGGAGTTCGCTGTTTTCAGTGCGGTATCCGCCAGACCTTTACGCGCACCGTGAGTGGAGATGAAGTACTGGAGTACGTTCAGACCTTCACGGAAGTTCGCGGTGATTGGCGTTTCGATGATGGAGCCATCTGGCTTCGCCATCAGACCACGCATACCAGCAAGCTGACGAATCTGTGCCGCAGAACCACGCGCACCGGAGTCGGCCATCATGTAGATGCTGTTGAAGGAAACCTGCTGCTCTTCCTGACCGTCACGGTTAATCACGGTTTCGGTCTGTAGGTTGTCCATCATCGCCTTGGATACACGATCGTTCGCCGCAGCCCAGATATCGATAACTTTGTTATAGCGTTCGCCCGCTGTTACCAGACCAGACTGGAACTGTTCCTGGATCTCAGCAACTTCGGCTTCCGCTTCGGAGATGATCTCGTGTTTCTTCTCCGGGATAACCATATCGTCGATACCAACGGATGCACCTGAACGCGCTGCATAAGCAAAGCCGGTGTACATCGTCTGGTCCGCAAAAATAACGGTCGGTTTCAGGCCCAGAATACGGTAGCAGGTGTTCAGCATTTTAGAGATGGCTTTCTTACCCAGCGCCTGGTTGACGATGGAGAAAGGCAGACCCTTCGGTACGATCATCCATAGAATGGCACGGCCGATGGTCGTGTCTTTCAGGCTGGTTTTCGCTACGAATTCGCCGTTAGCATCTTTTTCGTATTCGGTGATACGCACTTTAACGCGCGCATGCAGAGAGGCCAGGCCAGCGCGATAAATACGCTCAGCTTCTTTCGGGCCAGTCAGCACCATGCCTTCGCCTTTGGCGTTAACACAGTCACGGGTCATGTAGTACAGACCCAATACAACGTCCTGAGACGGAACGATGATAGGTTCGCCGTTCGCCGGGGACAGGATGTTGTTGGTAGACATCATCAGCGCACGCGCTTCCAGCTGGGCTTCCAGCGTCAGCGGTACGTGAACAGCCATCTGGTCACCATCGAAGTCGGCGTTATATGCCGCACAAACCAGCGGGTGCAGCTGGATAGCTTTACCTTCGATCAGTACCGGTTCAAATGCCTGGATACCCAGACGGTGCAGTGTTGGCGCACGGTTCAGCAGTACCGGGTGTTCGCGGATAACTTCGTCCAGGATATCCCAAACGACAGCTTCTTCACGCTCAACCATTTTCTTCGCGGCTTTGATGGTGGTGGCGAGCCCACGCAGTTCCAGCTTGCCGTAGATGAACGGTTTGAACAGCTCCAGCGCCATTTTCTTCGGCAGACCGCACTGATGCAGACGCAGGTACGGACCTACGGTAATGACAGAACGACCGGAGTAGTCAACACGCTTACCGAGTAGGTTCTGACGGAAACGACCCTGTTTACCTTTGATCATGTCGGCCAAAGATTTCAGAGGACGTTTGTTAGAACCGGTGATCGCACGACCGCGACGACCGTTATCCAGCAGGGCGTCAACCGCTTCCTGCAACATACGTTTTTCGTTACGTACGATGATGTCCGGCGCAGCCAGATCCAGCAGACGTTTCAGACGGTTGTTACGGTTGATCACGCGACGATACAGATCGTTCAGATCCGACGTTGCGAAACGACCACCATCCAGCGGAACCAGCGGACGCAGATCTGGCGGCAGAACCGGCAGAACGGTCAGGATCATCCACTCTGGTTTGTTACCAGACTGAACGAACGCTTCCAGCAGTTTGATACGCTTGGTCAGCTTTTTACGCTTGGTTTCGGAGTTGGTTTCGTTCAGCTCTTCGCGCAGAGTTTCACACTCTTGCTCCAGATCCATGCTCTTCAGCAGGGCCTGAATAGCTTCCGCACCCATCTTCGCGTCGAATTCGTCACCGAACTCTTCCAGCGCGTCCAGATACTGTTCTTCAGTCAGGATCTGCTGGCGTTCCAGATTAGTCATACCGCCTTCGATAACCACATAGGATTCGAAGTACAGCACGCGTTCGATATCGCGCAGCGGCATATCGAGCAGCAGGCCGATACGAGACGGCAGAGATTTCAGGAACCAGATGTGAGCAGTCGGGGACGCCAGCTCGATGTGGCCCATACGCTCACGGCGTACTTTAGTTTGGGTCACTTCAACGCCGCACTTCTCACAGATCACACCACGGTGTTTCAGGCGCTTGTACTTACCGCACAGGCACTCGTAATCTTTTACTGGCCCGAAGATACGGGCGCAGAAAAGGCCGTCACGCTCAGGCTTGAACGTACGGTAGTTGATGGTTTCCGGCTTTTTAACTTCACCGAAAGACCATGAACGGATCATGTCTGGCGAAGCCAGAGCAATTTTGATCGCATCAAACTCTTCGGTTTTAGTTTGCGCTTTCAGAAACTTTAATAAGTCTTTCACGGATTTGCTCCCGTCGGAGTTAGCACATTCCGCTGCCGGGTATTACCCCGGCAGCAGTGACCTGTTTGAGCGAGAATTACTCGTCTTCCAGTTCGATGTTGATACCCAGCGAACGAATCTCTTTCAACAATACGTTGAAGGATTCCGGCATGCCCGGTTCCATCTGATGGTTGCCGTCCACGATGTTCTTATACATCTTAGTACGGCCATTCACGTCATCAGACTTAACGGTGAGCATTTCCTGCAAGGTGTATGCTGCGCCGTATGCTTCCAGCGCCCACACTTCCATCTCCCCGAAGCGCTGACCACCGAACTGCGCCTTACCACCCAGCGGCTGCTGAGTAACCAGGCTGTAGGAACCGGTGGAACGAGCGTGCATTTTGTCGTCGACCAGGTGGTTCAGTTTCAGCATGTACATGTAACCTACGGTTACCGAACGCTCGAACTGTTCACCGGTACGGCCGTCAAACAGCGTGATCTGACCGGAAGTCGGCAGGTCACCCAGTTTCAGCAGCTCTTTAATTTCCGCTTCTTTCGCACCGTCGAACACCGGCGTTGCGATCGGCATACCTTTGCGCAGGTTTTCAGCCAGACGCAGAACTTCTTCATCGCTGAAGGTATTCAGGTCAACTTTCTGACGAACATCAGCGCCCAGATCGTACGCACGCTGGATGAATTCGCGCAGTTTCGCGACTTCCTGCTGCTGTTTCAGCATGGCGTTGATCTTATCGCCGATACCTTTCGCAGCCATACCCAGGTGGGTTTCCAGAATCTGACCGATGTTCATACGAGACGGTACGCCCAGCGGGTTCAGTACGATGTCTACCGGCGTGCCGTTTTCATCGTAAGGCATATCTTCGATCGGGTTGATCTTAGAAATTACACCCTTGTTACCGTGACGACCTGCCATCTTGTCACCAGGCTGGATACGGCGTTTAACCGCCAGATATACCTTAACAATCTTCAGCACGCCCGGTGCCAGATCGTCGCCCTGAGTGATTTTGCGGCGTTTCGCTTCGAGTTTTTTCTCGAACTCGTGTTTCAGTTCGTCGTACTGCTCAGCCAGTTGCTCCAGCTGATTTTGTTTCTCTTCGTCGGTCAGGCCCAGTTCCAGCCAGCGATCGCGCGGCAGTTTGTCGAGCTTCTCAGCTTCAACGCCACCGGAAACCAGCACAGCGTGGATACGGCTAAACAGGCCAGCTTCGAGGATCTGCAATTCTTCAGACAGGTCTTTCTTCGCCTGCTTCAGCTGCATCTCTTCGATTTCCAGCGCACGTTTGTCTTTTTCTACGCCATCGCGAGTAAAGACCTGAACGTCGATAACCGTACCGGAAACACCGTTTGGTACGCGCAGAGAAGAGTCTTTAACGTCAGACGCTTTCTCACCGAAGATCGCACGCAGCAGTTTCTCTTCTGGCGTCAGCTGGGTTTCACCTTTCGGCGTTACCTTACCAACCAGAATGTCGCCGCCGGTCACTTCCGCACCGATGTAAACGATACCGGATTCATCCAGTTTAGAGAGCGCAGCTTCACCCACGTTCGGGATATCAGCGGTAATCTCTTCCGGCCCCAGCTTGGTGTCACGGGACACACAGGCCAGTTCCTGAATGTGGATGGTGGTGAAACGGTCTTCCTGGACAACACGCTCGGAAACGAGGATGGAGTCTTCGAAGTTGTAGCCGTTCCACGGCATGAACGCTACGCGCATGTTCTGACCCAGCGCCAGTTCACCGAGGTCGGTGGACGGACCGTCAGCCAGCACGTCGCCGCGCTCAACCGGCTCACCCAGAGAAACACACGGCATCTGGTTGATACAGGTGTTCTGGTTAGAGCGGGTGTATTTGGTCAGGTTGTAGATGTCGATGCCTGCTTCGCCCGGGTACATCTCGTCTTCGTTAACTTTGATAACGATACGGGACGCATCCACGTACTGAACAGTACCGCCACGTTTAGCAACCGCAGTTACACCGGAGTCAACGGCAACAGCACGTTCCATACCGGTACCAACCAGCGGCTTATCAGCGCGCAGAGTCGGAACCGCCTGACGTTGCATGTTCGCACCCATCAATGCACGGTTGGCGTCATCGTGTTCCAGGAACGGGATCAGGGACGCACCGACGGAAACCACCTGCTGGGTGGAAACGTCCATGTAGTCAACCTGGTCGCGGCTGAACAAGCTGGATTCGCCTTTGCTACGGCAGGTAACCAGATCTTCTACAAAGTGGCCTTCGTCATCCAGGTTGGAGTTCGCCTGAGCGATAACGTAGTTACCTTCTTCGATAGCAGACAGGTAATGAATTTCGTCAGTCACCACGCCGTCGGTGACTTTACGATACGGAGTCTCAAGGAAACCGTATTCGTTAGTCTGTGCATACACGGACAGGGAGTTGATCAGACCGATGTTCGGACCTTCAGGCGTTTCGATAGGACATACGCGACCGTAGTGGGTCGGGTGTACGTCTCGAACTTCGAAGCCTGCGCGTTCACGGGTCAGACCGCCTGGGCCGAGTGCGGAGATACGACGTTTGTGCGTAATCTCAGACAGCGGGTTGTTCTGGTCCATAAACTGAGACAGCTGGCTGGAGCCGAAGAACTCTTTCACTGCCGCGGAAATCGGTTTGGCGTTGATCATGTCCTGAGGCATCAGGGTATCCAGATCGCCCAGAGACAGACGCTCTTTCACCGCACGCTCAACACGCACCAGGCCAACGCGGAATTGGTTTTCCGCCATTTCGCCTACGGAACGGATACGACGGTTGCCGAGGTGGTCGATATCATCGACTTCGCCTTTACCGTTACGGATATCAATGAGCTTCTTCATCACGTCAATGATGTCGTCTTTGCTCAGGATACCGGAACCTTCAATTTCGTCGCGCAGCAGAGAACGGTTGAACTTCATACGACCAACCGCAGACAGGTCATAGCGGTCTTCGGAGAAGAACAGGTTCTCAAACAGGCTTTCAGCCGCTTCACGAGTCGGCGGCTCACCCGGGCGCATCATGCGGTAGATTTCTACCAGCGCGCTCAGACGATCGTTAGTCGGGTCGATACGTACCGTTTCAGAAATGTACGGGCCGTGATCCAGATCGTTGGTGAACAGCGTTTCGATACGCTTGTGGCCAGACTGGCTCAGCTTCGCCAGCAGATCCAGGCTCAGCTCCATGTTCGCTGCGCAGATCAGCTCGCCAGTTGATTCGTCAACGTAGTCTTTAGACGCCACTTTACCCGCGATGTACTCAACCGGAACTTCGATATGTTTGATATCGTCTTTTTCCAGCTGGCGAATGTGGCGCGCAGTAATGCGACGACCTTTTTCGACGTACACTTTGCCGTTGGCTTCGATGTCAAAGGAGGCGGTTTCACCACGCAGGCGTTCCGGCACCAGTTCCATCTGCAACTTGTTGTCGCGGATCTCGAAGATCACTTTCTCAAAGAACAGGTCCAGGATCTGTTCAGTGGTGTATTGCAGTGCACGCAGAATGATGGTCGCAGGCAGTTTACGACGACGGTCGATACGGACAAACAGGTTGTCTTTCGGATCGAACTCGAAGTCCAGCCATGAACCACGGTAAGGAATGATGCGTGCGTTATACAGTACTTTACCGGAAGAGTGAGTTTTACCTTTATCGCTGTCGAAGAAGACACCCGGGCTACGATGCAGCTGGGAAACGATAACACGCTCAGTACCGTTGATAACGAAAGTACCGTTGTCGGTCATGAGCGGAATTTCGCCCATGTAGACTTCTTGTTCTTTAATGTCTTTTACGGTGCCTTCCGGCGCTTCGCGCTCGTAGATCACCAGACGCAGTTTTACGCGCAGCGGTGCGGAATAGGTCACGCCACGGATCTGACATTCCTGAACGTCAAACACCGGTTCGCCAAGGCGGTAGCTGACGTATTGCAGCTCGGAATTACCGCTGTAGCTCTGAATCGGGAACACGGAACGGAATGCAGCTTCCAGACCGTACTGCCCTTCAGGATCTTGCTCGATAAACTTCTGAAACGAGTCAAGCTGGATAGAAAGGAGATAAGGTACATCCAGAACTTGTGGACGTTTACCAAAATCCTTACGAATACGTTTTTTCTCGGTATAGGAGTAAACCATAGGGTTCCTCAGCTCGCTGACAAGTCGACCCATCTGTCCTGCGGAGGGACAGTTTGTGCAACACTATTTTGTTGACCGGAAAATGGAATACTTTCCGCAATGCCTGTTGCTATCACGCTTAAACCATTTCATTGCGATTTACACAGAACGGGCGTTCTGTCGCAGTATATTAAGTCGTCGATAGAAACAAGCATTGTCAGGACAACCAGTAGTCAAACAGTGTGAAACGCTACTGGCGCCTTACAGCGCAAAAAGGCTGGTGACTAAAAAGTCACCAGCCATCAGCCTAATTTCTTAGGCTGCAACCGGAAGGGTTGGCTTATTTAACTTCAACTTCAGCGCCAGCTTCTTCCAGAGATTTTTTCAGAGCTTCAGCGTCATCTTTGCTCACGCCTTCTTTCAGAGCGGCCGGAGCAGATTCTACCAGGTCTTTAGCTTCTTTCAGACCCAGGCCAGTCGCGCCACGTACTGCTTTGATAACAGCAACTTTGTTAGCGCCAGCAGCTTTCAGAATTACGTCGAATTCAGTTTTTTCTTCAGCAGCTTCAACCGGGCCAGCAGCTACAGCTACAGCAGCAGCAGCGGAAACACCGAATTTTTCTTCCATTGCAGAGATCAGTTCTACAACGTCCATTACGGACATAGCGGATACTGCTTCAATGATTTGATCTTTAGTGATAGACATTTAAATTGTTCCTGAATATCAGAATAAGTTTATACGTAAGCGGATGCGTTACAAAGATAACTGCGATTAAGCAGCTTCTTTCGCATCGCGTACAGCAGCCAGAGTACGAACCAGTTTGCCAGCCGAAGCTTCTTTCATGGTTGCCATCAGGCGTGCAATTGCTTCTTCGTAGGTCGGCAGAGTTGCCAGGCGGTCGATCTGAGACGCCGGGATCAGCTCACCTTCAAAGGCAGCGGCTTTGACCTCAAATTTTGCATTCGCTTTCGCGAACTCTTTGAACAGACGAGCAGCAGCGCCCGGGTGTTCCATAGAGTATGCAATCAGGGTCGGACCAACAAACGTGTCTTTCAGGCACTCGAACGGAGTACCTTCAACGACGCGGCGCAGCAGGGTGTTACGAACAACACGCATGTAAACGCCAGCTTCACGACCTGCTTTACGCAGTTCAGTCATTTTATCTACAGTTACGCCACGGGAATCCGCAACTACTGCAGACAGCGCGCCTTTGGCTACTTCGCTGACTTCAGCAACAATCGCTTGTTTGTCTTGAAGATTTAAAGCCATTAGCTTTGCTCCTGGATGTTTGCCAGAGCTCATGCTCTGGAACTCACTTCACTCTCCTCAACGAGAAGAGCGTCTTAATACGGTGAGCAGAAACAAGCCAGAGTATAAAAAATAATCTTAGCGTTCTGTCACCGTCTACGCAGGGCATTAAGTTTCTTACGAAACACCTGCGGTCTTCGACGGAGGCCTGGATAGGCCAGGCTCCAACGAACAAATCTTGTCTATGACTTCGCCCTTTGAACCGTAGCCGCGTTAGCTGCTACAATTCAAATGACTCGCATAGAGTTCTGTTTATTTCAACAGAAACGTGGGGGTAAGATTGTAGACAAAATCACCGCCCACGTAAAGGCGAATATTAGTTCGCCACAGTCGCAGTCAGACCGGACTGATCAACGGCAACACCAGCACCCATGGTGGTGGAGATGCTAACTTTCTTGATGTACACGCCTTTCGCCTGAGTCGGTTTTGCTTTTTTCAGCGCAACCAGCAGAGCTTCCAGGTTTTCTTTCAGTTTGTCAGCGTCAAAATCCACTTTACCGATGGTGGTGTGGATGATGCCGTTTTTGTCGTTACGGTAACGAACCTGACCAGCTTTAGCGTTCTTAACCGCTTCAGCAACGTTAGGCGTTACAGTACCCACTTTCGGGTTCGGCATCAGGCCACGCGGACCCAGAACCTGGCCCAGTTGGCCAACAACGCGCATTGCATCCGGGGAAGCAATAACAACGTCAAAGTTCATTTCGCCTTTCTTGATCTGTTCAGCCAGATCTTCCATACCTACCAGTTCAGCGCCAGCAGCTTTAGCAGCTTCAGCGTTTGCACCCTGGGTAAATACGGCTACGCGAACGGAACGGCCAGTACCGTGCGGCAGTACAGTTGCGCCACGTACGTTCTGGTCAGATTTACGCGCGTCGATGCCGAGGTTAACGGCAACGTCTACGCTTTCTACGAACTTAGCAGTGGCCAGTTCTTTCAGCAGAGAGATAGCTTCGTTGATGTCGTACTGTTTGGTCGCATCAACTTTCTCACGGATCACACGCATGCGCTTGGTCAGTTTAGCCATTTCTTAGTCCTCCACTACCAGGCCCATGGAACGTGCAGTACCTTCGATGGAGCGAGTCATCGCTTCAATGTCGGCACCAGTCATGTCGGCAGCTTTGGTCTGCGCGATTTCCTGCAGCTGAGCGCGGGAAATTTTACCTACTTTGTCTTTGTTCGGCTTGCCGGAACCAGACTTAATACCAGCCGCTTTCTTCAGCAGAACTGCTGCCGGAGGCGTTTTGGTAATGAAGGTGAAAGAACGGTCAGCGTAAACGGTGATAACAACCGGAATCGGCAGACCTTTTTCGATGGAATCAGTTTTTGCGTTGAACGCTTTGCAGAATTCCATGATGTTTACGCCCTGCTGACCCAGAGCCGGACCTACTGGCGGACTCGGGTTAGCCATACCAGCTGCAACTTGCAGCTTGACGTAGGCTTGTACTTTCTTAGCCATTGCAATTTCCTCGTTTGGGTATAACGCCTGAAAACAGGCTCCCCGTGATATAAAAAAATCGTTTTACGGGCCAGGCCCATAAAAACAAAAGGCGCGAAATTGTATTCCAATCTCGCGCCTTGTGCAACGATTAAATCGCCGCTTTTTTGATCGCTGCTTAGGCTTTCTCAACCTGGGCAAAGTCCAGTTCTACCGGGGTCGCACGACCAAAGATAGAAACAGACACCTTCAGGCGGGACTTCTCGTAGTCCACTTCTTCAACAACGCCGTTAAAGTCAGCAAACGGACCATCGTTAACACGAACCATTTCACCCGGTTCAAACAGCGTTTTCGGACGCGGTTTATCACCGACCTGTTGCAGGCGGTTCATGATCGCATCAACTTCTTTGTCGCTGATTGGCGCCGGACGGTCAGACGTACCGCCGATGAAGCCCATCACACGCGGAACACTGCGCACCAGGTGCCAGCTTGCGTCGTTCATCACCATCTGAACCAGGACGTAGCCCGGGAAGAATTTGCGCTCGCTTTTGCGACGCTGGCCGCCACGGATTTCGACCACTTCTTCGGTCGGCACCATGACTTCACCAAACAACTCTTCCATATTGTGTAATTTGATATGCTCACGCAGCGATGTTGCTACGCGGCCTTCAAAACCGGAAAACGCCTGAACGACGTACCAGCGCTTTTTAGGAGCTTCAGACATCTCAGAACCTCAGGCCAGTGATAAAGGATACCAGGCGAACCAGAATACCATCCAGTCCCCACAGGATCAGTGACATTACTGCGGTAACCGCAGCCACAATCAGCGTGGTGTGCAATGTTTCCTGGCGAGTCGGCCAAATGACCTTACGGACTTCGGTACGCGCTTCACGGGCAAAAGCAACGGTTGCTTTACCTTTTGTCGTCAACAGCGCGACACCACCCGCTGCAGCAATCAGAATTACTACGGCCAGCGCACGCAGCGGCAGCATCATGTCGCGATAGAGGTAGTTGCCCACAATAGCCACAAGCAGCAATGCGACAACAACGACCCACTTCATCGCTTCCAGGCCGCGCCCGCTTCCTTGAGCTTCGGTATTCGCACTCATAAACCAACCTGTCAGAAGTATTCTACAAACATTTTCACCCCGCGTATGCGAGGCAATCCAAACCGAAATGCTCTGTGTTGCGTTTCGGACTAAACGCCCTCAGCAGAGCCTGTCTCAGCAATGATTATGACAAAAAAAATCACTGATGAGCCAGGTTCTGATATGAAAGCGTGCAAAAAGGGCATCAAATGATGCCCTTTTATTGCGCATTGCGTCAAATGTTATCAGCGATTAGCCGAGAACTTTAGCAACCACGCCCGCGCCAACAGTACGGCCGCCTTCACGGATTGCGAAACGCAGACCGTCGTCCATCGCGATCGGGTGGATCAGGGTAACAACCATTTTGATGTTGTCGCCCGGCATTACCATCTCTACGCCTTCCGGCAGTTCGATGGTGCCAGTCACGTCAGTTGTACGGAAGTAGAACTGCGGACGGTAGCCTTTGAAGAACGGAGTATGACGGCCGCCTTCGTCTTTGGACAGGATATAAACTTCAGATTCGAACTTGGTGTGCGGCTTGATGGAACCCGGCTTAGCCAGTACCTGACCACGTTCGATTTCTTCACGTTTGATACCACGCAGCAGAACACCTACGTTCTCACCAGCACGGCCTTCGTCCAGCAGTTTGCGGAACATTTCAACGCCAGTACAGGTAGACTTCGCAGTCTCTTTGATACCAACGATTTCAACTTCTTCGCCCACTTTGATGATACCGCGCTCTACACGACCGGTAACAACGGTACCACGACCGGAGATGGAGAATACGTCTTCGATCGGCAGCAGGAACGGCTTGTCAATCGCACGCTCTGGTTCCGGGATGTAAGAATCCAGGTAGCCAGCCAGTTCGATGATTTTCGCTTCCCACTCTGCGTCGCCTTCCAGCGCTTTCAGAGCAGAACCACGAACGATCGGCGTGTCGTCGCCCGGGAAATCGTACTGAGACAGCAGTTCACGCACTTCCATCTCAACCAGTTCCAGCAGCTCTTCGTCATCAACCATGTCGCATTTGTTCAGGAACACGATGATGTACGGAACGCCTACCTGACGACCCAGCAGGATGTGCTCACGGGTCTGCGGCATCGGGCCGTCAGTCGCAGCAACAACCAGGATCGCGCCGTCCATCTGCGCAGCACCGGTGATCATGTTTTTAACATAGTCGGCGTGGCCCGGGCAGTCTACGTGCGCGTAGTGGCGAGTCGGGGTGTCGTATTCAACGTGAGAAGTGTTGATGGTGATACCACGAGCTTTTTCTTCCGGCGCGTTATCGATCTGGTCGAATGC
>NZ_JAOWGB010000017.1:0-296822 GCF_030333365.1 Citrobacter sp. CK195
TGAGCGAATAGCAGCCAATGGTTTCGAAGATGGTGCTGGCTTTTATTTAGTGTCAGTGTCCTTACGTTACAAGAATGAATGCAATATATGGGATAAACGCCGTGGTTGTGCCAATGCTTACAGAAGCCCACATGCGAATGTGGGCTTCTGGTATTACTGTTCTTCGCCTTCCTTACCGTAGTAAAGTTTACCGAGTTTGATGAGCGGCCTGCCCTGCGATTTACGGTGCATATTAGTATCACGCAGTGAATAGACGCAGCCACAATACTCCTGCTGGTAAAACTGCTCGCGTTTGCTGATCTCAATCATGCGCGATGACCCGCCCTGCTTACGCCAGTTGTAATCCCAGTATGCCATTCCCGGATAATGCGCAGCAGCGCGTTGTCCGCAGTCGTTAATCTGCTGCATATTCTTCCAGCGGGAAATCCCGAGTGAGCTGCTGATCACGCTGAACCCATGTTCCGCGGCATACAGCGCGGTGCGTTCAAAGCGCATATCAAAGCACATGGTACACCGAACACCGCGCTCAGGCTCCCACTCCATCCCTTTCGCACGCTCGAACCAGTTGTCGGTGTCGTAATCCGCATCAACAAAAGGCACGCCGTGTTTTTCGGCAAAACGGATATTCTCCTCCTTACGGATGAGGTACTCCTTTTGCGGATGAATATTAGGGTTATAAAAGAAAATTGTGTAATCAATGCCCGAGGCCTGAATCGCCTCCATGACTTCCCCCGAACAGGGCGCACAGCACGAGTGCAGCAGTAGCTTGTCTGCGCCGTTCGGCAGCGTCAGTTGCGGGCGTTTAAAATCAGCGTTCTTCATAAATGGATGCTTTGGCAATAGTGAAACTTTCAGGAATTTTAGCATTCACATCGGCGATAACGAAATTAAGAAGTCGCTGTTGTCGTTGAACAAAGGTTTGCTGAGAAGCATCTGAAACGGTCGACAAAATCTGACCGCGATTTGAGAGCTGGTCAGAACAATTAAACTTCCGCTCCTGGCACGCAGCGGACAGGCTGGGCTAAAAGTCCGCTGTGAGAGATAAGCGGACCACATTATCTGAAGAAAGGCATCACTGATAATGTCGGGACAGCTCATACTAAAAAATGTATAACTTTTCTTTTCATCGACGATTCAGAAGGGATTTTAATGGTTTCGGTTGAGGAAATAAAAATGAAGTATCCAGGCGCAGATGCCTGGCAAATGGGTGACAGCCCGGAACTGGCTAGCGAGCTTGCGGACTTGATCAAAAAAGGGATCAAAACGGCCTCTTGCGGATCTTTTGCCTCTTACCAGCAGGAGGAATCTGCCCCGAGGATTGGGAGTTATAACATTATCCTTGATGGCCAGAATGTTCCGGTCTGCGTGATCAGACTGGTTTCAATGCGACTGGTGCGTTTTTGTGATGTGACTGAGGCGTTCGCCCGCAAAGAAGGTGAAGGCGATTTAAGCCTTGAATACTGGCAGAAAGAGCATCAGCGGTTTTTCACCCGCGAAGGTCATTTTTCTGAAGATATGGAGTTGATCGCAGAAGAGTTTGAAGTGGTTGAAATGCTGTAAGACGAGATAAACGGCTGATGTTTTATCAATTGCCATTTATAACAACATCCCCTCCTGGCACAAACCCGCCCCTCTACCCAAAGCCCACTTTTAGCGGGCTTTTTGTTTTCAGCATACAGGGTTAATTTGCGCGCACCCGTATGGGAGCGGTAGCGGCGAACAGCCACGGGCGGGCGTTGCTTTCTACGCGAGGGGATAATGTTTCTCTTACCTGTTGATGGTACTCATCAATCCACAGTTTTTCTGCCTCGCTAAGCAGATGCAATTCCACGAGACTTAAGTCGATCGGCACCAGCGTCAGTGTGGAGAATTTGCAGAAACCAGGGCGGCTTTCGACAATTTCGACCTGATTTTCAATGCGGATACCGTATTGTCCGGCGAGGTAATAGCCCGGCTCTATCGTAATGATGTTGCCCGCCACCAGCGGCCAGGGGTTCACTTTTTTGGCGATACGGTGCGGCTGCTCATGAATCAATAGCTGATGGCCTACGCCGTGTCCCGCACCGTGATCGTAATCCAGACCAAGATCCCAAAGCGCCCGGCGGGTAAAGGCGTCAAGCTGGTGTCCCTGAGTTCCGCTGGGGAATTGCAGGGTAATCAGCGACAAAAAGCCCTTCAACACAGCGGTGTAGTGTAACCGACGCTGCGGCTCCTGCGGCCCAAATGCGAGGGTACGGGTCGTGTCTGTCGTACCGTTCTGATATTGACCGCCCGAATCGTTCAGGTACATCTCCTGGGTTGTGACTGGCGCGTTTGTTTTCTCGCTTGAATGATAGTGGCACATGGCGGCATTGCCTGCCGATGCAGAAATGGTGTTAAAGCTCTGCTCAAGAAATCCCGGTTGTTGCTGGCGATAAGCCAGCTGTTTTTCCTGGGCTTCCAGCTCCGTTATCGGATTGCCTGCGGCTTCACGCAGCGGCACTTCGTGCGCCAGCCAGGCGAGGAAATTAACCCAGGCAGCGCCGTCCTGCTCATGGCATTCGCGGTATCCTGCCAGCTCGGTTTCGTTCTTGTGCGCTTTCATCAGCGTAATCGGATCTGCTGACCAGATGACGTCACCGCCATGCTGCTCAATGGCGAAGCGCAGGGCGACTGGGGCGAAATCTTTATCAACCAGGAAACGCTTTCCGGCCGCGCGTTGCTGACAGCGTGCAAGGAACTCACCCGGCGGGGAAATGGTCAGCGTGCTGAGCAAACTTGCAGGTAACGGCTGAGTTTTCTTTTCATCAACGAACCATTCCAGTTCGCCCGTGCGGTGCAATAACGCAAACGAGAAGGGAACAGGCACCATGTTGAGGTCGCTGCCGCGCACGTTCAGCATCCAGGCGATATTATCCGGCAGGGTGATCGGCAGGTAATCCGCCTGCTGTTTTGCCAGTTCGTCGAGAATGCGCGCGCGTTTCTGCGCGCTGCTTTCACCGCTGATTTCAACGGGCATTTCCCGGATGATGCCGCAGGGGGCGGCGGGGCGGTTTTGCCATACAACGTCGAACGGATCGCTGTCTAACGCCACCAGTTCGCAGTGGGTGGCTGAGAGTGTCTCAAACTGGCTGTTGACCATCAGCAGAGGTTCGAAGGCAATACGTGCGCCGGAGGCAACCTGTTCCTGCAAATACTCCGCAAGCGGCTCGTTATGCAGGTGATGAATTTCAAAATCATTACGATCGACTTCGGCGCGGGCCTGAACCTGGTAGCGGCCATCCACAAACAGCAATGCGCGGTCGCGAAGCACTAACGCCAGTCCGGCAGAACCGCTAAAGCCCGTTAACCAGGCCAGTTTATTATCGTGTGGCGTACAGTCCTCGCTTTGATGAGCATCGGCGCGAGGAACGATCATGCCATCCAGCCCCTGTGCAATCAGGAGATTACGCAGGGCGGAAAGGGGAGTTGGGTTGCTCATAGACACCTTCATGCCTTAACGGAACGGCGGTTCGTTGAATGTGCGCAGTTTACGTGAGTGCAGGCGATCGCCTTCTGCGCGTAACAGGTCAATGGCGCGGATGCCGATTTGCAGGTGCTCCGAAATCGCACCTTCATAGAAACGGTTAGCCTGACCGGGAAGTTTAATCTCACCGTGCAACGGTTTGTCGGAGACGCACAATAGCGTGCCGTAAGGTACGCGGAAGCGATAGCCCTGGGCGGCAATTGTGGCGCTTTCCATATCAATGGCGACGGCGCGGCTCAGGTTGAAACGCAATGCGGAGGCGGAGTAGCGCAACTCCCAGTTACGATCATCGGTGGTGACGACCGTACCGGTACGCAGCCGTTGTTTAACCTCTTCGCCAGGCATGCCGCTCACCATTTTTGTGGCGTCATACAGCGCGCGCTGAACTTCTGCGATGCTGGGGATGGGAATATCGGGCGGCAGTACGGCATCGAGCACATGATCGTCACGTAAGTAGGCGTGCGCCAGCACATAGTCGCCAATCGCCTGACTTTCACGCAGGCCGCCGCAGTGACCAATCATCAGCCAGACGTCCGGGCGCAGTACCGCCAGGTGATCGCAAATAGTTTTGGCGTTTGACGGCCCGACGCCAATATTCACCAGCGTAATCCCCTGGCCGTCAGCCGTAATCAGGTGCCAGGCTGGCATCTGGTGTTTTTTCCACGCCAGATCGGAGGTGGCTTCTTCAGGAGCCTCGGTTTCTGCGGTGATCCAGATCCCGCCAGCACAGGAAAGTGCGATATAGGGACTGTCCGGGTCCAGAATCTGGCTGCATCCCCAGCGCACAAATTCGTCTACATAGCGGGTGTAGTTGGTAAACAGAACAAAGGGCTGAAAATGTTCAACTGGCGTCCCCGTGTAGTGACGCAGTCGCGCCAGCGAGAAATCGACACGGCGCGCGTCGAAGTGAGAGAGCGGATAAAACTCACCGGGGTGGAACAAACCGTCTGCGGTCTCGTCGCCAATCTGCGCCAGTTCAGTGGTGGGGAAAAAGCGCGTCAATCCGGCGCTCATGGAGCGGTCAAGCGACAGTTCGGAACCGTCAATGACATAAGGATACGGAATTTCATGATGGGACGGTTCAACCGCGATATGCGCGTCATAATCCTGATACAGCAGCGTTAATTGCTCTTCAAGGTAAGGGCGAAACAGCGCAGGACGGGTGATGGTTGTGGTGTAGCAGCCAGCATGGGTAAAGCGGCCATAGGCGCGGGTCTTGGGGGGATTCGTCGCATTGCCGCTCCAGGAGACGGAAAGCGATGGGTAAACAAAAAGGCCATTATTTCGGGCTGTAATATCTGGAAGCTCCCCGTTTTCAACATACTTGCCAATTGCGTTACGCAGAGCCTGAACAGATTGCTCGTAGAGTTCGTCCAGTTTATCCAGCGCCTGAGACGGGGTCAGGCCGGCGCCCTTATTATTCATGTCTGTCTCCTTGTTCCACAGGTGTACTGCTCTCCCGATAGTATGTCACAGGAATGTGAAACAAAAGTCAGACGTTGCGTAAGAACAGACGGAGGCCAGATGGCCCCCGTACAGGGATTAGACGTGTGGTTTATTTTTCATCAACAGCGCCGTAACGGCAGAGATCAGGCAGCCTGCCAGCAGGTAAATGGCAACGCTGTGCCAGTTCCCATCGGAGAAGGTGACCAGTGCGGCGGCGATAAAGGGAGTGAACCCGCCGCCCACGACGCTGGCGACCTGGTAACCGACTCCGGCACCGCTGTAGCGATAACCTGCACCGAACATGCCGGTAAACATCGGCTGCTGTACGCAGACCACCATATCATGAGCAATATTGGCCAGCATGATGGAGAAGAACACAATCCAGAAGATTGACTGGGCTTCAAGCGCCATAAAAAACGGGAATGCGCTGAGCGTACCGATTAAGGCACCTGTAATATAGACACGCCGACGACCGAAGCGGTCCGCAAGCCAGGCAAAGCAGGGAATCGTCAGGCAGCTTAGTCCCCCCACCAGCAGACCGATATTCAGAAAAAGCTCACGCGGAAGGCCCAGATTTTGGGTGGAGTAGTTCAGGGCGAACGCGGTGACGATATACATCGTCAGCAGCTCGCACAGGCGCAGGCCGATGATTTTCAGAAATGCGCCAGGGTGGCGGCTCAACGCCTCCATAACCGGCAAGCGTTTTTTCGCCGGTGGTGTTTCCTGTTTTTGCTGTTCAAATTCGGCGGACTCTTCCATGCCATTGCGCACCCATAAGGCGCCAAGCACCAGAATAATGCTGAACAAGAATGGGATGCGCCAGCCCCAACTCAGAAACTGTTCATCGGTCGTCAGCGTGCTGATCAGCGAGACCAGACCGGTCGAGAGCAGCAGCCCTACGCCATAACCCACCTGAACGCCGCTGCTGTAAAACGCTTTTTTGTTCTCCGGCGCGCTTTCAACCGACAGCAATGCCGCGCCACCCCATTCGCCACCGACGGCAAAACCCTGAACAGCCCGTAATATCACCAGTAGTACCGGCGCCCACCAGCCTATAGTGGCGAAAGAAGGGAGGATGCCAATCAGTGCGGTAGCGATACCCATCATCCATACGGTCAGCATCAGCATACGCTTACGGCCCAGACGATCGCCGAAGTGGCCGAAGATCACCCCCCCCAGCGGGCGAAACAGAAAGCCAACGCCGAAGGTGGCAAACGCCGCGAGTGTACCCATCGCCGGGCTGATTTGCGGGAAGAATTCACGATTAAACACCAGGGCAGCGGTGATGCCATAGAGCAGAAAATCGTACCAGTCGACGACTGCGCCAGCGAAGCTTCCTAATGCGGCGCGGCGCGCGCGATTAAGCGAAGGCGTCTCATCCTGGGGACGCGTGGAGGTGAGGGTGGAATCCATAGTTATCCTGTCTGTGCTGTTTTTTTAGTTATTAGTATGGAGAAATGATTACTCATATTGCTGCCGACATATTAACGGCTTTTATGAGACTACCGCGACAGACGGAAAGAGAAAATGATTTTATCCGTCACGCGGGGGCAAGATGAAAAATAGTACGGAGCCCGGTTGAAATCGCCTTGTATCTCAGGGTTGTTAACGTTAATTGTTATGATATAACATATCCAATTAATGGTTCGATCATGGAAGAGGTTAAGTATTGTGCAATTCGTCGCATCCAGTGATCACCCGGCGAGTGCTCTGAGCGTCAATATTGCGTCGCTACAGCGGCCCGGAGGCGGAGAACTGCTTTGTGCAATTCGCTTTGAGGTTGAGGAAGGGAAATGCCTGGCCGTTATTGGGCCTAACGGCAGCGGTAAAACGTCTTTACTGAGGGCAATAAGCCAGGAACTCCCCCTTCAGAAGGGCGATATTCAGCTACTGGGCCAGTCTGTTTCGGCGCTGTCGCGGCAGCAGCGGGCAAAGCAGATCGCCGTTCTGGCGCAAAATGATACGCCCGATCTGAGGCTGGCTCTTGAGGATTATGTGGCGCTGGGGCGTATCCCGCACGCCCGGGATGCACCACGCGACAGGCATGATGCCATCGTGACGAAGGCCATTAAAGAGACGGGATTACTGGCGTTGCGAAAGCGGTCGCTGTCTGCGCTTTCTGGCGGAGAAAGGCAGCGGGCGGCGCTGGCGCGGGTGTTAGCTCAGATGCCGAGCCTGGTGCTGCTTGATGAGCCAACCAACCATCTGGATCCCTCCGGTCGGGTGGAACTGCTTTCGTTGGTGAAAAACAAGGGGATAACGGTGGTGGCGGTATTGCACGATCTGTCGCTGATTGAATCTTTTGCTGACCGCGTTCTTCTTCTGTCGCAGGGAAGAATGGTGCTCTGCGACACACCGGAGCGTGTGCTGGTGTCTGAAAACCTTTATCCCGTTTTTGGGTTGACCTGCTTTACCGTACCACACCCTGATACGGGGAAAGCGTTACGTATTTTTGAAGTTCCTGGCTATGCATAATAACTATCTGAGGATTGTGATGAAAAAATTGCTTGCAGGCATGGTTGCTATTTTGTCGGTATCGGCAGTAGAGGCTGCGGATTTTCCTGTCACCATAGAGAGTTGTGGAACACCCGTGACGTTCACGGAACCGCCAAAGCGAGCGATTATTAATGACCTTAATATGTCTGAAATGGCGTTCGCTCTGAATTTACAGGATCGTATCGTCGGTCTGACCGGTATCAGCGGGTGGTACAAAATGACGCCGGAATTTAAAAAAGCAATGGGGTCGATCCCTGAACTGGCACCAAAATATCCCTCTCTGGAAACATTGCTGGCGGTTAATCCAGATTTCTTTTTCGCAGGCTGGAATTATGGCATGAAAGTAGGGGGTGAAGTGACGCCTTCTTCACTCAATAAATATGGCATCAAGACTTTTGTTCTGAGCGAAAGTTGCGTCTTTACTGCCGCGCATAAGCGTAAAGCCAGTATGGATCTACTTTATAATGACGTACTGACGCTGGGGAAGATTTTTGGTAAGCAAGATGACGCTCGGGCGCTGGTTAATCGCTGGAAAAAGACGCTGGAGGCGCTGCCCAAACCGCCGAAAGGAACCCGACCATTAAGCGTGTTTGTTTATGATTCGGGAGAGGATAAACCTTTTACCAGCGGGAAATACGCGATGCCTGACGCCATTATTGAAGCGGCTGGTGGTAAAAATGCGATGGAGGCGCTGGATATCAGTTGGGGCACAACTTCCTGGGAAAGTGTGGCTGCCACTGAGCCGGACTTTATCATTCTGCTGGATTATCAAACGGGAAGTGGGGCTGATGAGCTTCGTCACTTCCTGGAAAATCACCCGTTGATGAAACTCACGCCAGCGGTGAAACACCAACGTTATCTGAAGCTGCAATATGCTGAACTGACGCCAGGCCCTGCGAATGTCAAAGCAGTAGAAAAACTGGCTCGGGCCATGTATCAGACGGCTGCACAATGAGTTTTACTTCGTACCGTTACCACTGGGCGATGTGGAGCGCGGTGGTGGTACTGGCAGGATTAATGTTACTCAGTATTGCCAAAGGCGCTGTTTCGTTATCGCTGTTGCAGGTGCTGGGAGCGATGGGGATTGCAGATGTGCCGGTATCGGATATGGTCAGCAGAATTGTGATTGACTTACGCGTGCCGAGGACGCTCCTCTCTGTACTTGCAGGGGCAGGGCTGGCGATAGTGGGCGCGTTGTTGCAGACCACCACACGTAATGATCTTGCCGATCCGTTTTTATTCGGGCTGTCATCGGGTGCATCGGCGGGCGCAGTACTGGTCATTACCCGATTCGGCAATCAGCTTGGCACGCTGACGCTCCCCGTATCGGCATTTGTTGGTGGGCTCTGCTCCGCTATGGCGGTGATGTTACTGTTCCACTTCAAAAAGCAACGCGGGGCTGAGCAGTTAATTATCAGTGGGCTTGCTATCTCCTTTCTGTTTGGCGCGTTAACCAGCTATTTCATTTTTTCTGGCGATCAACGTGCCGCCAGTTCCGTGCTGTTCTGGTCACTGGGCGGCCTGGGATTAGCCAGTTGGGGCAATCTGCCTTTTGCCTTACTGAGCCTGATATTACTGAGCGCTTTTATTCTGCTGCGATGGCGTGCGCTGGATGGCATGCTGGCCGGTGAGCAGACGGCGTTATCGCTGGGGATTAACGTCAGCCGCCTGCGGATGGAAATTTTCCTGTGCTGCGCGCTGGCGACCTCTTTCTTAGTGGCACTGACGGGAGTGATCGGCTTTGTTGGGCTGATGGTGCCACATTTGTGTCGGTACTTTTCTGGCGTTAAGCATCTGCTTTTACTGCCTCTTTGTGGTGTCTGGGGGGCTGTGCTGTTGTGCGGCGGCGATATTGTCAGCCGAACGTTGCTGACTTCGCAGGAACTGCCTGTCGGCATTATTACGGCGGGTATTGGCGGTTTGTTTATTATTGTGTTGCTCGCCAGAACGTCGTCAATATGACGGCCAGAAACGGTAAGCGGCTGGAACGTATACCTGATTGTGGTTGTTCGGAGTACAGAAAAGCAAAAAGCCCGCTAAAAAGCGGGCTTCTCTAAATTTGGCTCCTCTGACTGGACTCGAACCAGTGACATACGGATTAACAGTCCGCCGTTCTACCGACTGAACTACAGAGGAATCGTGTGAACGGGGCGCATATTAACGACGCCCACGAGCATTGTCAAAGGGTGAAATGCGATTGCGCGTTCGTTTGCTGACAAAATCAACAAAGCGATGATCTTTCATTCGGCCGCTATTTTGCGCCATTCTGGTGCAAACGTACCTCTTATGGGGCAGATCGGAAACAGTTGTTAACGTTAAAAACGTTGTCTTGTAATCACATTCTCTTATTTGACAGCAGGTTAGCATAAAAATCAGCGTCGGCCAGAAACTGGCAAGCCTTTTGCAAAATCCTTCATAACATGACAGCCAGTATCATGACTGGTATTCCTGACAGGAGGCAAAATGAACTTCAGACGACTGAAATACTTTGTGAAAATCGTCGACATCGGTAGCCTGACGCAGGCCGCGGAAGTATTACACATTGCGCAACCCGCACTCAGCCAGCAGGTCGCTACGCTGGAAGGGGAACTGGATCAGCAATTGTTGATTCGGACAAAGCGCGGCGTGACGCCGACTGAAGCAGGAAAAATCCTGTATACCCATGCGCGAACGATTTTGCGTCAGTGTGAACAGGCACAGCTGGCGGTTAATAACGTCGGGCAAACGCTGAGGGGGCAGGTGTCTATTGGTCTGGCGCCGGGAACGGCCGCTTCGTCGGTGACGATGCCGCTGCTACAGGCCGTGCGGGCGGAATTGCCAGAGGTGTTGGTCTACCTGCATGAAAACAGCGGGGTGGTGCTGAATGATAAATTACTCAGCGGCCAACTTGATATGGCGGTTCTTTACGAGCGTTCTCCGGTGGCCGGTATTACCAGCCAGCCGCTGCTGAAAGAAGATCTTTTTCTGGTGGGAACCCGGGATTGCCCTGGGCCGAGCGTGGATTTAACGGCGGTTGCGGAGATGAACCTTTTCCTTCCTCGCGACTATAGCGCCGTTCGTTCGCGTGTGGATGAGGCCTTTTCCTTACGCCGATTGACCGCAAAAGTGATTGGCGAAATCGAATCCATCGCGACATTAACAGCGGCTATCGCCAGTGGGATGGGGGTGACGGTGTTACCGGAGTCGGCAGCCCGATCGTTAAGCGGCGCGGCAAATGGCTGGATGGCGCGTATCACCACGCCGTCGATGAGTTTACCGCTGTCGCTGAATATGTCGGCGAGGGGGAGCCTGACGCCGCAGGCACAGGCAGTGAAAGAGATCCTGATGTCGCTGGTGAGCCGCCCTATGCTGGAAAACCGTGAACTTCTGCTGGTGAGCTAAGCGTTATTCCATCGCGGTATAAGATGCAGGTTTTTATTATTTGTTATGCCGGGCTTCAGACTTTAACAATAGCGTCATGTCTGATGTCTTCGGAGCTAAGCGTGAATTTCCAGCAACTTAAAATCATCCGCGAGGCGGCCCGTCAGGATTACAACCTGACTGAAGTCGCCAATATGCTTTATACCTCTCAGTCGGGAGTGAGTCGGCATATTCGCGAGCTTGAAGATGAGCTCGGTATTGAAATTTTTATCCGGCGCGGCAAGCGCCTGCTCGGGATGACAGAACCGGGTAAGGCGCTGCTGGTCATCGCCGAGCGCATTCTGAATGAGGCCAGCAATGTTCGCAGACTGGCCGACCTGTTCACCAATGATACATCTGGCGTACTGACCATTGCCACGACGCACACCCAGGCGCGATATAGTTTACCGGAAGTGATCAAAGCCTTTCGCGAGATTTTCCCGGAAGTCCGACTGGAGCTTATTCAGGGCACGCCGCAGGAGATAGAGGGGCTGTTGCAAAACGGTGGCGCGGATATCGGCATTGCCAGTGAGCGTCTGAGTAATGACCCGTTGCTGGTGGCCTTTCCCTGGTTTCGCTGGCACCACAGTTTATTAGTACCTCGCGATCATCCCCTGGTGCAGACCTCGCCACTGACGCTGGAAGCGATCGCGCACTGGCCGCTAATCACTTATCGTCAGGGCATTACAGGGCGCTCCCGTATTGATGAAGCCTTCTCCCGCAAAGGGTTGTTGCCGGATATTGTTCTGAGCGCTCAGGACTCTGATGTGATCAAAACGTACGTTGCTCTGGGGCTGGGGATTGGATTGGTCGCCGAGCAATCCAGCGGCGAGCAGGAAGAGGGGGCGCTGACGCGTCTTGATACCCGACATTTATTTGATGCCAATACCGTCTGGCTGGGGCTGAAGCGCGGACAGTTACAGCGCAACTACGTCTGGCGGTTTATTGAGTTGTGTAATGCGGGGCTGTCTGTCGAAGATATTAAGCGGCAGGTGATGGAGTCGGATGAGGCGGTCATTGATTATCAGATATAAAGCAAAAAGCCCGCTAAAAAGCGGGCTTCTTTAAATTTGGCTCCTCTGACTGGACTCGAACCAGTGACATACGGATTAACAGTCCGCCGTTCTACCGACTGAACTACAGAGGAATCGTGTGAACGAGGCGAATAATACTGACCGCTCTATAACGTGTCAACAGTAAAATTCGCACGTCATTTCAATTGGTTAATTAATCTTCAAAACCGCGATTTAATGGACGTGTGATGTCGGTATATTGTCCTCTTCTGGGTTATCACGCAGTCGCAGTAAGGGGTCCTGGCGATAAAACTGACAAAAACGTTGCCACAATGCCGGGAAACGCGGGGCGAACAGTTCCGGGGCGCTGAAGAAGTATTCTGACAGAACCGCAAAGCATTCAGCAGGGTCGGTTGCTGCGTAAGCATCAATGCTGGATGCGGTTTCACCCACAAGATCAATTTCATCCTGAATATTGTTCATAGCCGCGTGGAGATCGTGCTCCCAACTGGCCACTTCGCGCAGAGGAATCAACGGGATGCCGCTAGCCCGGTCGCCATTGCGCATATCAAGTTTATGCGCCACTTCATGGATAATCAGATTGAAGCCGGACGCATCGAAGGAGTCCTGGATATCAAGCCAGTTCAGAATTATTGGGCCTTGCTGCCAGCTTTGCCCGGACTGGACAACGCGCTGGTTATGCACCAGACCAATATCATCTTCCCATTCATCATCCACAACAAAAGGCACAGGGTAGATCAGCACTTCATGGAAGCCATCGAGCCATTCGATGCCCAGCTCCAGAACCGGGAGACAAAAAAGCAGCGCAATACGCGCGCTTTTCAACGCATCCAGTTCAAATCCCTGAAGAGCGACCAACCTTTTTTGCTGTAAAAAACGCTCGGCCAGCGCAATTAATCTGGCTTGCTCTTGCGCAGTCAGGTTGACCAGAAGGGGAATTGCCAGGGCGTCATCCCACGGCAAGGCCGCATTCTGGTCTGTTTCGTGTACTTTCCAGGGCCACTTAATCATCGTTTTGCTCGCAAACTCGTCACTTGAACAAAATTGCAGGAACAGGGTCTGTTAAAATGCCAAATTACCTGGCATCATGGCAACCACCAGAACGGAGAGATGCCGGAGCGGCTGAACGGACCGGTCTCGAAAACCGGAGTAGGGGCAACTCTACCGGGGGTTCAAATCCCCCTCTCTCCGCCACTATTCAAGCACTTAGTTCACTCCCTTTCAACGACCCCCGTCACACTTGGTATAGTGTTGGTATATTCACCGGGTATGCTTCTCGCCATCATCCTCCTCCGATTTTTCCAGAACAGGACGAGTCAGCGTCGTGGAACACTTACGCTTTGCGATCGGCAACAAACCTCTGGCTTTCCGTTCTATGATCGGAGAATAACGGCTTCTCTTTGCCGGGTTCGCCGCAAATTTAACCGGTGATCTTATTTGGCAATATTGGTGAAGCACTGACAGGCAGTACAGAGAGAAATTGTAGAAGTTTTAAGATAGCAATATGCCATTGAGTGGATTTTTCTATTTTTCAGGTGAGGATTAATAGGTGTAATCCTGTTAAACGGCCTCAATCAAGATATGAAAAAATGTATATTTGACTCCGAAATAGCATTCTTTGACGCCGACAGCATCAACGAGTTTTTATCGAGTTCGTTTTTGATACCTTAAATATAGCAGCTTCCGGTCAGTCGAAGTTTCTATTAACAGTCGCACAAGTAAGAATCGCATATCGCTTCTGATTTTTGTGTGAACTCACTGTTTGCTCATTGATACTTAATTCACTCTGACAAGGAAATGGCAATGAAAAAGGTTCTTCTCTCTGCTGCAATCGCGACTGCATTTTTTGGCATGGCTGCGGCAAATGCTGCTGATACTAATGTCGGCGGCGGTCAGGTTAATTTCTTCGGTAAAGTTACCGACGTATCTTGTACTGTTTCCGTAAACGGCCAGGGCAGCGATGCTAATGTTTATCTGTCTCCGGTAACGTTAACGGAAGTTAAAGCTGCGACTGCGGATACCTATCTGAAACCAAAATCTTTCACCATCGATGTTTCTAACTGCCAGGCGACGAATGGTGATCCACAAGATGACGTGAGCAAACTGGGTGTGAACTGGACCGGCGGCAACCTGCTGGCGGGCGCTTCCGACAAACAACAGGGCTACCTGGCCAATACGGAAGCGGCTGGCGCGAAGAATATCCAACTGGTTCTGTCTACCGACAACGCCACCGCGCTGACCAAGAAAATCATCCCGGGCGACGCCGCTCAACCGAAAGCGACTGGCGACGCGACTGCCGTTCAGGATGGCGCGCGTTTCACTTACTATGTTGGTTATGCCACCAGCACGCCTGACAGCGTGACAACCGGTGTGGTCAATAGCTATGCGACTTACGAAATTACCTACCAGTAATATCGGCTGAGAGATAAAACCGCCTCGCGCCGGGGCGGTATAAAACAATAATAAAGCGGCCGCTGCTGCCGCTTATTTTTTATTCAGAGGTCAGCATGAAGCTTATTGCCCTTTTTTTCTGTTTCATTTTTAGTTTTGCGGCTAATGCTAATAACATTATTGTTAATGGCACCCGCTTTATTTATCCAGGAAATGAAAAAGAAATAACGGTGCAGCTCTCTAATACCGCAGATCGTCCGGCACTGGCACAAGCCTGGCTGGATAACGGTAATGCCGATGCGACGCCGGATACGATTACTACGCCATTTATTATTACACCACCTATTTCCCGCGTTGACGCTAAAAGCGGTCAGACTTTGCGTATTAAGCTTGGCAGCAATGCAGGGCTCGCTAAAGATAAAGAGACATTATGGTGGCTGAACCTTCTGGAAATTCCGCCGGTAGAGGCTAACCAGAAAAATGAAGGGCAGAATATTCTGCAACTGGCGATTCGTTCTCGCTTTAAGTTTATCTATCGTCCGAATGGATTAGGCAACCGTGATGCGGCGGCGGAAAAGTTGGTGCTTTCCGCCAACGGCAGCAGCCTGTCCGTCAACAATCCCACGCCTTTTTATATCACCGTAAGCCGTATCTCTCGTGACGGCGGCAAAGCGCTGAACAGCAAAACGGTGATGTTTGCCCCACAGTCCAGTCAGACCATCGCACTTTCCTCGACAGTGAACAAAGGCGAGACCCTGACTGTTAACAACATTAATGACTATGGCGCAGATGTCGCAGTGAAAGTTGCCGTTAAATAAGGGAAACGATCATGAAGCAGAGGTCAATCCGCCCGGAAAGATTAAGTACGGCAATTGCGATTGCACTGTACTGCTTTCCGCCATTTTCAAGCGGCCAGGAAAACCCAGGAACGGTTTATCAGTTTAACGATGGCTTTATTGTCGGCAGTCGCGAAAAGGTCGATCTGTCGCGCTTTTCCACGAGCGCTATCTCCGAGGGTGTTTACTCACTTGATGTGTATACCAATGGTGAGTGGAAAGGCCGCTACGACCTGAATATCACCCGTGGAAAAGACGGCAAAATGGGCGTCTGCTACACCAAAGCGATGCTGATGCAATACGGTATCTCGCCAGAAAAATTTAACCCACAGCTTAGCGCGAAAGAGGGCTATTGCGGACGACTGCAAGAGTGGCGTAACGAAGAAAATGTCAGCGACAACCTGATTCAGTCCTCTCTGAGGCTGGATATTTCCGTACCGCAAATCTACGAAGATCAGCGCTTTAAGAATTTTGTCAGCCCGGAGTTCTGGGATAAAGGCGTTGCAGCGCTGAATTTAGGCTGGATGGCTAACGCCTGGAACAGCCACACGTCATCGGCCAACGGGTCAGATAACAGCAGCGCCTATCTTGGCGTTAACGCGGGTCTTTCCTGGGACGGCTGGCTGCTCAAACACATTGGTAACCTGAACTGGCAACAGCAGCAGGGGAAGGCGCACTGGAACAGCAACCAGACCTACCTGCAACGTCCGATTCCGCAAATTAACTCGATTGTCAGCGGTGGGCAGATTTTTACCAACGGTGAGTTTTTCGACACCATCGGCCTGCGAGGGGTAAATCTGGCGACCGATGACAATATGTTCCCGGACGGTATGCGTTCCTACGCCCCGGAAATTCGCGGCGTGGCGCAAAGTAACGCGCTGGTGACGGTACGTCAGGGCAACAATATTATCTATCAGACCACCGTGCCGCCGGGACCGTTTACGTTACAGGATGTTTACCCTTCCGGCTATGGCAGCGACCTTGAGGTTTCAGTAAAAGAAGCCGATGGCTCGGTACAGGTGTTCAGCGTGCCTTATGCCTCGGTAGCGCAATTACTGCGTCCGGGGATGACCCGCTATGCGCTCTCTGCCGGTAAGGTTGATGATAGTTCGCTGCGCAATAAGCCGATGCTCTACCAGGCGACCTGGCAACAGGGCTTAAATAACCTGTTCACCGGCTATGCTGGCGTGACCGGTTTTGATGACTATCAGGCATTCCTGCTGGGAACCGGGATGAATACCGGCGTCGGCGCCTTGTCATTCGATGTCACCCATTCGCGGTTGAAGAGCGATACCCTTGACGAGCATGGTCAGAGCTACCGCGCCACCTTTAACCGCATGTTCACCGAAACGCAGACCAGTATTGTCCTGGCGGCGTATCGTTACTCCACCAAAGGCTACTACAACCTGAACGACGCGCTGTACGCCGTCGATCAGGAAAAGAACCACAACAGCAACTACACCGTGTGGCGACAGAAAAACAGCATGACCTTTACCGTAAACCAGAACCTGCCGGACGGCTGGGGCGGTTTCTACTTAAGCGGTCGGGTTTCGGATTACTGGAACCGTTCAGGCACGGAGAAGCAGTATCAGCTCAGCTATAACAATATGTTCGGTCGTCTCTCATGGTCGGTCAGCGCTCAGCGCGTCTATACGCCGGACAGCTCCGGTCATCGTCGCGACGATCGCGTTTCGCTCAACTTTAGCTACCCGCTGTGGTTCGGCGAGAATCGCACCGCGAATCTGACGTCAAATACCTCGTTCAACAACTCGCACTTCGCCAGCTCGCAGATTGGCGTCAACGGCTCGCTGGACAGTGAAAACAACCTCAACTACGGCGTATCGACCACCACCGCGACCGGAGGTCAGCACGATGTGGCGCTGAACGGCAGCTATCGTACCCCGTGGACCACGCTGAACGGCAGTTATAGTCAGGGCGCAGGGTATCGTCAGAGCGGTCTGGGCGCCAGCGGGACGCTGATTGCCCATCAGCACGGCGTGGTGTTCTCGCCGGAAAGCGGCACCACGATGGCGCTGATCGAAGCGAAAGATGCCGCAGGCGCCATGTTGCCAGGTTCGCCGGGGACCCGCATTGACAGCAACGGCTACGCCATTCTGCCGTATCTGCGGCCTTACCGGATTAACGCCGTTGAAATTGACCCGAAAGGCAGTAATGACGATATCGCTTTCGATCGTACCGTGGCGCAGGTTGTGCCGTGGGAGGGGAGCGTAGTCAAAGTTGCCTTCAATACCACGGTGCAAAACAACATCACGGTGCAGGCGCGCCAGGCGAATGGCCTGCCGTTGCCGTTCGCCGCCACGATTTTTGACCCGAGCGGAAAAGAGATCGGTGTTGTGGGGCAGGGCAGCATGATGTTTATCAGCGACGCCAGCGCGTCAAAAGCCACGGTTAAGTGGAATGGCGGGCAATGTACGGTGGATCTGAGTCAGGCAAAAACAAAGGAAACGCTATGTCGCTGAGTAAAAGACTGACGCTTTTTATTGGATTAATGGCGCTGGGGACAACATCGGCATGGGCTTTCTGCTCGCGCCTTTCACAGCCGACGGTGACATTAGACATGGCCATCGGGCGAGTGGTTGTTCCGCCGGATCTGCCGGTGGGCTCAGTGATTGTGTCCCGTGACTGGACAATGTCGGCGTCGGGTGGAGCAAGCTATAGCTGTTCAGCCGGTACTAACCGTTTTGCGGCGAAAATTGTCGTGCCCGGAGCCACCGACCTGGGGAATAAAATTTATTCGACAAACGTAGACGGCATCGGCTTGCGTTTTAGTCGCGGTGGCGCAACGGTCAATATTGTCTACCCGGATGTCTACTCCTCCTATGTCAACAGGCAGACCAGTTATTCACTGGAAGGCTCCCGTTTTACGCTGGAAGTGATTAAAACTGCGAACGTGACCGGCAGTGGCACCCTGGCGGCGGGGAAATATACCTCTTATGACTGGGAAAACGGCAGTAACCCGATCCTTGAAACTTTCCTCAGCGCCAATGCCATCACCGTCGTCTCGCCCTCCTGTACCGTGTTAAGCGGTAAGAATATGAACGTTGATATCGGTACGATTAAGCGCAGCGATCTGAATGGCGTTGGCACTACGGCGGGAGGCAAAGATTTTAATATCCAGTTGCAGTGCAGCGGCGGCGTAAGTGAATCCGGTTTCGCCAATATCCATACGACTTTTTCCGGCAACCTGGCGACAAGCACCACTGCCGCTCAGGGCGTGCTCATCAACGAAAAAAGCGGAAACGCTGCGGCGAAAGGGATTGGCGTCCAGGTACTGAAAGACGGCACCCCGCTGGAATTTAGCAAGAAATATAATATCGGCACCTTGCAGACCCAGGAAACCCGTTACATTACATTGCCTTATCGTGCACGCTTCTATCAATACGCATCGACCACAAGTACCGGTGAGGTGGAGTCGCACATGATCTTTAATCTGACGTACGATTAATTCGGGAGGTGGGTATGCGTGATTCAGCACAGTATAAAAATATCAGACGACTCACTCAGTTGACCCTGATAAGCGGAATGCTTGTCGCCTCTTCAGCGTGGGGATTTGAAACCAATTACGATCGCGGACGGGTGGACTTCGCAGGGCGAGTGACGGATATCTCCTGTAGCGTGGCGCTCAACGGGGGCAACAATGCGGGCAGCGGTAGCGTCTGGCTGGCTCCGGTAAGCCTGGCGGAAGTACATGCCCGTGGCGCGGGCGCATTTATGAAACCGCAATCCTTCACCCTGGAATTGTCGAACTGCCAGTTACGTCATGATGGTGGCGCTGCGAATAACGATGAGATCAGCACGGTAAGTGTGCGCTGGATTGATGGATTCACGGTCAATACCGTCGGCAACGAAAATGCCGGTTATCTGGCGAATACACGAGCGGATGGGGCCAGCCATATTTTTCTGGCGCTGTCGACCAACGACAATAATACGCTGGATAAAAGCAATAAAATTGTTCCGGCTGACCCGCAGCAAAACCGGGTGCCTTTGGTGGAAAAAGCGGTAAGCGGCGGTGTGTTTACTTATTACATCGGTTACGTTACGCCAGCGCCGGAGAAAGCGACCAGTGGCCCGTTGACCAGTTGGGCGACCTGGGAGTTAGTGTATAACTGATTTCTTGCGTGTGAAGGTTGATTTTGATGCCGGAGTCTTCCGGCATTTTTTTCCCTTTTTTAAACCGCAATCTCTTCTTTGACCAGTTGTTCAATACTGACTTCTTTCCAGTAATGCCCCTGAATGGCAAACCACTCCATACCCTGCAACCATTTCTTATGCGCTTCGCTTTCGACGCCTTCAATAATCACATTATGTTGGTTACGGGAAAGGAAAGTGACCAGCGCATCCATCAATGGCCGACCAGACTCTTTTTGCATTAAATGCCAGAAGAAGTTTCTGTCGATTTTGACATAGTCAAAATGATAGCCGCGAATCGCGTTAATTCCCGCGTAGCCAGCGCCAAAGTCATCGAGCCAGAGTGGGGTGCTGTGGGAATCACACCAGGCGGCGAGAGAGTTATTCAACAGTTCGTTAGAGTTTTCCGTGATTTCAAAGTGAACGCAGCCCAGTGCTTTGACTTTCGCTTTCACTTCTGGCCGTAGCAGGACGCTAAGTATATGGTCGTCAACGTTAATCGTGGCAGAAACATTGTTTTTTATAAACCACGCTTTATGTTTTTCTATTAACGCCAGTTGTTCCATAAAGATACTTTCCCGTAAGTCCGCATTGGCATAACGAAATAACTCTTCTGGAGAAACAGGGATATGGTCAAAGCGGCTCAGGCACTCAACGGCGACAAGCGCCCCGAGAGGTGAAAACATTTTTTGGAAGACATATCGAACGGATATATCGCTACGTGACAAATTATGATTGAAAAACATAAGTGCGTCCATTATATCTCGTCAGAAATCAGGTCAACGGTGGGAGGAGGTGGTATTAATATAAGTGATATTTTTGTCGGTGAAAATGATTGACAGGGGGCTGGTTAACAATTAATTATCGGTTTTTGATTGGTCATCTGCACATTTAATATGTTTAGCATCGAAACATATTGACGATTCTTTTGTTCATCACTTGCGAGTTATTCATGCCTAACTTTCTCATAATACTCGCTCTGTGAGTGTGGGCTGTTTTATAGTCAATATTGAGAAGCTCTGCTATTTGTTTATTGTTATGGTTGGCAATCATTAGCGCCAGCACCTGCTGCTCCCTGGTAGTGAGTTTTCGCCGGGTGTATAAGCGCTGATATTCGCGGGTCGTTAAAGGATGTTTCAAGATAGCCGAGAGATCGGAGCAAGACGCGTTTTCCGTCAGAATCAATACATTTTCAAGATCGAGAAGTTCACGGCATAAGCTGGCGAGGTCGCTTTTTACAATCAGAACGAGCAGCGTGCAGTGCGTGAGATACATTCGTAATCTATTGAGTAAGGCGACCGTTCTGGCCGCAGAGATATCCTTATGAATGACATTGATAATAATCGTACCCGACTGAGGGGCACGGGTTCTCCCGGCGATCTCCTGATAGCCCAGCGTGGTAATATTTATCTCATTGTCCACCATGTAATGCAGGATTGATTGCCCAATGAGATTATCATCCGTGTAAAATAATAAATTGCTCAATGTTTTCCCGGTCCGTTAAACTAAAAAAATCTTATTTTTAATTTTATTGTCAATAATTAATTTGACGATAACATTCTCTATGTAATGTTTATAATCGTCACTTTTATGCTGAAACATACAAGAGATGCGGAAATCTGCTTCTTCATACGATTTTTCATTATGGAGTTCTGTTACGCTGATGATTTTTAAGTTAGTCATTACGCTGCCATATTCACCAAAGCTCATCTCAACATTTTCTAACACATTATCTTTACGCATAAATTTAAGTTGAGATTGGGTGGATATGAAAGAACACCCGCCGTCAGAGACATCATTTAACGTATGTTTAAAAGTAACGCCATTTTTATAACGACCAGAACAACAGAATTGATAACTCTCTCTTGTCTTAAGTCGGGGGGACGAACGCCGTTGCAATATGTTTATGCTCTCAGGAATGGCAAAGCGGAAAATATTATCCGGGCTATTGTGCTCAGTATTTATCTGTGCGGTGGCAAACTCAATCCTGCCAAGTTTACTGTGGATCTGAAAACAGACATCGTCGTTTTCAGATAACGAAGGCTGAAAAGAGGGAGGGAGATCGATATAAAAAGATGAACTGTCAACTTTTCGTAAATCTGATTGCCAGCTCAGATCGTTAAAACTAAAATCCAGTTTAGACTTAACCCTGAATTCTTCTCTCAGGATAGCAATAATTTCATATCTGGATTTTTTCGAAACTCCTTCTGACATACCATCTCTCTAAAATACAATGTCCTTTCAGATTATTATCCCATGTTGCGATCGCCTGTTTATTAAAAATAAAAGGATGCGGCCTATTGTTGAATTTTCAAAAATAGTTCAATGCTATTGATTGCGTATTGACATTCGGTGAATTTGCCCGGCATGTGCCGGGCAAGGAGGGCGGTTTAGAACAGAACTGAGTAGTTCAGACCAAAGGTGCGGCCGCGTCCTTTGTAGTCATACAGGGACGCGGGGCCGTAACCTGGGCTGTAGTACAGCGGCGCGCGCTGCCCCCAGACGGTGGTGTAGTCACGGTCGAAGAGGTTCTCAACGCTGAAGCTGAGTTTACCCACCGGAAGCTGATAGCTGCCGAGCAAATCGACGGTGGTATAGCCATCAATGCTGTAGCCTTCTGCATCGCTCACATCGAAGGAGGTGGTGCTCTGTACGCGCAGGCTCCACGGGTCCGGCGCCCAGCCGATGTAGGCTGTCGCTTTCGATGGGCTTGCCACCTTCACGTCATATTTCTGCCAGCTACCGTTCACTTTCGACTCGGTTTTCAGCACGTTGAAGTTCGCACCGGTACTCCAGTCGGTATCTGGAATCAGGTAGTCCACCGCGCCTTCCACGCCGTAAATGCGGCGTTTGTCGTCCACCACGCTGATGGTCAGATCTTTATTCGCCACCACGCTCTTATCGGAAATCGAGTAGTAGGCCGCGATTTGGGTGCGCAGGTTGTCGCCGGTAAAGCGCCAGCCCAGCTCATAAGAATCGACCTTCACGCCTTCCAGCTTGCTGTCGCCGACGTTCACGCTGTTGGTCAGAGGAAGGTGACCGTTCACCGCTGCGCCATAGGTGCCGCGACCGTAGTATTTACCCGGGTCCGGCAGCTCCACGCCCTGGGAGAAGTTGAGCCATGCCTGCTGGCGTTCGGTGATGTGCATCAGCAGACCGGCGTTGAACAGGAAGTTGTCGTAATCGACCGAGCCGCCCGGAATGGCGTCGGCGGATGTCGCCTTCCCGGCGGCAATCTGCTGTTGCTGCGCGTAGCCGATGAAATCATCAATCTTGTTCTCTGTGTACTGATAGCGTACGCCGCCGCTGAGGGTAAAGATATCATTGATGTCATAGCTCGATTGCAGGAAGGCCGCCAGGTTGGTGATGTCATACGACGGATAGCGCCCGGTGGTGTAAATCTTCTGGTTGTTCAGCCCCCCGGAAGCGCTTGCCTGGGCCAGATCGAAGAACATCTGGTTGGAGGTAAAGCGCTCGTGGTCGGCATCCAGCCCGTAGGTGATTTGCCAGCCGTCCAGCGGTTTGCTGTTCAGGGTCAGTTTCATGCCGTACTGGTCGGTGTCCTGCTGTGACGAGGAGAAAGCCGTCGCCTGTTTGTTCGCATTTACGGTCGGGAACGGGTAGAACAGCAGCGACTCATCACGGTAGTAAACCTGGCCGACCAGCTCCTGACCAAAGAAATCGCTGTTGGAGTACTGTAGGCTGATCAGATGACGCTCGGTGCCGGGAATACGGTCGGAATTCAGCCCCTTACTGACGTATGGCGTGCTGGTCCCGCTAATGGCGGAGAAATATTTCCCAAGATTCAGCCCGTAATCGTCGTCGCCCTGGCTTTTATAGTACTGCGTGATCAACTGAAGCTGCTGGGTTTCATCGATGTTCAGCGTACCGGTGCCCATGATGTCCAGGCGATCGGAATACTGTAGGCCGGTCTGGGTGTTATCGAGCAGGGTGGCATCGCCGTTACCGTCAAACCAGCCGCCAAACTTCTGGTACGCCACTGAAACACGCCCGGAGATATGGTCATTGCCGCCGGAGATGGCGCTGGCAATGCGCTCATCGTGATCTTTACTGCTGTTAAAGCCGCTTTTGGTGCCAGCCTCAAACTCCATCTGGGTTTCCGGCTGGCCTTTTTTGGTCACGATGTTGATCAGACCACCGGTACTGCCGCCGCCGTACAGGGCCGTCGCGCCGGAGATCACTTCAATATGGTCGATATTGAAAGGATCGATAGAATCCAGCTGTCGGCTGTCGGTGCGTGAAGAGTTGAGACGCACGCCGTCAACCAACACGACCAGCGGGCGGCCACGCACGTTCATACCGTAGTTGGTGCGGCTCTGGCTACTGACGTCAAGGCCAGGGATCAGCTGAGCCAGCGCGTCTTTCAGCTCTTTGCCGCCCTGAATCTGCTGTTCCAGTTCGGCGTTTTCGATAACCCAGGTGGTTTGCGCCATCTCCGCTACGGTGCGATTGCTGCGGTTGGCAGACACCACGAGCGTTTCATCATCGGTTTGTTGAGCGACTGCTGGCGCCATCATGGCGAGAAGCAGTGGGTTGAGAGCCCAAAGCGTATACTTTTTGCTTATCATCATTATTCCTTCACACGGGCGGAAAAAATCAGCCCAAAGATGCTGTGTAGCGAGTTAAAGAAGCAGCCTCCGGCTGCGGTTTTTCCCGGCTGCCGCTGCGCCATTGAATCAGGGCGGGCGGCATACTGAGATCGAATAAATCACGCCCCAGCGCGCGATTAAGAATACGGGCGGAGCGCCAGGCCATCAGGCTGAGCTGTGGTTCGGCGATGCCGTGGGTTTGCATACTGGCGTTGACCGCGAAGATGTTGTTCTCTTTCGGGCCGTTCCACTCCAGGGTGAAGTCGTCGCGTACTTTGAAATTGCACTCATCGCGCATGGCGATTCGCGACATCAGCGGTGAAAGTATCTGCGGCAGCGCGGGACGGTAGCCGGTGGCGAAAATCACCACGTCGCTTTCCAGAGTGTCATAGCCGTTATCCAGATGATGCTCCAGCAGCAGTTGCCAGCTCTGGCCGCGACTTTCCAGCCCGGTGACCGAGCGGCTTGGCAGCAGACGGGCGTTACGCGGTTGCCTCAGTACCTCGAAGCGGTGATACAACTCGCGATAGATGGTCAGTAGCGAGTCGGCCGTGATGCCGTCGGAGGTCATTTTCTGCTCGTCGAGCATCTTCTGGCGCGCGCTTTCATTCAGACCGACGAAGCCTGAAACGTACTCAGGCGTGAAGTATTCGTTGGCGAACGCCGCCTCATCCAGCGCGTTAAAGTTATTGCGGCGCGAGACCCAACTGATCTCTGCAACGTCGCCCCATTCTCCGCGCAGCGCATTGAGGAACAGGTCGGCGCCGCTTTGCCCGCCGCCAACCACGGTGACTCGCTTGCCGCCGAGGTCTGGCTGGCGCAGGCTCATTTCACTGGCGTGGAAGCAGGTTTGCGTCGCCGTTTTTACGCAAGGCGGCAGGTGCGGTTGCTTGCCAATGCCAAGGCAGATATTGCGGGCAACGCTTTCGCCCTGGCTGGTCTGCACCACAAACCGCTGGCGTCTCTCGTCGAAATCAATACTCTCAACGGTATGATTGAAATGCAGATTGTTCATCCCTTCGGCGGCCCAGCGCAGGTAGTCGGAAAACTCATCGCGGGACACGGTACGCAGCTCGGTGGTCAGGAAGCGGTAGAATTTTTTGCGCTTCACCAGATAGTTAACAAAGCTGTACGGGCTTGTGGGAGCCACAGCGCTAACCAGATCTTTCAGAAACATGGTTTGCATATGGCAGTCCGGCACCAGCATGCCGGGATGCCAGGCAAAATGCGGGCGGCCGTCAAAGAAGCGGCTGCTTAATCCTTCGGCCTGATGAGACAGCGCCGCGATGCTCAGGTTGAACGGGCCGATGCCTACGCCAATAAAATCTACAGTGTTTGTCATGATTCAGTCCCTGGTTGCCAGCCACAGCGGGTTTTGCAGATCCTCAAGGTAATTCGGCAACATGCGGCTGCCGCCATCCTGGTCGGGCCAGGTCAGTTTTACCGGGTTCAGCACTACGCGAATGATTTGTGGCTTGAAGAGTGAGAAAAGCGCAAAGCGCGCTGACATTTGTGGATGTTCCTGCATGTAATCACTCAACACTGCTGCCAGCAGTTGATAAAAACGCCTCTCCGGTACGCCAAGGCGAGCCATCAGCGGCGAAACAAAGCGCAGAACCGTCACGAAGTGGCCGGTCTGCAAATCATGAATTAAGTAGTCGGCGCTCAGGCGAGCGGTGACGTCCCGCACCTCCTGAGGCAGGGAGTCCATCTCCGGGAACGCATCTTTCACCAGCCGCATATCGCCCTGGAAGTCTTTCAACAGCACGCGCTGCGGTACGCCCTCTTTCATGGCGAGCGTTATATTTTGTCCGTGGGCGATAAGCGCGACGCCGTAGCGGCAGAGCAGGTGATACAGCGGAACCACTACCACCCGGAACAGCTGCGTGAGCCAGGTTTCAGCGTCCAGCCCGGAGCGGTCGATATATGCGCCTATCAGCGGCTGATTGTTTTCATCGCACTCCATCAGTGTCGCCATCAGAATCGGACTTTCGTCCGGCTTCAGCCAGCGACACGGATTCTCACGCCAGATAACGCCGAGCATCTCCTGGTAGCGGTAGGGGGCCTGGGCAAGCGCGGCATAGCCTTCATGGGACACATAGCCCGCCGCTGGTTCACCGAGGATCACCGCGCCGCTTTGCTTAAGCGTGGCGTCGGTCGCAAAAACCTGTTGCAGCCAGCGTGAGGCCAGCGGCCCGGCGGCGATGTATTTGCCCGGAATCCCCCGGTAGCAGGAGGTGTTGTAGATGGTCAGCGGCAGCTTGATATCCAGCCCGCCCTGGCGACTGGCGTTGGTCAGGGTGCGCAGCGACTGCTGGGCGAGCCACAAGTCGCCAAACTCGCCGAGCGAAACCATCCTGCCTTCGGCAAGATCGGCGATGAAGTCGAGGGCGATTTTTTGCTGCCACTGCCACGGATGTACCGGCAGTGGCAGCCAGTCGTTATCCAGCCCGTTTTCCTGCCAGACCTGATTGAAGCGGGCAAACTCCTGCGGGTCCATCGCGGCCGTCAACAACTGCTGAATATCCAGCTCGCTGTCGCAGCGCCAGACCATATGCTCACGTTTTACCGCCAGCCAGTGCAGTCTGAAGGTGTTGGCGTACTCTGGCGCATATCGCTCCAGCGCCTCTTTGCCCCAGCCCCGACGGCCTTTATTAAAAGCGAATTTAGGATGGCCGCTTAGCAGGCATTGCAGGCGGTCGGCATCAAGATCAATCAGGTCACTGGCGCTCAGCCCGCGCCGTGCCTTCAGCAGTTGCAGGTCACCCAGCAGCGTGGCATACAAATCCTGCATATGCTCAGCAACGGTGGCATCGCTCATCGACAGCACCGGCTTTAGCTGCATCAGTAGCGTTTGCACCAGAACGGGCTCGTCCGCGCAGCGCAGCGTTTGAGCATCAATCCACAGCCAGCCCCAGATGCCGCGTTCAGCGCTGAAGCGCCATTGCGCGCCCGGCAGGTTAATGCAGTAGCGGCCATCGCCCTGAGATTCCGCGTGGAAAACCTGCTCATACTCCAGCTCGGCCAGCATTTTTGCCACCAGCTGGCGGTTAACAAAATCCCAATCCTTGTGATTCATTACAGACCGACCTCCGTGAAGAAGTGATGGCGATCCGCCATCACCATGCGCGAGCGCTTGTGTGGGAAGTCGAACTCTTTAATTGTCCGGTATCCCGCAGGCTCAAGGTGGCGGAACAGGCGCTGGTTATCGGCGCGTGGCTCAAGTACGGTGCGCTGCGTGCGGGACTCATCCAGCAGCAGGTAATGCGTCAGCCCGCGCAGCCAGCTTTGCACGTAGTGGGCTCCGCGCCATTGCTGTTCACCAACCAGCAGATGCAGGCCACGGTCAAAGGGTTGCCATGAATAGTGGCGGCCAATGCGGTCTTCCGCCGCCCAGTAGATTTCGAAATAGCTAAACGGCCGATCGTCGAAGCAGCCGATCAGCGGGAACGCATGTTTACCGGTGAGCTGGCGCTCCAGATAGGCGGTCTGTACCTCCAGCGAGCCGCTTTGCTCCCAGAAATACTCAACGCGTGGATCGTTCATCCAGCGGGTGAAACGTTCTGCATCAAGAACGGGATCGGCAACGCGGAAACTCAGCGTCTTGCGAACGCGTGGATCGTAACGGCGATAAACCTCGCCCTGCGGACGGGGCGGGCGCAGCGGGAAATAAATCTCACGCTCTGCATCAAAAACCATTTCGCCGGAGGCCCGGTTTGCCGGAGAACTCAGCCATAGCGGTAACTGCCAGAAGGCGGCGCGATGGATGATGTCGCTTTTTACCTGCCCGAAAAGCGTCAGCGCCTGTGGCTCCTCGCGCCATTCGGCCCAGGGGAGAACCACCGCTGAAAGTTGCGGTGCGGCGATAAATATCTGATCCAGCGCGTCGCGCAGCCACCCTGTCGGCAGCGGCCCCGGCCAGCGCAGCACCGCGCTATTGTCCAGCCCCCAGCTAAGATTCAGAGGCTTGTCGAGTTTTTCACAGCGCAGTCCATATCCGCTGTGAACGATGTTTGCCTTAGACATTTAGCCCTCCTGAGCCAGCAGCGGGTTGGCGAAATCGAAGTAGATCACCGAGGGATCGACGATGGTGTTCTCGTTGTGGTCGTTCAGATAACAGAAAAAGTTACCTTTTACGTTCCAGTACGGACTTTCCAGCACGTAGTTGAGACAGGTTTTATGAGTCACCTGATCACGCACTTCAGCCAGCAACGTTCGTACGCGAGCCATCAGATTCGCTTCTCTGTCCAGCCCGGCGGCGCCCAGCGCGGCGGTCACGGCAAAAGTGGAGTTAACCAGCAGGTAGTAAGGGAAGTAGCGCAGCAACTGCTCACGGGTGAAGACGTTTTCCGCCTGCGCCTCGCCAATGGTGTCGAGCCAGCCTGCCGCGTGAGGCATAAACGCGCTGCCCTGGCAGTCACGGTAGATAAGCCCGACCGGCAGATCCCCAAGCATCTGAACCAAAATATTTTGCTGATGCGCCAGCAGCACCAGGCCGTAATCCGCTTCAGCCGTAAACAGCGGCTTCAGCACCTGCTGACAGTAAGCATCGACCCATGCATGGGCGGCCTGTTGCGCAGTGATGCCGAGGCGATCGCTCAGGCGTTTTACCGCCGCAACCAGCAGCGAATCACCGCCATCCGGCGCGGCCTGGGTCAGGGAGACCAGTACGTTAGTCTGGCTTTGCGGCTGATCCACCAGCAGGTTTTCACGCAGGGCAAACAGGCTTTCCTGCATGATGTTGCCGTGGAGATCGCGCAGCCCGGCCCAGCCGTCTTCCTGCATCACCCGGAAAGTCGGGAAGCGAGCCTGTAGCGTCTGCCAGTCGTCGGTTTGCGCCAGGCGCGCCAGGCGCATTCCACGCTTCACTTCTTTCACTGACAGGGTACGGACGGAGTTGGTCAGGCGCACGCTCAGGGAGAATTTGATCATGTCGCGGCTGGTGGCGCAGTAGAGCGAGCGGGAAGAGGTGGTCGGTAGCCACGGCGCGCCGGCTTCGCCTAAATCTTTAATCAGCCCTTTAGCGACAAGCTCCTGGCACCACTCCTGCTGCAACAGATACTCCCCCTGCCACGGGTGCAGCGGGAATAGCCATTTATTGTCGCTTAATTCGTTGAGTAACTGCGGCGCATTCTCTGCGGCAAATCGCGTCAACCGCTGTTGCAGGTTGAGATGCAGGCTTTCACCGGCGATCTGCGTTTTGTCCACCGCAAACCACCGCAGCGGGAAGTGGGGCGCGAAGTCCGGCAGGTAGCGTTCGGCCTCCTGCTGGTTAAACGGTTCATGAGACTTAGGCGCCGGGTGGAAGGCGTGCCCGACCAGCAGGGCCTGCTCCGCCTCGCCAAAGTTCAACGCTTTTTCACGCAGGGCTGCCCAGTCATGGCGGGCATCAATCGCCTGCTGCGTATGGGCGTGGCTTTCCATCACGCGCTGGTGGAAGGTTTCGCAACTGGTCGCGGGCAGCAAGAGTTGGTGCTGGAGCTTATCAACAATAAGCCGGGAGAGGGTGGCGAAATCGACGGGGTGACTGCCGGATGCCGTGACCAGACGCGCCGGAAATTCAAAGCGGTGATGCTGGGTTGGGGAAAAATAAGCCACTCTGAAATGGAGCGCCTGCTGTTCGCCCAGCGGGATGATCAATTCGGTTGGCTGGTATTCCGTCAGCCGCCAGTCTTTGGTTTCACGAACCAGGGAATTCAGGAAGCACTGCGCAGCCACATCCAGGGCTGACGTTTTAGTTGGCAAAGTCATAATCAAACAGATCCCACTCGTTATGATAATGCGAATTTTGCCGATAAGGTTTCTCATTATCAATAACAATTGTTAGAATCGGTAAAATTAATTTTACAAATAAACACAATTAATACATGGAATTGCAACATCGTGACGTCTCTTGAGAGCGCGGAAACGCCGCAAAAACCATTGTCCTGCTGGCCGCTTGCGTTCAGTGCGGGGTTACTCGGTGTCGGGCAAAACGGCCTGCTGGTCGCGATCCCTGTACTGGTGATTCAGACAAACCTGAGCCTGTCGATTTGGGCGGCTTTGCTGATGCTTGGCTCAATGCTGTTCCTGCCGTCTTCCCCGTGGTGGGGAAAGCAAATTGCTCGTGTGGGCAGTAAGCCTGTGGTGCTGTGGGCACTGGGGGGATACGGCGCAAGCTTTACTCTGCTTGGGCTGGGAAGCATGCTGATGGCGACCGGCGCCGTAACAACTGCGGTGGGGCTGGGAATATTAATCATCGCGCGGATCGCCTACGGGCTTACCGTGTCGGCGATGGTGCCAGCCTGTCAGGTCTGGGCATTGCAGAGAGCGGGGGAAGGGAATCGCATGGTCGCTCTGGCAACCATTAGCTCCGGCTTGAGCTGCGGCAGACTATTCGGGCCGTTGTGCGCGGCGGCGATGCTGGCAATTCACCCTCTGGCGCCGATGGGGCTGCTGATGGCAGCGCCATTGCTGGCGCTGGTGATGCTGCTGCGGTTGCCTGGCACGCCACCGCAGCCCGCAGCGGAGCGCAAGAGCGCCAGCCTGAGGCTGGATTGCCTGTCTTATCTGCTTTGCGCGCTGTTATTAGCCGCGGCGGTGAGCATGATGCAGCTTGGGCTTTCACCCGCCCTTACTCGCCAGTTCGCTACGGATACCGCCGCCATTAGCCACCAGGTGGCGTGGCTGTTAGGGCTGGCCGCAGTTGCTGCGCTTATCGCACAGTTCGGGGTGCTCCGCCCGCAGCACCTGACGCCGATGGCGCTGCTTTTGAGTGCCGGAGCGCTGATGATTTGTGGCCTGGCGATAATGCTCGCTGAACAGCTATGGTTGTTTTACCTCGGCTGTGCGGTGCTGTCGTTTGGGGCTGCTCTGGCAACACCCGCTTATCAGCTTTTACTGAATGATAAGCTGACAGACGGCGCGGGCGCGGGCTGGATCGCGACCAGCCACACGCTTGGCTATGGGTTTTGCGCATTGCTGGTGCCGCTGGTGTCGAAAACCGGCGCCGCAGCGGCGCTGATTGTGGCGGCTTTTTTCGTCGCTGTATTATTTACCGTGGTGTCTGGCTTTATCTGGCACAGCCGCTACCGTTCACGTCATTCCGCGATTTAAGCGTAAGGAAAAGTTATGGCTGGAGTTCAGGGCTACCGCCTGTTCAACGTTCAACTGGCGCGTAAGACGGAGGTTTCCCCTTCGCTGCTGAGCCTGGTTTTCAGCGGGCAGGAGGTGGCGCAGATGAAATGCGACTCGCCGGATCAGCGTATTAAGATGTTGTTTCCGTCTGAAGACGGGACGCCGCCGTCGTTGCCTGCCGAAGGGCACTGGTATCAGCTTGTACTGGGGATGCCAAAAGAGAAGCGCCCGGTTATCCGCACCTATACGCTGCGACATGTCGATCCTGCTCGCCAGGAGGTCACCGTGGAATTTATCAATCATGGTACAGAAGGACCGGCTTCGGCATGGGCGATTAACGCCAGACCCGGCGACGCCATTCAGATGGTGGCGCCTGACGCGGCGTATGCTGAAGACAGCGGCGGCTATGAATGGACGCCTCCCCAGGGACTGCGGAATGCGTTAATCATTGCCGATGAGACGGCGCTCCCCGCCGCGCGCGGCATCCTTGAGATGCTGGCGAGACAGACTAATCCGCCACAGGTTCAGGCGTTCTTTGAAGTTCCTGAACAGGGCGACTGCGCGAATTTAAGCGAGTTTAAGTTCGCCGACATTTTTTGGTTGCCGCGTAACCCCGCAGCGGCGAAGCACGGTGAATGCCTGATTCAGGCCGTGAAAACGCATGCCAGAGTACCCGAAAGTCGCCATCCCGATACGGTGGATACGGTGAAAGAAGAAGCCGAAGGGGAGCTTCTCTGGGATAAGGCCACGACCAGCAGCACGGCGTTTTATGGATGGGTGGCCGCAGAGTCCACCGTCGTCAAACTGCTGCGCCGCCATTTAATTGGCGAGCGTGGCGTTGAGCACAAAGCGATTAACTTTATGGCATATTGGTCTAAAGGGCGCGCGTGATAATAAAAAGCCCGCATCATGAAATTATTCCATTATGCGGGCTTAGTGCAGTATCTAATGAATATTAGAACTGGTAAACCAGACCGACGGCTACGATATCATCGGTTGCGATACCGTTGTCTGCGTAGAAGCTATCGTCTTCATCCAGCAGGTTGATTTTATAATCAACATAGGTGGACATATTTTTGTTGAAGTAATAGGTCATACCCACATCAACATATTTCACCAGATCTTTATCGGTGTAACGCCAGTTGCCACGGCTATCGGTATCCTGACCACCTAAATCTTTGCCTTTAGATTGCAGGTAGGCAATAGATGGGCGCAGACCGAAGTCAAACTGATACTGTGCAACAACTTCAAAGTTCTGCGTTTTGTTGGCTATACCGCCTCCTGTATTATCACCTGCACCATAATAAGTCATATTACGGGTTTCAGCGTACATGGCGGCGAGGTAAACATTGTAGGCGTCGTATTTTGCACCAACGGTCCAGGCTTCGGCGGTTTCACCACCCGCCATTTTATTGCCATGAGCACTGTCACCCAGACCATGACCTACCTGAGCATCGGTACGATCGGAATTGGCATATGCCGCACCCAGGCTTAAACCGAAGTCGAAGTCGTAGGAGGTGGACATACCGAAGCCGTCGCCGTTTTCTTTGGCCAGCTTGCGACCTGCGCTATTGCCGGAACCTTCCTGACCAAAACCGGTGCCTTCATTATTACCCTGATACTGGAGCGCAAAGTTCAGACCATCAACCAGACCAAAGAAGCCGTTATTACGGTAGGTTGCTACGCCGTTAGTACGGCCTAACATATAAACGTCGGTCTGAGTGTAAGTATCGCCGCCGAATTCTGGCAGCATATCGGTCCAGGCTTCTACGTCGTAAACCACGCCGTAGTTACGACCGTAATCGAAAGTACCGTTTTGACCAAAACCTAAACCGGCGAAGCCGAGACGAGTCCAGGAGTCACCTTTATCACCTTCAGTACCGTTGGCCTGAATGTTGTATTCCCACTGACCGTAACCGGTTAACTGCTCGGCAATTTGCGTTTCGCCTTTAAAACCCAGACGGGCATAGGACATGTCGCCGTCGCTGCCTGCATCGTCAGAGAAATAACGCAGGCCATCAACTTTACCGTACAGGTCCAGTTTATTGCCGTCTTTATTATACACTTCAGCCGCATTTGCAGCGCCTGCAATTAATAAAGCAGGGACAAGCATCGCCAGAACTTTTCTTTTCATTATGTATTCCCTATAATAATTGATATGAATAAGTGATCGAATCCTGAAGATCACTGTTGAATACTATTCCAGGAAGTTCATTCTTTTTTAAATATTACATGTAACAAATGTATTTAAAATATTTCTAATTATTTCCTTGGGTGTGATTATAAATAATTTAATATGTATTTATTGCTTTATATTTAACTGTATTATGTTTTTCTTTTAATAAATTATGATTTGCGTTTTTGGAATTTATTTTGTGAATGTTTTATCGTAATTAACGCTATTTTAACGTCGTTCTGATTTTCTTTTTATTCCATTTATTGCTTTCGTCAACCTGTCTGATACCTCCTTCCGTAATCATTGAGCGTGAAGACAAGGCGGAATATTGCTAATGTTGCTTTCTGATTCAGAGGAGGCAGCGTGGATTTACACTACTGGCAATCGCAGTTCGAAGCGTGGTTGGGCAAAAATCACCACGAGCAGGATAGCGCCCATGACATTTTTCATTTTCGTCGCGTCTGGGGAACGGCACAAAAGCTGTCGACGGACGAGGATGTTGACTGGCTTGTTGTGCTGACCGCGTGTTATTTCCACGATATCGTCAGCCTGCCGAAAAATCATCCCGATCGCCATCGTTCATCCGTGCTGGCCGCTGACGCGGCTCGTTGCATATTAATGAACGATTTCCCTGCGTATCCTGAAGAGAAATTAGCGGCAGTCAGTCATGCGATCGAGGCGCACAGTTTTAGCGCCCACATTGCGCCAATGACCAGCGAGGCGAAGATTGTGCAGGATGCCGGCCGGCTTGAAGCACTGGGCGCAATCGGTCTGGCGCGCGTGTTTGCCGTTTCCGGCGGGCTGGGCGTTTCGCTATTTGATGCTGAAGATCCCTTCGCGCAACGTCGCCCGCTTAACGATAAGCAATTCGCCCTCGACCATTTTCAGACAAAACTTCTGACCTTGCCGCAAACCATGCAAACCGCGCGGGGAAAGCTGCTGGCAGAGCATAACGCCGACTTCCTGGTGACCTGGATGGCGAAGCTAAGCGCGGAGCTAAGAGGGGAGTACGACACGTTGGATCAGACGGTAATTCAGGCTTTTAGCCGCGATAAGTAGCAACCATACCCAAAACGTAAACGCGTTCATTTTGTGTTAACCTGTCGAATATCAATTTCGCCGGTTAAATGTATGCAGGAAAATCTTTCAGTAACAGGTTTCCAGGATCTGATGACGGACAATGCCGGGGTTGCCGTACAGGCGCTGCTGGGCAAACTGCTGGAAATCTATGATGTGAAAACGCTGGTGGCGCATCTGAATGGCGTTGGGGAGAACCACTGGAGCCCGGCTATTTTTAAACGCGTCGTGGCGAACGCAACGGCGTGGCATCGTCTGAGCGAGAGCGAATATACGCACCTCAGGACATTGTTGCCAACGCCTCCGGCACACCATCCGCATTATGCCTTTCGTTTTGTCGATCTCTTCGCCGGGATCGGCGGAATTCGCCGTGGCTTTGAAGCGATAGGCGGGCAGTGCGTGTTTACCAGCGAATGGAATAAACACGCGGTACGCACCTATAAAGCCAATTATTACTGCGATCCGCAACGGCATCATTTCAATGAAGATATTCGCGATATTACGCTGAGCCACCGCGACGGCGTGAGCGATAGCGAAGCGGCGGAGCATATTCGCCAGCACATACCGGAGCACGATGTTCTACTGGCCGGTTTTCCCTGCCAGCCATTCTCTCTGGCAGGGGTATCAAAGAAAAACGCGATGGGACGGGCGCATGGTTTCGCCTGCGATACGCAGGGGACGCTCTTTTTCGATGTCGTGCGGGTTATTGACGCCCGACGCCCGGCGATTTTTGTGCTCGAAAACGTCAAAAACCTGAAAAGCCACGACCAGGGAAAAACGTTTCGCATCATTATGCAAACGCTTGACGAACTGGGGTATGACGTCGCTGATGCTGCGGATAACGGGCCGGACGACCCGAAAATTATTGATGGCCGCCATTTTTTACCCCAGCATCGGGAGAGGATTGTGCTGGTGGGATTCCGCCGCGATCTTAATCTGAGAACCGATTTTACGCTGCGGGATATTGCCACCCGCTATCCGCAGCAGCGCATCACGCTGGCGGAACTGCTTGAACCGGCGGTTGAAGCGAAATATGTGCTGACGCCGGTATTGTGGAAGTATTTGTACCGCTACGCGAAAAAGCATCAGGCCCGGGGTAACGGTTTTGGCTATGGGATGGTCTATCCTGCGAATCCCGGCAGCGTAACGCGCACATTGTCGGCGCGTTACTATAAAGATGGCGCGGAGATACTGATTGACCGTGGCTGGGATATGGCCGCAGGAGAGGCGAATTTCGACGATCCGGTGAATCAGCAGCACCGTCCACGCCGGTTAACGCCCAGAGAGTGCGCGCGGTTAATGGGATTCGAATCGCCGCAGGGATATCAGTTCCGCATTCCCGTTTCAGACACCCAGGCCTACCGTCAGTTTGGTAACTCCGTCGTGGTTCCGGCATTTGCCGCAGTAGCAAAACTGCTGGAGTCGAGAATTAAACAGGCCGTTACATTGCGCCAGAAAGAGAGCCAGCATGGCGGACGTACACGATAAGGCGACGCGCAGCAAGAATATGCGGGCGATAGCCACGCGCGATACGGCGATAGAAAAACGCCTTGCCGCTCTGTTGCAGGAGCAGGGGATGGCGTTTCATGTGCAGGACGCCACGTTGCCCGGACGCCCGGATTTTGTCGTGGATGAGTATCGCTGCGTTATCTTCACGCACGGCTGTTTCTGGCATCATCATGACTGCTACCTGTTCAAAGTTCCCGCCACGCGTACCGAGTTCTGGCTGAACAAAATCGGTAAAAATGTGGAGCGCGATCGGCGAGACATGCTGAGGCTTCGCGAGCTTGGCTGGCGTGTGCTGATTGTCTGGGAGTGTGCTTTGCGTGGCCGGTTGAAACTCAGCGACGCCGCACTGGCGGAACGGCTTGAGGAGTGGATCTGCGGCGGTGGCCCCACCGCGCAGATCGACACGCAGGGTATTCATTTACTGGAGTGATTTGTCCGATTCACTCACTGCGGTCGTGGGTCTGGCGGGAAACAAATATTTCCCCAGCGTCACCAGAACGACAGCGAAAACAATTACCCCTAATGCCAGCCACTCGACGGAAGAAAGGCTTTCTCCCCCCAGACCTGTTCCCAGCAACACCGCCACTACCGGGTTGACGTAAGCGTAACTGGTCGCCAGCGCCGGGCTGACATTACGGATCAAATACATATAGGCATTAATGGCGATAATGGAACCGAATAGCGCCAGATAACCTACCGCCATGAAGCCGGAGAGCGTCGGCATCGTCGTCAGCTTTTCCCCGGCGATAAAGGAAGCGAACATCAGCACAACACCGGCAGCCAGCATTTCAATCGTTCCGGCCATCATGCCTGTCGGCAATGCGATGCGGGCGCCGAACACGGAGCCGAATGCCCAGCTCATCGAGCCAATCAGGATCAACAGCGCGCCCCAGGGGTTGCCGCTCAAATTTCCGCCGCTATTGAGCATGATGATCCCCGCCAGGCCGATGGCGATGCCTGTCCACTCCAGTTTTCGCGTTTTAATGCCAAAGAAATGGCTGAAGCACAGCGTGAAGAGTGGGACCGTCGCGACCACCACGGCGGCGATGCCGGACGGTACATCCTGATGTTCCGCTACGGTAACCAGACCGTTCCCCACCGCCAGCAGCAGAATGCCAATCAGCGCGGCATTGAGTAATTGACGCAAAGGGGGCAGTTTATGCCCACGAAGAAGTAAGAATGTTGTTAACAAAATCCCCGCAGACAGAAAACGGACGCCCGCCATCATCAGCGGCGGCCAACTCCCAACGCCAATACGAATAACGAAGTACGTGGAACCCCAAATGATATACAGCGCGAAGAGTGCGCTAAAAAGTGGTAGTAACTGCCTGAAACGCATAATCCCTCACGGCGGAAATAAAAAGGTGCAACATAGTAAACGTCAAAACTATCGCGCTGGCGAGCGTTATAATTGCACTCTTTTGTTAAATTTTTGTTGACGATTGCTACCCGTTTCGGCATTACGTTTTTTACTTCATACTTACCTCTTCAAAAGAAAAATATTGAGGGATTTATTTTGGCAGGAAGTAGTTTGCTGACGTTGCTCGATGACATCGCCACGCTGTTGGATGATATCTCGATGATGGGAAAACTGGCCGCGAAAAAAACGGCAGGCGTATTGGGTGATGACCTGTCGCTAAACGCGCAGCAGGTGACGGGCGTGCGGGCGAACCGCGAACTGCCGGTCGTCTGGAGCGTGGCGAAAGGGTCGTTGATCAACAAGGTCATCCTGGTGCCTCTGGCGCTGCTGATCAGCGCTTTTATCCCGTGGGCGATTACACCGTTGTTGATGATTGGGGGCGCTTTTCTCTGTTTTGAAGGCGTAGAGAAAGTTTTACACACGCTTGAGGCCCGAAAGCACAAAGAGAGCCCGGAGGCGCGTCAGCAGCGTCTGGTCGCGATCGCCGCACAAGATCCTCTCACGTTTGAGAAGGAGAAAGTGAAAGGGGCCGTGCGCACCGACTTTATCCTTTCTGCGGAGATCGTCGCGATTACGCTGGGAATTGTCGCGGATGCGCCGTTGCTCAATCAGGTTCTGGTGTTGTCCGGTATCGCGCTGGTGGTGACGATTGGCGTTTATGGTCTGGTGGGACTCATCGTAAAACTGGACGACATGGGGTACTGGCTGGCGGAAAAACGCAGCGTACTGGCTCAGGCGGTGGGCAAAGGGCTACTGGTTACGGCGCCCTGGCTTATGAAGGCGCTGTCCATTGTCGGCACACTCGCGATGTTCCTGGTGGGGGGCGGGATCGTGGTGCACGGCATCGCGCCATTACACCACGCGATCGAACATTTTGCTCAGCAGCAGAATGGTCTTATTGCGCTCACGCTTCCCATGTTGATTAATCTGGTGCTCGGTTTCATCATCGGCAGCGTGGTGGTGGGGCTGGTAAAAACTGTTGCCAACGTTCGCGGTGGTTCGCACTAATTTATGCCTCGCCGGATTATGCAAAAAAGGCCATCGTCGTCTAAGGTGAAAAAGTTTCACTGGATACAGGAGGCAGGTATGGTCTTTTTTGTCAGTGAGGAAGTTATCGCAAAAGAAGGTGGTCCACGCATGATCGTAACCGGTTATTCCAGCGGCATGGTGGAGTGCCGTTGGTATGACGGTTTTGGCGTCAAACGGGAAGCATTCCACGAGAATGAACTTATGCCCGGTGATGGCAGGCGGTTGCGGGAAGATGTCTGATAAAGGAACGCCCGGTTAATGCCGGGCGTTTTGTTACCCCAGAAAATTGCCGTTGAGTCGCGACACATAGTTCAGGAATAAAAGTAGGGAGCCGTCAGGTGCCGCATGAAACAACGCCAGGAAACTGGAGCTGGCTGAGAACGTTAGCACGACGCTTTGGGCCAGGCCATGTCGTAAATATCTGTTTTCTGGTTGTGATGATTTGTTCAACATTGCTGACCTGGCGTGAAGTGGTCGTGCTGGAGTCAGCATACCGGGCCAGTCAACGTAACCATCTGGAAAACGTCGCTAATGTGCTGGACAGACAGCTGCAATTCAGCGTGGATAAACTCTTGTTTCTGCGCAACGGTATGTACGAAGCGCTGGTCACGCCGCTCGATTTTGCCGACCTGCACGATGCGGTGGCGCAATTTGCGCAACTGCGCGGCAAAAGTTTCTGGCAACTGGAGCTAGACAGACGGCGAACGTTACCGCTTAACGGCGTCTCTGACGCGTTTGTTAACCGTACAACGCTTCTCACGCGGGATAACGATGCGCTGGCAAACGAGTTAAGCGCCGCGCTGGAACTGGGGTATTTGTTACGGCTGGCGCATTCTTCTACCATGCTGGCGCAGCGGACAATGTATGTTTCGCGTTCAGGCTTTTATGTCTCAACTGAACCCACAACCAATGGCGGCGATATTATGTCCCGCTATTACCAGTATGTGATCCAACCCTGGTTCAGCGGGCAATCCCAACGACAAAATTCAGCGCGCGGCGTGCGCTGGTTTAGCTCGCCGGTGCCGGGCGGCGAAGTGCAACAAAAGGTCACCGTGAGCCTGTCGCTGGATAACGAAAGACACTGGTATGGCGTGCTGGCAATGGATATTCCGGTGTCATCCATGAAGCGTTTCCTGGAGGATGCGGTCGAAAAAGATTCCGAAGGGGAGTACCAGCTCTACGACTATCAGCTCAGGCTACTGGCGACCTCAACGCCGGAAAAGCGTCAGGTTAATACCTTTGATGACCTTGAACTGGCGTTGCTCGCGAATGACATCGAACATGATACGCATGGCGGTATCCGTATGGGCAGCCGCTATATCAGTTGGGAAAGGCTGGATCATTTCGATGGCGTGCTTTTGCGTGTTCATACCCTGAGAGAAGGCGTGCAGGGGGCTTTTGGCAGTATCAGTATTGCGCTTGGTCTCCTGTGGGCGCTTTTCACGATGATGTTGCTCATCTCATGGGTTGTTATCCGCAAGATGGTCAGCAATATGTTTGTGCTGCAAAGTTCCTTGCAATGGCAGGCCTGGCACGATCCTTTGACACGGCTGTATAACCGTGGCGCATTGTTTGAGAGGGCGCGCGTACTGATACAGCGCTGCCATGAGCAGCGACAGCCGTTTTCCGTTATTCAGATCGATTTGGATCACTTTAAGAGCGTCAATGACCGTTTCGGCCATCAGGCGGGAGATCGGGTGCTCTCCCATGCCGCCGGGCTTATTAGCGGCACAATACGTTCGCATGACCTTGCCGGGCGTGTAGGCGGCGAAGAGTTCTGTATTGTCTTACCGGGGACGACGCTGGTGCAGGCAGCACAGATCGCAGAGCGGATACGCCAGCGCGTGAACGACAAAGAAATCCTGATCGCAAAAGGCACGACTCTGCGCATTAGTGCATCGCTGGGCGTAAGCGGGGCGCAGGAGAACGGAGACTACGATTTTGAACAGTTGCAGTCGCTGGCGGATCGCCGGTTGTATCTGGCAAAACAGGCCGGGCGCAATCAGGTTTGTGTCCGTGACGACCATCCCGCGCCATCGCCTGATACACGCTGAACCATTAGCTGTATTAATCATTTCTGCGAGAAATATTTGCTTGTCATACAAAAAAATTGCAGATAAGGTAAAACGCACATCAGATTTTCTGGTGTAACGAATTTTCAAGTGCTTCTTGCATAAGCAAGTTTGATCCCGGCTCTGAGAGCCGGGATTTTTTTCACCCCAGATCAGCGATTGATTTCCGTGACGCTAAAATCATGAATATCGAGTTCAAACGCATCCGCTAATTCATGCCATGTATGATAATCGCGGCCATCCACACTGACTTTCTCAGGATCATCAGCGCTGCGATGAATTTCGCTCTCGCTGATTTCATTGATCGCCGCGAGCAGGGCGTCAACATCAACGCTGACTTCGCGCTTGGCCGTTTCGCTGTACTCTTTCGCGGTTTTCATCTTCAGTACCTCATTTAACCGTGGCATCTGTAAGTATAGACCGTTGAGAAAACCAGCAATCACGCGCGGCAGACGCTGCCAGAAAAAGGAATTTGTTCTACACTGGCACAAAGCCACAGGAGGATAATTGATGAAGGTGAATGATCGGGTAACAGTCAAAACAGACGGTGGCCCTCGTCGGCCAGGCGTGGTATTGGCGGTTGAAGAGTTTAGTGAAGGTACGATGTACCTGGTTTCGCTGGAAGACTACCCGCTCGGGATCTGGTTCTTCAATGAGTCAGGCCATCAGGATGGGATCTTTGTGGAAAAAACAGAGTAATGTGATTTTCGTCGCTTTTACCCTGACTGGTGGAATATCCACCAGTCAGGGGGCCTCATCGCATGTTAACAAAAATTCCGTTTGTCACGTTATCCGTCAGCCGCACGACATGATAGATAACCTGTTTATTATGCGTTTTTATCTTCCGTTTAATATTCCCTTTGTGGGATGACACCGTCTTTGCCTTGATATTCATTTGATCTGAAATCTGTATTGTTCCCTGTCCATCCATCCACATTCGCAGCATACTGGATTCAGTACGGCTTAAAGATAACGTAGGTAAATTTACTACTCCTACAATATCCGTCTCTTTTTTCAGAATATCGCCAAGAATATCATCCAGAGAATCTGGCTTAATTGATTTTGAACTAATCAATAAGTTTTTTCTTACTAATAAGTATTCATCAAAATGCACATTAGCAATTGCCATAAAAACAATAAATAACGTGTTGGGATGCTGATTAATGATCTGCTTTATTTGCTGACTGTTAGATGGATCATGGATGAAACAGTCCTCATTAATAAACACCACAGAAGGCTGCTGTGAGTCACAAGCGATGGCGAGTTCGTCAACGGTCTCAATGTCGTTGATTTCCCTTTTTTTCACCCCTCTGCTTACCAGATACCCGGTCAAACCTAGCCGGGTGTAACTGCATAAATCCATAATAATCGTTGACATGGCATACCCTCACTCAATGCGTAACGATAATTCCCCTTACCTGAATATCTCATCACAACCCAACGGAACAATAATAGTGACCTAAGATGACGCTTTCGCTGTTTTCAGGCGAACTTACTATCCCGTAAAGTTACGTATAATTTGCCAGGAATCTTCTCAAAGTAAAGTAAATGTTATGTTATGTGAGTAAGGTAAAAACAAATAAAGCGCAGCAGATATATCCTGGTAGATGTTTTTAGATTTTAAATTTAGGAAAATCCTTAGTAAGACAGGATAAAAATTATGGGTTATTGGTTGTCGGCATTTCGCTAACGATATCAGCAAGCAAATTGAAAATTTCACCGAATAAGTGTTCACAGAAAGGGGCAATTAATGGCATGAGCGCGGTTATTAACAAAATGCCGACGGATAAGGTTAGCGGGAAGCCAATAACAAATACGGATAACTGCGGAGCCATACGGTTTAATAGCCCGAGCGACAGGTTGAGTGTGAGCAGTAACGTAATGACCGGCAAGGCTAACATGAGTCCGTTGAGGAAGATCAGTCCGCCTGCCCGGGCAAGCGCCAGAAACGCATTGCTGTTGACCGGGTCGCCGCCGATAGGCAGCGTATGGAAGGTGTCTACCAGCAGCGAGATCAGCCACAGATGGCCGTTAAACGTAAGAAACAGCAGCATGGCGAGCATGTCGAGGATTCTGGCGAGTACCGGCATATTGAGGCGGCTGCCCGGGTCAACAAACGTGGCGAAAGAGAGACCCATTTGCAGACCGATGAATTCCCCCGCCGTACGCACCGCAGCAAAGGCAAACTGCATGGTAAACCCTAGCGCAATGCCGATCATGATTTGCTGCATGGCGAGCCATAAGGCTTCGGTGGAAAAAACAGGCACATTATTCGCCGGGAGTGAAGGGGCGATAATGAGAGTGATCATAAACCCCAGCCCCAGCTTTACCCGTTTGGGAACCGTACGTTCACTGAGGATCGGCGCGGTAGAGATCAGCGCCAGTACACGTAACAGCGGCCAGAAGTAGAGGTTAAGCCAGTATAACCATTGATCGCTTGTGACCTGCAACATCGCGTCTTATCCGATGATATACGGCAAGTTACTGAACAGCGTACGCACGTAATCCAGCAGCAGGTTAAGCATCCAGGGGCCCGCCACAATAATCGCCGTAAATACCGCCACAATTTTCGGGATAAATGACAGCGTCATTTCGTTGATCTGGGTGGCGGCCTGTAAAATACTGATGATAAGGCCGGTAAACAGCGCAACCAGCAGCAGAGGCGCGGCAAGCGCAAGCGCGACCTTCATTGCCTCCGTGCCTATCATCATGACCGATTCGGGTGTCATTTCGCGCCTCTAACTGTAAAAACTTTGGGCAAGAGAGCCAACGAGCAACTGCCAGCCGTCGACCAGGACAAAAAGCATAAGCTTAAACGGCAGAGCAATGGTGGCCGGCGGCACCATCATCATCCCGAGCGCCATCAACACGCTGGCGATAACCAGATCGATAATCAGGAAGGGGATGAAAATCGTAAAACCGATCTGAAAAGCGGTTTTTAACTCGCTGGTGACGTAGGCCGGGAGCAAAATTCGCATCGGCACGGCTTCCGGCCCCTGTAGCGGGCCGCTGTTTGCCAGACGCGCGAACAGGCCCAGGTCAGCCTCACGGGTCTGCCGCAGCATAAACTCCCGTAGCGGCTGAGCGCCTTTTTCCAGCGCTTCCTGCATGGAAATCTTCTCTTCGCTGAAAGGCTGCCAGGCATCCACATAAATTTTGTCGATAACCGGAGACATAATAAAAAACGTCAAGAACAGCGCCAGCCCGAGAAGCACCTGGTTTGGCGGCGCAGAGGGCGTTCCCAGCGCGTTTCGCAGCAAGCCGAAGACGATAATGATGCGGGTAAAGCTGGTCATCATCAGCAAAATGGCGGGCAGGAACGTCAGTGACGTAATAAAGACCAGCGTCTGTACCGGCAGGGACCAGCTTTGCCCGCCGCCGGGTAGCGGTTGGCTGACCAGTCCGGGTAATTGTGCGAACGCGGCAGGGCTGATAAACCACAAAGCCATCAGCGTGAGGGATAACAAACGGCGCATCAGGATCTCCCGGAACGCTTCAACAAACTCTTCATCATGGCCTGGAAATCCGCAGGGGCGGCCGGTTTTTCTTCTGCAACGACAGGCGCAGGGGGGAGGGTATGCAGCACATTGACGTGCGTGGCCGTAACGCCCAGTACCAGCCGAGCGTCTTCAACATCGACAATGACCACGCGCTCACGCGGGCCCAGCGAGGTGCTGGCTGACACTTTCAACCCTCGCGTACCGGCGCCTTTGGGCGCAAACCCCAGGCGTTTAATGACCCAGGCTGCGACCAGAATCAACACGATGATCCCAAACAGCGCGCCGCTCACCTGAACTAACGGCGAGCCTGATACGGCAGAGGGCTGTGAAACGGTAGCCTGGGTTTTCATGCTTAACGGCTCAGACGACGCATACGTTCAGACGGCGTGATGATATCCGTGATGCGCACGCCGTATTTATCGGCGACCACCACGACTTCACCCTGGGCAATCAGGTAGCCGTTAATCAGAATATCCAACGGCTCGCCTGCCAGTCCGTCCAGCGCGACCACTGAACCCTGCGTCAGGCGCAGCAGCTCTTTGATGGTCATGCGCGTGCGACCCAGCTCCACGGTCAGCTTGACCGGAATATCCATGATTAAATCGATATCCTGTAGGTTTCCACTGACGTCGCCGCCGCCCAACTGCTGGAAGACGGCATCGGCCGCGCTTTTGCTGGTCGTTGTTTTTTGCTCGTTTAACGCGTCAGCCCACAGATCGTCCAATGCGCCGGTATTCTCATCGGACGGATTATTCATGTCACTCATTTGGGCTGTTCCTCATTCAGCGAATTCAAAATCGGGTTGATCAAATGCTCTACGCGCAACGCATACTGACCGTTCACGGTGCCATACTGGCTGGTCAGTACAGGTACGCCGTCCACATGAGCAATAATGCGGTCGGGTTTTTCAATCGGCAGCACGTCGCCGGGTTTCAGCTTTAATATCTGGGAAAGGCGCAGCGGGATGTCAGCAAAGTTCGCCACCAGCTCCAGCTCTGAATGCTGAACCTGACGCACCAGATTGTCGCGCCAGTTCTGATCTTCATGACGCGAGTTTTCCAGCGGCGGGTTCACCAACAGCTCCCGCAGCGGCTCAATCATGCTGAAAGGCAGGCAGATGTTGAACTCGCCTGTCAGGTTGCCAATTTCGACGTGGAACGGTGTGTTCACCACAATGTCGTTCGGAGAGGTGGTGATATTGGTGAATTTCACCTGCATCTCAGAGCGAACGTACTCCACTTCCAGCGGGTTGATCGCTTTCCACGCGTCGCTGTAGCTTTCAAGCGCCAGCTTCAGCATGCGGTTGATAACGCGCTGTTCGGTATGCGTAAACTCACGACCTTCCACTTTGGTCGGAAAACGCCCGTCGCCGCCAAACAGGTTATCCACGGCGATAAACACCAGACTCGGCGAGAACACCACCAGACCCGTACCGCGCAGCGGCTTCAGATGGATCAGGTTCAGGTTGGTCGGTACGGGTAAATTACGCGCAAATTCGTGATATGGCTGAATGCGGATCGCGCCCACGGTAATATCCGGGCTGCGACGCAGCAGGTTAAACAGTCCCATACGGAATTGACGCGCGAAACGTTCGTTAATGATCTCCAGCGCCTGTAGGCGCTCGCGCACCACGCGACGCTGTGTATTAGGATCATAAGGACGAATATCATTGTCGCCCACGCCGCCAGGGGTGGGTTCGTCTTTGGCCTCGCTGTCGCCGTTGAGCAGCGCATCGATTTCAGCCTGAGAAAGAATACTATCGCCCATGTCTTTACCGCAGAATGAAAGCTGTATAAAGAACGTCGGTGACTTCCTGTTTCGGTTGTCCAGCAACGAGCGGAGTAGAGAGCGTTTCTTTGATTGCCGCGATCAGCGTCTGCTTCCCGGCTTCCGTCGAAAGCGCAGTGGCATCCTGACGCGAAAACAGCAGCAACAGACGGCTGCGCACTTCTGGCAGATATTCGCTCAGACGCGCGCGCGTCACTTCGTCCTTCAGGCGCAGCGTAATCCCGATATACAGCACGCGATCGGCATCGCCCAGATTGACGGTAAACGTATCCAGCGCGAAAAATACGGGCGCTGGCGGCGGTGGCGGGGCCGCGGTAGCGCTGGCGGTCGGGTGCTCCTGCATCCGCCAGTAGCTATAGCCAGCGGTTGCGCAGGCGGCAAGAGTAATCAACACCAGCAAAGGGATCCAAATTGAGCGTTTGCTCTTTCTGTTAATCGCGGAGTCAGTCATCAGATACGGGCTTCCTGTTTCGGTACAGCTTATTGGCTGATTATCCCGTGTCCTGTCCACGGCAAAGCGTGGAAAAGACGCGGATAATCATGCTACCTCTGGCGTTAGGCGAAGATATCCACCGCGCCATCGCCACGAGCGGCAGCCTGGAGCGAGCCCGGCGTCGTCAGTGCGATGTCATCTTCGGCGGCAAAAGCCTCTTGTCCCTGTGCGCGGGAAGCGTGCTGTTGTTGGGATGACGACTGCTGCTGTCCGGCGAAACTTTCACTGCTGATACTGCTTTGTCCCAGCTGGATGCCGTTTTCCGCCAGTTGGGTACGCAGTACGGGTAACGCGGCTTCCAGCGCGGCGCGAACGTGGCTATGCGCTGACACCATTTGCAGTTGCGCCTGGTTATCATCCATTTTGAGGGAGATTTGAATCTGCCCCAGTTCCTCCGGGTGCAGACGCAGTTCCGCGCTCTGCTGCCCCTGGCGGGTAAACAGCGTCACATGCTGGCTTAATGACTGCTGCCACTCATGGCTGCCCAGCGGCGCGCTGAGCACCGGGGCGGCTGCGACAGGCGCGGGTTGCGTCTGCGTCGTCATACCGCCAGGCGTGGTCATGGCGCCAATGGTCGTGACCGGAGAAGGCGTGCTTTCCATGTCGGCTTTAGCGGCAGCGGCGGCGACCAGCGGCGTTACCGGCTGGTTGCTTGCTGAGTTTGCGGTGACGTCAGGCGCGGCATCGACTTTCCCTTTTTTCAGCTCGCCCGTCGTCAGCCCGGCAACCGCATCCTGCATAGCGGCGCGCGTATCGCCACGCAGCGATGCCGGGGCGGAGAGTGCGCCTTCAGCCGACGCGGTTCGCGTGGTTGGCGTCAGCGCCGGCTGGCCCGGTAACATGGCGAAGAGCGCGCTCAGATTCGCGAGGTCCTCATCGCTCAGCGCCGGTGCGTTGTCGTCCTGCCGGGCAGTCTTACTTAACGCGTTCAGGGCGTTGCTTTTCAGCGAAGGCGTCAGCGTGGACAGCAACTGCTGTGCCTCGGTCAGGTCTGCTGTGGCGTCATCCGTCAGCAGATCCTGGCGCGCCAGAAGATCGGCCAGCGCTGTCGTCTGCGGCGTATCGCCATTTTTTTGCAGCAATCCTTTTTGCAGTTTGCCGCCTGCCGCCTGGAGATCGGCAAGCGAAAGCGGGGCATCTTTACCCTGCGCGTCGCCTGCGCCCAAAGCACCGGCTAACAGCGCCAGAAAATCCTGGGCTGAATCGGCTGTTTTACCAGCCTGAAGGCCTGTCGTTACGTCTGTGTCGGTCGTGATCAGTTGGGGCAAGGTGATCATTCGGTTTTCCTCATTGCAGCACGCTGAGCAAATTCATCCATTTTTTTCTGGTCCAGGCGGTTTTCAGCCAATAACGCTGCCGCACTTTGTCTGTCCTGTAAGGTCTGCCAGGCCTGAAGCCGTTGTTTCTTTTCACGCCAGCTGTTCAGCGCCACGTCCACTTTTTGTGTCCACTGCGTCAGCTGCTGGCGATGCTGCTCAATGGCCTTCTCCAGCGTCTGAATAAATTGCTGATAGTTAATCCAGCGGTTGCTGGCAATCCCCTGGCCCATATCGGCATTGAGATTGTTGCGATACTCATGCTGATAATCGATCAGCATTTTCAGTTGTTCTTCCGCCTGCTGGAATCCGCGTCGCATTTCCCCTAATAAGAGAGCGGCATCATCCACTTCTTTCTCGGCCAGATCTTTTAATGTTGCCAGCGCACCATGTTGTGCCATGACCTATGCCCTCCTGCTTCATCACACCGTCGGGAAAATCAGTTCCAGCGCCTGGAGAGAATCTTCCCAGTCGGCTCGTTCGAAAATACCTTGTTGCAAAAACGCCTCCAGCTGCGGCCACAGCGCGATGGCTTTATCCAGCATGGGATCGCTGCCTTTGGCATACGCGCCGACGCTCACCAAATCGCGGTTACGCTGGAAACTGGACAGCAACTGTTTGAAATTCCGTACGCGTGCATAGTGTTGCTCGGTGATCAGCGACGTCATCGCACGGCTGATCGACGCTTCAATATCAATGGCCGGGTAGTGACCGGCTTCGGCCAGACGACGGGATAACACAATGTGTCCATCCAGGATCGCACGCGCCGAGTCGGCGATCGGGTCCTGCTGATCGTCGCCTTCGGTCAATACCGTATAAAACGCGGTGATGGAGCCGCCGCCGTGAATGCCGTTCCCCGCACGTTCCACCAGCGCAGGTAATTTTGCGAAGACCGAAGGCGGATACCCCTTGGTCGCAGGCGGTTCGCCGATCGCCAGCGCAATCTCACGCTGCGCCATCGCGTAGCGGGTCAGGGAGTCCATGATCAGCAGTACATGCTGCCCGCGATCGCGGAAATCCTCGGCAATACGCGTGGCATAGGCCGCTCCCTGCATTCGCAGCAGTGGCGAGACATCCGCAGGCGCGGCAATCACCACCGAACGCGCGCGCCCGTCAGCGCCCAGAATGTTTTCGATAAAATCTTTAACTTCGCGGCCACGTTCGCCAATCAGCCCGACGACGATAACGTCCGCGCGGGTATAGCGCGCCATCATGCCGAGCAGAACGCTTTTACCCACGCCGGAACCGGCAAACAGCCCCATACGCTGTCCGCGTCCGACGGTGAGCAGCGCGTTGATGGGGCGGACGCCGGTATCCAGCACATGCTCAATGGGCGTTCGCTGTAAAGGGTTGAATGGCTGAGTGATTAACGCGCCGGTTTCCGTGGTGTCTGGCGCGGGAAGACCATCCAGCGGCTTGCCGCCGCCGTCCAGCACGCGCCCCAGCAGGGCAGGGCCGAGCGGCAGCTGTTTTCCGCTTTGCAGACCTTCCCCGGCAATATTTTTTGCGTAAACGCGTGCGCCGGGAAGAATGCCTTCGACCTCTTCCAGCGGCATTAAAAACAGACGCTGGCCATTAAAGCCGACGACTTCGCTTTCCACTTCGCGTGTTTCCGTCCCGTCCTGCCGTTCAATGACGCAGGTCGCGCCGAGCGGCAACTGCAAACCGGTGGCTTCCAGCACCAGACCGGTGGCGCGGGTCAGTCGCCCGTAGCGACGTACCGCCGGGAGCTGCGCCATTTTGGCTTCGAAGTTATCCAGCGTATTTAGCCAGCGGGTCAGGCGCGTAGTCATCAGACGACTCCGGGAGCCGCCAGGCGGCAGAGTTCTTGCCAACGCGTGGCGACGCTGGCGTCCAGGTCACCTTCATCGGCGGACACTTTACAGCCGCCATGATGCAGCGTGGGATCGCCGCGCAAACGCCAGCCGTGCAGGCTGAGCGTGGCTCCGAGCATCTCTTCGACGCGCTGTAAATCATCCGGGTGAACGCGCAATTGCGGTTTCCCGCTGAACAACGGTTCCTGTTGCAACAATTGCTGGATCTGTTTAATGAGCGCGGAGTTGTCCACCGCTGGCGTCTGGCCGATCACCTGGCGAGCGGCTTCCAGCGCCATTTGCATCAGGCGCGAGGCAATCACGCTGTCCAGCGCGTCCAGCGTATTCTGAAACTCGCTGACCAGTTGCTGCATTCGGGCATTCAGCGGCGCCTGTTGAGCGCGCGCCTGCGTCTGGCCTTGCTCCAGCCCTTGCGCTAATCCTTCCTGATAGCCCTGTTCGTGGCCTTTCTGGCGACCTTCGGCGAGGCCCGCGTTATACCCTTGCTCGTGCGCCTGCATTTTCAGCTGCGCCAGTTGCTGCTCAAGCTGCTGTTCGGCACTCAGCTCCGGTTCGTCATCGATGGCTATCGGTTCGTCGCGGTGCTCCATTGGCACAAACTCGGCCAGGGGAGGGACGAGATCGTCCGGTGTCCAGATCTGCCACGGCAATTCGTTAGACATAGGTATCCTCGCCGCTGCCGATTACCATTTCGCCGGTTTCCGCCAGACGACGCACAATAAGCAGAATGGCTTTCTGTTCGTTCTCCACCTGAGACAGGCGTACCGGGCCACGGTTGGCGAGGTCGTCGCGCAGAATATCGGCAGCACGCTGCGACATGTTGCGCAGGAATTTCTCGCGTAGCGGCGGCTCGGCGCCTTTCAGGGCGATCAGCAACGACTCGGAATCCACTTCCTGCAACAGACGCTGGATGCTGCGATCGTCGACTTCCACCAGATTTTCGAACAGGAACATTTCGTCGATAATTTTCTGCGCCAGCTCGCCGTCGAATTCGCGTACGGCGCTGATAACCGCCTCTTCCTGCTGGGTTTTCATCAGGTTGATGATTTCTGCCGCGGTTCTCACGCCGCCCATTTTGCTGCGCTTGAGGTTCTGACCGTCGAGCAGACCATTCAACACTTCGGTCAGTTCCGCCAGTGCGGCTGGCTGTACGCCGCCGAAGGTCGCGATACGCAGCATGACATCGTGGCGCAGACGTTCGTCGAACAGCGCCAGAATATCGGCGGCCTGGCCGCGTTTGAGATGCACCAGGATGGTGGCGATAATCTGCGGGTGTTCGTCGCGGATAAGGTCGGCGGCGCTTTGCGGCTCCATAAAGTTGAGCGTTTCAATGCCGCTGGCGGTATCCCGCGTTTCGAGGATATCTTCCAGCAGACTGGCGGCACGTTCTTCACCCAGCGCTTTAACCAGCACGGAACGCAGGTATTCGTTGGCGTTGATGTTGAGTGCGGCAAACTGTTCGGCTTCTTGCTCAAATTCCGCCAGCACATCGGTCAGCTGTTTGTTGGAAATCTGGCGCACGTTCGCCATTGCCGAACTCAGGGTTTGCACTTCGCGCGTGGAGAGGTGCTTAAACACCTCTGCCGCACGGTCTTCGCCAATGGTCATCAGCAGGATGACGCTTTTATCGGTGCCGGTAAGTTTATTGCTCATGATCGTTATTCATCCACTGGCGAATGACCAGCGCCACGACGCGCGGATCGTTATCTGACATTTCGCGAATACGCTGGCTCATCACTTCTGCGCCCAGACGCTGGTTCGCCCGGCGCTGCTGGGTCTGTTCGTCTTTGCTGAGGCGAACTTCTACCGCTTCTTCGGTTTCCTGACGAACCTGCGCCTGTTCCTGCGCGGCTTTCGTCTCTTCAGCGCGGCGAGCAAGCTGCGGTCGAACCGCTTTGCGCCACAGAATCCAGGCAACCAGCAGGACCAGGAGCCAGCGACCTGCGGAGATCAACTGCTCAATAAAGGCTTGCTGTTTCCAGAATGGCAGCTCGCCGCCCAGGTCGTCCGTTGCGGTAAACGGTGAGTTCACCACGTTAAGGGTATCGCCGCGTTTGTCGGAGAAGCCCATTGCTTCGCGGGTCAGATCTTCGATCTGCTTCATCTGTTCCGTGGTTAACGGCAGCGGTTTGCCGTCCGGCAGGGCGCGGTAGTTCACCACGACCGCCACGGAGAGTCGCTGCACATCGCCCACGTTCAGTTTGGTGTGGCGAATGGTGCGATCCACTTCATAGTTACTGGTTTCGTTGCGCTGCGTATTGCGCGGCACATTGCTGTTCGCATTGTTGGTCGTCTGCGTGTTCTGCGCGTTTTGCTGATTAGCAGGCGGTGTGCTGATCGGCGCAGCATTCGCCGGCGCAGGCTGATTCGACAGCGCACCCGGTACGCCGCCCGGATAGCCGGAGCCGATTTGCTCGCTTTCATTAAGCTGGCGTGAGCGCAGCACGGCCTGCGATGCGTCGCCGTTCGGACGGTATTGCTCTTCCGTCTGCTCTTTGTTGGCAAAATCCAGCTGCGCAGTAACCTGAGCATGGACGTTGCCGTTGCCGACGATTGGCGAAAGAATCGATTCGATACGGCGCTGAATGCGTCCTTCCACATCGCTGGCGTATTTCAACTGCGCGTCGTTCAGATCGCGGCTGCTGGTATTGGACTGAGTCAACAGATGACCGCCCTGATCGACCAGCGTGACGTTACCTGGCGGCAGACCCGCAACGGCGCTGGATACCAGATGCACCACCGCGCTGATTTGCCCTTCATCCAGCGCGCGGCCTGGTTCAAGATTGACCGTCACGGAAGCGGAAGGGGATTTCTGCTCGCGCACGAACAGAGAAGGTTTCGGCATCGCCAGGTGGACACGGGCGCGTTTTACCGGCCCCAGGGTTTCGATAGTGCGGGCCAGCTCGCCTTCCAGCGCGCGCTGGTAATTGACCTGCTCGCTGAACTGGCTGATGCCGAATTTTTCCTGGTCTAACAGCTCGAAGCCGACAGCGCCGCCTTTTGGCAATCCCTGTTGCGCCAGGCGCAGGCGAAGCTCATGCACTTTATCGGCAGGCACTTCAATCGCCCCGCTTCCTTCGGTGAAGCGGTAAGGGATGTTCATCTGGGTCAGCTGCGTGACAATGGCCCCGCCATCCTGATCGGAAAGGTTGCTGAACAGCGTGCGATAATCTGGCGCTTTCGCCCACAAAACCATAGCAACGATGATGGCAACGGCGGCTGATCCCGCCACAATCAGAGGAATTCTGGGATTCGCGCGCAGGCGATTAAGCCACTCGAGAGGTTTAGGTTGGGTTGCAGTCGATGCAGTCGCACTCATCTCGCACCTCGTGACTGATCGTGGACGGCGTTTTTTGCAAAGTGGAACAAGACTCACTCCCGGGTCAGCAAACTCGAAAAATTGACGGTCTCATTATTTGCGGTTTCGAATTTTTCTATGCGCCAAAAACCGAGGTTTTTTATCGCTATTTAGCGCCTTTATCTTATTGACAAACTGGTAATCTCTGCTGTGTAAAAAATCATCCAGGGGATTAGCATGTCAGCAATACAGGGGATTGAAGGGGTCATCAGCCAGCTACAGGCAACGGCGATGTCCGCACGGGCGCAAGACGCGCTGCCGCAACCAACCGTAAGTTTTGCCGGTCAACTGCATGCGGCACTGAATCGCATCAGTGACACGCAAACCACCGCGCGCGTACAGGCAGAAAAATTTACTCTGGGTGAGCCAGGCATTGCGCTTAATGATGTGATGACCGATATGCAAAAAGCGTCTGTCTCAATGCAGATGGGTATTCAGGTACGCAACAAACTGATGTCGGCGTACCAGGAAGTGATGTCCATGCAGGTGTAGCCAGACCTGCTGAATGCATCATGCAGGCCGGATAAGGCGCTTGCGCCATCATCCGGCAAATGATTACTTCTGAATCAGATAGCGAATTGTTGGGCCATCCTGCTGAATATCCAGCACCGTATAGCCGTGGTTGCGCGCATCCAGCGGAATATTATTGATGGATTGCGGGCAGTCGCTCACCACTTCCAGAATTTCTCCCTTTTTTAACTGCGGCATCGCTTCCAGCGTGGCGACGGCCGGGTAAGGGCAGGGCTCGCCGACCATATCAAGACGGTAATCAGGAACGATATTTTTCATGCGGATTCCTTAGCAGGGATTAACCCGGAGCGACGGAAGAAACGTTTTTCCCAACCGATTATCAGCATCAGCGCGGCAAACAGCAGCAGATAAGTGACCAGCAGGCCGCCCAGAGGGCCGAAGGTGTCGAGCAGATTCACTTTGTCCCAACGGGTTGCCAGCGCCGGGGCAAAATCATCCCAGTAATATGCCAGAATAGTGGAGCCGATAACGTTGCCGAGGCCCACCCACCAGTAGTGCACCTGACCTTCCACGGCGCGGTACATCCAGCCGGTTTCACACCCGCCCGCCAGCACGATGCCAAAACCAAACAGCAGACCGCCGATAACGGCGTTCGGGCCAGCCCACATAATCTTCGCTTCCACGCCTAACTGTACGTAGCTGAAAATTCCGATAGCGCTCACCGCCATCCCGAAGATGATGGCTTTCGCCATATGGGTGCGACCGGTGATCCACAGGTCACGGAAGGCCGAGGTGAAACAAATTTGCGCACGTTCAATCAGCAGACCAAAACCCACGCCGAACAGCATGGCCAGCCCCAGTTTTGGCTGGTTCATCGCCGTCAGCAGCGCCCAGCCGATCATGCCGATAAAGACCAGCATCCCCAGACGGAAACGGCGGCGTGCCTGATCCGGCTTCTGCGTCAGCGGCGAGGCAGCGGAGACTTTCTGCATTTTGACCGGGATACGGAATATGGGCAGTAGCGTGAAGCGCGCGCCGAACCAGGAACCGATGGCGGTTGCCAGCGCAAAGAACCAGGCATGAAGAGAAAACTGCGGAATACCGGTGAAGAAGGCTGCCAGATTGCAGCCCATCGCCATGCGTGCGCCAAAACCGGCAATCATCCCGCCGATAATCGCCTGCATAATGCGGATACGACTGCGCGGCATACGTAATTTAACGTTGTTGGCCCACAGTGCCGCGGCAAAGCAGCCGCCGAACATGCCGAGGATCATCATCCCGTCGATGCGGGTAAGAGGGGAACCTTCCAGATGGATCAGCTTGTAGTAACCCCACTCTTCAGCATGAACGCCAAACAGCTGGAGGATTTGTCCACCCCAGCGGGTGAATTCGCCCGTAACAGCCCAGAACGTACCGGTGATACCGAAATAATAAGTGGAGAGAATACCTGCTGCGATGACCGCAGGGACAGGCGCCCAGAATTTAACTAACCAGGCTTGTTTGAATTGTTGCCATGACATGCTTTCTTAGCCTCTGAACTCAGAAGGAAAATAAAAGAAGAGCGGATAGTACACCGATCAGATTTTTTGCCTACTACTAATAAGAAGTAATATCGACTGGATCAATATTACTTGTTGGCCCTGAAAGGCTGGCGACATCAGGGCTTTAATGCCACAATCCTGTTTTCTTCGCATGCAGGATGAATGATGAAAAAAATAGCGATCGTTGGCGCATTTCTGGTCCTTACCGGGTGTGCAGAGGTACAGAATTATAACGATGTGGTGAAGACGCCAGCGCCAGCCGGACTGGAAGGATACTGGCAGTCAAAAGGCCCTCAGCGCAAACTGGTAAGCCCCGAGGCGATAGCCAGTCTGGTGGTGACCAAAGAAGGAGATACCCTGGATTGCCGTCAGTGGCAGCGGGTGATTGCCCTGCCGGGTAAACTGACGCTGCTTTCCGGTGATTTAACCAACGTTACGGTGAAGCGCGAACTCTATGAGATTGAGCGTGAAGGGAACACGCTGGAATATGATGGTATGACGCTGCAACGCGTGGACCGACCCACGACCGAATGCGCCGACTATTTATCGAAACATCCGCTCGCGAGTCAGTTACCGTAAACATTTTCTGTAAACGCTGGCGGTAATCATGTTGATGCCGGGGGCGCTAACGCTTACCCGGCCGATGTTCTCCCCTGTACTTACAGTGCATCTTCAATGACCCATACGCTGACGCAGCCACCGTTGCAGGTAAACGTGGCCTCACCCTGTTCATCGGTGGTTACGCGCTCTTCCCGATTACCTAAAAAATCACGCCAGGTCTTGTTGGCGTAATTTTCACCTAGCGTAATGGTCTTTTCGCCGTCATCGCCGTTGGAAAGTACGACCACGCAGCCAGGATCGTCGTCTGTACCGCTACGGCTAAAGGCAACGCAGTTGGGGTGGTCGAAAAAGAGCGTCTGGATGCCGTGGGCAAAACGCTGGCGCGCGAGAATCAGTTGATCGAGCTGTTCGATAACGGGCATATCAATGGTGTAGGTTTCGCCGTCGCCACCCGTATCTTCGTAATGTGCGCCGTAGAGATCAGGGTAGAACACTGACGGTACGCCGTTCTCCCGCAACAGGATCAACGCATAGGCCAGCGGCTTAAACCAGGCCTCAACGGGCGCTTCAAGCGCCTGTAACGGTTGGGTATCGTGATTTGCCACGAGCGTTACGGCATGGAAAGGATCGGCTTCCACCAGCGTGTCGGTGAAAATCTGGCTCATATCGTAATCACGCCCCCGACGAGAGGCTTCGTGGAAGTTCATCTGTAGCGGCGCGTCGAACAGCATGGTTTTTCCATCCACCTGATCGATATAGGCTTGTAGCTTGTCCACTTCATGAGACCAGTACTCCGCCACAATGAACAGCGGCTTTGGCGCAACCTCCTGGACGTGTTCTATCCACTCTTTATAAAACCAGGCCGGAATGTGTTTGACCGCATCCAGGCGGAAGCCGTCGCAATGGGTTTGCGCCATTACCCAACGCGCCCAGTATTTGATCTCCTCGGTGACCGCATGGTTGCGAAAGTCGATGTTTTCGCCCATCAGATAGTCGAAATTACCCATCTCATCATCGACCTGGTCGTTCCAGCCGTCGCCAGTGTAGTCGTTGACGATCTTAAAGATGCCATCTTCGTCCGGGTTTTCGATGTGATCAATACCGCTGAAGCATTTGAAATCCCAGATAAACTGCGAATATTGACCGGCGCGGGCAGGGAAGGTGTAACGCGTCCAGCCTTCACATTCGATGATCTCGTCATCGATTTGCGTGCGATCATCTTCATTGACCCGCTGTACGCGAATGGCCTCTTTTTCATCCGCGCCCATTTTGTGGTTGACGACCACGTCGAGCAAAACCGCAATGTCATTTTGCTTTAGCGCCTCAATGGCGGCCAGCAGCTGCGCTTTGTCGCCATATTTTGTGGCGACAGATCCTTTCTGATCAAACTCACCCAGATCAAACAGGTCATACGAGTCATAACCTACGGAATACCCGCCGGACGCGCCTTTATAGGCGGGCGGTAACCAGACCATATTAATGCCGATATCATTGAGGCCGCCAGCGCGCTCAGCCAGTTCTGGCCAGAGCTTGCCGCCGTCAGGGTAATACCAGTGGAAGTACTGCAATAGCGTGGGGTTTTTCATCTTCCGTGCTCCAGAAGCCGTCAGGCTAACTTCTGGAGTATGGATGAGAATTGCAGATTGGGAAAAATTATTGATTCAGGTTACTGGGGAACAGAATATTTCCCGCCAGGTTCCCGTATGTCGTGGAGACGGACTGCTGTTTTCCAGTCTGGTCTATAAGCTGACGTAGTTCTTCCATACGGTGCTGCAACAGCGTTTTTAACTCAGCTTCGTTACGGAGTACGGCACTCAGGATCTCTTTTGCCTGGTTTATCAGAAACGTATCGTCGGGAGTGATGGGGTTACCAGCGATACTCTCCACCAGTTGCACATAATTCATCTCCTGCTCAATCAGTTCATCCCATTTTCCTGAATGAGCAAGATTCAGCATTGTGATACTAAGGGCATGCAAGGCATGCCAGTTGGTAAGCGACGAGATGCAGTTAGTCATCAAAGGGTATCCTGAACGGGTGAAACCGATGAACCGATCTGTTTCCAGGCATCAGCGATATTGGTTAGCAATCCCTCTACTTCAATGATAGCTTCAACGTCGTTATGTAAGTTGGCCAGTAACAAACGGCGTACCATGTAATCGTAAAGTGATGCCAGATTGCGGGAAAGCTCTCCTTCAACGTCCATGTTGAGTCCCGCCTTGAGGCCGTTATCAATAATATTGATCGCTTTTGACAGCGCCTCACCTTTTGATAACAGTTCTCCCTGCTCCAGGAATAGTCGTGCCCTGACGAGAGCACTCAGTGCCCCGTCAAAAAGCATAACAACCAGTTGGTGTGGGTCGGCACTCATCACCGCACTTTCCACCCCGACTTTCTGGTAGGAAAGAACACCACTTTTACTATACATATCAATTCCTTAACTGCTTGATGAGCTAAACTGCTGAGTCAGGTAGTTTGCAGTATTGTTCATCTGACTGATCAACTTATCCAGCGAGGTGAACTGTGCTTTGTAGCGCGCCATAGTTGCTTCTATGGAGGCTTCCATCGCGTCATAGCGCTGTTCTAATGTCTTGAGCGTTTTGTTAATGCCATCCTGCGCATTTTTAATTACCCCAGTGCTACCAGAAGTGGTATCCAGCATTTTGGTCAGGGTATTGTTCATCTGAGTGGCGAAACCGGTCGTTTTGCCATCACCGATAAAGTATTCCTGCACAGCTTGAGGATTATCTGTCAAGGCTTTGGTTAATTTAGTTGTATCAATCTTCAGGTTTCCGGTGGAGCCGTCAGAGCCGACAGTTGGATCCTGAGTAATACCTAACTGCGCCATAATGGCGTAAGTTCCACCTTGTACATCCGTAAGCAGGCTACGCAACTGGGACTGAATAGAGCGAACATTAGTATCGCCTAAAAGCGCGCCATTGTTGCTGGACTGACTAGAGGAACCTGTGTCTGTTTTGACGTATTTTGTCACGCTAGCGATAGTAGACTGTAATGCATTATAAGCCGTCACCCAGTCGCTGATAGCCTTATTGTTCTCCTCCGTAGCGCGGGTAATCTCTAGCGTCTCATCGGCTGTGCTTTTTGCTTTCAGTGTCAGTGTGAGCCCTGTCACTGCATCTGAAATGGTATTACTGGAGCGAACGATTTTTACGCCATTAACCGTTACTTCGGCATTTTGCGAAGCTGTCTGTACGTTCAAACCCGATGATGTCGCATCGTGTCCGATTTTTTGCTGTAGCGTGTCATCCCCGGTAACGGTAACAGTCATATCATAATCTGTACCCGTTGATTTCGAGGTAAGCATCAAACGGTAATCTCCGTCTTCTGCCTTAATCACTGTCGCGGTGACATTACCGTTTGCTTTATTGATCGCGCTGGCAATGCCATTCAAACTGGTATCAGAATCTGACAGTGTGATTTCCAGCGGATCTTCGGTTCCCGGCTGGGTAATCGTAATGGTGCGTGTTCCGTCAGTCGTTGTCCCTCCCAGCTTTTCAGTGCCGCTGGTAAAGCTATCGGACATTAATACCTGTGCTTTTGCTACCTGGCCGACATTAATACTATAACTGCCTACGGCTGCATCACTGGTAGTTGTGGCGCTGAACGATGTATTAGTGCTACCAACCGTCGTTGAGTTCCAGGTCGCTGTTTTGCCAAGTGCTGCTGTTGCAGTTTGTAGATTAGTTAACGCACTTTGTAGTTTTCCGTATGCGCTTAACTGGGCGTTGTAGGTGGTCTGCTGAGTTGTAATTGCTGTAAGCTTCGTTCTTTCAGCTGTCTCCAACTGGTTATACAACGTCGTTAAATCCAGATTAGAGCCAACCCCCAGGTTACTAATAGTAGCCATGTTTATTTTCCTTGAGTCTTGGGTATGTCTGGATTTGTTATCGGACAGAATGCAAAAAAGTTTACACATCAGGATTAAAAATAATCGCCAGAAAAGGGGGGGCTGTTACTTTCATATAGAGGGATTGTTTGAAAGAAAACTTATTGTTCAGAGGGTAAATATCAGAGGTTTAGCTATGGTTAACGAGATTATTTCCTTTAAAAATAATAAGTTGAAAGTTTTTATTGTTTATTTCTAAAGTCCTTTGAAGAAGCGCCGATACCCTTGTTGACGGTGAGAGACGCTGTGAGTGTTAGGCACCGGACCTAAAATCCAATTTTTGAAGGAAAGAAAATTATGGCAGTTATCAATACTAACCTGATGTCCCTGACTACTCAGAACAACCTGAACAAATCTCAGTCTGCACTGGGTACGGCTATTGAGCGTCTGTCCTCTGGTCTGCGTATCAACAGCGCGAAAGATGATGCGGCTGGTCAGGCAATTGCAAACCGTATGACCTCTCAGATCAAAGGTATGAACCAGGCCGCCCGTAACGCGAACGATGGCATCTCCATGGCGCAGACTGCTGAAGGTTCTCTGAACGAAATCAACAACAACTTGCAGCGTATCCGTGAACTGGCTGTTCAGGCAAGCAACGGTACTAACAGCGAGAGCGATCTGCAGTCCCTGCAGGATGAAGTTACTGCTCGCCTGGCTGAAATCGACCGTGTTGCAGGTAAAACCGACTTCAACGGCATCAAACTGCTGGATGGTAGTGCGGGTGCTGCTGGGGTTGTTAAAATTCAGGTTGGTGTGAACGACGGCGATACCATCGATCTGGATCTGAGTGGAGCTAAAGCGGATAGTGCTACTCTGAAAGTAGATGCGATTGATCTTAAAACTCTGCAAGCAACTGATCTGAAAACTATCGATGATGCTATTGCTACCGTTGATAGCGCACGTAGCGGCCTGGGTGCGGTGCAGAACCGTTTCGAGTCTGCTATTAATAACCTGAACAACACTTCTACCAACCTGTCTGCGGCACAGTCTCGTATTCAGGATGCTGACTACGCAACTGAAGTTTCCAACATGAGCCGTGCGCAGATCCTGCAGCAGGCTGGCACTTCTGTACTGTCTCAGGCGAACCAGGTTCCGCAGACTGTTCTGTCTCTGCTGCGTTAATCCTCTCGTTTATAACCCCGCTACGGCGGGGTTTTTTTATCTCTTACTTTTGAGAATCAGCTTATGAAACAGATCATTGTCACCCAACCGAAACTGGTCGCAGACTTTTCCTGCGTGGGCGGGGAATGTCGTGAGCATTGTTGTCAGGGCTGGACAATTGTATTTGATAAGTCTTCTGTTAATCGCTATGTGAACAGCAGAGATAGTTCTATCCGCCGTATTGCGAAAACAGGGATTAAAATTACAAAAAAACACTATCAACACTGGGGGGAAGTTATCTTTCAGACGGAAAGCAAAGGTTGTCCGTTTATGGATGCTGAAAGGCTTTGCTCTATTCATAGCACAATGGGGGCCCAGGCATTAAGTCCTACCTGCTCGACATTCCCTCGTACGAGCAGAATCTATAAAAATGAAGTTGAAAAATCACTCAACCTTTCATGTCCCGAAGTCACGAGGCTTCTTCTGAGCGATAAAGATTCGATGTCTATGATGGAATCAACAGGCGTTCAGCAGGATTATAATAACGCGCCATTACTTGACATGAAGATTAAGGTTATCAATCTCTTTTGCCAGAATATATTCAATGTGACAGATGTCAGTGTTGAAGAACAAATTTACACTATGGTGAAATTTCTCATGGTGGCTGAGAAAGTTGACAGCATTGAAGAAAGCATTAGCGACCTGGAGAATGTCTATCGTGCTCTGGTTAATGAACTGGTTAGCGGTAAGGTACTGACCGAGTTACAGAATTTCAATCAAAACTATAGTCTTAAGTTTGCACTGATCTCACTAATGCAAGGTTACTTCACGAAGAAAATGTCGAGTCGTGGTGGTCGGGTGTTGAACCATTATTTCACGCAATTATACGGGCACTTTGACGCGACGGGTGATACGGTTTCCGCTGAGTCAACAATGAGAAAAATTGAAGCTGAATGGTGTGATGTGGCGGAAAATTATCTTAAAGATAATGAGCACCTGTTTAAGAATTTCTTCAAATACAAGCTGTGGCAGCAGGGGTTTCCGCAAAATAATGGCCGTAGCATGCTGAATAATCTTTATTTAATCGTTGCTGAATTCTATTTCATCAAAACGTTACTTGCGGGCCATGTAATGGCGACGGGGAAAATTGAACAAGATAATATTGTTGATGTTATTTACAGTTTTCACTCTCTTAGCCAGCATAATCAGGATGTTCAACAGTTGTTTCATCAGCAAATAGAGAGTGTAAGATTGGGAGATGATCTCTCATTGTTACAATTGTTAATTTAGCGAAAAAACAGTCCTTGTAATAGGCAAGCCCAGAATAACCTCATTTTATTCCCCTTTTTCATCCAATTGAACGCCCTCCAGAATCGGATAATCATGCCGATAACTCAACTAACGCAGGGCTGTTTATCGTGAATTCACTGTATACCGCTGAAGGTGTAATGGATAAACACTCGCTGTGGCAGCGTTATGTACCGCTGGTGCGTCACGAAGCATTGCGCCTGCAGGTGCGTTTGCCGGCGAGCGTGGAACTGGACGATCTGCTACAAGCGGGCGGTATCGGGTTATTGAATGCAGTTGACCGATATGACGCTCTGCAAGGAACGGCATTTACCACTTACGCAGTGCAGCGTATTCGTGGAGCGATGCTGGATGAACTACGCAGCCGTGACTGGGTGCCGCGTAGCGTCCGGCGCAATGCTCGCGAAGTGGCGCAGGCGATGGGGCAACTGGAGCAGGAATTAGGGCGCAACGCGACGGAAACTGAGGTGGCGGAGCGGCTGGCTATTCCTGTGGAAGAGTATCGTCAGATGTTGCTTGATACCAATAACAGCCAACTCTTCTCTTATGACGAGTGGCGGGAAGAGCATGGCGATAGCATTGAGCTGGTGACGGAAGAACACCAGCAGGAAAACCCGTTACAACAGCTCCTTGAGAGCAATTTACGCCAGCGTGTGATGGATGCGATTGAATCGTTGCCAGAACGCGAACAGCTGGTGTTGACGCTGTATTACCAGGAAGAGCTCAATCTGAAGGAGATTGGCGCGGTGCTGGAAGTCGGCGAGTCACGGGTAAGCCAGTTGCACAGCCAGGCCATCAAACGTCTACGCACCAAGCTGGGTAAGTTATAAAGGGCGATCGTCGTCGCCCCTTAATAGTGCCGCACAACGTATTGACTACCAGGAGTTCTCATGACGGTGCAGCAATCTAAAAGACGGCCACTAAGCCGCTACCTCAAAGACTTTAAACACAGCCAGACGCATTGCGCTCATTGCCATAAATTGCTCGACAGGATCACGTTGGTTCGCCGGGGGCAGATTGTCAATAAAATCGCGATTTCCCGCCTGGATACGCTGATGGACGACGCACAATGGCAGGAGGAGCAGAAGGAGTGGTCGGCGCTGTGCCGTTTCTGCGGCGATCTGCACTGCAAAGAGCAGAGTGACTTCTTTGACATCATCGGTTTTAAACAATTTTTGTTTGAGCAAACCGAAATGAGCCACGGCACCGTGCGTGAATATGTCGTACGCCTGCGTCGCCTGGGCAACCATCTCACCGAACAGAACATCTCTCACGACCTGCTACAGGAAGGTTTTCTTGATGAAAACCTGGCCCCGTGGTTACCCGAAACCAGCACCAATAACTATCGGATCGCGCTGCGTAAGTACGAACAGTATAAAACGCATACGCATGCCGGACAGATGCAGAAATCATCCCGGATGGCTACTTCTGATATATATTAAAAATGAATAAGATGTAGCGGAGTCGTGTTTGTGATTAGCAGCAAACCCTCTACACTACGGTCATTAATGACAACATTCGGGGTAACTATGAAATTAGCACTTCTGGGACGTCAGGCTCTGATGGGTGTGATGGCAGTTGCACTTGTCGCCGGGATGAGCGTGAAGAGTTATGCAGATGAAGGTCTGTTAAACAAAGTAAAAGAGCGCGGCACGCTGCTGGTAGGCCTGGAAGGGACTTACCCGCCGTTCAGTTTTCAGGGTGATGACGGCAAACTGACCGGGTTTGAAGTGGAGTTCGCAGAAGAACTGGCGAAACACCTCGGCGTAAAAGCCTCGCTGAAACCGACCAAATGGGACGGTATGCTGGCGTCGCTGGATTCCAAACGTATTGATGTGGTTATCAACCAGGTCACCATCTCCGACGAACGTAAGAAAAAATACGACTTCTCAACACCTTATACTATTTCTGGTATTCAGGCGCTGGTGAAAAAAGGCAATGAAGGCAGCATCAACACGGCGGCTGACCTGAAAGGTAAGAAGGTCGGCGTTGGTCTGGGAACAAACTACGAAGAGTGGTTGCGCCAGAACGTACAGGGTGTAGACATTCGCACCTATGATGACGATCCGACGAAATACCAGGATCTGCGCGTAGGCCGTATTGACGCTATTCTGGTGGATCGCCTGGCCGCATTGGATCTGGTGAAGAAAACCAAAGACACGCTGGCCGTTACCGGCGAAGCGTTCTCCCGTCAGGAAGCCGGTGTGGCGCTGCGTAAAGGCAATGAAGATCTGCTGAAAGCGGTAGATGGCGCCATTGCCGATATGCAGAAAGACGGCACGCTGAAAGCGCTGTCTGAGAAATGGTTTGGCGCAGATGTGACTAAATAATCGTCATAATTGCAAAAAAAGGCGCTTTAATACGGCGCCTTTTTTATTTCATCCGTTTGAACGTGCATAATAAAAAGAACATCACAACAATGAATACCGGAGGCTTTATGCCACTGCATAATTTAACGCGGTTCCCACGCCTGGAATTTATTGGCGCGCCAACGCCACTCGAATACCTGCCGCGTTTATCTGATTATCTGGGTCGCGACATTTTCATTAAACGCGATGACGTAACGCCGATGGCAATGGGCGGGAATAAACTGCGTAAGCTTGAATTTCTGGCTGCCGATGCGCTGCGTGAAGGCGCGGATACGCTGATTACGGCGGGCGCCATCCAGTCGAACCACGTTCGCCAGACGGCGGCGGTAGCGGCAAAACTGGGATTACACTGCGTTGCGTTACTGGAAAATCCCATCGGTACGACGGCGGAAAACTACCTGACCAACGGCAATCGTCTGCTGCTGGACCTTTTTAATACGCAAATTGAGATGTGCGACGCGCTGACCGATCCTGACGCCCAGCTACAGGAACTGGCGACCCGTATTGAGGCGCAGGGTTTCAGGCCGTATGTGATTCCGGTCGGCGGCTCCAGCCCATTAGGCGCAATGGGATACGTGGAAAGCGCGCTGGAAATCGCCCAGCAGTGCGAGGGCGCGGTACAGCTGTCCTCCGTGGTGGTGGCGTCGGGAAGCGCCGGTACGCACGCCGGGCTGGCGGTAGGTCTGGAACAATTGATGCCAGATGTTGAGTTGATCGGCGTGACCGTGTCGCGCAAGGTTATCGATCAGAAGCCTAAAGTGGTTACGCTGCAACAAGCGATTGCTAAAGAGCTGGAACTGACCGCCGCGGCGGACATCCTGCTGTGGGACGACTATTTCGCGCCGGGATACGGAACGCCGAATGAAGAGGGGATGGAGGCCGTGAAGCTGCTGGCGCGCCTGGAAGGCATTCTGCTTGACCCTGTCTATACGGGGAAAGCGATGGCGGGCCTGATCGATGGCATCAGCCAGAAGCGCTTCAAAGATGAAGGCCCGATTCTCTTTATTCATACCGGTGGGGCGCCAGCGCTGTTTGCCTACCATCCTCACGTGTAACTTCCGGGTAGAAAAACACTCATGCAAGAAAGTATCCAACTGGTGATTGATTCGCTGCCGTATCTGCTTAAAGGTGCGGTGTTTACGCTACAACTGAGTATTGGCGGGATGTTTTTCGGCCTGCTGCTGGGCTTCATTCTCGCGCTGATGCGCATGTCGCCCCTGCTGCCTGTCCGCTGGCTGGCGCGTTTTTATATCTCCATTTTTCGCGGTACGCCGCTGATTGCCCAGCTTTTTATGATCTACTACGGCCTGCCGCAGTTTGGCATTGAGCTGGACCCGATCCCGGCGGCGATGATTGGCCTGTCGCTGAATACCGCAGCCTACACTTCGGAAACGCTGCGTGCGGCGATCTCTTCTATCGACAAAGGTCAGTGGGAAGCCGCGGCAAGTATCGGTATGACGCCGTGGCAAACGCTGCGTCGCGCGATTTTGCCGCAGGCCGCCCGCGTGGCGTTGCCGCCGCTGAGCAACAGTTTCATCAGCCTGGTGAAAGATACCTCCCTGGCCGCCACGATTCAGGTGCCGGAACTGTTCCGTCAGGCGCAGCTGATTACCTCGCGTACGCTGGAAGTCTTTACCATGTATCTGGCGGCATCGCTGATCTACTGGGTGATGGCGACGGTACTTTCCGCGCTGCAAAACTATTTTGAAGAGCAGCTTAACCGCCAGGAGAGAGAGCCAAAATGAGTGCGATTGAAGTTAAAAACCTGGTGAAAAAGTTCCACGGTCAGACGGTGTTGCACGGCATCGACCTGGAGGTGAAACCTGGTGAGGTGGTGGCGATTATCGGCCCCAGCGGTTCCGGTAAAACAACGCTGTTGCGCAGCATTAATTTGCTGGAGCAGCCTGAGGCGGGCACCATCAAAGTGGGCGACATTACCATTGATACCGCAAGCTCGTTAAACAAGCAAAAAGGGCTAATTCGCCAGTTGCGTCAGCATGTGGGGTTCGTATTCCAGAACTTTAATCTGTTTCCGCACCGTACCGTACTGGAGAACATCATTGAAGGGCCGGTGATTGTGAAAGGCGAGCCCAAAGCCGAAGCAACGGCATTAGCGCGGGAACTGCTGGCGAAGGTAGGACTGGCCGGGAAAGAGACCAGCTATCCGCGTCGTCTGTCCGGTGGGCAGCAGCAGCGTGTGGCGATTGCCCGCGCGCTGGCGATGCGCCCGGAGGTGATTTTGTTTGATGAACCGACTTCCGCGCTCGACCCTGAGCTGGTGGGGGAGGTGCTCAGTACGATACGCCAGCTGGCGCAGGAAAAGCGCACGATGGTCATCGTGACGCATGAAATGAGCTTTGCGCGCGACGTGGCTGACCGGGTGATATTTATGGATCAGGGGCGCATTGTGGAGCAGGGCGCGGCCAAACCGTTATTTGCCAATCCTCAGCAACCACGCACGCGTCAGTTTCTTGAGAAGTTCCTGATGCAATAAGTGTTTTCGCGCACTCGCCTGAAATAATCCCGTTTTGGGCGAGTGTATTTAAATAAATATCAATAATACCCGCCTGATTATAGCCGTAATCCCTTTGTGTTCTCCCGCCGGGTGAAACACACCTCAAGTAATTCGCCATCTGACCGATATTTTCTACATATAAACTTCATTTATGTGTTAGCTTGTTTTAAACATTATAATGATTATCAATCTCAGGGGTGTTACCGTTTAGTATGCAGGAAAATGATTTCTTCACCTGGCGACGGAGTATGCTGGTACGCTTTCAGGAAATGGCGACGGCAGAAGATGTCTACACTGAATTACAACATCAGACACAGCAGCTTGAATATGATTATTATGCGCTGTGTGTTCGCCATCCCGTCCCGTTTACGCGGCCAAAAATCTCCGTTCACACCACGTACCCGCAAGCGTGGGTGGCGCATTATCAGTCTGAAAACTATTTCTCTATTGATCCGGTATTAAAGCCGGAAAATTTCCGCCAGGGGCATCTGGCATGGAATGATGCCTTATTTAGCGAAGCGCAGTCGCTATGGGACGCGGCGCGCGCGCACGGTCTACGCCGGGGGGCGACGCAATGCCTGATGCTGCCGAATCGGGCGCTGGGCTTCCTCTCTGTCTCCCGGGCGAGCGCCCGCCATGCGCCGTTTGCACATGATGAAATTGAACTCCGGTTGCAACTGCTGGTGCGTGAGAGCCTGTCGGCGCTGACGCGGCTGGAGGATGAAATGGTGATGACGCCAGAAATGCGCTTCAGTAAGCGAGAGAAAGAGATCCTGAAGTGGACGGCGGAAGGAAAGACGTCATCAGAGATCGCGATGATTCTGTCCATCTCAGAGAACACCGTTAACTTTCATCAGAAAAACATGCAGAAAAAGTTTAACGCGCCGAATAAAACGCAGATTGCCTGCTATGCGGCCGCGACGGGCCTGATCTGAAAAAACGAATGTTCTGCGTGCCAGACGCAAAACCGGCTGAAAGTTTCACTCTCAGCCGGTTTCCTGTTACTGGCGGTAAGCTTGTTTAATTTGCTTAACAGTGCTGGAAAATACCGCGGCCTGCGTTTCATCTTCAATCTGCGCGATCTGTTTTTCCATCTTAAGAATCACGCGCCCTGCGTCGGCTTGCCCCATTGCCTGTAGCATCAGGGTCAACATGGCTTTCAGGCAGGTGACTTCATTGGCCAGTTCTTGATTATTCTCGGCAGTGGAAAAATCAGGCGTACTCATTTATTTTCCTCGTTATGTTTCAGTGAAAAAGTGCGATGGCAAATGTTAAGGCGGCGGAGTATACCATAAGCTGCGCCAAAAATAGCAGTGGTTGTTTTTTGATCGCAAATCAAACCAGCGCCATTAAAATAAACAACGCCTTGCGAGGCATATATTTTCCTCATTTTTTTGTTTACCTCGCGTATTTCGCGCGTTAATTATTGTTACAAACTTGCTTGCCTATTTAGCATTTCGACGGAAGTGAGTGAATTTTTTGTCACTATTCTGAAACTATTATGCAGAAATAGAGGGTAAAAAAAGGCCGTTAGCTGTGGGAGTTTCCACGAAGCGTACAATCTAATTTCCAAAAACGAGAGCAAAATCGAATGCCCCACGTTTTTTACGTTTCAAAGTTGAGATAAAACCCGCTAATATAGGGTCGATTAACTATCAGTAGCGTTATCCCTATTCTGGAGATATTCCTTTGATCAACGTTCTTCTTGTTGATGACCACGAACTGGTGCGCGCAGGGATACGACGCATTCTGGAAGATATAAAGGGCATAAAGGTTGTCGGTGAAGCCTGTTGTGGCGAGGACGCCGTAAAGTGGTGCCGCGCGAACGCCGTCGACGTTGTGCTGATGGACATGAACATGCCCGGAATCGGCGGTCTTGAGGCGACGCGCAAAATTGCCCGCTCAAGCGCTGATATTAAAGTGATCATGCTGACGATCCATACGGAAAACCCGCTACCGGCGAAAGTCATGCAGGCCGGAGCCGCAGGGTATCTGAGTAAAGGCGCTGCGCCTCAGGAAGTGGTCAGCGCGATTCGTTCGGTTTTTTCCGGGCAGCGTTATATTGCTTCAGATATCGCTCAACAGATGGCGCTGAGCCAGATTGAGCCTGAGAAAACAGAAACGCCTTTTGCCAGTTTGTCTGAACGCGAGTTGCAGATTATGCTGATGATCACCAGGGGCCAGAAGGTTAATGAGATCTCAGAACAACTGAATCTCAGTCCTAAAACGGTGAACAGCTATCGCTACAGAATGTTCAGTAAACTAAACATTCATGGTGATGTTGAGTTGACTCACCTGGCAATTCGCCACGGCCTGTGTAATGCGGAGACGTTAACAAGCTAGTGAGTGTTCTGTTTGATGCGAAAGCATTTTTAAAAACCGTGACCAGCCAACCCGGCGTTTATCGTATGTATGATGCCGGTGGTACGGTTATTTATGTCGGTAAAGCGAAAGACCTGAAAAAACGGCTTTCCAGCTATTTCCGCAGCAACCTTGCTTCGCGAAAAACCGAAGCATTGGTTGCGCAAATTCAGCAAATTGATGTCACGGTGACGCATACCGAGACCGAAGCGCTATTGCTCGAACACAACTACATCAAATTGTATCAACCGCGCTATAACGTGTTATTGCGCGATGATAAATCCTATCCTTTCATCTTTCTTAGCGGTGACACCCATCCACGCCTGGCAATGCATCGCGGGGCGAAACATGCCAAAGGTGAATACTTTGGCCCGTTCCCGAACGGGTATGCCGTGCGTGAAACCCTGGCCCTGCTGCAAAAAGTCTTTCCCATTCGTCAGTGCGAAAACAGCGTCTACCGCAACCGCTCGCGTCCTTGTCTGCAATATCAGATTGGCCGCTGCCTCGGGCCGTGCGTAGAAGGACTGGTGAGTGAAGATGAGTATGCGCAGCAGGTGGAGTACGTTCGGCTGTTTTTATCCGGGAAAGACGATCAGGTTCTGACCCAATTGATCGCCCGAATGGAAAAAGCCAGCCAGAATCTGGAATTTGAAGAGGCCGCGCGCATACGCGACCAAATTCAGGCTGTGCGCCGCGTTACTGAGAAACAGTTTGTCTCCAATACTGGCGACGATCTGGACGTTATCGGCGTGGCGTTCGATGCGGGTATGGCCTGTGTGCATGTGCTTTTTATCCGCCAGGGCAAGGTGCTGGGCAGCCGTAGCTATTTCCCGAAAGTGCCGAACGGGACGGAACTGGGCGAAGTGGTGGAAACGTTCGTCGGCCAGTTCTATCTGCAAGGCAGCCAGATGCGCACGCTGCCAGGAGAGATCCTGCTGGATTTCAACCTGAGCGATAAAACGCTGCTGGCGGATTCTTTGTCCGAACTGGCCGGGCGGCGCATTAATGTGCAGACCAAACCGCGCGGCGATCGCGCTCGTTACCTGAAGCTGGCGCGAACCAATGCCGCGACGGCGCTGATCAGCAAACTGTCGCAGCAATCGACGATCACACAGCGTCTGACCGCGCTGGCAAGCGTGCTGAAGCTGCCTGCGGTGAAGCGGATGGAGTGTTTTGACATCAGCCACACGATGGGAGAACAGACGGTGGCCTCCTGCGTGGTTTTTGACGCTAACGGGCCGCTGCGTGCGGAGTATCGTCGCTACAACATTACCGGAATTACGCCGGGCGATGATTATGCGGCGATGAATCAGGTTCTGCGCCGACGCTATGGCAAGGCGATTGAAGAAAGTAAGATTCCTGACGTTATTCTGATTGATGGCGGTAAAGGCCAGCTTGGTCAGGCGAAGACCGTTTTTGCTGAACTGGATGTGCCGTGGGATAAAAATCATCCTTTATTGCTGGGCGTTGCTAAAGGCGCCGATCGTAAAGCCGGTCTGGAGACGTTGTTCTTTGAACCCGAAGGGGAGGGCTTTAGCCTGCCGCCGGATTCGCCTGCGCTGCACGTTATTCAGCATATCCGCGATGAATCGCACGATCACGCCATCAGCGGGCACCGCAAAAAACGGGCGAAGGTGAAAAACACCAGCACGCTGGAAACTATCGAAGGCGTCGGGCCAAAACGTCGACAAATGCTGTTGAAATATATGGGCGGTTTGCAAGGACTACGTAACGCGAGTGTTGAGGAAATTGCAAAAGTGCCGGGTATTTCGCAAGGTCTGGCAGAAAAGATCTTCTACTCGTTGAAACATTGAGGTCTCTGTAGCAACATAGGGGTAATTTCTCTGACAACAGATAGTTACCCGTCACTATGCAATTTAATATCCCTACATTGCTCACGCTGTTTCGCGTCATTCTGATCCCATTCTTTGTATTGGTGTTTTATCTGCCATTTACATGGGCTCCCTTCGTTACTGCGCTAATCTTCTGTATCGCCGCCGTGACCGACTGGTTCGACGGTTTCCTGGCGCGTCGCTGGAACCAGAGTACGCGTTTTGGCGCGTTCCTTGACCCGGTGGCGGATAAGGTGCTGGTGGCGATCGCCATGGTGCTGGTGACGGAGCATTATCACAGCTGGTGGGTGACGCTGCCTGCCGCGACCATGATTGCGCGTGAAATTATTATTTCCGCGCTGCGTGAATGGATGGCCGAGCTGGGCAAACGCAGCAGCGTGGCGGTCTCCTGGATCGGCAAAGTGAAAACCACCTCGCAAATGGCGGCGCTGGCGTGGCTGCTGTGGCGTCCAAACATTTGGGTGGAATATGCCGGGATCGCGCTTTTCTTCGTTGCTGCCGTGCTGACGCTGTGGTCTATGTTCCAGTATTTGAGCGCTGCACGCGGGGATTTGCTTGATCAGTGATCGTTTCGCCGCAAATTTCAGCAAACGATCGTGGGTGGCGAAAAATATCGTTGACTCGTTGCGTCAGGTAAGTAGAATGCAACGCATCGAACGGCGGCGCAGGTTGCCAGACGATAACAAAATCAAGTGATTAACAAAGTTACTTGATGATGCGGGAATAGCTCAGTTGGTAGAGCACGACCTTGCCAAGGTCGGGGTCGCGAGTTCGAGTCTCGTTTCCCGCTCCAGTTTAAAGACATCGGCAATAGCGGGTGTCCGGCTGAAAAGCCTGAAGAATATGGCGCGTTAGCAAAGCGGTTATGTAGCGGATTGCAAATCCGTCTAGTCCGGTTCGACTCCGGAACGCGCCTCCACTTTCTTCCCGAGCCCGGATGGTGGAATCGGTAGACACAAGGGATTTAAAATCCCTCGGCGTTCGCGCTGTGTGGGTTCAAGTCCCACTCCGGGTACCATGGGAAAGACAAGAATAATCAAAGCAATAAGCAGTGTCGTAAAACCACCTCCGGGTGGTTTTTTTGTGTCTGTTATCTGTTCGCTGATGATCTTGTCTGCCATTCCTTCCCCAATAAGTATCCCTTACTTCGCCAGCCATGTAAGATAATTGCGGGCGAGAGTATTTCACTGAGGAAAAGCGTTATGAAAACAGGACCGTTAAACGAAAGCGAGCTGGAATGGCTGGACGATGTACTGACAAAGTACAATACCGATCACGCGATTCTGGATGTGTCAGAGTTGGATGGTTTACTGACGGCTGTACTCAGTTCGCCGTATGAGATTGAACCAGAGCAATGGCTGGTCGCGGTATGGGGTGGGGCGCAGTATGTTCCGCGCTGGTCCTCTGAAAAGGAGATGACGCGTTTTATGGAACTGGCGTTTCAGCATATGGCGGATACGGCAGACAGGCTTAATGAGTTCCCGGAACAGTTTGAACCGCTGTTCGGTCTGCGTGAAGTCGAAGGTCATGAGCTGACCATCGTGGAAGAGTGGTGCTTTGGCTATATGCGCGGGGTCGCGCTCTCTGACTGGTCCACCTTACCGGATACGCTACAACCCGCGCTGAAAGCCATTGCGCTGCACGGTACGGAAGAGAACTTCGCCGTGGTTGAAAAAATGTCACCAGAGGCGTTTGAGGAGAGCGTTAACGCGATTCGTCTGGCTGCCCTGGATTTACACGCGTACTGGATGGCGCACCCGCAGGAAGCGCCGGTGCAGGTGCCGGTAAGAGCGGAAGTAAAGGTAGGGCGCAACGATCCTTGCCCCTGCGGCAGCGGTAAAAAATATAAACAGTGCTGTCTGCACTAAACACAAAAAAGGGGCTTAGCGCCCCTTTTGTTTTATCCCACTTCAGGCAGTAGCCCGGCGGCGATACAGAACTGTACGCCGATCACCACTATCCCACAGGTAAAGACGAGGGCTAATGCCGGAACGCCGCCCGCTACGCGATACGTTGCCTGCGGATTATGCTTCCTGCTTTGCCACGCGAGCAGGGAAGGGATCAGCAACGCCAGTACCGCCAGCGCGACGCCAGCATATCCCAGCGCCATCACAAAGCCGCGCGGGTAAAAGAGTGCGAACGCCAGTGGCGGCAGGAAGGTAATCGCGCCGGTTTGCAGACGCCCGGCAACGGTGTTACGTCGCTGGAACAGGTCTGCCAGATAATCAAACAATCCCAGCGCCACACCCAAAAACGATGTCGCCAGCGCCAGGTCGGCAAACAGATGCACCGCCAGTTCAACGTGCGGCGAGGCAACCACCTCACGCAAGGCCTGCAACAGGCCATTTAACCCGGCATGATCGGCCAGCAAGCCCATAAAGGTAGAGGAGTTGATACTGCCGAGCGTGGCAAGCTGCCAGAAAATGTATGCCACCAGCGGGATTGCGCTACCGGTGATAAACACCCATCGCAGTTTGCGAATATTACCGTTCATATAGCTGACGATGCTGGGTACGCTGCCGTGAAAACCGAACGACGTAAAAATGACCGGAATTGCTGATAACGCCAGACCCTGTTGCAGCGGCAGCGTAAGCAGATTCACTTTATGAATATGCGGCATCAGCAGCGCCAGCATGGCGATCAGGAAGATAATTTTGGCGCTGAAGAGAAAGCGGTTGAACAGATCGACCAGCGAGGTTCCGACGCACACGACGCCGCCGGCAACCACGGTGAACAGCAAAACGCCCATCGCCGGAGACATATCGGCGCCCGTCCAGTCGCTGATGCTTGAGGCCAGCAGTTCGCCGGCCCCGCTGATATAGGCCGCTGTGAGCGCATACATCAGAAACATCATGCTAAAGCCGGTGATCCATTGCCCATAACGTCCGAGGTAGCGTTTTGCCAACGTTCCTAACCCGGTATCTGCCGGAACGTGCTGATATACTTCCAGGAGCAACAGCGCGGTGTAGCACATCAATGCCCATAACCCAATCAATAACGCCAGTGTGACGCTGAAACCAACGCCAGCGGCGGCCAACGGCATCGCCAGCATACCGGCGCCGATAGTGGTGCCCGCCACGATAAAAACACTACCCAGAGTTCTATTTTTCACGCTTTCCTCTGTCCCAGAGATAATCAACGGTTATATCTGCGGCGCAGGGTAAGGCATAACATTATTTTCGTCAAATTACCGTTACAACATGTGTATACTATTGTTTACGAAAATTGGCATGAAGGCGTGCGCCACCACGATTGCATCGGCTGTGCATGTAAACCTGCGTTAGCGCAAAGCGCTATTCACCGGCTCCCGGTAGGCTACAGGCTTTATTGAGGAGGATGTATGGATTCTATTCACGGCCACGAAGTGCTGAATATGATGATTGAGTCAGGCGAGCAGTATTCGAATGCCAGCCTGGAAGCGGCGATTACGGCGCGTTTTGGTGAACAGGCGCGTTTTCATACCTGTTCGGCTGCTGATATGACGGCGGCGGAGCTGGTGGCGTTTCTGGCGGCGAAGGGGAAGTTTATTGCGAAGGATGACGGCTTCTCTACGCACGAAAGCAAGATCTGCCGTCATTGAGCGTAAACGGTGAGGGAGCCTCACCGTTTAATTTTAGTTTTGGGTATCAAGCGTAGACAGTTCTTTATCGATGAAGTACAGACCTTCACCGCTTTTCCCTGCCAGCGTTAATTTATCAATAATAGATTTAAATAACTTCTCTTCTTCATGCTGTTCAGCGACATACCATTGCAGGAAGTTGAATGTCGGATAATCCTGGTTGGTCATCGCGGCATGCGCCAGTTCATTAATTTTCTGCGTAATTAATTGTTCGTGTTCGTAGGTGGCGCGGAACAGTTCATCCAGTGAAGCATATTCGGCAGCAGGCGAAGAGATCGTATTGATGCACGGTAAGCTACCGGTATCGGTCAGATAATCGAACAGGCGCTGCATATGCGTCATCTCTTCCTGCGCGTGACGACGCAGGAACGCTGCCGCCCCTTCAAAGCTATGGTAGCTGCACCATGCGCTCATCTGTTGGTAGAGCAGAGAAGAATATAATTCAAGGTTCATTTGCTCATTCAGTTTGTCGATCATTTCTGTTTTCAGCATGGTTCCGCTCCACAAAGAATCATTATACGTTGATGTGGCGTCACTATAATTTGTTATTTAATTATTTGCAAAAGGTAAAATAATAAATTTAATTATTAAAAATGCGAATGGGAATAAAACGCATTAACGCTATTAAATATAAAAATATGCAATGAGAATAATTAAAGCCAGCAGCGTCATGCTGGCTAAAGATATTAATACCCGCCAACGGATATTGGCTGGATGGCTACGCCCTGACACTGATAAGACAGCGTGATTCTGGTGTTCATGCACAGCGAACCGGCATAAACGCTACAGGTTGACACTGGCTGACCGAATGCGATGGCGTTGGCGTATCCCATCTGCTGACATTCGCGTGTCGCCGTACCGTGCGCAACATAGTCATCCGCGCGCGCCGTTTGCATCATCGCCTGGTTATAACTGAGGCGGACAATCCCGCTTGTCGGGTTGGTTTCACTGACCTGCGCTTGCTTGGTGAGGGTACATCCCGTCAGGGCTATGAGTGAGAGGCCAAGGATAAAGGTTTTCATAATATCGCTCTGAGAATCCGGTGACAGCACATCCTATCTTGAACAGTAGACATTCAATGGCCTGAATAGCTTAAGAATTGCCCATGATTAATCCCAACGACACCGGCTCTTTGTGCGATACGGGAAAAGTGTGAGCACATCTTAATTTTTTAAAACCATTTTTCACTAAATTTGAAAGTATGTTTGCGAGATAGTAATGTGACGTATACGTCAACGACTCACGGCGGGATTTCCCGCGACGCATTCAGGAGAAGACAGAATGAAAATTGCACTGATGATGGAAAACAGCCAGGCAGCTAAAAATGCCATCATTCATCGCGAGCTTAAAGCGGTAGCGGATGAAAAGGGATTCCCTGTTTTCAACGTCGGGATGAGCGATGAAAACGACCATCATCTGACTTATATCCACCTTGGTATTATGGCCAGCATTCTGCTTAACGCCAAAGCGGTGGATTTTGTTGTGACGGGTTGCGGCACCGGGCAGGGCGCGCTGATGTCGCTGAATATTCATCCGGGCGTGGTGTGCGGCTACTGCATCGACCCGGCGGATGCGTTCCTGTTTGCACAGATTAACAACGGTAATGCGCTTTCTCTGCCATTCGCAAAAGGCTTTGGCTGGGGTGCGGAGTTGAATGTGCGTTTCATCTTTGAAAAAGCATTCACCGGCCGTAACGGGGAAGGGTATCCACCAGAACGTAAAGAACCGCAGGTACGTAACGCGGGCATTCTGAACCAGGTGAAAGCGGCGGTGGTGAAAGAAAACTATCTGGATACGCTGCGCGCCATCGATCCTGAACTGGTGAAAACGGCGGTCTCCGGCCCACGTTTCCAGCAGTGTTTCTTTGACAATTGCCAGGATAAAGAGATCGAAGCGTTCGTTCGCGACATTCTCGGTTAATGTGTCATGCCAGCCGGATAACGCGGCGTTTATCCGGCTTACCGCGTTTGCTTTGCTACCGTTTCTTCTCCTGAATGGGTACTATGGCGGCCTTTCTATAAGGAGCTTACTATGTCCCAACCACTGAACGCCGATCAGGAACTGGTCTCTGACGTTGTTGCCTGCCAGTTAGTTATCAAACAGATTCTGGATGTTATTGACGTTATTGCCCCGGTTGAAGTTCGGGAGAAGATGTCCAGCCAGTTGAAAAACATCGATTTTACCAGCCACCCTGCCGCTGCGGACCCGGTTACTATGCGGGCCATTCAAAAGGCGATTGCGTTGATTGAGCTGAAATTCACGCCGCAGGACGAAGCGCACTAAAGTAAAGCGACTGCGTAACAGCCTCCCGGTACGGGAGGCGTAACGTCGTGGCAATATGGCGGTTAGTGGTGTTGATAGTTGACGACGTTGAGTAAGTGTTTGTCCGTTTGCACCATACACAATCCCGCGCGTTTTGCGCTGCGAACTTCATCGAGAATCGTCTGTAACAGAACGCCATCCTGCTGCTGATCTTTTTCCAGGTCGTGGAGAAAGTTGAGCGTTGGCGCGTCATTCATTGCTTTGGCTTCGTCGGTTAAGCGTGAGAGCGTACTGGCGCGTTGCTGATACTCATCCAGCGTTTTTTGAAATAACTCTTCAAGGCAGGTTAACTCTTCGCCGGGAACATCAATGGCTCTCACGATGGGGTTGGCGCCTGCGTTCTTCATAAAATTGAACATGCGCATCATCTGGGTCACGTTTCCCTGCGCCTGGGTACGAAGAAAGGTCGCCGTGCCGGTCAGACTGTGGTCAAAACACCAGTCGCTCAGGTGGAGGTAGAGGTTAGATGCGTAAAACTCAAGGTTCATTTGGGTGTTGAGCTTATGAACCATTCCAGCTGTCGCCATATCAATATCCTTATTTCCAGAAAGGGTGATGCGCGTTACTCATGTATGCGCAATGAATACTGTTAGCAGAATAAATCCGTTCTGCCGGTCCTTTATGTGATCAAAAAGCTGATTCCGTTGCCGATCGAAAATAAGCATAGCGCCAGTACGGCTATAAGAAAATCCTTAAATCCCAATGTTTATATTTTTTTACAGTTTGCTGAAGGTATATCGCTGACGGCGAATGTAGGAATATAACGGATATTGATATACATGATTGATTTTACGTGACTTTAAGTTGATATTTATTTTTGAAATGATGTTTCATATCACAAAAGAAAATACACTGGCGTGTTAGGATCGAATAATTAGCGGGCGAAACAGTTCTGGCCGAAATTATCGACAACGTTTTTTGCGCCAGATCATTTTTGCCCATTTTTTAAATATAACCGAATGAACAATTCGTCATTTCGGTGTGATTAACACGAGTAAAGCGAGGAGCCGTAAATGAAAAAGGTCGCTGTCCTGCTGGCGCCAGGATTCGAAGAAGCAGAAGCCGTGGTCACTATTGATATTCTGCGTCGCCTGAATATTGATGTTGAAACGCTGGCCTGCGCGGAATCTCGCGCGGTAGTGAGTTATCACGACATTCCAATGGTTGCGGACAACACCCTCGCCGGGCGTCTGGACACGTTGTATGACGCCATCGTTTTGCCCGGCGGCCCGCAGGGGAGCGCTAATCTGGCCGCCAGCGCGCAGGTGATCGACTTCGTTTCCCGCCATGACGCTGCGGGTAAATTGATCTGTCCGGTCTGCTCCGCCGCAGCGCGGGTGCTGGGGGGCAATGGTCTGCTGAAAGGGCGCCGTTACGTTTGCTCTGGCGACCTATGGGAAAATGTGACTGACGGTGAATATGTTGATGCGCCGGTCGTGGAAGATGGCAATCTCTTGAGCGGCAAAGGGTTAGGGCATATTTTTGATTTTGCGCTGATGCTGGCTGCTCGTCTGTCAGGGGATGACGCTTCTGTTCGCGATCATGCCGATCATATTTACTATGCCTGGTAAAGCATATTTCCCCGGATGCGCCTGCATTCGGGGACAAGGATTTGCTGGCTGATGTTATGGACTAATCTGCTACCCCTTTTTTATTTGTCTGACAAAACCTTCTTTTTTTATGTCATTTTCCGCTGAATTTATGTACGCAATTACTGTAATTCTGCGGTGTGATGCCGCTCTCCTATGGAGAATCAATTTCCCGCTACAACTAACACCAGCACGGGTATCAATCCTTGGCTTTTAAGGTAATACCTTGTTTTACGGCTAAATTACAAAAAATCGTTCGATTTTACCCTACATAAAAGAACGCTAAAGCTGGAGTTAACCATGCACAAATTTACTAAAGCGCTGGCAGCCATCGGTCTGGCTGCCGTTATGTCACAATCCGCTATCGCGGAAACCATGAAGCTCGGTTTTCTGGTGAAACAACCGGAGGAACCCTGGTTCCAGACAGAATGGAAATTTGCCGATAAAGCCGGGAAAGATCTGGGTTTTGAGGTCATTAAAATTGCGGTGCCGGACGGTGAGAAAACCCTGAACGCCATCGACAGCCTGGCGGCGAGTGGGGCAAAAGGCTTCGTTATTTGTACCCCGGACCCGAAACTGGGTTCAGCAATCGTTGCAAAAGCGCGTGGGTATGACATGAAGGTAATCGCCGTGGACGATCAGTTCGTCAACGCGAAAGGTAAGCCAATGGACACCGTACCGCTGGTGATGATGGCGGCCACGAAAATTGGCGAGCGCCAGGGGCAGGAGCTGTATAAGGAGATGCAAAACCGCGGCTGGGATGTGAAGGAAACGGCGGTGATGGCGATTACCGCTAATGAACTGGATACCGCGCGTCGCCGCACATCCGGCTCGATGGAAGCGCTGAAAGCTGCGGGCTTCCCGGAAAAACAGATCTATCAGGTTCCAACGAAATCCAATGATATTCCCGGCGCATTCGATGCCGCTAACTCTATGCTGGTTCAACACCCTGAAGTGAAACACTGGCTGATTGTCGGCATGAATGACAACACCGTGCTGGGCGGCGTGCGCGCCACCGAAGGTCAGGGCTTTAAGGCGGCGGACGTTATCGGCATCGGCATTAACGGTGTGGATGCGATCAGCGAACTGTCAAAAGCGCAGGCGACAGGATTCTACGGCTCGTTGCTGCCCAGCCCGGACGTACACGGCTATAAATCCAGTGAAATGCTCTACAACTGGGTAACCAAGGATGCGGAACCGCCAAAATTCACTGAAGTGACCGACGTGGTGCTGATCACCCGTGACAACTTCAAAGAAGAACTGGCGAAAAAAGGTTTAGGCGGCAAGTAACACAAATGCCGGATGGCGACGCGAAAACGGCTTATCCGGCCTGCGAATTGCGTATTCAGTAGGCCGGATAAGGCAACGCCGTCATCCGGCAAAATCCTGACTCACGGAGACGTTATGCAACAGCCCACCCCATATCTCTCATTTCGCGGCATCGGGAAAACGTTCCCTGGCGTTAAGGCGCTGACGGATATCAGTTTTGACTGTTATGCCGGTCAGGTGCATGCGCTGATGGGCGAAAATGGCGCCGGGAAGTCCACACTCTTAAAAATTCTCAGCGGCAACTATGCGCCAACCACGGGATCGCTGGCGATCCGTGGGCAAGAGATGACCTTTGCCGACACCACGGCTGCACTGAATGCCGGTGTCGCCATTATTTACCAGGAACTGCACCTCGTGCCGGAAATGACCGTTGCGGAGAATATCTATCTCGGCCAGCTCCCGCATAAGGGGGGGATTGTTAACCGGACGCTGCTCAACTACGAAGCCGGTCTTCAGTTACAACATCTGGGGATGGATATCTCCCCGGATACCCCGCTGAAATACCTCTCGATTGGCCAGTGGCAAATGGTGGAGATTGCGAAAGCGTTAGCGCGTAACGCCAAAATTATCGCTTTCGATGAACCGACCAGCTCGCTCTCCGCCAGGGAGATCGAGAACCTGTTCCGGGTAATTCGCGAACTGCGCAAAGAAGGGCGCGTCATTCTGTATGTGTCGCACCGTATGGAAGAGATCTTTGCACTGAGCGATGCCATTACCGTGTTTAAAGATGGCCGCTACGTTAAAACATTTACCGATATGCAGCAGGTTAACCATGACGCGCTGGTTCAGGCGATGGTTGGGCGCGATCTCGGCGATATCTACGGCTGGCAGCCTCGCGCCTGTGGCGCAGAGCGGCTGCGGCTGCAAGAGGTGAAAGCGCCGGGCGTTCGCGCGCCTGTCAGCTTATCCGTACGCAGCGGCGAAATTGTCGGCCTGTTTGGTCTGGTTGGCGCCGGGCGCAGTGAATTAATGAAAGGGCTGTTCGGCGGAACGCGTATCACCGGAGGGCAGGTGTTCATTGATGAGCAGCCCATTGATATCCGCAAACCGGCGCACGCGATTGCGGCAGGCATGATGCTGTGCCCGGAAGATCGCAAAGCGGAGGGGATCATTCCTGTGCATTCGGTTCGCGACAATATCAACATCAGCGCCCGACGTAAGCATGTGCTGGGCGGGTGCCTGATCAATAACGGTTGGGAAGAGAGCAATGCCGAACACCATATTCGCTCCCTCAATATAAAAACGCCAGGTGCTGAGCAACTCATTATGAATCTCTCCGGGGGGAATCAACAGAAGGCGATTCTGGGACGCTGGTTATCGGAAGAGATGAAGGTCATTTTGCTTGATGAGCCGACGCGCGGTATCGATGTCGGCGCAAAACACGAGATCTACAACGTTATTTACGCGCTGGCGGCGCGCGGTGTGGCCGTGCTGTTTGCCTCCAGCGATCTGCCGGAAGTTCTTGGTGTTGCCGACCGTATTGTGGTGATGCGTGAAGGTGAGATCGCCGGTGAATTACTTCACGAACAGGCGGATGAACGGCAGGCCCTGAGCCTTGCTATGCCTAAAGTCAGCCAGGCTGTCGCCTGAGTAAAGGAGAGTAAGATGTCTTCTGTAACTACATCCGGTTCTGGCGCACCTAAGTCGCCGTTTAGCTTCGGGCGTATCTGGGATCAATACGGCATGCTGGTGGTGTTCGCCGTCCTGTTCCTGGCGTGTGCGATCTTTGTGCCTAACTTTGCCACATTCATCAACATGAAGGGGCTCGGGCTGGCGATTTCGATGTCGGGTATGGTGGCGTGCGGGATGCTGTTTTGTCTGGCGTCCGGCGATTTTGACCTCTCCGTCGCCTCGGTAATTGCCTGTGCCGGCGTCACCACCGCCGTGGTCATCAATATGACCGAAAGCCTGTGGATTGGCGTGGCGGCCGGGCTGCTGCTGGGCATACTCTGTGGACTGGTGAACGGTTTTGTTATCGCGCGTTTAAAGATCAACGCCCTGATTACCACGCTCGCCACGATGCAGATTGTTCGTGGTCTGGCCTATATCATCTCTGACGGTAAAGCGGTAGGGATTGAAGATGAGCGCTTCTTCACCCTCGGGTACGCCAACTGGTTTGGGCTACCTGCGCCGATCTGGTTAACGGTAGGGTGCCTGGTTATCTTTGGTTTATTGCTGAATAAAACCACGTTTGGCCGCAATACGCTGGCGATTGGCGGGAATGAAGAAGCGGCGCGTCTGGCCGGGGTGCCGGTAGTACGCACGAAGATCATTATCTTCGTTCTCTCCGGGCTGGTGTCGGCGGCGGCGGGGATTATCCTGGCATCGCGCATGACCAGCGGCCAGCCAATGACCTCCATTGGTTATGAACTGATTGTGATTTCAGCCTGCGTATTAGGCGGTGTCTCCCTCAAGGGCGGCATCGGAAAAATCTCATATGTGGTCGCGGGGGTGTTGATCCTGGGGACGGTGGAAAACGCCATGAACCTGCTGAACATTTCCCCCTTTGCACAGTACGTCGTGCGCGGCTTAATCCTGCTGGCAGCGGTAATCTTCGACCGTTACAAACAAAAGGCGAAGCGCACCGTTTAATGAAATAAACCGTAACTATTCAGTTTAGCTCCTCCCGATAGCCAGCCGCTACCCCGGCTGGCTATTGTCTTTCTAAATGGCGAGCAGCGTCACACTGTCTATACTTACATGGCTAATGGGGCCGATCCGCGCGCCTCAAAAACGATGATTAAGGAGGAGAACAGGGTGGCAGAACCGTTAACCGTATCCCCCGAACTGTCCGCAAACTATGCTTATTTTTTCGATCTTGATGGGACGCTGGCGGAGATTAAACCACACCCGGATCAGGTGGTGGTGCCGCACAATATTCTCCAGCTGTTACACCGCCTCTCGACGCATAACGCAGGGGCGCTGGCATTGATTTCAGGGCGCTCAATGGCTGAACTTGATGCGCTCTCAGCCCCCTTTTGCTTTCCCCTCGCCGGGGTGCATGGGGCGGAACGCCGTGACATCAATGGTAATACCCATATCGTGCGCCTTCCGCAGGCGATAGCACGCGATGTCAGCGCGCAGCTGCACGCCGCGCTGGGAAATCTTCCAGGGGCGGAACTGGAAGCGAAGGGCATGGCCTTTGCGCTGCATTACCGGCAGGCGCCGCAGCATGAGGCGACGTTGCTGGCGCTGGCGCAGCACATTACGCAGAAATGGCCGCAGCTTGCGCTTCAGCCGGGTAAATGCGTGGTGGAGATTAAACCGAAAGGCGCGAACAAAGGGGAGGCCATTGCCGCGTTTATGCAAGAAGCGCCATTTGCAGGGCGTATCCCTGTCTTTGTGGGCGATGACTTGACGGATGAGGCGGGCTTTGACGTCGTCAATAATTTGGGAGGGATTTCAGTCAAAGTGGGTGCCGGGGCGACCCGGGCAACAGGACGTCTGGCAGGCGTTCCTGAGGTCTGGCGCTGGCTGGAAGAAATTAACAATCCACAACAAGAAAAAAAATTAATGAATGACAGGAGAGATGGCTATGGGTCGTTTAGTCGTAGTATCTAATCGAATTGCTCCCCCGGATAATAAAGGCGGCGCGGGTGGCCTGGCAGTTGGCGTACTGGGCGCATTGAAAGCGGCGGGCGGATTGTGGTTCGGCTGGAGTGGCGAGACGGGCAACGAGGATAAGCCGTTAAAAAAGGTCACACGAGGCAATATGACCTGGGCGTCTTTTAATCTGAGCGAGCAGGACTACGAGGAATATTATTGCCAGTTTTCGAATGCGGTCTTATGGCCTGCCTTCCATTATCGACTCGATCTAGTGCAGTTCCAGCGCCCCGCGTGGGAAGGGTATTCACGGGTGAATGCGCTGCTGGCGGATAAGCTGCTGCCCTTACTGAAAGATGACGATATTATCTGGGTTCATGACTATCATTTATTGCCGTTTGCCAGTGAATTGCGCAAGCGGGGCGTGAATAATCGCATCGGCTTTTTCTTGCATATCCCTTTCCCGACGCCGGAAATTTTCAATGCTTTGCCGCCGCATGATACGCTGCTGGAACAACTGTGTGATTTTGACTTACTGGGATTCCAGACGGAAAACGACCGCCTGGCGTTTCTGGACAGTCTGTCAAGTCAGACCAGAGTAACCACGCGCGGCAGTAAGAGCCATTCGGCATGGGGGAAATCCTTCCGCACTGAGGTCTATCCTATTGGCATTGAACCTGACGAGATCGCACAACAGGCTTCCGGGCCGTTACCGCCGAAACTGGCGCAGCTAAAAGCGGAGCTGAAAAATGTGCAAAACATTTTTTCCGTTGAGCGTCTGGATTACTCCAAAGGATTACCGGAGCGTTTCCAGGCGTATGAAGCGCTGCTGGAGAAATACCCCCAGCACCACGGGAAAATTCGCTACACGCAGATAGCGCCGACCTCGCGCGGTGAAGTGCAGGCTTATCAGGATATCCGCCACCAACTGGAGACGGAAGCAGGGCGTATCAACGGTAAATATGGACAGCTTGGCTGGACGCCGCTCTACTATCTTAACCAGCACTTTGATCGCAAGCTGCTGATGAAGGTGTTCCGCTACTCGGATGTCGGGTTAGTGACCCCGCTGCGGGATGGCATGAATCTGGTCGCGAAAGAGTTTGTCGCCGCGCAGGACCCGGCAAATCCCGGCGTTCTCGTTTTGTCGCAGTTTGCCGGTGCGGCGAATGAGTTGACGTCCGCGCTCATTGTTAACCCTTATGATCGGGATGATGTGGCCGTGGCGCTCCACCGCGCGTTGACCATGCCGCTTGCCGAACGCATTTCACGTCACGCGGAAATGCTTGAGACGATTATTAAAAATGATATTAATCACTGGCAGCAACGGTTTATTCGCGACCTAAAGGATGTCGCGCCACGTAGCGCTGAAACGCTGCATCGCAATAAGGTCGCCACCTTCCCAAAGCTTGCCTGACGCCCGCTAATCACCGACAAGCGGGACCAGCAATACATCAACTTCACTGGCGCTAACGACACTTTTCGCTGAGCAGGACGCTCGCGAAAAGAAGCTGTGATTATGATTGCCGCAAATGACCAAATCCACCTGCTGCTTACGACACACATCCAGAATATGCGCGCTTAACTCCCCGTAAGTAATGAACGTTTGTTCAATCGGGTAGTCTGCCTTCGCACTCAGTTTGTCGAGAAAATCCTGCGTCTCTTCATGCATCACCTCCCGCAAATCTTCCAGCATGGGGGCGGCGAATTGATTATACAGCTCGGGATCAGAGGCGAGGGTAATCAGGCTAATGCGGGCATTGACGGGACGAGCAATGGAGACAGCTTTCGCTAACAGCTGCTGACTTTCGGGGGTAACGGCGACGGCGACAAGAATATGCGTATAGCTCATAACTCGCTCCTTATTGCAAGAATATGAGGTTTCTTCTTCAGCTTTACTCTGTTTAGTCGAATTCTGCAATGTTTTCCTGTGACGATAGTGTGAAGGTTATCATAATAATTCATTAATTATTCTTATAAATGGAATAGTGGCATAACGCACATTGTAAACGTTATTACGCGCTTTAACTTAAATCGACCAATTATGAAAACAAAATGTTAATTACGATGTAACAAAAATTAACTTGTTATGCATCATAGATACCGTCTATTGGTTAACCCTGCTTAATATTTAAGTGGTTGTTTAGAAACGATTAAATTATTTTATGTCCCCGACAGGAATATTCAGAAAGGGGGATATTTTCAGATGTTATTTTAACGGTGCTAAACATACCGCATGAGTGATTATTTACGCACATATTCGTGTATCTGGAATAGAAAAACTGAACGAAAGGCTAAAAAATAATCAAAATAAAAGTTCAACTGATGGATTTATGTTAAGTATTTGGATGATTTATGTGATCTGGATCACATATTTCTCAAATTCGCAGCCCGGCTCCGTTGTATGTGTTCGTGCTGACGAGTAGAGTTGCGTCGAATTAGGAAAAATCTTAGGCATTTTGTAATAAATCATGTAAACGTGTAAAAACCTGACACCCCATTAAGGGGGGTTTTACTGTATGCATCGGTGCCTGGGCGTGGCTATGCATTTGACCTTTTTGCTTTTTTTACCGGGGATTCCCGGCGACATCACGGGGTGCGGTTTCACCGCATAAAAATAAAGTTGGTTATTCTGGATGGGAACAATGCATACATCCGAGTTGCTGAAACACATTTATGACATCAATCTGTCATATTTACTCCTTGCACAGCGTCTGATCGTTCAGGACAAAGCATCCGCGATGTTCCGCCTTGGTATCAGTGAAGAGATGGCGAACACGTTGGGTACTCTGACTCTTCCACAAATGGTTAAACTGGCCGAAACAAACCAGCTGGTATGTCATTTCCGTTTTGACAACCACCAGACAGTTACCCAGCTGACCCAGGATTCTCGCGTTGACGATCTTCAGCAAATTCATACCGGTATCATGCTTTCAACACGCCTGTTACACGATGTGAATCAGGCCGACGATGCGGCGCGTAAGAAAAGGGCTTGATGATGAGTGAAAAAAGCATTGTTCAGGAAGCTCGCGATATCCAGTTAGCGATGGAATTGATCTCTTTGGGCGCCCGTTTGCAAATGCTGGAAAGCGAAACGCAGTTAAGTCGTGGTCGCCTCATCAAATTATACAAAGAGTTACGCGGCAGTCCTCCGCCAAAAGGTATGCTTCCTTTTTCAACGGACTGGTTTATGACATGGGAGCAAAATATTCATGCCTCCATGTTTTGCAACGCCTGGCAGTTCTTACTCAAAACCGGTCTGTGCAGCGGCGTGGATGCGGTCATTAAAGCGTACCGTCTGTATCTGGAACAGTGCCCGCAGGCGGAAGACGGGCCATTGTTGGCGTTAACACGCGCATGGACGCTGGTGCGTTTCGTGGAAAGCGGGCTGCTTGAATTATCGACCTGTAATTGCTGTGGCGGGAATTTTATTACCCATGCGCATCAGCCTGCGGGGAGTTTTGCCTGTAGTTTGTGCCAGCCGCCGTCCCGCGCAGTAAAAAGACGTAAACTTTCCCAAAATGCTGCCGATATTATTCCACAACTGCTGGATGAACAGATCGAACAGGCTGTTTAACCGATACGGTGTGGACAAACACTCCAGCAGCGGTAAGTGATTACCGCTGCTTTTTTTTGCCTTGCCGACGTGTTATTCGCCCGACTGTACATCCTGTTTTAGTCAACAGCGGAAGGATGATGTCGTGCTTATCTTATTAGGTTACCTGGTAGTTCTCGGTACAGTTTTCGGTGGTTACATGATGACCGGCGGACACCTTGGAGCACTCTATCAACCGGCTGAATTCGTCATCATCGGTGGTGCGGGGATCGGGGCATTCATTGTCGGTAACAACGGCAAAGCGATCAAAGGGACGTTAAAGGCGCTCCCGTTACTGTTTCGTCGTTCGAAATACACAAAAGCGATGTACATGGATTTGCTGGCGTTGCTCTATCGCCTGATGGCCAAATCGCGCCAGCAGGGGATGTTCTCGCTGGAACGTGACATTGAAAACCCGAAAGAGAGTGAAATTTTTGCCAGCTATCCGCGTATTCTGGCCGACGCGGTCATGCTTGATTTTATCGTCGATTATCTGCGCCTGATCATCAGCGGCAACATGAATACCTTTGAAATTGAGGCGCTGATGGATGAGGAAATTGAAACCCACGAAAGCGAGGCGGAAGTTCCTGCCAACAGCCTGGCGCTGATGGGCGATTCATTACCGGCATTTGGTATCGTTGCGGCGGTCATGGGGGTTGTCCATGCGCTGGCTTCCGCCGATCGTCCGGCGGCTGAACTGGGGGCGCTGATCGCCCATGCGATGGTGGGGACATTCCTCGGGATTTTATTGGCCTATGGGTTTATCTCGCCACTCGCCAGCGTGCTGCGTCAAAAGAGCGCTGAAACCACCAAAATGATGCAGTGCGTAAAAATCACACTGCTTTCTAACCTGAACGGTTATGCGCCGCCGATCGCCGTCGAATTTGGTCGTAAAACATTGTATTCCAGCGAACGTCCTTCGTTCATTGAACTGGAAGAGCACGTACGCGCAGTGAGAAACCCGAACCAGCAGCAGACGACGACCGAGGAAGCATGAAGAATCAGCCCCATCCAATTATCGTCGTAAAACGGCGGAAACATAAGGGTCACGGCGGGGCGCATGGCTCCTGGAAAATTGCTTACGCCGACTTTATGACGGCGATGATGGCTTTTTTCCTCGTCATGTGGCTGATTTCTATCTCCAGTCCTAAAGAATTGATTCAAATTGCCGAATATTTCCGTACGCCGCTGGCAACAGCGATAACGGGCGGACATCGCATCGCGAACAGTGAAAGTCCGATCCCCGGCGGCGGCGAGGACTACACCCAGCAGCAGGGTGAAGTGAACAAGCAACCCAATATTGATGAACTGAAAAGGCGTATGGAGCAGAGCCGTCTGAGCAAATTGCGCGGCGACCTGGATCAGCTGATTGAGTCCGATCCCAAACTGCGCGCATTGCGGCCGCACCTGAAGATTGACCTGGTTCAGGAAGGGCTGCGCATTCAGATTATCGACAGCCAGAATCGCCCGATGTTTAAGACGGGCAGCGCGGAGGTTGAACCTTACATGCGTGACATTCTGCGTGGTATTGCGCCGGTGTTGAACGGTATTCCTAACCGCATCAGCCTTTCCGGTCATACGGATGATTTCCCGTACGCCAGCGGCGAACGGGGATACAGCAACTGGGAATTGTCGGCCGACCGCGCCAATGCTTCGCGTCGCGAACTGGTGGTTGGCGGTCTGGATGATGGAAAAGTATTACGGGTGGTAGGCATGGCCGCCACGATGCGTCTGAGCGATCGCGGTCCTGATGACGCCATCAACCGCCGTATAAGTCTGCTGGTGTTGAACAAGCAGGCAGAAGAGGCCATTTTGCATGAAAACGCTGAAAGCCAGAATGAGCCGGTAAGTGTCTTACAACAGCCAGCGGCACTCCCGCCGGTAAGCGTTCCCACATCGCCACCAGCCAATCCGAGGTGATAGCGTGAGCATGGATATTAGCGATTTTTATCAGACATTTTTTGATGAAGCTGACGAGCTGTTGGCTGACATGGAGCAGCACCTGCTTGATTTGGCGCCTGAAGCCCCGGACTCTGAGCAACTGAATGCCATTTTTCGTGCGGCGCACTCCATTAAAGGCGGCGCAGGTACTTTCGGCTTTACCGTTTTGCAGGAAACAACCCACTTGATGGAAAACCTGCTGGATGAAGCCCGGCGCGGTGAGATGCAGCTCAATACCGACATTATCAACCTGTTTTTGGAAACGAAAGATATTATGCAGGAACAGCTCGACGCCTATAAAAGCTCGGAAGAGCCGGATGCCGCAAGCTTCGAATATATCTGCAACGCGTTACGTCAGTTAGCGCTTGAGGCGAAAGGGGAAACCGCTCCGGCGGTGGTTAACGCTGCCAAATTGAGCGTCGTCGACGGTACGGCGATACAGGAAGAGGCGGTCGCACAGGAAAACAGCGCGGAAGAGAGCAAACTGCGCGTGGTTCTTTCGCGCCTGAAAGCCAATGAAGTCGATCTGCTTGAAGAAGAGTTGGGCAACCTGGCCACCTTAACGGATGTGGTGAAAGGCGCGGATTCGCTGTCCGCGACCCTCGACGGCACGATTGCGGAAGATGACATCATTGCGGTGCTCTGCTTTGTGATTGAAGCCGATCAGATAGCCTTTGAGACGGTCTCCTCAGCCCCGGTCGCGCAGGTCGAAGAGCCTGTTGCCGTGGCAACTACGCCGCAACCGACCGCAGTGGTTCCTGTTGCCAAAGCCGCCGCCAGCGAACCGCAGTCCGGGCGCGCCGAGCGTGAAAAGCCGGCCCGTGAGCGAGAGTCAACCAGTATTCGCGTGGCGGTTGAGAAAGTAGACCAGTTGATCAACCTGGTCGGCGAACTGGTGATTACTCAGTCAATGCTGGCCCAGCGTTCTAATGAACTGGACCCGGTTAATCATGGCGATCTCATCACCAGCATGGGTCAGTTACAACGTAACGCCCGCGATCTGCAAGAGTCGGTGATGTCGATTCGTATGATGCCGATGGAGTACGTCTTCAGCCGCTTCCCGCGTCTGGTGCGCGACCTGGCGGGTAAACTGGGCAAACAGGTTGAACTGACCCTCGTCGGCAGCTCGACGGAACTGGATAAAAGTCTGATTGAACGCATTATCGATCCATTAACCCACCTGGTGCGCAACAGCCTCGATCACGGTATCGAGATGCCGGAAACACGCCTTGAAGCCGGGAAGAATGCGATCGGTAATCTGATCCTCTCCGCTGAACACCAGGGCGGCAATATCTGCATTGAAGTGACCGATGACGGCGCGGGGCTGAATCGCGAGCGCATTCTGGCGAAAGCTGTCTCTCAGGGGATGGCGGTCAACGAAAATATGACCGATGAAGAAGTGGGCATGTTGATTTTTGCGCCGGGCTTCTCCACCGCCGAGCAGGTGACGGATGTTTCCGGTCGCGGCGTGGGCATGGACGTGGTGAAACGTAACATCCAGGAGATGGGCGGCCACGTTGAAATCCAGTCGAAGCAGGGGACGGGCACCACCATTCGCATTCTGCTGCCGCTGACGCTGGCTATTCTGGACGGGATGTCCGTCCGCGTGGCGGGCGAAGTGTTCATTCTGCCGCTGAATGCGGTAATGGAATCGCTGCAACCGCGTGAAGACGATCTGCACCCGCTGGCCGGAGGCGAGCGCGTACTGGAAGTGCGCGGCGAGTATCTGCCGCTGGTGGAACTGTGGAAAGTCTTTGATGTCGTTGGCGCCAAAACTGAAGCCACGCAGGGCATTGTGGTGATCCTGCAAAGCGGCGGTCGCCGTTACGCACTGCTGGTTGATCAGCTTATTGGACAGCACCAGGTGGTAGTGAAAAACCTGGAAAGCAACTATCGCAAGGTGCCAGGCATTTCTGCGGCGACGATTCTGGGCGACGGCAGCGTGGCGCTGATCGTTGATGTCTCCGCATTGCAGGGTTTAAACCGTGAACAACGTATGGCGATCACAGCCGCCTGATTGAGTGAGAAAGGTAATTATATGACCGGTATGAGTAATGTAACCAAACTGGCCGGCGAGCCGTCAGGTCAGGAATTCCTGGTATTTACACTGGGAGATGAAGAGTACGGTATCGACATCCTGAAAGTGCAGGAGATCCGTGGCTACGATCAGGTCACGCGCATCGCTAACACGCCTTCTTTTATTAAAGGGGTGACGAACCTGCGCGGCGTGATTGTGCCGATTGTCGATCTGCGCGTGAAGTTTTGCCAGGGCGACGTTGAGTATAACGATAACACGGTGGTCATCGTGTTGAATCTGGGACAACGCGTGGTAGGGATTGTGGTGGACGGCGTGTCTGACGTGCTGTCGCTGACGGCGGAGCAAATTCGTCCGGCGCCGGAGTTTGCCGTTACCCTGTCTACGGAATATCTGACCGGTCTGGGCGCGCTTGGCGAACGTATGTTGATCCTGGTGAACATTGAGAAACTGCTGAACAGCGATGAGATGGCGCTGCTTGATATCGCCGCTTCCCACGTTGCATAACCGTTGACTGCCTGTGCCGGATGGCGCTTCGCTTATCCGGCCTACACATGACACATCGCCGTATGTAGGCCGGATAAGGTGTTTACACCGCCATCCGGCAAATACATTACCCCACTAACTGCTGCGGAACGCGTTCTTCCGCGTCCTCTTCCAGCAAACCTTCATTCTGCGCCAGCATCGCGGTGGCAATGCCGTTTCCTAACACGTTAATGGCGGAGCGTCCCATGTCAAGAAAATGGTCAATCCCCATCAGCAACAAAATGCCCGCCACCGGAATATTGAAGCTCGGAATCGTGGCGGCCAGCACCACCAGCGCAGAACGCGGTACGCCTGCAATTCCTTTTGACGCCAGCATCAGCGTCAGCATCAGCACCGTAATTTCCGCAAAAGAGAGATGAATATTATAAGCCTGCGCGATAAACATCGACGCGAAAGAGCAATACACCATCGAGCCGACGAGGTTAAAGGAGTAACCAATAGGCAGCACAAACGACACGATGTTGCGTGAGCAGCCAAACTTCGTCAGTTGTTCCAGCGTTTTCGGATAAGCGGCTTCAGAGCTGCTGGTAGTAAAGGCGACCAGCACCGGATCTTTCAACATGCTGACTAACCGGAACACCTCTTTTTTCAGCACCATATAGCCCACGGTCAGCAGCACCAGGCAGGTCAGCAGAATCGCCACATAGTAGCCGCCGATAAACGACGCGTAGTTAAGCAGAATCCCCAGCCCCTGGGTGGCGATCACCGAGGAGATCGCGGCAAAAATGGCCAACGGCGCAACGTACATCACGTAGCCGGTCACCTTCAGCATAATATGTGAAACCACATCCAGGGCGGCGACCAGCGGCGCGTTGAATTTCTCGCCAAGCGACGCGCCGCCAATACCGAAGAACATGGAAAACACGACGATCTGCAAAATTTCATTATTGGCCATCGCTCCGGCAATGCTGGTCGGAATGGTGTGCGACAGGAATCCTTTTAAGCTCATGCCGCCCACCGCAAGCCCGGTGTCGACCGATTCTGCCGGAATTGCCAGATTCAGACCGCTGCCCGGATGCTCAATCGTCACGATAAACAGCCCCACCAGAATGGACAACACGGAAGAACTGATAAACCAGACCATCGCTTTACCGCCAACGCGGCCGATAGTGGCGGTTTCGCCCAGACGCATGATGCCCACGGTTAGCGTGCTGAAAACCAGCGGGGCAATCACCATTTTAATGAGCCGTAAGAAAATATCGGTGAGGAGCGTGATGTTATCGGACCAGGCGGCGATCGCCTCCTGTGACGCGTAAGAGTGAATCACCGCGCCTGACAGGATGCCTGCCAGCATGAAGATCACGATAAATAACGTGAGTTTGTTTGCACTTGCCACTGAAAAGCCCTCTGGCTGGATTTCACATGTTGTTGTCAGTAACGCTTTTGTTTTATTTATTGAGTCGCACTGAAATATTCATCATATAAATTGAATTAAAGCGCAGGGGGATACAACTATTTTTTATTATTTATTCATTTTGTTGTGTTCTGACGGCTGTGCTTATGTGATCAGAGTCACATAAGAATCGTTTTTGTCGGCAAAATGCAAACTGTCCAGGAAGGTGATGAATGTTAATATAATGATAATAATGATGTTTTTCTGTCAATGTCTGGTTACCGCCCCAAAACCGCCAGCCGCGATCCGCCGATCGGCGCTTCCTGCTTCTATTTCCTTTTCGCAAATGTAAAGTTCTCTTCTCTGGTGCCGATAACGTTGATAACTCGTTTTCAGGAAGGTGCCTTATGTTTAACCGTATCCGCGTTGTCACAATGCTGATGATGGTGCTGGGGGTTTTCGCACTGCTACAGCTTGTTTCCGGTGGTCTGTTGTTTTCGTCATTACAGCAGAACCAGCAAAGTTTTGTTATTTCAAATGATTTACGCCAGCAGCAGAGCGAACTGACCTCGACATGGGATCTCATGCTGCAAACGCGTATTAACCTGAGCCGTTCTTCGGCCCGCATGATGATGGATGCCTCTAATCAGCAGAGCAGCGCGAAAAACGACCTGCTGAAAAACGCCAAAAGCACGCTGGAGCAGGCGGCAACGCATTATGCCAACTTCAAAAATATTAATCCGCTGCCGGAGATGGCGGAAGCCAGCGGCAATGTGGATGAAAAATACCAGCAATACCATGCGGCGCTGGCGGAACTGGTTCAGTTCCTCGAAAACGGCAACATGGATGCCTACTTCGCGCAGCCAACCCAGGGGATGCAGAACGCACTTGGCGAAGCGCTGGGCAAATACGCTGGCGTGAGCGAAAAACTGTACAGCAAGGCGTTTGATGAGAGCGCGCGTGACTACCATTTTGCCCAGTGGCAATTGGGTATTCTGGCGGTTGTCCTGGTGCTGATTCTGGTTGTGGTGTGGTACGGCATTCGTCATACCTTGCTGAATCCGCTGGCGCGAGTGATTGCCCATATTCGTGACATCGCCAGCGGTAACTTGACCAATACGCTGACCGTCTCCGGGCGCAATGAGATCGGTGAACTGGCGGGAACCGTTGATCATATGCAGCGTTCGCTGATTGAGACGGTGACTCAGGTACGTGAAGGGTCTGACGCCATCTATTCCGGCACCAGCGAAATCGCTACGGGCAACACCGATCTTTCCTCCCGCACCGAGCAGCAGGCGTCGGCGCTGGAAGAAACGGCTGCCAGCATGGAACAGCTCACCGCGACGGTGAAACAGAACGCCGACAATGCCCGTCAGGCGTCGCACCTGGCGCAAAGCGCCTCCGACACCGCACAACACGGCGGGAAAGTGGTGGATGGCGTGGTCAACACCATGCATGAAATTGCCGACAGCTCGAAGAAGATCGCCGACATCATCAGCGTTATCGATGGCATTGCATTCCAGACCAATATTCTGGCGCTGAACGCTGCGGTTGAAGCCGCGCGCGCCGGGGAGCAAGGGCGCGGGTTTGCGGTGGTGGCAGGGGAAGTGCGTAACCTGGCGAGCCGCAGCGCGCAGGCGGCGAAAGAGATCAAAGCGCTCATTGAAGATTCCGTTTCGCGGGTGGATACCGGCTCCGTGCTGGTGGAAAGCGCCGGTGAAACGATGAGAGACATTGTCAACGCCGTGACCCGCGTGACGGACATCATGGGTGAAATCGCGTCGGCTTCCGATGAGCAAAGCCGCGGGATCGATCAGGTGGCGCTGGCCGTCTCTGAGATGGATCGCGTCACGCAGCAGAACGCCTCGCTGGTGCAGGAGTCGGCGGCCGCAGCGGCCGCGCTTGAAGAGCAGGCCAGCCGTTTAACGATGGCGGTATCCGCGTTTCGTCTGGCATCTCGTCCATTAACCGTAAAAACAGACCTGAATACAACCGCAGCGGCGCCGCGTACAGCGCAACCGCGCCAGCTTGCAACTGAACAAGATACTCACTGGGAAACATTTTGATCGTCTTTTAATCGTGGCCTTTGCCGCCTAATGGGAGCGTTGATGTTTAATCGTATTCGAATCTCGACCACGCTGTTTTTAATCTTGATCCTCTGCGGTGTTTTGCAGATTGGCAGTAATGGCTTGTCCTTTTGGGCATTTCGCGATGGTTTTCAGAGTCTGAACCAGGTCGAGCAGAGTAATCAGCAACGCGCAGCATTGGCGCAAACACGCGCCGTTTTATTACAGGCCAGTACCGCGCTGAATAAAGCCGGGACGTTAACCGCACTGAGCTATCCGCCCGAGGATATCAAACAGCTGATGACCACCGCCCGGGAAAGCCTGGCGCAGTCCGGCGTTGTGTTTAAAGGTTTTATGGCGACAGAGGCGAGTACGGAAGAGGGGAAAGCGTTACAGGCCGCCACGGAAAAGAGTTATACGCAGTGGTATAGCGATCTGGAACATCAGGCCACCTGGCTTGAAAGTAACCAGCTGTCGGATTTTCTGACCGCGCCGGTACAGGCATCGCAGGACGCCTTTGACGCCAACGTCACTACCTGGCAGCAGAATATCAACCATGTTCTGGAGACGGCCAGCGAACAGGGGAAAGACAATTATCACCGCTCGGCGATTATTTTTATCACGATGGTGGTCGTCGCAGCGTTATTAACCACCGGGGCGCTGTTCTGGTCACGCAAAATGATTGTTCAGCCGTTGGCGATTATCGGCAGCCATTTTGACAGCATTGCGGACGGAAACCTGGCGCGGCCGATTGCCGTATATGGGCGCAACGAGATTTCCGCTATTTTCGCCAGCCTGAAGGCCATGCAGCAGGCGCTGCGCGAAACGGTCAGCGACGTGCGGCAGGGCAGTTTAGCGATGCATACCGGCATTTCGGAAATCGCGATGGGCAATAACGATCTGTCGTCACGTACCGAACAGCAGGCGGCGTCGCTGGCGCAAACCGCAGCCAGTATGGAGCAGCTAACGGCAACGGTCGGGCAGAACGCCGATAACGCCCGTCAGGCCTCCGGTCTGGCGAAAAGCGCGGCGGATACCGCGAAAAAAGGCGGCGACCAGGCTTCGCGTATGGCCAGCACAATGCAGGATATTGCCGCCAGTTCGCAGAAAATTGGCGACATCATCGGGGTTATCGACAGCATTGCGTTTCAGACCAATATTCTGGCGCTGAATGCGGCGGTCGAAGCGGCGCGGGCCGGTGAGCAGGGGCGCGGTTTTGCCGTTGTCGCAGGCGAAGTGCGTAACCTGGCGAGCCGCAGCGCACAGGCGGCCAAAGAGATTAAAGGGTTGATTGAGGAGTCCGTAAACCGTGTGCATCAGGGATCACAACTGGTGGACACCGCCGCGAATACCATGACGGAGATCGTCAGCTCGGTAACCCAGGTGAACGACATCATGGGCGAAATCGCCTCAGCCTCCGATGAACAGCGCAGAGGAATTGAGCAGGTGGCGCAAGCCGTCAGCCAGATGGATCAGGTGACGCAACAAAACGCCGCGCTTGTCGAAGAAGCCGCCGCCGCCACCGACCAGTTAGCGAACCAGGCAGACCATCTCTCTGCCCGTGTCGCGGTATTTAAGCTTGAAGAGCAAGTCGTAACACAACAAGAGTCGGCGCCGCCGCAAGCGGTACCCGTTGTATCCTGAATGTGATTGAGAAGGCGCTATGACATCATCGCTGCCCACCGGGCAAACGTCATTATTGTTACAGATGACACAGCGCCTCGCGCTGTCTGACGCGCATTTTCGTCGGATATGTCAATTAATCTACCAGCGCGCGGGAATCGTGCTGGCGGACCACAAGCGGGATATGGTTTACAACCGCCTGGTCCGTCGCCTGAGAACGCTGGGGCTGGATGATTTCGGCCGTTATCTCAGCATGCTGGAAGCCAACCAGAACAGCGCTGAGTGGCAGGCTTTTATTAACTCATTGACCACTAACCTGACGGCCTTCTTCCGTGAAGCGCATCACTTCCCGGTACTGGCGGATCACGCGCGTCGCCGCAACGGGGAATACCGTGTGTGGAGCGCGGCGGCCTCTACCGGAGAGGAACCCTACAGCATCGCCATTACGCTGGCGGATGCCTTAGGGATGGCGCCGGGGCGCTGGAAAGTTTTCGCCAGCGATATCGACACCGAAGTGCTGGAAAAGGCGAGAAGCGGGATTTACCGTCAGGACGAGTTGAAAACGCTGTCGCCACAACAGTTGCAGCGTTATTTCATGCGCGGTACAGGCCCGCATGAAGGGCTGGTGCGCGTGCGACAGGAACTGGCTAATTACGTTGAGTTTTCCACCCTCAACCTGCTGGATAAACAGTACAACGTTCCCGGGCCATTCGACGCGATATTTTGCCGTAACGTCATGATCTATTTTGATAAAACAACGCAGCAGGACATTCTGCGTCGTTTTGTTCCACTCCTTAAGCCTGACGGACTGCTGTTTGCGGGTCACTCAGAAAACTTTAGCAACCTCGTGCGCGACTTTAGCCTGCGCGGACAGACGGTGTATGCGCTAAGTAAGGACAAAGCATGAGTAAAATCAGGGTGTTGTCGGTTGACGATTCAGCGCTGATGCGCCAAATCATGACCGAAATTATTAACAGCCATAGCGATATGGAAATGGTGGCGACGGCGCCCGATCCGCTGGTTGCCAGGGATTTAATCAAAAAATATAACCCCGATGTGCTGACGCTGGATGTGGAAATGCCGCGCATGGACGGTCTCGATTTTCTTGAGAAACTGATGCGACTGCGTCCGATGCCGGTGGTTATGGTCTCCTCTCTGACCGGGAAAGGTTCAGAGGTGACGCTGCGCGCGCTGGAACTGGGGGCGATTGATTTTGTCACCAAGCCTCAGTTGGGCATTCGCGAAGGGATGCTGGCGTACAGCGAGATGATCGCAGAGAAAGTCCGCACCGCGTCACGCGCTCGCCTGGCGGCGCATAAGCCGATGGCTGCGCCTGTGACGCTAAAAGCGGGGCCGCTGCTCAGTTCTGAAAAACTGATCGCGATTGGCGCCTCGACGGGGGGAACCGAGGCCATACGTCATGTGCTGCAACCGCTGCCGCTTTCCAGTCCGGCGGTGATCATCACCCAGCATATGCCGCCCGGTTTTACCCGTTCGTTTGCCGAGCGGTTAAATAAGCTCTGCCAGATTAGCGTGAAAGAGGCGGAAGACGGCGAACGCGTGCTGCCAGGCCATGCCTACATCGCCCCCGGCGACAAGCATATGGAGCTGACGCGCAGCGGGGCGAACTATCAAATCAAAATTCATGACGGGCCGCCGGTTAACCGCCATCGCCCGTCAGTGGATGTGCTGTTTCATTCGGTCGCAAAACATGCGGGGCGCAATGCGGTAGGGGTCATCCTTACCGGCATGGGCAACGATGGCGCGGCCGGAATGTTAGCGATGCACCAGGCTGGCGCCTGGACTATCGCGCAAAATGAAGCAAGTTGTGTGGTGTTCGGCATGCCGCGCGAGGCCATCAATATGGGTGGCGTGAGCGAAGTGGTCGATCTTAGCCAGGTAAGCCAGCAGATGCTGGCGAAAATCAGTGCCGGACAGGCAATACGTATTTAACGAGGAGTATTTTTTTATGGCGGACAAAGAGCTCAGATTTCTGGTTGTGGATGACTTTTCCACCATGCGTCGCATCGTGCGCAACCTGCTAAAAGAGCTGGGTTTCAATAACGTCGAAGAGGCCGAAGATGGCGTTGACGCACTGAACAAATTGCAGGCAAGCGGCTTTGACTTCGTAATTTCTGACTGGAACATGCCCAACATGGACGGTCTGGAACTGCTGAAAACGATTCGCGCTGATGGCGCAATGGCGTCATTGCCGGTGCTGATGGTGACCGCAGAAGCGAAGAAAGAGAACATTATCGCGGCTGCGCAGGCGGGTGCCAGCGGCTATGTGGTGAAACCGTTCACTGCGGCGACGCTGGAAGAGAAACTCAACAAAATCTTTGAGAAACTGGGCATGTGAGGGTCTGAGTATGATGCAACCACAAATTAAACCTGTTGATGAGCATTCAGCAGGGGACATCATTGCGCGCATCGGCAGTCTGACCCGAATGCTGCGTGACAGCCTGCGTGAACTGGGGCTGGATCAGGCGATAGCAGAAGCGGCGGAAGCGATTCCTGACGCGCGCGATCGTCTGGACTATGTTGTACAGATGACGGCGCAGGCGGCGGAACGTGCGCTGAACAGCGTTGAAGCCTCTCAGCCACACCAGGATGAAATGGAGAAGGGCGCCAAAGCTCTGACCAAACGCTGGGATGAGTGGTTCGAAAACCCGATTGAACTCGCCGACGCCCGCGAACTGGTTACGGATACGCGTAAATTCCTCGGTGATGTGCCGGGGCATACCAGCTTCACCAATGCGCAACTGCTGGACATCATGATGGCGCAGGATTTCCAGGATCTCACCGGTCAGGTTATCAAGCGCATGATGGATGTGATCCAGGAGATTGAGCGCCAGCTGCTGATGGTATTGCTGGAAAACATCCCTGAGCAAAATTCACGTCCGAAACGCGAGAATGAAAGCCTGCTCAATGGCCCACAGGTCGACACCACCAAAGCCGGCGTTGTCGCCAGCCAGGATCAGGTGGATGACCTGCTGGATAGCCTCGGGTTCTGATGCGGTAAGGTATCCTCAGGTTGTGCCGACAACCTGAGGAACGTTTAGCGCAGATCCATTTTTACCGTCACATTGCCCTCAAATTCGCCGGGTGCTGGCGTTGCGCTGGTCGTGCTCACTGGTGCGGCTTTGATGCGTACCGCGCCGTTACCTTGCTCATCCATCGTCACCGGAAATTCAAAGGTGCCGTCCAGCGCAACATTTTGGTTGTCCTCACTAAAAATTCTCACTCCCAGGTCGTCTCTGCCGAGCATTTTGGCTATCAGGGGATCGCTGCTGTCTACAACCCCCTGGTCGGCGCTGAGCGTTAGCTTGATTCTGTCGGTATTTCCTACGGCGTTGCCGTCGCAGTGGTAAGAGATATCAACGTTTTTCAGGGCGTAGCCTTCAGGAGGCTGACCCCTGGTGACAAACTGTTTACTCACAATTTTCCCCAGATCAACCTCAATGGTGCTTCCGGCATTAATCGTACAGCTCAGCGGGGCAGAGAGTGAGCCACTCAGCCAGATATTTGATACGTGCTGTGCGCTGCCAGCGTCGCAGCTTCCTGAGTCAAAATAGAGACAGGCGTAGTTTTGCACGAGTATCGTTGGGGGAATGACTTCGATACCGAGAATGGGCTTTTTGATATAAAACGTGGCGGCGATAACATTCCATCTGAACGTTCGCTTCGCGGGGGCGGGCGTGCCAGGATGGGTGCTGTCGCTACAGACGCTGGCGGAACCTTCGGTGGGTTTCATTGACTCGATCACTTTCCCCATCGACGACACCGGCGTCGGATACTGGTTAATGCTGATCTGAATCAGGCCGGTACCGTCCAGAGAATTAACGGCATCGCTATAACCTGCAACATCAATATCTATGTTTTCAGTCAGATAACCGTACCCGGCGATACCGGCATTAAGCGGGCTTCCGGCCAGCGTCAATTCCATTATTGCCGTTGATTCAAACACATTGCCAGGGCATGTGCAGTTTGCCTCCATTTCAACGCCGTTCCCGACAATATGCTCATCAAATTTAACAATATTGTTGGCCGTGTTGTCGTTTGCGTTGATTTCGTTGCTGAACGTGACGCTGTAATACTGTGGCGCGGTAAAGCAGTCACGCAGAATGGTCGCGGCCTGGGCTGTTGCGGACGCCATCAGGCAAAGACCTGCTGCGGACAATGAAAGACGTGCGTATTTTCCCATTTTACTTAACATTTTGCGGTTCCTGCTGACAAGTCGCGCTGAGGTAATGGATGCCGGTCGGGCTGACCGCGTGGTGTTCGCTATTCAGCGTGATGTGGGCTGTGCATTGTTGATCCTGTGAATTTCCCCATTTGACGCTTAACTGAACGTCGTCGGCGACCCCGGCCAGGTAGAGCGTGCCCGTATCATCCACGATGCCGCTGATGGCGAGGGCGTCGACCGTCGCCATCGCGCCAAAAGGCACCGTCATGCCATTCGGGCGGGTTAATTTTATGAGCGTGCGATAACCGACATGCGCATCAAAAGCGGCGGAAACGGCGGCATTGCGCGAAGGAATCACCGTCACGGCGGTTTCACTGGTATCAACGTCCTCCGGCAGGCTGCTGGTGTCGACGCGAATCCGGTTTTCCTGATAGGGGCTTAATGACGGGATGATGGCGTTGCCCTGCCAGTCAGTCTGAATGCCGCGCTGGTTTTGGAAGCGTACGCCCGATGCGCCGTTGGCGTTGACGATAGCAAACTGACTGCCTAAAGGCTGAGCCAGCGTGACACCGTGTGGATGGGCGACAATCGCACCGCTGACGCCGTAACTCAAGCGCTGCGTATCGTCAGAGGAGGTGTAGTAACCCGCATTGAGGTTGGCATATTGTGAGCGATAGCTACCGTATACGCTGCTGGTGTCTGCGCCGTCATGGTTGGAATGGCTCTGCTGGAAGGCGTAATTCAGGCGTTCATCGTCCAGCAGCGTACCGTTTAACCCGATATTTTGCTGGGTGTAGCCATGCTTGTTATTGCTGATGTTGTAGCTGCTCCAGGCCCCCGGTAGCCACTGACTTAACGGTACGCTGAAGCCGAAGGCGATCATCTGGTCGCTCTCTTCGCCGTTGCTTTTGCTGTAGGTATAAGCAAGGCGGATGCTGATATTTTTAATCGTGGTATTCAGGCCCGCCGAAATACTGCGCTCTTTGTAGGCGGTGCCCCAGTAATCCTGCTGATAACCGTTCAGGTAAAGGCTGGCGCCGGACACGTTCTGGCTTATGCTGGCCTGAATCCGGTTGCGTTTGTTAAAGCGAAACAGCAGATCATCTTCATGATCGTCGTACTTTTGATTCGCGTCGGCGAAACTGTAATAACCACGGGTAGAGTAGCGGTAGCTGGCCAGCGTAAAGTTTGTCTCCGTGGTGTCAATTTTCCCGGAGTAGAGCAGGCGATAAGACTGGCCGGTGTGCTGAGTGTCATCATCAAGCTGGGTTTTCGCCAGCGTCACATCGGCGGAAAGCGACCCGACGATGCCAAGGGAGAGGCCAGCTCCGCTGTTCATCGCCTGATAATCCTGCGCGGCGGTCACGCCGCCGAACAGCGTGACGCTATTGTTCAGGCCATAAATGAGGCTACCCTGCACGAAGTCCGGTTCATTTTGTTCGCTCCCGCTGTCTGCGCGATAGCGACCTGCGGTAACTTCATATTTCATATGCCCAGGACGCTGCATCACGGCGACGCTGGAATAAGGCTGGGTAAAGTGGCGCTCTGTGCCATCGGCCTCTTTTACCGTGACTTCCAGATCGCCGCTGTTGGTCGTGGAATAAAGGTCGTTAATTTCAAATGCGCCCGGCGCGACGTTTTGCTGATAGATGAGATAACCGTTCTGACGTACCGACACTTCGGCGTTGGAGCTGGCGATGCCGCGAATCACCGGCGCGTAACCGCGCTGGCTGTAAGGCAGCATCTCTTCATCAGAGGCGATATTGACGCCACGGTATTGCAGACTGTCAAAAACGTCGCCCCGGGTGTTGCTTTCTCCCCCGGTAAACTGCGCTTTCAGGGCGTCAATATCGTGCTGCAAATAGGTGTTGATGGTTTCCCAGTGATGGCTGCCGTCAGTGTCGCTCCAGGTGGCGTAATTGCGCAGCCGCCAGCCGCCAATATTGGTGCCGCTGCGCATATTCAGGTACTGGTTAGTGGTGTTGTTTTGCGTGTCGTCCTGGTTTTGTGAACCGGAAAAGGCGTAGTCGACAAAGGCGACGGGGACGCCGTCATCCCAGCGTGACGGATCAATATAGCCTTTACCCGTGCCGGCAATGGCGGCCTGCGGGATGCTAAGGCGCAGCGTCATAACGGAGAAATCAAGCGTTGCCAGCGCCTGTGGGATATACGCGCTCAACGGTTCAGGCAGTGGCTTCGCCGCATTGAGTGCGGCTAATTCAGGATATTTATCGACCGCCACGCCCCATTTTCTTAGCATATCCGGCGTGAGCTGCGGCGTCAGTTCGCCGCCAGGCGTGCCGAGGTAGGTGATATCCGCATCATCCAGGCGCACATCGTTAATCATGACCCGGGAAGCGTAGACGCCGGGCAATTGCGCACTGGATTTAGAAAATAAGGAAAGATCGATATCCTGCTGCGTCAGCATATTCCCCTCCAGCGCAGAAGGCGAAAAGCGATACTCGCGCGCGTTCGCGACACAGGAAGAGACCAGCAACATACCGCCAAGGCAACGTACCAGCGGGGGGAGTCGCTGACGTAAAAGAGGTGGGCCAAAAGCCATAAGGTGGTTTAATCCTGAGCCGGAGTGACGGTATATTTGTCGGAGGCGTTGCCGTAATCCGTAATGCAACGCCAGCTAACGGTGTTTCCCGAGGCGCTTTTCGGCACCGGGATTTGCACGCTGGACCTGGGAGTGACCATATCGGCTTTCTCAAGTCTGGTGTTGCCGAGCAGCAGACTGTCAAAGATGCTGTGAAACGCGCCTTCATTGACCACCGTTAACATTTCGCCGCGACGAACAAAATGCAGGTTCTTGCAGGTCTCGGTGGGCGTACCTTGCAAGCCCTTCGGACGCCAGAACAATTTCAGACGCGTTTTGTAAATCAGACGCAACACGTTTTTATCATCGTCTTCTTTGGCCGTACCGGGAATTGTGCGCACATTCATGTAGAACAGGGATTCCCGGTCTGTGGGAAGCGCGGTTCCATTCCAGGCAATACGCAGGCTTTGTTCTTTCTGCGGGTCAAGACGGAACAGTGGCGGCGTGACAATAAAAGGCCCACGCGTTTTACCGTCGCCGGTATCGGACCATGACTGGATCAGCCACGGCAGTTCCTTCTCTTTATTGACCAGCGGAAGGGCGACCTCTTTTTTCCCTGCGTCATAAATAATGCGCGTGCGGCCAACCTGAATTCCAGCGGCATGGCTAAATGATGTTAATATTACAGGGAGGCATAATAAAACCTGAGATACAGTACGCATAACCTTAACTTATATTAAGTGGACATATAAAAGCGGGGGAGATAATAGTCCGGGTCCATTTTCGGACTATTATCAGATTCGCCTTCCTGAAATAAATCTGTTAATGCCAGAAGATGCTATGGATTTTATCAATGAGTAAAGTCAGGTTATTAACGATAAAGTATATTTACGGTCATGTCCGCATCGGCCGGGCCCGCAGTGACGGTTTGCGCGAATGATTTATAACGGGCATTGAAATTCGCCTGAACAGAGTCGCCCGTCAGAGTGGGTAATTCGATAAACACCTGTCCTTCTCCTCCATCCATTGTAATGAGTTGCGTGTCTTTATTTTCCGGGCTAACGGCAATACCGACCCCTGTTGCCGCTGTATCTCCGGCGGTAGTGATTTTACTGACATCCAGTAATGTCGAAGAACCTGTCAGGGCGGTTGTCCCGTTAAACGTTAACTGAACGGCGGGCAGACCATCGCTTTTAAGTGGGCAATCCACTAATACAATGGAAAAGGGGGCAAGCGTTGATTCAGTTCCTGGAGTGGAAAAAAGCGAGGTGGGGTAAGTACCTAATGGCACGGTGCTGTTCGTTCCATCATCGCCCTGAATCTCACAACTGGGTTCAATAATTTGTCCTGTGAAGTGAATCGTACCGGCATTCAGTTCGGCGGCGAAGGTTCCCGTTGACGCCAGTGCCAGCAGTGCGCCTGATATAATATGTCCTCTTGCGTTCATAGCTGTAGTTCCTTAACGGTGATATCCATGATATGAAATTTTTCAGTTTCAGATGGGATGAATTTATTGCAAATAGAAAACGGGGTCAATATTAAATTATATCTATATGTGTGAATTTAAAATATATTCTGTGAATCAATGAGGGCTATTATACCGTCAGTGTCGCCTGCTTTCTGTGCATAAATATTGTAATAAAGTATTTTTTCTCTGGTGAAAAGATAAATTGAAGAAATGAAAACCAGGTAATATATTTTAAAGGCTTTTTAATCTTGATGTCAGAAGGCGAAATTAACCTCCGTAATACAGGTTTATATAAATGTTCATTGTATTTTATGTCAATGAAATGTGAACCCACTTCCCTTATTCCGAAAATAAGACGCCTGACCGGCAGAGAAAATCCGCTTGCTGACAAACAAGACAAAAAGAGGGCGTTATGGGGGCTATTCCGCCTATTGACTGCGGCGTGTTCTGGCATGATCGATGCAACGTAATGGCAGCAGGCGTATGCAGTGGCAGAAGAGAGCGACGACGACAAAACAGAAGCCCCCACACCCCACCGACTTGAAAAAGCGCGGGAGGAAGGGCAAGTCCCCCGATCGAAGGAGTTGACCTCACTGCTGATTTTGCTGGTGGGCGTTTGCATTATCTGGATCGGCGGTGAGTCGCTGGCGCGTCGCCTGGCGGGGATGTTGTCGGCTGGGCTGCGTTTCGATCACAGCATGGTGAACGACCCCAATTTGATCCTCGGGCAGATTATTTTGCTGATTAAAGAGGCGATGATTGCGTTGCTGCCGCTCATCACCGGCGTTGTGCTGGTCGCGCTGATCTCGCCAGTCATGCTCGGCGGCCTGATTTTCAGCGGTAAATCACTGCAACCCAAATTTTCAAAACTGAATCCGCTATCGGGGATTAAACGCATGTTCTCCGCCCAGACCGGCGCGGAACTGCTGAAAGCAATCCTGAAATCGACGCTGGTGGGAAGCGTGGCGGGATTTTATCTCTGGCATCACTGGCCGGAGATGATGCGCCTGATGGCGGAATCTCCGGTTACGGCGATGGGCAACGCGCTTGATTTAGTCGGGCTGTGCGCGCTTCTGGTTGTGCTGGGCGTGATTCCGATGGTGGCGTTTGACGTCGTCTTCCAGATCTTCAGCCACCTGAAGAAACTGCGGATGTCGCGTAAAGATATTCGCGATGAATTTAAAGAGAGTGAAGGCGATCCGCACATCAAAGGGAAAATTCGCCAGATGCAGCGTGCGGCTGCGCAGCGGCGCATGATGGAAGATGTGCCTAAAGCGGATGTCATCGTGACTAACCCGACGCATTACTCGGTTGCGTTGCAGTACGACGAAAACAAAATGAGTGCGCCAAAAGTGGTCGCCAAAGGCGCGGGACTGGTGGCGCTGCGCATTCGCGAAATCGGCGCGGAACATCGGGTGCCGACCTTAGAAGCGCCCCCGCTGGCGCGCGCCTTGTATCGGCATGCTGAAATTGGTCAGCAAATCCCCGGCCAGCTCTATGCCGCAGTGGCAGAAGTGCTGGCATGGGTATGGCAGCTCAAACGCTGGCGTCTTGCCGGTGGACAACGTCCTCCACAACCTGAAAATCTTCCTGTGCCTGAAGCACTGGATTTTATGAACGAGAAGAATACTGATGGCTAATCTGGTCGCGATGCTGCGCCTGCCCAGCAACCTGAAATCCACGCAATGGCAAATTCTTGCCGGGCCGATCCTCATCCTGCTGATTTTGTCGATGATGGTGCTGCCGCTGCCCGCCTTCATCCTCGACCTGCTGTTCACCTTTAATATCGCGCTGTCGATCATGGTGCTGTTGGTGGCGATGTTCACCCAGCGCACGCTGGAATTTGCCGCATTCCCGACAATATTGCTTTTCACCACGCTGTTGCGCCTGGCGCTGAACGTGGCGTCAACCCGTATCATCCTGATGGATGGGCATACCGGCGCAGCGGCGGCGGGGAAAGTGGTCGAGGCGTTTGGTCACTTCCTGGTCGGTGGCAACTTTGCGATCGGTATCGTGGTGTTCGTCATTCTCGTCATCATCAACTTTATGGTTATCACCAAGGGCGCCGGGCGTATCGCGGAAGTGGGCGCGCGTTTCGTGCTGGACGGGATGCCCGGTAAGCAGATGGCGATCGACGCCGACCTGAACGCTGGTCTGATTGGCGAAGATGAAGCGAAAAAACGTCGTGCTGAAGTGACGCAGGAAGCGGATTTCTACGGGTCAATGGACGGTGCGAGTAAGTTTGTGCGCGGGGATGCCATCGCCGGTATCTTAATCATGGTCATTAACATCGTGGGCGGCCTGCTGGTGGGGGTTCTGCAACACGGGATGGACATGGGGCACGCGGCGGAAAGTTACACCCTGTTGACGATCGGCGACGGCCTGGTGGCGCAAATTCCGGCGCTGGTGATCTCTACGGCGGCGGGCGTTATCGTCACCCGCGTGAGCACCGACCAGGATGTGGGCGAACAGATGGTGGGGCAACTGTTCAGCAACCCGAGCGTGATGCTGCTCAGCGCATCGGTTCTCGGCCTGCTTGGCCTGGTACCGGGGATGCCAAACCTGGTGTTCCTGATGTTTACGGCGGCGCTATTGGGCCTTGCCTGGTGGCTGCGCGGGCGTGAACAAAAACCACCGGCAGAGCCGCAGGCCGTCAAGATGCCGGAAAATAATTCGGTGGTTGAAGCCACCTGGAACGATGTACAGCTTGAAGATTCGCTGGGCATGGAGGTGGGCTACCGCCTGATCCCGATGGTGGATTTCCAGCAGGACGGCGAACTGCTCGGGCGAATCCGCAGTATTCGTAAAAAGTTTGCCCAGGATATGGGCTTCCTGCCGCCGGTGGTACACATTCGCGACAATATGGACTTACAGCCAGCGCGCTATCGCATTCTGATGAAAGGGGTAGAAATTGGCAGCGGCGACGCCTATCCGGGGCGCTGGCTGGCGATTAACCCTGGCACGGCGGCGGGAACGCTGCCGGGCGAACAGACTGTCGATCCCGCTTTTGGCCTGGACGCCATCTGGATCGAAAGCGCGCTGAAAGAGCAGGCGCAGATTCAGGGCTTCACCGTGGTGGAAGCCAGCACCGTCGTGGCGACGCATCTTAACCACTTGATTGGTCAGTTTGCCGCAGAGTTGTTTGGTCGCCAGGAAGCGCAGCAACTGCTGGATCGCGTATCACAAGAGATGCCAAAGCTGACGGAAGATTTGGTGCCTGGCGTTGTAACGCTCACGACCCTGCATAAAGTGTTGCAGAACCTGCTGGATGAAAAAGTGCCGATCCGTGATATGCGCACGATTCTGGAAACGCTGGCGGAACATGCGCCGTTGCAAAGCGATCCGCATGAATTAACCGCCGTGGTGCGTGTGGCGCTGGGCAGGGCGATTACGCAGCAGTGGTTCCCGGGCAATGACGAAGTGCAGGTGATTGGGCTGGATACTCCGCTGGAGCGCCTGCTGTTGCAGGCGTTACAGGGCGGTGGCGGCCTTGAACCGGGGCTGGCCGATCGCTTGCTGGCGCAAACTCAGGAGGCGCTGTCCCGTCAGGAAATGCTGGGCGCGCCGCCGGTTCTGCTGGTGAACCACGCGCTACGCCCGCTGCTGTCGCGCTTTTTACGCCGGAGTTTGCCGCAGCTGGTGGTGTTGTCGAACATGGAGCTTTCTGATAATCGCAACATCCGTATGACGGCGACAATTGGAGGGAAATAATGCGTAAGTTACTCGGTTTATTGTTATTTCCGCTGGCGGTACAGGCCGCCGGAGAAGGGGCATGGCAGGCCAGCAGTATCGGCATTACCCTGAACCATCGTGGGGTGTCGGCGTCGTCTGCTCCATTGTCGTCAGGCCAGCCGGTGTCCGGTTTAATGACGCTGGTCGCCTGGCGCTATGAACTGAATGGCCCGACGCCGGCGGGGCTTCGGGTGCGTTTGTGTTCACAGTCCCGTTGCGTGGAGCTGGACGGACAGAGCGGAACCACCCACGGGTTCGCGAATGTGCCTGCCGCTGAACCGTTGCGCTTCGTGTGGGAGGTGCCGGGCGGCGGGCGACTGATTCCCGCATTAAAAGTGCAGCGTAATCAGGTGATTGTGAACTATCGTTAACTCCCCGCTCCAACAGCAGCCAGCAGACAACGTGCTGGCTGCCTCACAATTTTGACCCCATCTTTTGATTCAATAGAAACGCTGTTTTATAAATCGGTGACGCGCGTTGCCAGACTCTTTGTATTTTTGCCATCTCGTCTGATGGTGTGGCAAAAATGAAAAGGTTTCACTTCCTGTTAGCTTTTACTGTGGCCGTGTAAAAACTCCCTTTGGCGAAGCCAATATGCCGGGGGTCTCCCAACAATTTGCAGGGTTAACGGCATGAAAACACGTAAAATTGGATTGGCGAATTATTTAGCCTATGGTTCGGGCGATTTTCTGGGCGCAGGAACCACTGCATTAACCGCCGCATGGTTACTCTATTTCTACACGACCTTCTGTGGCCTTACGCCGATTGAGGCGACATTCATTTTCGCTGCCGCGAGGGTTCTGGATGCGGTCGTCAGCCCGCTGATGGGCTTTCTGACCGATAACTTCGGTTCGACCTGGTTCGGCAGACGCTTTGGCCGTCGTAAGTTCTTTATTCTGCTTGGTATTCCATGCGTCTTTAGCTACTCGCTCATGTGGGTTGGCGATATGGGATTCTGGTACTACCTGCTGACTTATCTGCTGTTCGACATTGTCTACACCATGATTCTTGTCCCTTACGAGACGCTGGTGCCGGAAATGACCGATGACTTCAAACAGAAGACCCGGTTCTCCGGGGCGCGTATCTCAATGGCGCAGATGTCCGCGATTCTGGCCTCGTTCCTGCCGGGTATCCTGCTGACTGCCTTTGGTAAAGACAACCCCGTTTCTTTTTTCTATGCCAGCCTGGTGTTCTCGGTGCTGTGCGCGCTGATGCTGACTTTTGTGTGGTTCTTTACCTGGGAGCGCCCGCGCGAAGAGTGGACGGAGGCGGCGCTGCGCGCGGAGGAAGAGAAGAAAAGCCTGACGTTCAGCCAGAGTATGAGCCGTTTGTTTGTTGAGCTGAGCTCGACGCTGCGCATCAAGATTTTCCGCCAGCATCTGGGGATGTATCTTGGGGGATATATCGCACAGGACGTCTTTAACGCCGTCTTTACCTGGTATGTTGTTTTTGTCCTGATGCAGGAAGCCTCACTGGCGTCGAATCTGCTCGGTACGATGGCTATCTTCCAGTTCATTGCGGTGATTGCCATGATCCCGCTGTGCATTCGCTTCGGGCCTGCGCCGTCATACCGGATGGTCGTGGTGCTCTTTGGTCTGAGTTCTCTCTCTTATGCCGTTCTTTATTATGCGGGCTTAAGCGATGTTTATTCGCTGCTGCTGCTGATCTCAGCGCTGGCGGGGCTTGGTCGCGGCGGGATCAACTATGTGCCGTGGAATACCTACACCTATATTGCCGATGTTGATGAGGTGATTACCGGTCAACGGCGGGAAGGGATCTTCGCGGGCATCATGACGCTGACCCGTAAAGCCTCTCAGGCCGGGGCCGTCATGCTGGTCGGGATAGTGATGCAGATGTCTGGTTTTGTCTCAGGGCAGAGCATACAGCCTGAAGCGGTCAGTCATACCATTCTGCTGATTCTGAGCTGCGGTACGCTGTCCGTGCTGGCCTTTGGTTTCCTGGTTTCTTTGCGTTTCAAACTGAATTTGCAAACGCACGGCACCCTGCGTGAAGAGACCGCCAAAATGCGTGAGTCGGGCCGCGTGATGCCGGAAGCCATCACGCCGCAGGCGCGTGCGACCGTCGAGATGCTCTCCGGTATGCCGTATGAATCACTGTGGGGTAACAACAATATTGGTTATCTGAACCGTAATAAACCTGCGGCGCCTTCGCTTCAACAGGGCGCTGCGCTGAATTCGACATTGAACAGAGGTTAAGGATATGAAAGTTTGGCCCGTCAAACACAGCCCATTATTACGTCAGCCGGAGCGATTTATCTCCCGGGAAGCGCTGCAAGCCTTGATTCAGACGGTGACGAACAATCTGGTCAATATCAGGGATGAGAGCGGGCAATTTCTGCTGCGCCTGGACGATGGCCGGGTGATTGATACCAAAGGCTGGGCAGGATGGGAGTGGACGCATGGCGTCGGTCTGTACGGTATGCATCAGTATTATCAACAGACCGGTGATGAGAAAATGCGCGACATTATCGATAACTGGTTTGCCGAGCGTTTCGCCGAAGGCGCGACCACCAAAAACGTTAACACGATGGCGCCGTTTTTGACGCTGGCGTATCGCTATGAAGAGACGCGTAATCCGGCGTATCTGCCCTGGCTTGAGTCCTGGGCGGAGTGGGCGATGAATGAGATGCCGCGCACCGATCATGGTGGTATGCAGCACATGACGCTGGCGGAAGAAAACCATCAGCAGATGTGGGATGACACGCTGATGATGACGGTGATGCCGCTGGCGAAGATTGGCAAACTGTTCAACCGCCCGGAGTATGTGGAAGAGGCGATTTATCAGTTCCTGCTGCACGTACAGAATCTGATGGATAAAGAGACCGGTCTGTGGTTCCACGGCTGGAGCTATGATGGACATCATAACTTTGCCAGGGCTCGCTGGGCGCGGGGTAACAGTTGGCTTACCATCGTGATTCCAGATTTCCTGGAACTGGTCGATTTACCGGAGAAGAACGCGGTTCGCCGCTATCTGATTCAGGTTCTGAACGCGCAGATCGCCGCGCTGGCAAATTGTCAGGATGAGAGTGGGCTATGGCATACCCTGCTGGACGATCCTGATTCCTATCTGGAGGCCTCGGCAACGGCGGGGTTCGCCTACGGCATTCTGAAAGCGGTGCGTAAACGCTATGTTGGGGCGGAATATGCGCAGACGGCTGAAAGCGCGATTCGCGGTATCGTGAAACACATTTCGCCGGAAGGCGAGTTGCTGCAAACGTCCTTTGGCACGGGAATGGGGCACGATCTGGATTTCTATCGCGACATTCCGCTGATATCGATGCCGTACGGGCAGGCGATGGCGATACTGTGTCTGACGGAGTATTTGCGTAAGTATTTTTGAGGGGGACGCCCGATGGCGCTGCGCTTATCGGGCCTACGGTTCGACGCAGTTTGTAGGCCGGATAAGGCGTTTACGCCGCCATCCGGCATGTTGGCCGGTATATCCACCGTAGGCCGGATAAGGCGTTACGCCGCCATCCGGCATGTTGGTCGGGATATTCACCGTAGGCCGGATAAGGCGTTTACGCCGCCATCCGGCATGTGCTGTTATTGCGGCGCAAAAAGGTGATCCATGATTTGCCGCATCACCGGCGCGGCGGTCACGCCGTCGCTGCCGCCGTTTTCCAGAATCAACGCCACCGCGACTTTCGGGTTTTTATACGGCGCGAAAGCGGTGTAAAACACATGGTCGCGCAGACGGATGGGGATCATTTTCGCATTATAGGTCTGGTTTTCTTTCAGACTGAACACTTGCGAAGTGCCGCTTTTGGCTGCAATACCGTAGGGTGCGGTGTGGAAGAATTTATAACCGGTGCCGTTCGGCGCATTCGCCATACCAAACATCGCCTGTCGCACCAGCCCCCAATAAGGCGAGGCGGCATCGGCAATCTGCGTTTCCGTCTGAGGCTCCTGCCAGGGCATGACGGTCTTGCCGGACACTTCGCTCTGAAGCAGGTGAGGGGCGATCACTTTCCCGTTGTTGATCAGCGCTACCATCGCTTTCACCATCTGGATCGGCGTGGCAATCCAGTACCCCTGGCCGATACCGACTGAAATCGTATCCCCCTGATACCAGGCTTTTTTATGTACTCTCTCTTTCCACTCGCGGCTGGGCAGCAGGCCGTTATATTCTTCATCCAGATCGATACCGGTGGGCTTACCGTAACCAAATTGACCGAGCATGGTGTTAATGCGATCGATCCCCATCATCCAGGCGACCTGATAGAAAAAGGTGTCGGCGGATTCTTCAATCGCTTTGGTGACATCCAGCATACCGTGGCCGGTTTTTTTCCAGTCGCGGTAATGGCGTTGCGTGCCGGGGAGCGTCCAGGTCGGCGCGCCGAAGAAGGTGGTTTGCGGCGTGATAACGCCGTTTAACAGCGCAGACATCGCGATATAAGGTTTCACCGTGGAGGCGGGCGGGTACAGCCCTTGGGTGACGCGGTTAATCAACGGCAGATCTTTATCATGCAGTAACCTGCTGTAATCCTGATGGCTGATGCCCTTCACAAACGGGTTTGGATCATAGCTGGGCGTGGAGACCATCGCCAGCACTGAACCGTCGTGGGGATCTTCGACCAGCACTGCCGCGCGCTGACCGGCAAGCAGGCTTTCTATATATTCCTGTAGATGTAAATCCAGCGTCAGGTGGATGTCTTTACCGGCAACGGGCGGGACATTTTTTAACAGGCGCACGATGCGTCCGTGGTTATCCACTTCGACCTCCCGGTAGCCCGTTTTGCCGTGCAGATCATTTTCGTAATAGCGTTCAATGCCCTGCTTACCGATGTTGTGATCGGCGGCATAGTTTTCAGCCAGACCTTTTTCATCCAGCGCTTTCAGGTCGCTGTCGTTAATCTTCGACACGTAACCGAGCACATGCGCCAGCTCCGCGCCGTAGGGGTACTGACGGTCTTCATAACTGTTGATCGTCACGCCGTTGAAATGGAACTGGTTAACGGAAAAGCGGGCAATTTCGACGTCCGACAGCGCGTTTTTCAATACCACCGGGCGATAGCGGCTGCCTGATTTCAACGCATGGTGAAAGGCCGCAATATCATCAGGCGTGAGATCCACGAGAGGGGTAAGCTGACGTAACAGCGCGTCCATGTCGGCAATTTTGTATGGGGTGACGGAAATATCATACCAGGTGATATTACGCACCAGCGGAATACCGTTGCGATCGTAGATGATGCCGCGCGTCGGGGCGACGGGCAGCATTTTGATGTCATTTTCGTTTGAACGGGTCGTGTAATACTGATGCTGACGGATTTGTAAATCGTAGAGATTGACAATCAGGACGCCAAAGCAGACAACCACCAGGCCAAAGGCCACTATCACTCGTCTCAGAAAGAGTTTTTCTTCCGCAGCAAAATCTTTAAACGTCATTGTCCACACCCGATAAATTCGCCGCCTAATAATACGGAGGCGTCACCGGCATGACAGACAAAAGATGTTCCATCTCTCTACGGAAATGTGTCATTCCTTGTGAGTCGTTACAAATTACAGTTAACGTAGCCGTTTCTCGTAGGCTGGATAAGGCGTTTACGCCGCCATCCGGCAAGGTGCGCCTTACCGCCTGATGGCGCTTCGCTTATCAGGCCTACGAGGGCGGTCATTCGGGAAAATAAAAAACCCGCGACATAGCGCGGGTTTTCACATCACCCGATGTGATTACATCCGTTCTACGGTCTCAATACCCAGCGTATCCAGACCCAGTTTCAGCGTTTTCGCGGTCAGTTGCGCCAGTTTCAGACGGCTGTTACGAACCTCTTCGTTTTCCGCGCTGAGGATCGGGCAGTGCTCGTAGAAGCCAGAGAACAAACCGGCAACGTCATACAGGTAGGCGCACATCACATGCGGCGTACCTTCACGCGCGACCACGGTCAGCGTTTCTTCGAACTGCAACAGGCGCGCAGCCAGCTGGGCTTCGCGATCTTCACGGATAACGACCGGCGCGCTGGACAGGGCGCTCTCGTCAATCTCCGCTTTACGGAACACGGACAGCACGCGGGTATAGGCATACTGCATATATGGCGCGGTGTTGCCTTCGAACGCCAGCATGTTGTCCCAGTCGAAGATGTAGTCAGTAGTGCGGTTTTTGGAGAGATCCGCATATTTCACTGCGCCAATACCAACCGCGTTGGCCAGTTTTTCCAGCTCGTCGGCAGGCATATCCGGGTTCTTCTCGGCCACCAGACGGCGTGCGCGTTCCAGCGCTTCATCCAGCAGATCGGCCAGCTTCACCGTACCGCCCGCGCGGGTTTTGAACGGCTTGCCGTCTTTACCGAGCATCATGCCGAACATATGGTGTTCCAGCGGTACGGAATCCGGCACGTAACCGGCTTTGCGTACGATGGTCCATGCCTGCATCAGGTGCTGATGCTGACGGGAGTCGATGTAGTACAGCACACGATCCGCATGCAGCGTTTCATAGCGGTATTTCGCGCAGGCGATGTCGGTGGTGGTGTAGAGATAGCCGCCATCTTTCTTCTGAATGATCACGCCCATCGGTTCGCCTTCCTTGTTTTTATATTCATCAAGGAAAACAACGGTTGCGCCTTCGCTTTCAACCGCCAGACCCTGAGCTTTCAGGTCGGCGACGATGCCAGGCAGCATCGGGTTATACAGGCTTTCACCCATCACATCGTCACGGGTTAACGTAACGTTCAGGCGATTGTAGGTGATCTGGTTCTGCGTCATGGTGATGTCGACCAGCTTGCGCCACATGTCGAGGAAGTACGGGTCGCCGCCCTGTAGTTTCACCACGTAGTTACGCGCGCGCTCGGCGAACGCTTCGTCTTCATCGTAATGTTTTTTCGCATCACGGTAGAAACCTTCGAGGTCGGCCAGCGCCATTTCACCTGCGTTTTCCTGCTGCTGTTTTTCCAGCCAGGCGATAAGCATACCGAACTGTGTTCCCCAGTCGCCGACGTGGTTAGCGCGGATAACGTGATGGCCGAGGAACTCCAGCGTGCGCACGGCGGCATCGCCGATGATGGTGGAGCGCAGGTGGCCGACATGCATCTCTTTCGCGACGTTAGGCGCGGAGTAGTCGATAACCACGGTCTGTTTCGCAGGCTTAGCCACGCCCAGACGCTCAGAAGCCAGCGCCTGTTGAACATGTTCTGCAAGAAATGCCGGGTCGAGGAAAATATTGATAAAGCCAGGACCTGCGATTTCAACCTTGCTGGCGATGCCGTTGAGATCCAGATGAGTCAGCACCTGCTCTGCAAGTTGTCGCGGCGCCATACCCAGTTTTTTAGCAACTGCCATCATGCCGTTGGCCTGATAGTCGCCGAACTGTACTTTTGCTGACTGACGAACCTGCGGTTCGCAATTTGCAGGCGCGCCTGCAACAATCATGGCCTGACTAACTTTTTCTGAGAGAAGAGCCTGAATATTCACCGGAATACCTTACGTGTAAGACGCGGATTAACTGAGTCCGCGCCAGTTTAAGAATTTAGGGCGGGAGTATACTGCAAATGCCCGTTGGCGTCAGCATTGCGCGCGCGCCGTATCGCTGGAAATATGCGCAATAAAATTATGCATAAGCATTCATTTTATATTCAAAGAAATCAGCGGTTGGTTGGCGATGCACAACAGAGTAAATTAGCGACTTTGTACACCGATAAGAGTTTTGATTATGGCGAACTGGCAGACTATTGACGAACTGCATGATATTTCCGCAGATTTACCGCGATTCACTCTGGCGTTCAGAGAACTTTCCACTCGCCTCGGTCTGGATTTCGCACCGCTTGAAGCCGATCACATTTCTTTGCGCTGCCACCAGAATGCGACCGCTGAGCGCTGGCGTCGCGGATTTGAACAGTGTGGCGCGCTGCTGTCGGAAAATATCATCAACGGCAGGCCGATCTGCCTGTTCAAATTACATGAGCCTGTTTGCGTCGAACACTGGCGGTTTTCGATTGTTGAATTGCCGTGGCCGGGTGAAAAACGCTACCCGCATGAAGGCTGGGAGCATATCGAAATTGTCCTCCCTGGCGAGCCGGAGAGCCTGAACGCGCGGGCGCTGGCGCTGTTGTCCGACGAGGGGCTGAGCCAGCCGGGCATTGTCGTGAAAACCAGTTCGCCGAAAGGGGCGCGCGAGCGTCTGCCGAACCCGACGCTGGCCGTGACCGACGGCAAGGTGACCATTAAATTTCATCCCTGGTCAATTGAGGCCATTGTGGCAAGCGAACAGTCAGCCGACTGACGTGACGCGCGAAAACGCTAAAAAGGAGTGAACATGGCGTTACTGGAGATCTGTTGTTACAGCATGGAATGTGCGCTCACCGCGCAGCAAAATGGCGCGGATCGCATTGAATTGTGCGCGGCGCCGAAAGAGGGGGGGCTGACGCCGTCGTTGGGCGTGCTGCGCACGGTTCGCCAGCATGTTGCGATTGCGGTGCATCCCATTATTCGTCCTCGCGGCGGCGACTTCTGTTATACCGATGGTGAATTTGCCGCAATGCTTGAGGATGTGCGTACCGTCAGAGAACTGGGATTTCCCGGTCTGGTTACTGGCGTGCTGGATGTCGATGGCAATGTGGATCTCGCGCGAATGGAGAAAATAATGGCCGCCGCCGGGCCGCTGGCCGTCACTTTTCATCGCGCGTTTGATATGTGCGCTAATCCATTCAATGCACTGAAGAATCTCGCGGATTTGGGTGTCGCCAGAGTGCTCACTTCAGGGCAAAAATCAGATGCGGTGCACGGTTTGCCAATAATTATGGAACTTATTGCGCAGGGCGATGCTCCAATCATTATGGCCGGAGCAGGGGTTCGTTCAGAGAATCTGCAACGTTTCCTTGATGCCGGGGTGCAGGAAGTGCACAGCTCCGCAGGAGCGTGGCAAGCCTCACCAATGCGTTATCGCAATCATGGATTGTCCATGTCAACTGACGCACAAGCGGACGAGTATTCGCGCTATGCGGTAGACGGGGCGGCGGTTGCTGAAATGAAAGGAGTCATTGTGCGCCATCAGGCCAATTGATTTTTACCGTTGCATCATGTCGCCCAATATGATGCTTGCTCGTACCAGGCCCCTGCCATTTCAACAGGGGCCTTTTTTTGCGCTTTTTATGCCTGATGGCGGCTGTGCCTTATCAGGCCTACGGGATTTGTAGGCCCGGTAAGCGTAGTGCCACCGGGCAATCAATTACGGTTTGCGCGCAATCAGCACCGCGCGCAGCGGGGCAGGATAACCTTCGACGGTTTTACTGTGGTCATTCGGATCGAGGAAATCAGCCAGCGACTCGGTGACCATCCACCCGGTGCGACGCTGCTCCTCGGTGGAGGTCACGCAGACATCGGCAATCCGCACATCGACAAAACCACATTTCTCCAGCCAGTTTTTCAGCGCCAGCGCGGAAGGGATAAAGTAGACGTTGCGCATCTGCGCATAGCGGTCGCCTGGTACCAGCACGGTGTTTTCATCGCCTTCCACCACCAGGGTTTCCAGCACCAGTTCGCCGTCTTTCACCAGTTGATCTTTCAGTTGCCAGAGATGTTCCAGCGGAGAACGACGGTGGTAAAGCACGCCCATTGAAAAGACGGTATCAAACGCATTCAGCGCCGGAAGCTGCTCGATGCCCAGCGGCAACAGATGCGCGCGTTGGTCGTTGCCCAACAATTTTCGTACCGCTTCAAACTGACACAGGAACAACTGCGTCGGGTCGATTCCCACGGCAAGATGCGCGCCCGCGCCAATCATGCGCCACATGTGATATCCGCTGCCGCAACCGACATCCAGAATGGTGCGGCCGGTCAGATCGGACAGGTGCGGCAAAACGCGATCCCATTTCCAGTCGGAGCGCCATTCGGTATCAATATTGATGCCATACAGAGAGAACGGGCCTTTACGCCACGGCATCAGGTTTCGCAGCAGGGTGTCGATACGCTTAAGCTGGCCTTCGCTCAACGGCGTTTCGCTTTCGGCAGTGACGCTGTGCAATAAATCCAGACGGTACGGCGTTAATTCCGGCAGGAACTCCACCGCGTTCGACCACTGCTTAAACAGACCATGCTGATCGCGCTGCCAGGTCGCGATTTGCGCAGGCAGGGTTTCCAGCCAGTGAGAAAGCGGGCTTTTGGCAATCAGCTGATAAAAGTTACCGAACTCGATCATGCGGGCACCCCGGACTTCAGCGCCACCAGCGAACCAAAGTTGAAGCACTGGAACCACAGTTCGCTATGCTCGAAACCGGCCTGATGCAGACGCGCTTTGTGGGTTTCAACCGAGTCGGTCAGCATGACGTTTTCCAGCATACTGCGCTTCTGGCTGATCTCCAGTTCGCTGTAGCCGTTGGCGCGTTTAAAGTCATGGTGCATATTGAACAGCAATTCGCCAACCGTTGTGTCTTCAAAGCTGAACTTTTCCGACAGCACCAGCGCGCCGCCCGGATTCAGACCCTGATAAATCTTATCCAGCAAGGCCTGGCGTTCAAGCGGCTCAAGGAATTGCAGGGTAAAATTCAGCACCACCATTGAGGCGTTCTCGATGCTGATGTCGCGAATATCGCCTTCCACAATCTCAACCGGGGTCGGGGCTTTGTAAGCGTCGATATGACGGCGGCAGCGTTCAATCATCGCCGGGGAGTTGTCGACGGCGATGATTTTACAGTTGGCATGATGAATATTACGACGCACCGAGAGCGTCGCAGCGCCCAGTGAACAGCCTAAATCGTAGACCTGCGTATTGGGTTGTACGAAGCGTTCGGCCAGCATGCCAATCATGGAGATGATATTGGAGTAGCCGGGAACAGAGCGCTGGATCATATCCGGGAAGACTTCAGCTACCCGTTCATCAAAGGTCCAGTCGCCCAGACTGGCGATAGGCGCAGAAAAAAGCGTGTCGCGGTGAGACATAACGTAAAAATCCGGGAAAAATAAAGTGGCGTATTGTGCGCTAATGCAAGGAGAAAACCAACTCCCAGGGCATATACCAAAGATTCGCCAGCACCATCAGCAACAAGGCGCACCAGGTCGCACTCATCCCGGAACGCCGCCAGCGAAACAGACGGTGGTGGAAACCGTAATAATGCATCAGCCGACCAGCGATTAAAATAATCCCGCAGATATGCACCATCCATGTTTCGGCGCCGTTCATTTCCATGAACAGCAGCAGCGCGACAGCGATAGGAATATATTCCACCGCATTACCGTGAATGCGGATGGCGCTTTGCAGTTCGCTAAAACCGCCGTCACCGTAGGCAACGCGATACAGCATCCTTAGTCGGACAACATCAAAAGAGAACTTCATCAACAACAACGCACCTAATACGGTATATAGCGCGCTTACCATACAAACTCCCTTTAAAATGCCTGATGGCACTGTCTATGATAGGTGGCAATTTCAGAAAAGAGAAGATTGCTGTGGAATAGACGGTGCGGTTCCAATGCCGGGCAAGGCCGCGCGTAAATCTTCCCATAATGTATTCACTAACTCGGGAGCCTGCGCGATATCTGGCGTGTGTAGAAAAAGATACGGCGTAGAGGTCGTTTCCCACAGCGGGAGTTTCGCCAGCCAGTCGGCAAAAAATGTCTGATTTTGCACCATATTGTCGCTGCCGATGAACCTGATCAACGGATGCTTCGCGGTCACGATGGCATGGACCGGCACTTTAGGTTTTTTGCGTTGCGCTTCGCGAATGGCCTGGTTATGAGGATGCGCGGCATGTACCGGGCGGCTGTCGAGGATCACCCGATTCACCTCGCGTTCAACCAGGCCGCGATTGAGCTGTTGTTCTTCCTCGCCTTTGGCGAAAAACACGGGATGGCGCACTTCGACGCCATAGGTGAATGCCTTTGGCAACGCGTCAAGAAAGCGCCAGAGTGTAGGGAGGTCGCGCGGTGAAAACGTCGCGGGGAGTTGCAGCCAGTACTGACCAATTCTTGCCTCCAGCGGCGACATGCGGGTAAAAAATTCCTGCACAAGATCGTCGCAGTTACGCAGCGCGGCCTGATGCGAAATCGTTGCGGGGAACTTAAAGCAGAAGCGAAAATCGTCCGTTGTTTGCGCATGCCAGCGTTCGACAATTTCTGCTTTCGGCAGCGCATACAGGGTGGTGTTGCCCTCCACACAGTTAAAGTGGCGGGCATATTCTTCAAGACTGGTGATACCCAGACGCACCCATTTAGGATGCGACCATTGCGGTAATCCGATGTAGATCATAACGCGTTAAGGATCTCCTCCACGCTGCGCACTCTGGCGATACGCGGAAAAATATGTGTCATGCTGCTTTGATGCTGTTCCGTGCTGGCGGCGCTACAGGCATCTTCGGCGATCACCAGACCAAAACCCAGCTCCCAGGCGTTACGCGCGGTGGATTCTACGCCGATATTGGTGGAGATGCCGCACAGCACGATGGTGTCGACTCCCCGGCGGCGTAATTGTAACTCAAGATCGGTGCCATAGAACGCGCCCCATTGACGCTTGGTGACTTCCAGGTCACTGTCGCTTTTACCGAGCGCCGCCGGGTAACGCCACCAGTTTTCCGGCAGCGCGTTGGCTGGCGCCCGGGCATCGACGGGTTGCTTTAACGCGTCGGCATAATCGTCGGACCAGCCGACGCGAACCATCACCACCGGCGAGCCGTTTGCCCGACATTTTGCGGCCAGTTTCGCTGCGCGGGCGACAACATCGCTTGCCGCATGGGGGCCGCCAGCGAAAGGTAAGATCCCTTCCTGTAAATCAATAACGACCAGGGCAGTGGTTGCGGCGTTCAGTTCCAGCATGATGACTCCTGTAAAATAGATGATTCCGCTACACCTTAAGCGCGTTCCCGAAGGAAAGTGACGACAAATATTGTTAATTTTTGTGAGAATACGCAATAACCGCGTAGCAAACACGCGTACAGTCAGTATCGGACTTATCGTGCGGCAGAATTTCCAGTATAATAGCCGCCTTTTTTCATTCAGTTGTGACATTCAGCTAAAGCTGCGACAACGTCGCCTGTAAAGCAGGCAACAATCCGCCAGCGGCTAAGTTAAGGGATATCTCATGCGTACAGAATATTGCGGACAGCTACGTCTGTCCCACGTGGGGCAGCAGGTGACTCTGTGTGGTTGGGTCAACCGTCGTCGTGATCTTGGTAGCCTGATCTTTATCGATATGCGCGACCGCGAAGGTATCGTACAGGTCTTCTTTGATCCGGATCGTGCGGATGCGTTAAAGCTGGCTTCTGAACTGCGTAATGAGTTCTGTATCCAGGTGACCGGCACCGTGCGTGCGCGTGACGAGAAAAACGTCAACGCCGACATGGCGACGGGCGAAATCGAAGTGCTGGCGTCCGATTTGACGATCATCAACCGTGCAGATTCTCTACCGCTTGACTCTAATCACGTCAATACCGAAGAAGCGCGTCTGAAATACCGTTATCTGGATCTGCGTCGCCCGGAAATGGCTCAACGCCTGAAAACCCGTGCCAAAATCACCAGCCTGGTGCGTCGTTTTATGGACGACCACGGCTTCCTCGACATCGAAACCCCGATGTTGACCAAAGCGACGCCGGAAGGCGCGCGTGACTACCTGGTGCCTTCGCGCGTCCATAAAGGTAAATTCTACGCGCTGCCGCAGTCTCCGCAGTTGTTCAAACAGCTGCTGATGATGTCCGGTTTTGACCGCTACTATCAGATCGTAAAATGCTTCCGTGATGAAGATTTACGTGCTGACCGTCAGCCTGAATTTACCCAGATCGACGTCGAGACCTCCTTTATGACTGCGCCGCAGGTGCGTGAAGTGATGGAAGCGCTGGTACGCCATCTGTGGCAGGAAGTGAAAGGCGTGGATCTGGGCGACTTCCCGATCATGACCTTCGCCGAAGCCGAACGCCGTTACGGTTCCGATAAACCGGATCTGCGTAACCCGTTGGAGCTGGTGGACGTTGCCGACCTGCTGAAATCTGTAGAATTCGCCGTCTTTGCCGGCCCGGCTAACGATCCGAAAGGTCGCGTAGCGGCCCTGCGCGTGCCGGGTGGCGCAAGCTTAAGCCGTAAGCAGATCGACGACTACGGCAATTTCATTAAGATCTACGGCGCGAAAGGGCTGGCTTATATTAAAGTCACCGAACGCGCGAAAGGTCTGGAAGGCATCAACAGCCCGGTGGCGAAGTTCCTTAACGCGGAAATCGTGGAAGCGATTCTGGATCGTACCGCTGCGCAGGACGGCGATATGATTTTCTTCGGCGCCGACAACAAAAAAGTGGTTGCCGATGCGCTGGGCGCGCTGCGTCTGAAAGTGGGTAAAGATCTGAACCTGACCGACGAAGCCAAATGGGCGCCGCTGTGGGTTATCGACTTCCCGATGTTTGAAGATGACGGCGAAGGCGGCCTGACGGCGATGCACCATCCGTTCACCTCACCGAAAGACCTGACCGCCGCCGAGCTGAAAGCCGCACCGGAAAACGCGGTTGCTAACGCCTATGATATGGTGATCAACGGTTATGAAGTCGGTGGTGGTTCCGTGCGTATCCACAGTGGCGACATGCAGCAGACCGTGTTTGGTATTCTGGGTATTAATGAACAGGAACAGCGCGAGAAATTCGGCTTCCTGCTGGATGCGCTGAAATACGGTACGCCGCCGCATGCGGGTCTGGCGTTTGGTCTGGACCGTCTGACTATGCTGCTGACCGGCACTGACAATATCCGTGACGTTATCGCCTTCCCGAAAACGACTGCCGCTGCCTGTCTGATGACCGAAGCGCCAAGTTTCGCGAACCCGGCAGCGCTGGCTGAGCTGGGTATTGATGTCGTTAAGAAGGCCGAGAATAACTGATATGGCATACAAACAGCCTGTCTCGGTGTTAGTCGTGATTTATGCAAAGGACACCGGGAGAGTGCTGATGTTACAGCGACGCGACGATCCTGATTTCTGGCAGTCGGTTACCGGCAGTCTGGAAGAGGGCGAAACCGCGTCGCAAGCCGCTATGCGCGAAGTAAAGGAAGAGGTCACAATAGATGTTGCAGCAGAGCAACTGACCTTAATTGACTGTCAGCGCACGGTGGAATTTGAGATTTTTTCACATTTACGTCATCGCTACGCGCCGGGAATTGAGCGTAATACTGAATCCTGGTTTTGCCTGGCACTTCCCTCTGAACGAGAGATCGTGTTCACCGAACATCTGACCTATCGTTGGGTTAATGCGGATGAAGCCGCGCAGTTAACCAAGTCGTGGAGTAACCGGCAGGCGATTGAAGAGTTTGTAATTAACGTCGCCTGAGAAGGCGCGCTTTTTGGAGATATTATTTATGGCAGGTCATAGTAAATGGGCCAACACCAGACATCGTAAAGCAGCGCAGGATGCTAAACGCGGTAAAATTTTCACCAAAATCATTCGTGAGCTGGTGACGGCGGCCAAACTGGGCGGCGGCGACCCGGACGCTAACCCGCGTCTGCGTGCGGCAGTCGATAAAGCGCTGTCGAACAACATGACCCGCGATACGCTGAATCGTGCGATTGCGCGTGGCGTCGGCGGCGATGATGATGCGAACATGGAAACCATCATCTATGAAGGTTACGGTCCTGGCGGCACGGCTGTGATGGTTGAGTGCCTGTCTGACAACCGTAACCGTACCGTTGCGGAAGTGCGTCACGCTTTCAGCAAATGCGGCGGCAACCTGGGTACTGACGGTTCCGTGGCTTACCTGTTCAGCAAAAAAGGGGTGATCTCCTTCGAACAGGGTGACGAAGACACCATCATGGAAGCCGCGCTGGAAGCCGGTGCGGAAGACGTTGTGACCTTTGATGACGGTGCGATTGACGTCTACACCGCATGGGAAGAGATGGGCAAAGTGCGCGACGCGCTGGAAGCTGCGGGTCTGAAAGCGGACAACGCTGAAGTTTCCATGATCCCGTCCACCAAAGCGGATATGGATGCGGAAACCGCGCCGAAACTGATGCGTCTGATCGATATGCTGGAAGACTGCGACGACGTGCAGGAAGTTTACCATAACGGTGAGATCTCTGATGAGGTTGCGGCTACGTTATAATGACGTGGTTTAATTCCGTTCTAATCGGAGGCGCGTGATGTCTATTATTCTCGGTATCGACCCGGGTTCACGCGTCACGGGTTATGGCGTGATTCGTCAGGTGGGCAGGCAACTGACTTACCTGGGCAGCGGGTGTATCCGCACGAAAGTGGATGATTTACCGTCTCGCCTGAAGCTGATTTATGCGGGCGTGACGGAAATCATCACCCAGTTCCAGCCGGACTATTTCGCGATTGAACAGGTATTTATGGCGAAGAACGCGGATTCCGCGCTTAAGCTGGGTCAGGCGCGCGGCGTGGCGATTGTCGCGGCGGTAAACCAGGATCTTCCGGTGTTTGAGTATGCCGCCCGTCAGGTGAAGCAAACCGTTGTCGGGATCGGCAGCGCGGAGAAAAGCCAGGTACAGCACATGGTGCGCACGTTGCTGAAACTCCCGGCAAATCCCCAGGCGGATGCGGCGGATGCGCTGGCTATCGCCATCACCCACTGCCACGTTAGCCAGAACGCGATGCAAATGAGTGACTCGCGGCTCAATCTGGCGCGTGGGCGGCTACGATAATGACAAATGAGGCTGGATATCTATCCAGCCTTTTTTTATGATACCACTTTACTTTTTCGGCCCCAACGCAGGAGCGCAATGTGATAGGCAGACTCAGAGGCATTATTCTGGAAAAACAACCCCCGCTGGTATTACTTGAGGTGGGCGGCGTAGGCTATGAAGTCCATATGCCGATGACCTGTTTTTATGAGCTCCCGGAATCTGGAAAAGAAGCGACCGTATTCACCCATTTTGTGGTGCGTGAAGATGCGCAATTGCTGTATGGGTTTAACAATAAACAGGAGCGAACCCTGTTTAAAGAACTGATCAAAACGAACGGCGTTGGGCCGAAACTCGCGCTGGCGATCCTCTCCGGGATGTCGGCTCAGCAGTTTGTGAATGCCGTTGAGCGCGAGGAGCCCGCCGCGTTGGTGAAACTGCCGGGTATTGGTAAAAAAACCGCAGAACGCCTGATCGTTGAAATGAAAGATCGCTTCAAAGGCCTGCACGGTGACCTCTTTACGCCGGCCGCCGACCTGGTGCTGACCTCTCCGGCAAGTCCGGCAACGGATGATGCGGAGCAAGAAGCGGTTGCTGCGCTGGTGGCGCTGGGCTATAAACCACAGGAAGCCAGCCGCATGGTGAGCAAAATTGCCCGCCCTGACGCCAGCAGTGAAACATTGATTCGCGAAGCACTCCGCGCCGCGTTATGAGGTAAAGGATGATAGAAGCAGATCGCCTGATTTCAGCAGGTGGAACCCAGGTGGAAGAGGTTGCCGATCGCGCCATTCGCCCGAAGTTGCTGGAAGAGTACATTGGTCAGCCTCAGGTGCGTTCGCAAATGGAGATCTTTATCCAGGCGGCAAAGCTGCGCGGCGACGCGCTCGATCACCTGCTGATCTTTGGCCCGCCGGGGCTGGGGAAAACGACGCTGGCTAACATTGTCGCCAATGAAATGGGCGTGAACCTGCGCACCACGTCTGGCCCGGTGCTGGAAAAGGCGGGCGATCTGGCGGCGATGCTGACCAACCTTGAACCTCATGATGTGCTGTTTATCGATGAGATCCACCGTTTATCACCGGTGGTGGAAGAGGTGTTGTATCCGGCGATGGAAGATTATCAGCTGGACATTATGATTGGCGAAGGGCCTGCTGCGCGTTCGATAAAAATCGATCTGCCGCCTTTTACGCTGATTGGCGCCACCACGCGAGCCGGGTCATTGACGTCGCCGCTGCGTGACCGTTTCGGTATTGTTCAGCGTCTGGAGTTTTATCAGGTGCCTGACCTGCAACACATCGTCGGGCGCAGCGCGCGGTTTATGGGGCTGGAAATGAGCGATGAAGGTGCGCTGGAGGTTGCCCGCCGCGCTCGCGGTACGCCGCGTATCGCCAACCGCCTGTTGCGTCGCGTACGTGATTTTGCTGAAGTGAAACATAACGGCGCCATCTCTGCGGATATCGCCGCTCAGGCGCTGGATATGCTGAATGTCGATGCGGAAGGGTTTGACTATATGGACCGCAAGCTGCTGCTGGCCGTAATTGATAAATTCTTTGGCGGCCCCGTCGGTCTCGATAACCTGGCCGCAGCCATTGGCGAAGAGCGTGAAACGATTGAGGACGTACTGGAACCGTATTTGATTCAGCAGGGCTTTTTGCAACGAACCCCGCGCGGGCGAATGGCGACGGTGCGGGCGTGGAATCATTTTGGAATAACGCCGCCGGAAATGCCTTAATTTATGTGCGTTAGGCCGGATGACGGTTGCGCCTTATCCGGCCTGCCTGTGAACGTAGGCCCGGTAAGCGGAGCGCCACCGGGAAACACACGCTTAGCTCGCCTGCTTCTTCATCATGCTGAAAATAAACAGCAGCGCGGCACACAGCACCACTGACGGGCCTGCCGGCGTGTCGTAAAACGCAGAAAACGTCAGACCGCCTGTAACCGCTATCATACCCATTCCTACTGCGACACCCGCCATCTGCTCCGGGGTGCGGGCAAAGCGACGCGCCGTGGCGGCAGGAATAATCAGCAATGAGGTGATAATCAGCGCCCCGACAAATTTCATCGCCACGCCGATAGTCAATGCGGTGACCAGCATCAGCAGGAGCTTAACGCGCTGTAACTTCACGCCATCGACAAAAGCCAGATCCGGGCTAATGGTCATCGACAGCAGATTACGCCACTGCCAGAAGAGGATCGCCAGCACGATAACCACGCCGATGGCGATGAAAATCAGGTCTTCCGGCGTCACGGCCAGCAGGTCGCCAAACAGATAAGCCATCAAGTCCACGCGAATGTTGGACATCAGGCTGACGACCACAAGACCTAACGACAGGGCACTGTGCGCCATAATGCCGAGAAGCGTGTCGATAGCGAGGTGAGGGCGTTTCTCCAGCCACACCAGACCGGCTGCCAGCATCAGCGTAACGGCAATCACCGCATAGAACGGGTTGATGTCCAGCAGCAACCCAAAAGCGACCCCCAACAGCGAGGCGTGCGCCAGCGTATCGCCAAAATAGGACATTCGACGCCAGACCACGAACGAGCCCAGCGGGCCAGCGGCGCAGGCCAGCATGATCCCGGCTAACCAGCCAGGCAATAACAGTTCAATCATGAGTGTCCATTTCCCCGGCGCAGTACGATACGACCTTGTAAATCGTGGCGATGATTATGATGATGACGGTAAATTCCCAACTGTTCTGCGCCGCGCGGCCCGAACATAGAGATGAATTCAGGATGCATGGAAACGATTTCAGGGGTGCCGGAGCAACAGATATGGTGATTCAGACACAGCACCTCATCCGTTTTCGCCATCACCAGATGCAGGTCGTGCGAGACCATCAGCACCGCGCAATCCAGCTCGCGCCGCAGCTGGTCAATGAGATCGTACAGGGCGACCTGACCATTGACATCCACGCCCTGAGTCGGCTCATCCAGTACCAGCAGCTGTGGTTGATTCAGCAGCGCGCGGGCTAACAAAACGCGCTGGGTTTCACCGCCGGACAGCTTTTGCATGGGGGCGTCAATGAGGTGTCCGGCCTGAACGCGTTTCAGGGCCGGAAGAATGTCGGTTTTTTGTGTACCGGGGCGTAAGCGTAAAAAGCGGCTTACCGTCAGCGGCAGCGTGGTGTCGAGATACAGTTTTTGCGGGACGTAGCCAATACGCAACTGCCCGTTGCGCTTGATCAGCCCTTCATCAGGCGCTACCAGCCCTAATACTACGCGTACCAGCGTAGACTTCCCGGCACCGTTTGGGCCGAGAAGCGTCAAAATTTTTCCTGGTCCGAGTTCAAGCGACACGTCAGAAAGGACGCGGCGTTGACCGAAAGAGACCGAAACATTTTCCAGTGAAACCAAAGTCGTCATGTCAATTTTAGGCTTGCAGAAGTCATAGAATGTTATAATATCACATTTCTCACATTCATTACGATGATTAGTCGCATTATGTTACATAAAAATACGCTTCTTTTCGCAGCATTATCCGCTGCGCTATGGGGTGGTGCAACACAGGCCGCAAATGCCGCCGTTGTCGCCTCTCTCAAGCCCTTAGGTTTCATCGCTTCCGCCATTGCCGATGGCGTCACGGACACCCAGGTTTTATTGCCGGATGGGGCGTCTGAGCATGATTATTCACTGCGTCCGTCTGACGTAAAACGCTTACAGGGCGCGGACTTAGTTGTCTGGATCGGCCCTGAGATGGAAGCGTTCATGGAAAAGTCAGTAAAGAACATTCCTGACGGAAAACAGGTAACGATTGCGCAGCTCGCCGACGTGAAACCGCTACTCATGAAAGGCGCTGATGACGACGACGACGATCACGATCACGGGCATGCGCACGGTGAAAAAGGTGACGCACATCACCATCATGGTGATTACAACATGCATCTTTGGCTTTCCCCAGAGATAGCGCGGGCTTCAGCGGTTGCAATCCATGAAAAATTAGTGGAACTTATGCCGCAAAGTCGAGCCAAACTTGACGCCAACCTGAAGGATTTTGAGGCACAATTAGCCGCAACCGATAAGCAGGTAGGTAACGAGCTCGCACCGCTCAAGGGGAAAGGGTACTTCGTTTTTCATGACGCCTACGGCTACTACGAAAAACATTATGGGCTAACTCCGCTTGGTCACTTTACCGTGAACCCTGAGATTCAACCTGGTGCGCAGCGTTTACATGAAATAAGAACACAGTTGGTTGAGCAAAAAGCAACCTGCGTTTTTGCTGAGCCACAGTTCAGGCCAGCGGTCGTTGAAGCCGTTGCGAGAGGGACATCCGTTCGAATGGGAACGTTGGATCCCCTCGGAACGAACATTAAACTGGGTAAAACAAGCTATTCAGCGTTTCTGAATCAATTAGCCAACCAGTATGCGAGCTGCCTGAAAGGAGATTAATGAGGACGTGAATACGTGCAACAGATAGCCCGCTCTGTCGCCCTGGCATTTAATAATCTGCCCCGACCCCACCGCGTTATGCTGGGGTCGCTTACTGTTCTGACACTGGCCGTCGCGGTATGGCGGCCTTACGTTTACCACCCTGACTCTGCGCCCATCGTCAAAACCATCGAACTGGAAAAGAGCGAAATTCGTTCGCTGCTGCCTGAGGCCAGCGAACCGATTGATCAGGCGGCGCAGGAAGATGAAGCGATCCCACAGGATGAGCTGGACGACAAAACGTCTGGCGAAGTGGGCGTGCATGAATATGTTGTCTCCACCGGCGATACGCTGAGCAGCATTTTGAATCAGTATGGCATTGATATGGGCGATATCAGCCGACTGGCCGCTGCGGATAAGGAACTCCGTAATCTGAAAATCGGCCAGCAGATCTCCTGGACGTTGACGCCGGACGGCGATTTGCAACGCCTGACCTGGGAAGTCTCACGCCGCGAAACGCGTACCTACGATCGTAGCGGAACGGGTTTCAAAATGAGCAGCGAAATGCAGCAGGGCGACTGGGTCAATAGCCTGATGAAAGGCGCAGTTGGCGGGAGCTTTGTCGCCAGTGCGAAAGACGCCGGTTTGACCAGCGCAGAAGTCAGCGCCGTCATTAAAGCGATGCAGTGGCAGATGGACTTCCGTAAGCTGAAAAAAGGCGATGAGTTCTCTGTGTTGATGTCGCGTGAAATGCTGGATGGCAAGCGTGAACAGAGCCAGCTTCTGGGCGTGCGTCTGCGTTCAGATGGAAAAGATTATTACGCGATTCGCGCGGAAGACGGTAAGTTCTATGACCGAAACGGCACAGGGCTTGCGAAAGGATTCTTGCGCTTCCCGACGGCGAAGCAGTTCCGCATTTCGTCAAACTTTAATCCGCGTCGTCTGAACCCGGTGACCGGTCGCGTTGCGCCGCATAAAGGCGTCGATTTTGCGATGCCGCAAGGTACGCCCGTGCTGTCGGTCGGTGACGGCGAGGTCGTGGTAGCGAAACGCAGCGGCGCGGCAGGTTATTATGTCGCTATCCGTCACGGCCGTACTTACACCACGCGTTATATGCACCTGCGTAAGCTGCTGGTGAAACCTGGGCAGAAAGTGAAACGTGGCGATCGTATCGCGCTGTCAGGCAATACCGGGCGTTCTACCGGGCCGCATCTGCACTATGAAGTCTGGATTAACCAGCAGGCTGTTAACCCGCTGACGGCAAAACTGCCGCGTACCGAAGGGCTGACAGGTTCTGACCGCCGTGCTTATCTGGCGCAGGTCAAAGAAGTCCTGCCGCAGTTGCGCTTCGATTAATAAATACGCTTATAGAGCCGGTACGCGATGCGTACCGGCTTTTTTATTTTGTGTGGCGCACAGCGCGCCGCTACACTATCAACAGATTTACTTTTCGTGGCATCAAACACTGGAAAAGCATGGAAACGAAAAAAAATAACATTGAGTACATCCCTGAGTTTGAGAAATCTTTTCGTCATCCACGCTATTGGGGGGCCTGGTTGGGCGTGGCCGCAATGGCGGGTATTGCATTAACGCCCGCGTCGTTTCGCGATCCTTTACTGGCGAAGCTGGGACGTTTTGCCGGACGTCTGGGGAAAAGCGCCCGGCGTCGCGCACTGATCAACTTATCTCTGTGTTTTCCTGAGTACAGCGAAGCAGAGCGTGAAGCTATCGTCGACAGAATGTTTGCGACCGCGCCACAGGCGATGACCATGATGGCCGAACTGGCGATTCGTGGGCCTGAAAAACTGCAAAAGCGCGTCGACTGGCAGGGGCTGGAGATCATTGATGAGCTGCGGCGGAATAATGAAAAGGTGATCTTTCTGGTGCCGCACGGGTGGGGCGTGGATATTCCCGCGATGCTGATGGCGTCCCAGGGGCAGAAAATGGCGGCGATGTTCCATAACCAGGGCAACCCGGTATTTGACTATGTCTGGAACACGGTCCGTCGTCGTTTTGGTGGTCGTCTGCATGCGCGCAATGATGGTATCAAGCCGTTTATCCAGTCTGTCCGTCAGGGCTACTGGGGATACTATCTGCCGGATCAGGATCATGGCCCGGAACACAGTGAGTTTGTTGATTTCTTCGCAACCTACAAAGCGACGCTGCCAGCCATTGGCCGGTTAATGAAGGTGTGTCGTGCTCGCGTGGTGCCGCTTTTCCCGGTTTATGATGGTAAAACGCACCGTCTGACCATCCTGGTGCGACCGCCGATGGACGATCTTCTGACTGCGGATGACCACACTATCGCCAGACGGATGAACGAAGAGGTGGAAATTTTTGTCAGACCGCATCCTGAGCAATATACCTGGATTCTGAAACTGCTCAAAACCCGCAAACCGGGTGAAATTCAGCCGTATAAGCGCAAAGAGTGGTATCCCATCAAATAAAAAAAGCCTCTCGTCAGAGAGGCTTTTTTGTTACCCGGCCTGTAAGCCTGATAAGCGAAGCGCCATCAGGCTTATCACCAACGATTACTCGACGGTCAGGATACGCGTGGTATTGGTGGAGCCGATGGTGCTCATCACGTCGCCCTGGGTCACGATAACCAGATCGCCCGAAACCAGATAGCCTTTATCGCGCAGCAGGTTAACCGCTTCGCTTGCCGCGACAACGCCGTCTGCCGCGCTGTCAAAGTGAACCGGCGTAACGCCACGGTAAAGAGAGGTCAGGTTCAGCGTGCGTTCATGGCGGGACATGGCGAAAATCGGCAGGCCGGAACTGATACGCGAAGTCATCAGCGCCGTACGACCGGATTCGGTCATGGAGATAATCGCCGTTACCCCTTTCAGGTGGTTCGCCGCATACATGGCGGACATTGCGATCGCTTCTTCAACGTTGTCGAACTGGACATCCAGACGGTGTTTAGAGACATTGATGCTCGGGATCTTTTCTGCGCCCAGGCAAACGCGCGCCATTGCCGCAACGGTTTCTGCCGGGTATTGTCCTGCTGCCGTTTCCGCCGACAGCATGACGGCGTCGGTGCCGTCCAGCACGGCGTTCGCCACGTCCATCACTTCCGCGCGGGTTGGCATTGGGTTGGTGATCATCGATTCCATCATCTGCGTGGCGGTAATCACCGCACGATTCAACTGACGAGCGCGGCGAATCAGCGCTTTTTGAATCCCGACCAGTTCAGGATCGCCAATCTCAACGCCGAGGTCGCCACGCGCAACCATCACCACGTCTGATGCAAGAATAATGTCGTCCATTGCGTTCTGGTCGCAGACGGCTTCCGCACGTTCTACTTTCGCGACGATTTTGGCGTCGCAACCTGCATCGCGCGCCAGGCGACGCGCATAATTCAGATCTTCGCCGCAGCGCGGGAAGGAGACAGCCAGATAATCCACGCCGATCTGCGCTGCGGTAACGATATCCGCTTTATCTTTCTCGGTCAGCGCTTCGGCGGAGAGACCGCCGCCCAGCTTGTTGATCCCTTTATTGTTAGAGAGCGGGCCGCCGACGGTCACTTCGGTGAAGACTTTCATGCCCTGAACTTCCAGCACTTTTAGCTGTACGCGACCATCATCAAGCAGCAGGATGTCGCCAGGCACGACGTCAGCAGGCAGGCCTTTATAATCAATACCGACTTTATCTTTGTCGCCTTCGCCTTTGCCCAGGTTGGCATCAAGAAGGAATTTATCGCCGATATTGAGGAAAACTTTGCCTTCTTTAAAGGTGGATACACGAATTTTTGGCCCCTGGAGGTCACCCAGAATCGCCACATGACGCCCCAGTTTGGCGGCAATCTCACGAACTTTATCCGCGCGCACTTTGTGATCTTCCGGCGTGCCGTGAGAGAAGTTCATACGTACGACGTTCGCGCCAGCAGCGATAATCTTTTCAAGGTTGTTATCGCGGTCAGTTGCCGGGCCTAACGTGGTAACGATTTTGGTTCTGCGAAGCCTTCTGGACATGTAATACTCCGTTGACTGAAACAACTTGGTGTTGCGTGAACATTGATCCGGTCGTTCTGAGACCTTAACGGTTAAAAATGAACGTATCCGAATGACGAAAAGGATAGAACATTGTTATTGCTTTTAGCTGTCATTACTCTTGATGAGTAATTCTTTATCAAAACGCGATTCCTTGAGCGCTTCCTTGACACGCTTCAAGTTATCTCTGAATTTTGCCCCACGACGCAAAGTAAATCCTGTTGCCAGCACATCTATCACGGTCAGTTGAGCAAGTCGAGAGATCATGGGCATATAAATGTCAGTATCTTCCGGCACATCAAGGGTAATTGCCAGCGTTGCTTCTCGTGCCAGTGGCGTTCCGGCAGAGGTTAGCGCAATCACCATCGCATCGTTTTCGCGCGCCAGCTGCGCCAGTTCCACCAGACTTTTGGTTCGGCCGGTGTGGGAAATAAGCACGACCACGTCATCATCGCTACAATTCATACAACTCATACGTTGCAGGACAATGTCGTCGGAGTAGATCACCGGCACGTTGAAGCGAAAAAACTTGTTCATGGCGTCGTGCGCCACGGCCGCAGAGGAACCCAGGCCAAAAAAGGCGATTTTCTTCGCCTGGGTGAGCAAATCGACGGCACGGTTTATCGCAGATTTATCCAGCGACTGGCGAACGTGGTCCAGACTGGCCATCGCAGACTCGAAGATTTTCCCCGTATAGGACTCAACGCTGTCATCTTCATCCACATTGCGATTAACATAAGGGGTACCATTCGCCAGACTTTGTGCCAGATGCAGTTTAAAATCAGGGAAGCCGCGCGTATCCATGCTGCGGCAAAAACGGTTCACGGTAGGCTCACTGACGTTCGCTTCCTGGGCCAGCGTAGCAATACTTGAATGAATCGCGCGGTCGGGGGAGGCAACGATAACATCGGCTACTTTACGTTCTGACTTGCTCAAATGTTCCAGTTGAGATTGGATTTTTTCTAGCATATTCATGATGTAGAAAAGCTCACAGTTAATAACGATTTCAATGATGTGAGAAATCGAGATGCGATTTTGTTAGATATTACCCCTGAGCATCCGGGAAGGGGGCAAAATGGATAGAATAGTTGTTGTTTTTTTTCATTACATGATCGGTGTCTGATTTTAGCTGTCTGTTACATGTACGAAAACGACAATTTTTTTATCTGTTTTACGGCTATTTACCGCGGGAAAACCGAAGATCGCCCGAATCGCACGGGTGGATAAGCGTTTACAGTTTCGGGATTCACGTAAAAGCAGTACAGTGCATTGTAATAAAATTACAACTATACCCTGGCAAAAGCACCGGGATATTTAACTGAGGAGAATGACATGGCGGTAACGCAAACAGCCCAGGCATGTGACCTGGTCATTTTCGGCGCGAAAGGCGACCTGGCGCGCCGAAAATTGCTGCCTTCCCTGTATCAACTGGAGAAAGCCGGTCAGATTAACCCGGATACCCGTATTATCGGGGTGGGTCGCGCGGACTGGGACAAAGATGCCTATACCAAAGTGGTTCGCGAAGCGCTCGAAACCTTCATGAAAGAAAAGATTGATGAAGGCTTGTGGGATACCCTGAGCGGCCGTCTGGATTTTTGCAATCTGGACGTTAACGACACTGAGGCGTTTGGTCGCCTGGGGGCCATGCTGGATCAAAAATCGCGCACCACCATTAACTATTTTGCGATGCCGCCGAGCACCTTTGGCGCCATCTGTAAAGGTCTGGGTGAAGCGAAGCTGAACGCTAAACCGGCTCGTGTGGTAATGGAAAAACCGCTGGGCACCTCGCTGGCGACCTCGCGTGAAATCAACGATCAGGTAGGCGAGTACTTTGAAGAGTGCCAGGTTTACCGTATCGACCACTATCTGGGCAAAGAGACCGTTCTTAACCTGCTGGCGCTGCGTTTTGCCAACTCGCTGTTCGTGAATAACTGGGACAACCGCACGATTGATCATGTGGAAATTACCGTTGCGGAAGAGGTGGGCATTGAAGGTCGCTGGGGTTACTTCGACCAGGCGGGCCAGATGCGCGACATGATCCAGAACCACCTGCTGCAAATTCTGTGCATGATTGCGATGTCGCCGCCGTCCGATCTGACGGCCGACAGCATCCGCGATGAGAAAGTGAAAGTGCTGAAGTCGCTGCGCCGCATCGATCGCTCGAACGTGCGCGAGAAAACGGTTCGCGGGCAATACACCACCGGTTTTGCTCAGGGCAAAAAAGTACCGGGCTACCTCGAAGAAGAGGGTGCGAACAAGAGCAGCAACACCGAGACCTTTGTGGCGATTCGCGTGGACATCGACAACTGGCGCTGGGCGGGCGTACCGTTCTACCTGCGCACCGGTAAACGTCTGCCGACCAAATGCTCTGAGGTTGTCGTCTACTTCAAGACGCCTGAGCTGAACCTGTTCAAAGAGTCCTGGCAGGATCTGCCGCAGAACAAGCTGACCATCCGTCTGCAACCTGATGAAGGTGTGGACATCCAGGTGCTTAACAAAGTGCCGGGTCTGGATCACAAGCACAATTTGCAGATCACCAAGCTGGATTTGAGCTACTCCGAAACCTTCAATCAAACGCATCTGGCGGATGCTTACGAGCGTCTGTTGCTGGAAACCATGCGCGGTATTCAGGCGCTGTTCGTACGTCGTGATGAAGTTGAAGAGGCCTGGAAGTGGGTGGACTCCATCACTGAAGCCTGGGAAATGGATAATGATGCGCCAAAACCGTATCAGGCGGGGACCTGGGGGCCGGTCGCTTCGGTGGCGATGATCACCCGTGATGGCCGTTCCTGGAATGAGTTTGAGTAAAATTCCATCTAGCCCATAGGTGTTATTTTACCGGTAACATGATCTAACACAGATTGTAGAACAATTTTTGCACTTTTAAGCCTCGCGTGGATTCACCCGCGGGGCTTTTTTTATTACACTGCCGGAAGTGATTTTGCCCCAGTGCGCCATATAACAAGCGATTCAGCAATATTTAACCTTACTGAAACCCTTTGTTAATCGGCGGCACAGACAAATAAATTTCAGGAGCCTCTATGAATCCAGATTTGTTACGCGTAACAAAACGCATTGTCGAACGCTCGCGTGAGACACGTTCTGCCTACCTCGCCCGTATTGAACAAGCGAGAACATCCACTGTTCATCGCTCGCAGCTGGCATGCGGTAACCTGGCGCACGGCTTTGCCGCCTGCCAGCCTGACGACAAAGCGTCACTGAAGAGCATGTTGCGTAACAATATCGGGATCATCACCTCTTACAACGACATGCTTTCCGCTCATCAGCCGTATGAGCACTATCCCGAGATCATCCGCAAAGCGCTGCATTCCGCGAATGCGGTAGGCCAGGTCGCCGGCGGCGTTCCTGCGATGTGTGATGGCGTGACGCAGGGGCAGGACGGTATGGAGCTTTCTCTGCTGAGCCGCGAAGTGATCGCAATGTCGGCGGCGGTGGGACTGTCTCACAATATGTTTGATGGCGCGCTGTTCCTTGGCGTGTGTGACAAAATCGTCCCCGGTCTGGCGATGGCGGCGCTGTCATTTGGCCACCTGCCGTCTGTTTTTGTGCCTTCCGGCCCGATGGCAAGCGGTCTGCCTAATAAAGAAAAAGTGCGTATCCGCCAGTTATATGCGGAAGGGAAGGTCGATCGCATGGCGCTGCTGGAATCTGAGGCGGCCTCTTACCACGCGCCAGGCACCTGTACGTTCTACGGCACCGCCAACACCAACCAGATGGTGGTGGAGTTCATGGGGATGCAGTTGCCCGGCTCATCCTTTGTTCACCCGGACGCGCCGTTGCGTGAAGCGCTGACCGCTGCCGCCGCGCGCCAGGTGACGCGCCTGACCGGTAACGGCAACGAATGGATGCCGATCGGTAAGATGATTGATGAAAAAGTGGTCGTGAACGGCATTGTGGCGCTGCTGGCAACCGGCGGTTCAACCAATCACACCATGCACCTCGTCGCGATGGCGCGGGCGGCAGGCATCCTGATTAACTGGGATGATTTCTCCGATCTGTCGGAAATCGTACCGTTGATGGCGCGTCTGTATCCGAATGGCCCGGCAGATATTAACCACTTCCAGGCGGCAGGCGGCGTACCGGCACTGATGCGTGAACTGCTGAATGCGGGACTGTTGCATGAAGATGTGAATACCGTGGCGGGTTTTGGTCTGTCTCGCTATACCTTCGAACCGTGGCTGAACAACGGCGAGCTGGACTGGCGCGAAGGGGTGGCGAAATCCCTGGACAGCAATGTGATTGCCACCTTTGATAAGCCGTTCTCCCACCACGGCGGAACGAAAGTGCTGAGCGGCAACCTTGGCCGCGCGGTCATGAAAACGTCTGCGGTGCCGGTTGAAAATCAAATTATTGAAGCGCCAGCGGTTGTTTTTGAAAGTCAGCATGATGTTTTACCGGCTTTTGAAGCGGGTCTGCTTGACCGCGATTGCGTGGTGGTTGTGCGCCATCAGGGACCAAAAGCGAACGGAATGCCAGAATTACATAAACTCATGCCGCCACTTGGTGTATTATTGGACCGTTGTTTCAAAATTGCGTTAGTTACCGATGGACGGCTTTCCGGTGCTTCAGGTAAAGTGCCTTCAGCAATCCATGTAACCCCGGAAGCCTATGATGGCGGGCTACTGGCGAAAGTACGCGATGGCGACATTATTCGTGTGAATGGACAGACAGGCGAACTGACGCTGCTGGTTGATGATGCGGAACTTGCCGCTCGCCAGCCTCACATTCCTGACCTGAGCGCATCGCGCATCGGTACAGGCCGTGAGATGTTCAGCGCGTTGCGTGAAAAACTGTCCGGCGCCGAGCAGGGCGCAACCTGTATGACGTTTTAAGACGACAAATTTTGTACTCAGGCGAGAGAAAACTCTGATGAAAAACTGGAAAACAAGTGCAGAAGCAATCCTGACCACAGGCCCGGTTGTACCGGTGATCGTGGTGAACAAACTGGAACACGCGGTGCCGATGGCAAAAGCGCTGGTTGCAGGCGGTGTGCGCGTTCTGGAAGTGACTTTACGTACCGCGTGTGCGATGGATGCCATCCGTGCTATCGCGAAAGAAGTGCCGGAAGCGATCATCGGTGCGGGTACGGTTCTGAACGCGCAACAGCTGGCGGAAGTGACGGAAGCGGGCGCGCAGTTTGCTATCAGCCCGGGCCTGACGGAGCCTCTGCTGAAAGCGGCGACCGAAGGCACCATTCCGCTGATTCCAGGTATCAGCACTGTTTCCGAACTGATGCTGGGTATGGACTACGGCCTGAAAGAGTTCAAATTCTTCCCGGCGGAAGCTAACGGCGGCACCAAAGCGTTGCAGGCGATCGCAGGTCCGTTCTCTCAGGTACGCTTTTGCCCGACTGGCGGTATCTCTCCGGCGAACTACCGTGACTACCTGGCGCTGAAAAGCGTTCTGTGTATCGGGGGTTCCTGGCTGGTTCCGGCTGACGCGCTGGAAGCGGGGGACTACGATCGCATCACGAAACTGGCTCGCGAAGCGGTAGAAGGCGCGAAACAGTAAGCTCAAATGCCCGCTGGCGCTGACGCTTACCGGGCCTACGTTTTATAGGGTTGTAGGCCGGATAAGCGCAGCGCCATCCGGCATTTTTTTACCCCGCGACTTTCACCTGCGCCGCCGCGTGTTTTGCACGCTCAACGGCCTCTTCGACGCGTTCCGCTGTCGCCAGCGCGACGCCTAACCGACGAGTTCCGTCGATGTCCGGCTTGCCGAAGAACCGCACCTGTAAACCCGCTCCGACGGCCGCTTGTACATTATCAAACGTTACATTCTGGCTGGTGAGCGTCGGTAAAATAACGGCGGACGCGGCAGGGCCATACTGACGAATTTCGCCCACGGGCAGGCCGAGGAAAGCGCGAACGTGCAGGGCAAACTCTGACAGATCTTGCGAAATCAACGTCACCATGCCGGTATCATGCGGTCGCGGGGAGACTTCGCTGAAGACTACCTCATCGCCGCAGACAAAAAGCTCGACGCCAAATAACCCATAGCCGCCTAACGCCAGAACAACCTTGCGGGCGATCTCCTGCGCGCGCGCCAGCGCCAGATCGCTCATCTGCTGCGGTTGCCAGGATTCACGATAATCGCCGTCTTCCTGACGATGGCCGACAGGGGCGCAAAAATGGACGCCATCTATGGCGCTGACGGTCAGCAGAGTGATTTCAAAATCGAATTTAACCACGCCTTCGACAATCACGCGCCCTGCGCCAGCGCGGCCGCCCTGTTGGGCATATTCCCATGCCTGCGACAGTTGGTCGGCGCTGCGGATGAAACTCTGTCCTTTACCGGAAGAACTCATCACTGGCTTCACAATGCAGGGAAAACCGATCTCTGCCACCGCCTCGCGAAAGCGTTCTTCGCTGTCGGCAAAACGGAAAGAAGAGGTCGGCAACGCCAGCTCTTCTGCCGCCAGACGACGGATGCCTTCACGGTTCATCGTCAGTTGCGTCGCCCGGGCGCAAGGCACCACATTCAGTCCTTCCTGCTCCAGTTCTACCAGCATGTCCGTCGCGATAGCTTCAATTTCCGGCACAATGAAATGCGGCTTTTCGCGTTCAACCACGCGGCGCAGCGCTTCGCCATCCAGCATATTGATGACGTGTGAACGGTGGGCGACGTGCATCGCAGGCGCATCCGGGTAGCGATCCACCGCGATAACTTCCACACCCAGGCGTTGGCATTCGATCGCCACTTCTTTTCCCAGTTCGCCTGAACCCAATAACATTACGCGCGTAGCCGCCGGACGCAGCGCGGTGCCTAATAACGTCATAAAATATATCCCCTGATTTAACTGGGCGCAGTATATACGAAAACGTTTGCGTCTGTCTTTATTGCCAGGTTGATTTCATTACTGAAAAGTAATATACTGTACATAATTACAGGTAATTGAGAGGCTGCAAAAATGGCGGTTGAAGTTAAATACGTGGTCATTCGGGAAGGTGAGGAAAAAATGTCGTTTACCAGCAAAAAGGACGCCGATGCGTATGACAAAATGCTTGATACGGCAGACCTGCTCGACACATGGCTTGAGCAGTCTCCGGTAGCGATGGAAGACGAACAGCGAGAAGCGCTTTCTCTGTGGCTGGCTGAACAAAAAGACGTATTGAGCACGATCCTGAAAACCGGCAAATTGCCGTCGCCGCAGGTGGTTAAAAGCGATGCGACGGCGGAGGATGACACGCAAGCAGCCTGAGTCTGACTTGCGCTCCTGACGTTTTGTACCATGCTTTTTCCTGAATCATTGTGCTATGCCCGTGGATTTCGCGTTGCAAACATGCAGCCTGAAAGACGAAGGAGATATAAGGAGAAAAGTATGAATAAAAAAAGAGGAGCGCTGTTGAGCCTGCTGTTATTGTCCGCCAGCGTATCGGTCTTTGCTGCCGATACGGCCAGCAAATCGGTGAAATTCCCGACCTGTGAAGGGCTGAACGCTGATGGGATCGCCGCCAGCGTAAAGCGCGATTATCAGCAAAACCGTATCGTACGTTGGGCTGATGACCAAAAAAAGGTCGGACAGGCGAATCCGGTGGTGTGGGTCAACACTCAGGATATTACCGGCAAAGAGGGTAACTGGACGGTTCCTCTGACTGTTCGCGGGAAAAGTGCCGATCTTCATTATCTGGTAAAGGTTGATTGCAAAGCCGGAACCGCAGAATACCAGCCCCGCTAATGACAAATTTGCGCATCTTTTGCTGAATTAGACACTTCCTGACACCCCCTCAAGTACGCTTTGACGATTCATCGTTTGTATTTGAGGGGCAAAATGGCTAACTGGCTAAACCAATTACAATCTCTTCTCGGGCAAAACGGAGCCTCTGCATCTTCTTCAGGCGAACAAGGGCTGAGTAAACTGCTGGTTCCCGGCGCGTTAGGCGGTCTGGCCGGTTTACTGGTCGCCAATAAATCTTCCCGTAAGTTACTGACTAAATATGGCACCAGCGCCCTGTTGGTTGGCGGCGGCGCGGTGGCAGGCACCGTCTTATGGAACAAATACAAAGAGAGGGTACGTGCTGCGCATCAGGATGAGCCGCAATTCGGCGCGCAGAGTACGCCGCTGGACCAACGAACCGAGCGGTTGATCCTCGCCCTGGTGTTTGCGGCGAAAAGCGACGGGCATATCGATAGCCAGGAGCGTGCAGCCATCGAACGCCAGTTGCGTGAAGCCGGGGTGGAGGAGCAGGGACGTGTGCTTATCGAACGGGCGATTGAACAGCCGCTCGATCCGCAGCGTCTGGCGCAAGGCATCCGTAATGAGGAAGAGGCGCTGGAAATCTACTTTCTGAGCTGTGCCGCCATTGATATCGACCATTTTATGGAGCGCAGTTATCTGAATGCGTTGGGCGATGCGCTGAAAATTCCTCAGGATGTGCGGGACGGCATCGAGCAGGATCTGCAACAGCAAAAACAGGCTCTGCCAGGCTAACGTAATCCCCTGCATAGCATGTTTCGCTTGCATCGTGCGTGACTTTTGCCACCCTTATAGGGTGTTTAAAGACAAAAGAACAAAGACATGCTACCAAAAGCCACCCGTATTCCGCACACCATGACGCTGCATGGCGACACCCGTGTCGATAACTATTATTGGCTGCGAGACGACTCCCGCTCGCAGCCTGATGTCCTTGACTATCTGCATCAGGAAAACGCCTATGGACATCAGGTCATGGCGTCACAGCAGGCGTTACAGGATCGCGTGCTGAAAGAGATTATCGATCGCATTCCGCCCAGAGATGTTTCCGCACCTTACGTCAAAAATGGTTATCGCTACCGGCAAATTTATGAGCCAGGGTGTGAATATGCTATTTACCAACGCCAGCCGGCGCGAAGTGAAGAGTTGGATGCGTGGGATTTATTGCTGGATGCGAATCAGCGAGCGGCCCACAGCGAGTTTTATACTCTCGGTGGAATGGCCATTACGCCGGACAACACCATCATGGCGCTGGCGGAAGATTATCTTTCCCGTCGTCAGTATGGGCTGCGTTTTCGTAATCTTGAAAGCGGTAACTGGTACCCGGAACTGCTGGATAACGTGGCGCCAGAGTTTGTCTGGGCGAATGATTCGTTGACGCTTTACTACGTGCGTAAACACGGCACCACGTTGCTGCCTTACCAGGTATGGCGTCATACCGTGGGTACGCCGGCCACGCAGGATCAACTGGTCTATGAAGAAAAGGACGACGCTTTTTACGTCAGTTTGCACAAAACCACCTCTCAGCATTATGTGGTGATCCATCTCGCCAGTGCGACCACCAGTGAAGTGCTGTTGCTGGATGCTGAACTGGCCGATGCGGAACCCTTCTCGTTTTTACCACGGCGTAAAGATCATGAATACAGTCTCGATCATTACCAGCATAAGTTTTATCTGCGTTCCAATCGCCACGGAAAAAACTTTGGTCTGTATCGCAGCCGGGTACGTGATGAAAACGCCTGGGAAGAGCTGATTGCGCCGCGCGAGAGCATCATGCTGGAAGGGTTTACCCTTTTTACTGACTGGCTGGTGGTGGAAGAACGCCAGCGTGGTTTGACCAGCCTGCGGCAGATTAACCGTAAAACGCGTGAAGTAACGGGGATTGCGTTCGACGATCCGGCCTACGTCACCTGGCTTGCCTATAACCCTGAACCGGAAACGTCCCGCTTACGTTATGGTTATTCATCGATGACGACGCCGGACACCTTGTTTGAGCTGGACATGGATACCGGCGAGCGGCGCGTGCTCAAACAAACGGATGTGCCGGGATTTGACGCTGCGAATTATCAGAGCGAGCACCTGTGGATTGTCGCCCGGGATGGCGTAGAGGTTCCGGTTTCGCTGGTTTACCATCGAAAACACTTCCGTAAGGGGCAAAATCCGCTGCTTGTCTACGGCTACGGTTCCTATGGCGCCAGCATGGATGCCGATTTCAGCAGCAGTCGGTTAAGTTTGCTGGATCGCGGATTTGTTTACGCCATCGTGCATGTTCGCGGCGGCGGTGAGTTAGGTCATCAGTGGTATGAAGACGGTAAGTTTCTGAAAAAGAAAAATACGTTTAATGACTATCTTGATGCCTGCGACGCGTTGCTGAAACTGGGCTACGGCTCGCCTTCATTTTGCTATGGCATGGGCGGCAGCGCGGGCGGCATGTTGATGAGCGTCGCGATTAACGAACGTCCTGAACTTTTTCATGGCGTCATCGCGCAGGTGCCGTTTGTTGACGTCCTGACGACAATGCTTGATGAATCTATCCCTTTAACCACGGGAGAGTTCGAAGAGTGGGGAAATCCGCAGGATGCGGAATACTACGCGTATATGAAAAGCTACAGTCCGTACGACAACGTCACCGCGCAGGACTATCCGCATCTTCTGGTTACCACCGGGTTACATGATTCGCAGGTGCAATACTGGGAACCCGCCAAATGGGTCGCTAAACTGCGCGAACTGAAAACGGATGACCACCTGCTGTTGCTGTGTACGGATATGGATTCCGGGCATGGCGGGAAGTCCGGGCGTTTTAAAGCGTATGAGGGAGTGGCGCTGGAATTCGCTTTTCTGATTGGCCTCGCTCAGGGCACGTTGCCAGGGCAGGCAGGCGCTCAGGCGTCGCTCAGATAGTGTTTAAGCGTTAAACGCAGCTCCGGGCTCATGTTGTCAAGGTTATTAAATAACCAGCGTAGATAGCCCGGATCGCGCTCGGCGACTTCAGAAACGGCTTTGCCGCGATATTTGCCAAACGTAAATGTCGTTAACAGGGCCGGGCGTCCGGTAATGTCGACCATTTGTTCCGCCGTCCAGCCTGACGTGTTCATAATATCGATCAGCAATGCCGCCGTGATATAGCAGTCATACAATGCGCGGTGATGATGAAGGCCGGGCGGTGTTTGCACACTTAGCTTACGGGATTTGTAGAGCGCCATGTTGCTGTATTTGATCCCCGGCCATAACCGGCGGGACAGCTTCATGGTACAAATCCACTCTCCCGGCATCTCTGGCAGCACACGCCGGTCGAAACTGGCGTTATGCGCGACATACCATTCGCTTCCGTGATAGAGCGGAATGATATCTTCGATCCAGGGTTTATCGGCAACCATCGATTCACTGATACGGTGAATCGCCATCGCCTGTGGGCTGATGGGGCGGTCAGGACGAACCAGATGGCTCATTGGATTGACAATTCTCCCCGCCACCACATCGACAGAGGCAATCTCAACAATCCCGCCCTGTAGTCCGCAGGTTTCCGTATCTATAACTCGCAACATGGGGTGCTCCCGACCGAAAACACCTAGCGTAATGGAATGATATCGCCTTGCCAACCCCGTGTCGTATGCTGACCTGTTAACAGCAGAGAACCGCTGTCCGCGCGGACAATGAGCTGGCCGCTTTCATCCCATAGCGCGCTGCTGCCTCCGGCGTTTGCCATCAACACGGCAATGGCGAAGCGATGCGAAAAACGTTGCAGCCGGGAGGTGGAGGTAAATAAATCATGTTCGCTGACGCACTGGCTGGTGGTGAATAACGAAAAGGCGGGATCGATATCAATGCCTTCCGGCTGCTCATCCATCACGCTTATCGTTTTCCGGTGGCGGGCCACGCAGGCGCCGTGGCTTTGATGAAAGATCAGCGGCGATGTCACCCAGGGGGCGAAAATGGCAATGCCTCTGACTAACTGGCCGTTATGCTCAACCGGCAGCCCGGCGATAATCGTCATGCGGTACGCGGATGCCGCATAAGCAAGCGGCTGTAATAAGGACTCATCGGGCGGGACAGGGAGCGCCTGCGCCGTATCGTTGCATCCGGTTAACGACAGGGAAGGGAATACCAGGAGTTCGCATTGCTGGCTGGCAGCAATCTCAACAAATTGCAGATGGTGCGCGACATGTTCTGCCAGCGTGGCGCGAGGTGGTTCATACTGCGCCGCCGCGATTTTCCAGTGTGACATAATGATTTCCTTTTCATAGTGTCTACAATCATCCTTAAATCTTAGTTTAAGAATGTACTTATACTGTAGCAACTCATGTGTAAGGAAGTGTAACGCTATATAAGTTTATTTAACTTTCGGTTCGTAAGGTAAGCGTGACAGGGAAACCGACGCCAGACGGTGGGCAATCAGACGTTCACGAAACCATTCGCGCAGGTGTTCTGGCTGTTCACGCTCAACGACTTCTGCCACGACGGGCATATTGTAACGCTCTTTAAACGCTACACCGGCTGCGGCCAGGTCAACGTTGATCTTATCCATGTCAGCTTGTTCAAGTTGAGCCAGGTTTGTTTGCATATGCTTCTCCTTATCATCAATAGCGCGCAAAAGTTACTAAGAGTGCGCCTCAATGGCAAGCCGGAAATGATGATTCTCGACTCGACCATTATAGAAGGTTATTCTCTGTAAATCAGACATAACAAAAAGGAATAATTGATATGGCTTCTACTGCACCTTCTTTGCGCTATGCTCTCCTTTTCCTCGCCTCAACGCTGGCGGCGCCTGCGGCCTGGGCACATGCGCATCTGACGCATCAATACCCGGCGGCTGACGCTGAGGTGACTGCCGCGCCGCAGGCATTGACGCTGAATTTCTCCGAAGGCATTGAGCCTGGCTTCAGCGGGGCGACGCTGACCGGGCCAAAGCAGGAAAGCATCAAAACGCGGCCTGCGAAGCGTAATGAGCAGGATGCGAAACAGCTCATTATTCCTCTGGATCAGACGCTTAATCCCGGAGCCTATACGGTTAACTGGCATGTGGTGTCGGTTGACGGTCATAAGACAAAAGGGCAATACACCTTTAGCGTGAAGTAATCATGCTGACGTTTACCTGGGTAGCGCTTCGCTTTATCCATTTTAGCGCCATGATGCTGGTGTTTGGCTGCGCGTTATATGGCGCGTGGCTGGCGCCGGTTTCTGTTCGTCGCCTGATGACGCGCCGCTTTCTGCGCCTGCAACAGCACGCTGCCGTGTGGAGCTTTGTCAGCGCGACGCTGATGCTGGCGATCCAGGGTGGACTAATGGGGGCGGGCTGGCAGGACGTAATCTCGGTTTCGATATGGGGCGCGGTTTTACAGACTCAATTTGGCGGCGTATGGCTGTGGCAGATTATTCTCGCGCTTGTCACGTTGTCCATGACGCTGGTTGTACCGAGAAATTTACCGCGTCTGCTGCTCATCCTGATGATTGCCCAGTTTATGTTGCTGGCAGGCGTTGGCCACGCCACGCTGAATGATGGCGTGGTGGGCGCGGTACAGCAGATTAACCATGCGACTCATCTGGTGTGCGCTGCGGCCTGGTTTGGCGGCCTGCTGCCGGTTATCTACTGTATGCGCATGGCGCAAGGTCGCTGGCGACAACAGGCCATCGAAACAATGATGCGTTTCTCCCGCTATGGTCATCTGTTTGTCGCGGGCGTATTGTGCACCGGCATCGCAAATGTGCTTTTTATTACGGGGTTTTCCGCCCCCTGGCATACCGCGTACGGGCAGTTTCTTTTGTTAAAATGTGTCCTTGTCCTGCTAATGGTGGCAATTGCGCTAACGAACCGGTATGTTCTCGTACCACGTATGCGGCAGGAAAATCGCCGCGCGAATCTCTGGTTTATCTGGATGACTCAGATTGAATGGGGAATTGGAGCCGTTGTGCTGGCGATTGTCAGCCTGTTCGCAACCCTGGAACCCTTCTGATGGACTGGCAAAACTCATGAAAAAAATGATTCTCTCTCTGCTATTGTTGGCAAGTTCAGGCGCTGCGCTGGCGGCGCCTCAGGTTATCACCGTGAGCCGCTTTGAAGTGGGCAAAGACAAGTGGGCGTTTAACCGCGAAGAGGTGATGCTAACCTGCCGACCGGGCCATGCCCTGTATGTCATCAACCCGAGCACGCTGGTGCAATACCCGCTGAACGATGTTGCAGAACAGCAAGTTGCAAGCGGCAAAACCAACGCGCAGGCTATCACCGTCATTCAGATTGATGATCCGGCAAAACCAGGTGAAAAAATGAGCCTGGCGCCGTTTATTGAACGCGCGGAAAAGCTCTGCTAATTACCAGAAGTATCTTTCTGATTTCCAATAAAAAACCGCAAGCCTCATGCAGAGGAACTTGCGGTTTTTTCGTTGTTGCGGCTGACAACGGTCGTTTTTTACCGGCCACTTTCGTCGTGGACTGGAAAACCTGGCGTCGTCATCTATTCTTAAAGGGCAAGGCGACTTAGCCTGCATTAATGCCAACTTTTAGCGCACGGCTCTCTCCCAAGAGCCATTTCCCTGGACCGAATACAGGAATCGTATTCGGTCTCTTTTTATCTGTTTGTTTTGAAGTGTGTTTTCAGATACTAACCCGAAACCACACGAAAGTTACTCGAATTTTCCATATCCTGTCCAAACCATAACATACTCTGTACCGAGTGCGTCCAGGGTTTTTTGATTGGTATGTTAATTTTTGTGCGTCAGAGTGCCGTGTGAAGCCAGGTTTACATGGATGAACGTTTATGAATCATGCTCGATGAGTTACTCATGCTGTGCACAGAAGGCGTGCAGGATGAGGATGACGGGGGTAAAAATCAGAGCGACATAAAACAGTATGATCAGTACCGCGTCTAATGCGTGATAATTCAAAATGAAATAGATAACATTCCCAATAGATATCAGGATAAAGGTGTATTTACTAATAAATAAGCATCTTTTCATTTTGGTCGTAGCTATAAAGAGTTAATTTTTGTTTCTATTTACGTCTTTGGGCGTACTGGAATTCAGGGCTTTTTCACGACATGCTTCTTTTACCCATGCAGAAAAATTGCTGGTTTTTTCCTTCGCCATCACTTGCTCTATTTGTTTCAGCAAACTGTATGAAAAACGGATGTTTTTTATCACTGTTTTGCCTGTAAAGTTTTTTATCGACATAAGGTGTTTCTCGCAACTAATTCACATCACTGTTACTTTCGCGTAACTACGCATGAAGGGAATTGATTTACATCAATGAAATCAACGGTGATGACGGCGAGGTTTCCTGGTTGTGAATTGCGTCGCAACAAAGAATGCCTTAGCGATACCACATTGAAGAGTGGGGTTGTTCAGTGACTATTCTCTATTTTTTAATGCCTTGAATCTTTTCAAGATGTGCGATAACGATAATCAGATTGATTTTATTGGGTAATTCATATTGTGAGGGTAGATATTTATTAATTAATATCCGTGTGTTTTTAGGCTGCTTATACTCACAAAAAGATAAGCAAGCGCCGCATACGGTGCGTATGGACGCTTGCTGTATTATTAGAACTGATAGTTTAAAGACATCCAGTAGTTGCGACCAGGAATAACGTATCCGGTCGTTGACTGCGCAGTCTGGAAATAATCACCGGCATAGGTGCTGGAACGGCCAGATTGATATAATTTGACGTCGCTAAAGTCTTTATCCAGCACGTTATTGACGGCGGTATTCAGGGTTAAATCTTTAGTCAGTTTATAAGATAACCCCATATCCAGCACTGTCCATGCTTTTAGATTTGCGCCTTTGTCATCATACACTTTCTGCTGTACCGCACTGAGATTGTCATAGGTTTGAGTAAAGCGGGGCGCTTTACCGCGATAGCGGGCGCTAAGCCAGGCATTTAAATCATCTGTCGCCTGCCAGTTAACGCGGGCATTTGCCATATGTTTTGGTGTATAGCTGAGTGGTGCGCCTTTATTATCTCCATCTTTCTGTTTGCTCTGAGTATAGGTATAGTTGAGCGACAGGCTCAAATTATCCAACCAGAGCGGGAACGATGTTGCAAATTCGACACCATCGGTACGCGCTTTTCCGCTATTGGTATAGCTACTGGTATTGTCATCAATCGAATAAGAAACAATTTTATTGCGATATTCAGTGTAGAATCCGGTTATATTGGCATTGAACCCATTGCCATTATCGTAATAAAGTCCGGTTTCATAACTGGTGCTTTCTTCAGGTTTTAAATCTGGATTACCGACGGTATTGATTGTTCCCTGACCAGAAACACCGCTGATGCCGTTATGTAACTGGCTAAGAGAAGGCGCTTTATAACCGGTTGTGATTCCCCCTTTGAGCGTCCATTCATCTGTCATATCCCAGACCAGATAGCCACGAGGACTGAAATGACCGCCGAATACGTCGTTATGTTCATAGCGACTCCCTACGGTAAGCGCCAGAGAATCCAGGATATGCCACTCATCTTCAAGGTAAGTCGCCCAGCTTTTTTGATGGAACTTTTCACCTGAACTGGCCAGAACGACGCCATCTTTCATTCGTGCGTCCCAGTATTCGCCACCCACCGTCAGTAAATGTGATTCTCCCAGCGGCGTGAGAAGCACCGAGTTGAGAATAACATTGGTATTTTTCAGTTCACGATCGTCACCCGCTCTCCAGGCTTGATCGGGCGTCAGAGCGGAGGAAACCAGCTGCCGTCCTTTGTTTTCTGTCTCATTCCAGTTAAGAGACGATTTCCATGTACCAAACGTTAAGGCGGTGTCATGTCCTAACGTCACTTTATTGCGCTCATAGCGGAGCGTTTTATCATATCCGCCCGTGAGGCTACCAAGCTGACCGTCGCTGTTATCATAACGCTGTCGGGATGTGTCGAGATCCATCCATAGCGTATTGTTTGCGCTGGCTTTCCAGTCAAATCTCGCGCCGATGTTGTAGTTTTGCGACTCAGTGGGATAAGGAACGCGTGTTTCTGCGGTGTCGCTCAGTGATGTAATGCTGGAGCCTTGTCGCTGGGTTGTGCTTCCACGAACCTGCATATCCAGCGAGCCAGGCACCAGGGGACCGCTTGACCAGAAATTTGCGGTTGTGCTGTTTCCCCATTTATTACTTTCCTGTAGGTTCACTCCCGTATTAATGGCCGTGCTCCACTTATCGGTGCTTTTTTTGGTAATAATATTCACCACGCCGCCAATGGCGTCTGACCCATAAAGTGTAGACATGGGCCCGCGTATAACCTCTATACGTTCAATGGCTGAAAGTGGGGGCATAAAACTGGTATTCATTGCAGAAAAGCCATTCGGTGTTACATCCGATGTTCCATTCTGACGAATACCGTCAATAAGAATAAGGGTATAACTGGCAGGCATCCCACGAATACTTATTTCAAGCCCCCCTGTTTTTCCGGTACTGCTTTCAACGTCCACTCCCTCAACGGCCCTGAGAGCATCGCCAAGATCATTATATTTATTGGTCTGTAATTCTTGTTGTGAAATAACAGAAACACTGGCTGCCGCATTGGTGATCTTTTTCTCGTATCCCGATGCGGTGACGACCATGACATCTTCTGCAAAAACATTAAAACTTGTGGCGCCCAGACAAGATAAGACAAGTGAAGCGAGAGGTTTAATACGCATTATCGAACTTCCTTTGTTAAAAAAAGCAAAGTCAATAAGATAATGCATGAAAATGATAATAAAAATAATTATCATTACACTTTTACATAAATTGGCATTTATATGATTTTATTGAAATCAACAAGAATTATTGCAGGTTAAATTATTGCTATAAAAATGATTAATGGTCTCAGGAGAGGCGGCCTGCGACTGAAGATTTCCTGCTATGGTTAAGTATGTCAGGTTCATTTTTACTGATGGTGAACCAATGAAACAGCCGGAAAACGTCTATCAGAAAATTGAGGGGAGTCAGTGGCGGCATGTCTGGATTGTCGGCGACCTCCACGGCTGTTTTTCGCAGTTGATGGAGAAACTACGACAGTGTCGGTTTGATCCGTGGCAGGATCTGCTGGTGTCGGTGGGGGATGTGATCGACCGTGGGCCTGACAGCTTGCGGTGTCTGGAACTTCTGCACAAACGGTGGGTGGTCGCCGTCAGAGGGAATCACGAGCAGATGGCGTTAGACGCGCTGGCCGCCTCGCAGTTGTCGTTATGGTTTATGAACGGCGGCGACTGGTATGCCGCATTGTCGGCAAACCAGCAGCGCCTGGCGAGAAAGGCGCTCGACGACTGTCAGCGTTTACCCTGGATTCTGGAATTACACTGCCAGAACGGCATGCATGTTGTGGCGCATGCTGATTATCCGCATCAGGTCTATGCCTGGCAAAAAGAGGTGGATTTACACCAGGTGCTATGGCGTCGTTCCCGGTTGAGCGAGCGACATGCGGGTCAGGGAAACGGCATTGCCGGAGCCGATCACTTCTGGTTTGGTCATACGCCGCTGCGTCATCGCGTTGATATCGATAATTTGCACTATATTGATACCGGCGCGGTATTTGGCGGGGAACTGACGTTGGTTCAACTTCAGTAATTAAAAATCACTGTACTGGCGAGCAGGTAGCCAGAAGCCGTCAATAAAGTCTTCGACCGGAAAACAGCCGCCGTGACGAATCCGCTGGTCGTCCATCGAATACAGGCACTGCTGTTCAGTATTGTAGATATCCACCACAATGTCCTCACAGCCGCCGTCCAGGTAGCAAACAAAAAGTACCAGTGCGAACATTCCATCCTCAAATTGTCCTGCCGTATCGATAGTGTAGGAGAGGTTGTCGCAAGGGGGAAAGGGTGAAATAAATAACCCGTCTGGCGACGGGTTCTTTTTGAGTCAGGCAAGACGCATGACCCAGGCATCGGACTTACGATCGTAACGGGTGCGGAATAGAACAGAGTGCTCTCCGTTTAAAATGGCGGGAATGCTGGTTTCATCATCCCAGGCATCCAGTTGCATACATAAATCTGGGTCGGATTTACAGGGAATGCTTAACGTTCGGTCCCCCGGCGATTCGCCATGTAACTCGGCATCGTCGATTTCAAAAGCGCCAATGCGCACACTGGTTTTCATCATCGTGCTCTCCGTTAGTTCGCTGATTGTGGTACGACCAGTTTGATCGCCCAAATTTCAGCGTAGCCAACTTCAGCAAAAGCGCCAGTAAAAAAGTGCGCTATTTTTGACCGCTTTCAGTCGTTACCGGTAAAGAGTTTGCCATCGCGAACCAGTTCGCGTGGGTAACTGTTCTTCAACCGGGAACCAATCCGTTTCGCCAGACCAATGGGCTGATGCTGGAACGTGACCAGCACATCATCGGCAGACGGCGCGGTTTGCGGGTAGACATCTCGCCCCCGATACCACTCTTCCGCCTCCTGATGAGACAGCTCGAATGCGTTGGCATGATGTGGATCGGCGAGGGCGATCACCGCTTCATGCTGCCAGCGATAACCTTTATTATGGCTTTCCGCCAGTTTTATGCCCAGGCGGGAAAAGCGGACTTTTCCGATCAGCGCTTCAATCTCTGCCGGGAATAACCACACCTCTTTATCTCGCTGCCAGAGGTGCAGGTTTTCTCCCCACTGAAGTCCACTGGCGTTAGCCGCCTGAGTGATTTGCGTCGCTTCACGCCCCTTCATCGGCGCGAACGGAAACTTGCCGACCTTATAGCCAGGCGCGGGAAGCGGGGGAATGGCTGCGGTTTTACGCAAACGGGCGACAAAGAAACCTTCGCAGTCGTAAATCTGCGGGAAAACGTGTAAAAAACCCTCTGCCGTCAGCGCGCGCTCCGCCTCCGGGAACAGATCGCCTAAAGGCAAAAATTCAACCGCTTCCGGGTAGGTCTCTTTCAGCCACAAGCAGACGGACTCATTCTCCTCGCGATTTAGCGTGCAGGTGGAGTAGACCAGCGTACCGCCAGGGCGCAGCGCGTGAAATGCGCTGTCGATTAGTTCCCGCTGTGTGGCGGCAATATCCAGGTTGCTTTCGACAGACCAGTTTTTAAGCGCGTCGGGATCTTTGCGCACCACGCCTTCACCTGAACAGGGCGCGTCCAGCAAGATAGCGTCGAATATCTCCGGGAGCGCGGTGCCGAAGACGCGGCCATCAAAATGGGTCAGGGCAACATTACTGATCCCACAGCGGCTGATGTTGGCGTGCAGCACTTTGACCCGGCTGGCGGAGAATTCATTCGCCAGAATGGCGCCCTGATTATTCATCCGCGCGGCGATCTGGGTGGTTTTCGAACCCGGCGCGGCAGCAACATCCATAATGCGTTCTGGCGTATTCCCTTCAGCAAACAGCGCGGCGACCGGCAACATTGAGCTGGCCTCCTGAATATAAAACAGGCCGCTCAGATGTTCGGCGGTGCTGCCCAGCGGCAACGATTCTTCATCATCGCGTTCGATCCAGAAACCTTCCTCGCACCAGGGAACAGGCGTCAGCGACCAGCCATAGGGCGCCGTCAGGGCAAGAAAGTCGGTCACAGAAATTTTTAGCGTATTCACGCGAATGCTGCGACGTAACGGGCGCTGGCAGGCGGCGAGGAAATCGTCAAAAGAGAGTGTCGAAGGCATTGCTTCGCGCATTTGCGTCAGAAAGGCATCAGGGAAATAAACAGCGTGTTGAGCCACTTGGGTACCACCGGCAATAAAACAGGCGCGCAGTGTAGCATAAATGCTCCGGCGCGAGCACGCCGGAGCGGGGGAGTTAACGTGGCAGGGCGGTGCCCCATTCGCGCCACTCTTTCGGTTCGCTTTCCAGCAGCAGGAAGTGTTTACCCGCCTGCGCCTTCGGCGCTAGCGGCGTCCCTGGCGGGGTTGCAAACGCGATGCCGCCGCGAATGAATTGATTGAAGGTGCCGGTTTTCACCACGCCGCCGGTCAGGCCAAAGTCCAGACTGTAGCCGGAGGCCAGCCAGAAGACGGAGTTATTACGCACCAGATGCTGATAACGCTGGCTGATGCGCATAGCAATCATCACGCGGTCAGACAGCGAACCCAGCGTCATTCCCGTTACCGTGCCCACTTCGATACCTCTGAACAGCACTGGCGTGCCGATGTTCAGCGAACCTGCCTCAGGAGCCTCCACGACGATGCTCAGACCATCAAGATAGCGCGAGTCGGAAATGGTTGCTTCCTGCAATTCGAAATCACGACGCGGATTGCCGCGTCCGGGCTCCACGTTAATGTAGGGCTGCAAAATCGTATCGAGATGCTCCACGCCCGCGGCGGAGATTTGCGGCGTGATCACCGAGAAACGCGTACCGCTTCGGGCAAAGGTCTGGACATACTCCGGGTAGAGCACCGCTTTCGCCTGGACCTCATTGCGCGCGGTAATCAGCTCCAGCGTCTGGATCTGGCCGATGTCGATGCCGAGATAACGAATCGGCATACCCGCCGCGAGTTTACCGGCGTCAAAGGCGTGCAGGGTGATTTGCCCACCCACCGCGCGGGCGGCGGTTTCCGAGGCGTAGAGTATTCGTTTGTCGCCTTTACGCTGGCTGGCGCTTGCGCCGCTCAGATTATCGAAACTGATAGCGCCTTTCAGCGCACGCGACAGGGGAGATGCCTGCACGGTCAGGCCGCTGCCGTTAAGCTGTACCTTCGCCCCGCCTTCCGCCCAGAATACGCTGTTGCTGGTTAACAGGTTGCGGTATTCCGGTTTGATATGCAGATCGATATCAAAGGCGTTAGCGCGTGGGCGCACGGTGATCACTTCACCTACCTCAAACTTACGGTACAGCACCACTGACCCCGTTTGTACATCCGGGAGCGTTTCAGCAGTGAGGCTCACCGTGGTCGTGGGGAGGTCGCTGAGGCTGTTTTCCACGGCCTTTTCCAGATTGGCGTACAGCGGGTAGCTGGATTTCATTTCGCCTTTTGTGCCGGGCAAAATACGAATGCCGCCGCTCACCCACTCGCTGGCGCTGGCGCCGAGAAACTCCACGCCGTCGAGACCGACTTTGATATCCACGCGACTGTTGACCACAAATTTGCTGTCACCCTGAATCAGGGCGCGATGTTGCGGATCGATAGCCACCGTGAACGCAACGCCTTTACTGGATAACTTACGTTCAATGACCTGGCCCACCTGCACGCCATGCAGAACCAGCGGTTGACCGGCGTCAATACCGTAGCTTTCCGGGGCGGTCAGGGTTAACGTCAGCGCATTTGGTTCATGGAGCAGGGCTTCTTCGCCAGGCACCACGACGAATTCACTGCGCGGTTCGCCTTCGCCTGGCACCAGTTCAAACGTTTTGCCGGTCAAAAGCGAACTGATACTGGCATCGCTCAGCGACAGCTTTGGACTGCGCAGCTCAATACGCGTCTTATCACGCAGGAGTGTTACCACGCTGGGGTCAACCGTCATTTCGCCCGTGACTTTCCCGCCGGGGTTGAGCGTTAATTTGGTGAGCTCGCCCACTTCAAGCCCCTGATACATCAGCGGCGTGGAGTCGGCTTTCAGGCCGTCGCCGCCGGGAAGTTCAAGTTTGACGATGACGCCGCGCTGGCTATGGGCTAAATCTTCGTAGAGGCCAAATGCGTCATCTGCGGTTGCAGGCTGCGAATCGTCGGGCGAGTCAAACGCGATTGCGCCATTTACCAGCGCCGCCAGACTCTCCAGCTTCACCTTCGCGCCGCTAAGGCTGACATCCGCATTGACGCCGGAGACATTCCAGAAACGGCTGCCTTTTTTCACCAGGCTGGTGAAGCGACGCTCAATCAGTACGTCAATGGTGACGCCCTGTTTGTTGGGATTGATGGCATAGTCATATACCCGACCCACCGGAATTTTGCGGAAATAGACCAGCGACCCGCTGTTAAGAGAGCCGAGGTCAGGCGCGTGAAGATGGATCATCAGGTCGCCGTTGTCCAGACGGTATTTCGGCTGGGTATCAAGCGCGACAAAGTGATCTTTCTCGGCTCCTTTGCCGGGCATCATGCCGATATAGTTCCCGCCGACCAGCGCGTCCAGACCCGAAACGCCCGCCAGCGACGCTTTTGGCGTCACCAGCCAGAACTGGGTCTCCTCGCGCAAGGCATCTTTCATGTTTGACTTAATGCTGACGCGCACTTCTATCTTGCGCAGGTCTTTACTCAGGCTGATGTCCTGCACCGTACCCACTTCAACGCCCTGATAGCGCACAGGCGTCCGCCCCGGAACAATGCCATCCGCCGACATAAAGTCGATCGTCACGGTGTTGCCGCGATCTTCATAACTTCCCCAAATCAGCCAGCCTGCGATCATCAACGCGATAAACGGCAGCAGCCAGAAAGGGGAAATACGACGTTTTGTTTTTATCTGCGCTTCAGTCGGCGAAGCAGGCGTTTCCTGACTCATGTGCATCCCAAAGTAAGCGGCTATCCAGCCATTCCACTGCAAGAATAGTTAATATTACCGCTGCGCCGAAATAAAACGCAGCCGGTCCCATAGTAAAAGCGAGTATCTGATCGCGATTAATCAGCGACATCGTTAACGAAATAACAAAGAGATCCAGCATGGACCAACGGCCGATCCAGGTCACCATCCGTAGCAGCAGGATGCGCGTACGCAGCCCTTGCTCACATTTGAAATGGATGCTGAGCAGCAGTGTAAACATCACAATAACTTTGGTAAATGGCACCAGAATACTGGCGATAAAGACCACGGCCGCCACGGCGATATTGCTGTTCGCCAGCGACATAATGCCCGATAAAATCGTGTCCTCCTGACGCCCGCCATTCACGTAAATAATGGATATCGGCATCAGGTTTGCGGGTAGCAGCAGGACGACAGAGGCCAGCAGCGCCGCCCAGCATTTCTGTATGCTCTGATTTCTGCGCAGGCGCAGCGGGATATGGCAACGGGGGCAACGTCCCCGTGAGTCAGGATAACCGGTGAAGTGGCATCCGAGACAGACGCGAAGTTTTTCGTCCGGGCGTCGGGCGGGGCGTTGTGGGTAAAAGCGCTCCCAGAGTTGCTCCACATTGAGATGCGACAGCGTCAGAATACTGAGGATCACCAGCGCCACAAAGGCGTAAAGCCCCAGGCCGGGTTGCAGGAAGGCGTAATCCTGCACTTTGATCGAGGCGACCCCAATGCCGACCAGATAAATGTCGAGCATCACCCACTCTTTGAGCCTCTCCAGCATCAGCAATACCGGACGCAGATTCATGCCGAGAATATTACCGAACCATAGATAAGCGATGGCGGTGACCAGAATTAACGGCGCGCCCGCCACGCAAAAGAGCACCATGGCGGCCGTAAGTGGATCGCCTTGCCTGGTCATCTGCCAGATGCCCTGCATCACGTTGGCGTCAATACGCACCCCTAACAGCCAGATACGCAATAGCGGCTCGCCCCAGGCAAAGGGCATCAGCAGCAGCATCGTAACGGCCAGCGCCGCCAGACGCGTCAGCGACCAGTCACGTCCATCGCGAATTTTGGCCTGGCAACGCGGGCAATATGCGCTCTGGTGCGATTGCATTTTCGGCAGGCTAAACAGCATGTCGCATTGGGGGCAGCGCTGATAATGGGCGCGGGGCAACGCTTCACTGATAGACCAGACCGTTATTCTCTTTGTTGGCGTGAGTCGCGGGGTGTTCAGGGCCATGTATCGTGAATCAAAGTGTTAGATTAATGTAATCTTAACTCATGACGGGAATGATCTTGAGCATTAACGCATTTAATGCTTATTTTAATAGGCTGTAGTTTTAGAGTAAGACAACTAAGTGACTATATAATGAGCAAAACAGAGCTATACGCGGATCTTAACCGCGACTTTCAGGCAGTAATGGCAGGTGAAACCAGTTTTCTCGCTACCCTGGCAAATACCAGCGCGCTGCTGTTTGAGCGCCTTTCGGGCGTCAACTGGGCGGGGTTCTATCTGCTGGAAAACGACACGCTGGTGCTGGGGCCGTTCCAGGGGAAACTCGCCTGTGTGCGGATCCCGGTTGGACGCGGCGTCTGTGGTACGGCGGTCGCGCAGAACCAGGTGCAGCGCATCGAGGACGTTCATGCGTTTGACGGACACATCGCCTGCGATAGCGCCAGCAATGCTGAAATTGTGCTGCCTCTGACGGTAGACAATCAGATAATCGGCGTGCTGGACATTGATAGCACGGTATTTGGCCGCTTTACCGAAGAGGATGAGCAAGGCCTGCGTGAGCTTGTCGCGCGGCTTGAAACCGTGCTTGCAACGACGGATTACAAAAAATTCTTTGCGACCGTTGCAGGATAATCAACGGATAACGTAGCAATTACTGATGGCGTCATTATAATGACGCCTGTTCATGCCTGCGGCTTGTTGGCTACGTCCGTTGTAATCAGGAAATTTCATGGAAAATCAACCTAAGTTGAATAGCAGTAAAGAAGTTATCGCGTTTCTGGCCGAACGTTTTCCACAGTGTTTTAGTGCGGAAGGCGAAGCGCGCCCGCTGAAAATTGGCATTTTTCAGGATCTGGTAGAGCGTGTTGAGGGCGAAATGAACCTCAGCAAGACACAACTTCGTTCCGCTTTACGTCTTTATACTTCAAGCTGGCGTTACCTGTACGGCGTTAAGCCGGGCGCAACGCGTGTCGATCTCGACGGCAACCCTTGCGGTGAGCTGGATGAGCAGCACGTTGAACATGCGCGTAAGCAGCTTGAAGAAGCGAAAGCACGCGTCCAGGCGCAACGTGCGGAACAGCAGGCGAAAAAACGCGAAGCTGCCGCTGCGGCAGGCGAAAAAGAAGACGCTCCGCGCCGTGAGCGTAAACCGCGTCCTGCGCCACGTCGTAAAGAGACGACTCCGCGTACTCCTCGCGCTGAAAAACCGGCGGCTAAAGCACCACGCGCACCACGCGAAGAACAGCATACCCCGGTGTCTGATATTTCAGCGCTGACGGTAGGGCAGTCACTGAAGGTGAAAGCAGGCAACAATGCGATGGATGCCACCGTATTAGAAGTCACCAAAGATGGCGTCCGTGTACAGCTGAATTCGGGTATGTCTTTGATTGTACGCGCAGAACACCTGGTGTTCTGAAACGGAGGCCAGGCCTGGCATGAACACTTTTTTTAGGCTTACCGCGTTAGCTGGCTTGCTTGCAATAGCAGGCCAGTCCTTCGCCGTCGATGACATTACGCGCGCCGATCAAATTCCCGTTCTGAAGGAAGAAACGCAGCATGCGACCGTGAGTGAGCGCGTGACTTCGCGCTTTACACGTTCCCACTATCGTCAGTTCAACCTGGATCAGGCGTTTTCGGCAAAGATTTTCGATCGCTATCTTAATCTGCTCGACTACAGCCACAATGTGCTGCTGGCGAGTGATGTGGAGCAGTTTGCGAAAAGCAAAATTGTCCTCGGCGATGAGCTGCGTACAGGTAAACTGGATGTCTTCTATGACCTCTATAACCTGGCGCAAAAACGCCGTTTCGAACGTTATCAGTACGCGTTAAGCGTGCTGGAACGCCCGATGGATTTCACCGGTAACGACACGTTTAACCTTGACCGCAGCAAAGCGCCCTGGCCGAAAAATGAGGCTGAGCTGAACGCGTTGTGGGATGGCAAGGTGAAATTCGACGAACTTAGCCTGAAGCTGACGGGCAAGAACGATAAAGAAATTCGCGAAACGCTGACGCGTCGTTACAAATCTGCGATTCGCCGTCTGGCGCAAACCAACAGTGAAGACGTGTTCTCACTGGCGATGACCGCATTTGCGCGCGAAATCGACCCGCATACCAACTACCTTTCTCCGCGAAATACCGAACAGTTCAATACTGAAATGAGCCTGTCTCTGGAAGGTATTGGCGCGGTTCTGCAAATGGACGATGACTACACGGTCATCAACTCGATGGTTGCCGGCGGCCCGGCGGCAAAAAGCAAGGCGATAAGCGTAGGCGATCGCATTGTAGGCGTAGGCCAGACGGGGAAAGGAATGGTTGATGTGATCGGCTGGCGTCTTGATGACGTGGTGGCGCTGATCAAAGGGCCGAAAGGCAGCAAAGTTCGTCTTGAAATTCTGCCTGCCGGTAAGGGCACGAAAACGCGAACCATTACGCTGACGCGCGAACGCATTCGTCTTGAAGACCGCGCCGTTAAAATGACGGTGAAAACGGTCGGTAAAGAGAAAGTCGGCGTGCTGGATATTCCGGGGTTCTATGTGGGGCTGACGGATGACGTCAAAGTCCAGCTACAGAAACTGGAAAAACAGAACGTGAGCAGCATTGTTATCGATCTGCGCACCAACGGCGGCGGCGCGCTGACCGAAGCGGTTTCGCTGTCCGGTCTGTTTATCCCGTCTGGCCCGGTTGTTCAGGTTCGTGACAACAACGGTAAAGTGCGTGAAGACGCCGATACCGATGGCGTGGTGTATTACAAAGGCCCGCTGGTGGTACTGGTCGATCGCTTCAGCGCATCCGCGTCGGAGATTTTTGCCGCAGCGATGCAGGATTACGGTCGCGCATTGATTGTCGGTGAACCGACTTTCGGTAAAGGCACCGTACAGCAGTACCGCTCTCTGAACCGTATTTATGATCAGATGCTGCGTCCTGAATGGCCTGCGCTGGGCTCCGTGCAGTACACCATTCAGAAATTCTACCGTGTTAACGGCGGCAGCACGCAGCGTAAAGGCGTCACGCCGGATATCGTCATGCCGACGGGGAATGAAGAGACGGAAACCGGCGAGAAGTTTGAAGACAACGCCTTGCCGTGGGACAGCATTGATGCGGCAACGTACGTGAAGTCAGATGATTTAACGCCGTTTGGCCCGGAACTGCTGAAAGAGCATAACGCGCGCATCGCGAACGATCCTGAGTTCCAGTACATCCTGAAGGACATTGCCCGTTTTAACGCGATGAAAGATAAGCGTAATATCGCTTCTCTCAATTTCGCCCAGCGCGAAAAAGAGAATAACGAAGACGATGCCCTGCGTCTGGCGCGTATCAACGATCGGTTTAAACGTGAAGGCAAGCCGCTTCTGAAGAAACTGGACGATCTGCCGAAGGATTATAAAGAGCCGGATCCGTATCTGGATGAAACGGTACGGATAGCGCTGGATCTGGCGCATCTTGAGAAAGAGAAGCCCGCGGAGCAACCCGCAACCAGCAAATAGCGTCAAGCAGGCACAAGAAATTGTGCCTGTTTTTTTAACAAGCGCATTAAGCCGTCAGTCTTATGCAACAAAATGTAAAGTTGTGTCTTTCTGGTGACTTACCGCCCGCAGATGCTTGAAAATAGCCACAAGACCCATACGATGTGGGTATCGCATAGTGCGTTTTGTTAAGTTGAGGTTAAAAGAAAATTATGATGCGAATCGCGCTCTTCCTGCTGACGAACCTGGCCGTGATGGTCGTTTTCGGGCTGGTGCTGAGCCTGACAGGGATACAGTCAAGCAGCGTACAAGGCTTGCTGATTATGGCGCTGCTGTTTGGTTTTGGTGGTTCCTTCATTTCGCTGCTGATGTCCAAATGGATGGCGTTAAAGTCCGTGGGTGGGGAAGTCATTGAGCAACCGCGTAATGAAAGAGAACGCTGGCTGATGAACACGGTGGCGACGCAGGCGCGTCAGGCCGGAATCGCTATGCCGCAGGTGGCTATCTATCATGCGCCGGATATCAACGCGTTTGCGACCGGCGCGCGCCGTGATGCGTCGCTGGTTGCGGTGAGCACCGGCTTGCTGCAAAACATGAGCCCGGATGAAGCCGAAGCCGTTATCGCGCATGAGATCAGCCACATCGCTAATGGCGATATGGTCACCATGACGCTGATTCAGGGGGTTGTGAACACCTTTGTGATCTTCATCTCGCGTATTATCGCGCAGATCGCCGCGGGCTTCCTCGGTGGAAACCGTGATGAGGGTGAAAGCAGCAACGGCAACCCAATGATCTATTTCGCGGTGGCGATGGTTCTTGAACTGGTGTTCGGGATACTGGCAAGCATTATCACCATGTGGTTCTCACGTCACCGTGAATTCCATGCGGACGCCGGGTCTGCGAAGCTTGTCGGCCGTGAAAAGATGATTGCCGCATTGCAGCGCCTGAAAACCAGCTATGAGCCGCAGGAAGCCAACAGCATGATGGCGTTCTGCATCAACGGCAAGTCGAAGTCACTGAGCGAGTTGTTCATGACTCACCCGCCGCTGGATAAGCGTATTGAAGCGCTGCGTAGCGGCGAGTACCTGAAGTAAGGCGGTATGCCTGGCATTCTAAAAAAGCGCATCAGATGATGCGCTTTTTTTTACGCTACGGAGCGGGGTTGAGTGATGCGCAAACCGCTGATAATGGCGGCTACGGTCGCCAGGATGCCCGCCGTCATCAGGGAAATATGCGTACCGTTGTCCGCAAACTGATTCAACATGAGCGCAACCAGCGCTGCGCCGGTACTCTGGCCCAGAAGACGCGCCGTGCCCAGCATCCCGCTGGCCCCTCCGCTGCGATCGCGTGGCGCAGAGGTGATAATCGTGTGGTTATTGGGCGACTGGAATAAGCCAAAACCGGCTCCGCAAAGGATCATCGGCCAGATGATACTGATATCTGACGGCGAGGCTGGCAGCAGCATCAGCGCAAAAAGTCCTGTGGCCATAATTATCAGTCCTGACGCACCCAGCAGCCCGGCATGAACCCGTTCAATTAAGTAGCCCGCCAGCGGCGCCATCACCATTGTCGCCAGCGGCCAGGGCGTCAGCAATAACCCGGTCTCGACTTCGCTACGCCCCAATACCGTTTGCAGATAGAAGGGAAGGGAAACCATCGCCAGCATCTGCGCGCAGAAAGAGCAAATACTGGTGCAGATCGACAGAGAAAAGAGCGGAATGCGTAGTAAGTCAATCGGTAACAAAGGCACCGGGAGTGAGAGCTGACGGCGAATGAAGAAGAAACCGACGACAAGCATAACCGCCAGTTCTGCGCCAATCAGCGTTAAAGGCTGCCCCTGTGCGAATCCGCTGAGAGCGGTGATCAGCAAGCCGAAGGTTAAGGCGTTCATCACCGCGCTGGGCAAGTCGAAGCGCGGTTTGGTGCTGCGAGCGCTGTTTGGGGGTAAGAAACGCATAGCCAGCAGCAATGCGATAATGCCTAACGGAACGTTAATCAGGAACAGCCATTTCCATGACGCTATCGACAGAATTGCTGCTGCAATGGTTGGCCCCGCAGCCGAAGACACCGCGACGATGAAGGAGTTGATGCCCATTCCGCGCCCAAGGTGGCGTTGCGGATAGATAAGTCGGATCAGCGCCGTGTTCACGCTCATCAGCGCGGCGCCGCCAAACCCCTGCGCGACGCGCGCAAGCGTCAGCATTTCCAGGGAGTCCGACAGCGCGCAGAACAGTGACGAAAACAGGAAAATGACCAGGCCGTATTTATAGATGCGTCGATAGCCGAACATGTCTCCCAGAAATGAGAGCGATAAGAGAGAAACCACGATCGCGATTTGGTAGGCGTTAACAACCCAGATCGATCGGGCGGCGGACGCCTGGAGATCGGTTGCAATGGTAGGGAGCGCGACATTCGCGATTGCGCCATCCAGCACGGCCATCGAGATACCAATAATGATGGTTAAAATGGCGCCGTAACGCTGGGGTAATGGCAGGCCATCGGCCTGGATTTTGTCCATAGAGAGTCAATATCTTTCGGGGGATTATGATCAGAGTAATGATTTTAGCATTGATATCGCGGGGTTATGTCGCAGATTTGTAACTAAGTAAGCAAAGATGGATTGCGACCGCCATGACGTGAAATTATAATAAAAACCGGTTCTGATTTTTATAAAACACTCGCAATGAGGTGATAAATGGCTATCGCAGATCTGGATAAACAACCTGATTCTGTTTCTTCTGTGCTGAAGGTTTTTGGCATTCTGCAAGCGCTGGGTGAAGAGCGCGAAATAGGGATCACCGAGCTGTCGCAACGTGTCATGATGTCAAAAAGCACCGTTTATCGCTTTTTACAAACGATGAAAACGCTGGGTTATGTCGCGCAGGAAGGTGAATCTGAAAAATATTCGCTGACCCTGAAATTGTTTGAGCTGGGCGCCCGTGCGCTGCAAAACGTTGATCTGATCCGTAGCGCTGATATTCAGATGCGTGAAATTTCCCGTCTGACCAAAGAGACAATTCACCTCGGTGCGCTGGATGAAGACAGCATTGTCTACATTCATAAAATCGACTCCATGTACAATTTGCGCATGTATTCCCGCATTGGCCGCCGTAACCCGCTGTACAGCACCGCAATCGGTAAAGTGCTGCTGGCATGGCGCGACCGTGATGAAGTCAAACAGATACTGGATGGCGTGGAGTACAAACGTAGCACCGCGCGCACGATTACCAGCACCGAGGCGTTACTGCCGATGCTGGATCAGGTGCGCGAGCAGGGGTATGGCGAAGATAACGAAGAGCAGGAAGAAGGTCTGCGCTGTATTGGCGTGCCGGTGTTCGACCGTTTTGGCGTGGTGATCGCCGGTCTGAGCATTTCGTTCCCGACGCTGCGTTTCTCCGAAGAACGTCTGCATGAGTATGTCGCTATGCTGCACACGGCAGCGCGTAAAATCTCTGAGCAGATGGGTTACAACGACTATCCATTCTGAGGTGAGCGCGCCCTGAGCCGTTCAGAAGCCAGCCGGTAGAAGATACCTGCTGGCTTTTTTATTGCCCTGAAAGGGGGCAGGAGAGTGGTTTCTCCCGCCAGAAAACGCATTAAAAAGGCATAACCACGTTATGCCTGATATTTATGCAGATGAATGAATGTGATGCCAGATTAGCCGTTATCGACCACCACGGCGCTTTTTCTGAATACAGGACAGTCTGACAGACCAATGATGCCGCTGTCAGTATGGACATATTGCGCTGTACTGGTGCCGCGAGCGGTCAGATATTGACATTGCAGACCCAGACCGGCGGCGTTCTCCTTGCTGCCAATCAGAACCCCATAGCCACTGAGCAATAAACCAATCCATACCAGAGCAATCAAAACAATCGCGCGAATGATCAAACGCATTACTACCTCTTTTCTTTTTTTGGTTAGAATAAGGGTAGCCTGAACGCCCACTGAAACAAGTGTATCATTCCTAAAAGTATATAATGTCGCTCCAGTTAGTTCCGGTTTAGATAACGCGTGGTAATTTGATGGCATAAGATGTGGATGCGGAGAGCGGAGTGAAAAAGTTTCGGTGGGTAATCCTGATTATTGTTGCGTTGGTATGTCTGCTGCTGTGGGCGCAGGTGTTCAACATAATGTGCGATCAGGATGTACAATTTTTCAACGGAATTTGTGCCATCAATAAATTTATCCCCTGGTGATAGCATTTTTACAACAGTTGATTACCTTCCCGTGTAGCAGTGGTAAAATACGGCGTCTACATTGAGGTGGTAACATGAACGAAGTTCTGAATTCTGGCGTACTGACTTTTACGTCTTTGATTGTATCGGTGGTGGTTCTGATTGTCGGGCTGGTCCTGTGGTTTTTTGTGAACCGGGCAAGTTCAAGAACAAATGAGCAGATTGAGCTGCTTGAAGCGCTGCTGGATCAGCAAAAGCGGCAAAATGCCTTGCTACGCCGTCTGTGCGAAGCTAACGAGCCTGAAAAAGTCGCTGAGGCCGAGTCTGAAGCGAAACCTCAGGAAGAGGATGACGATATCATCCGTCTGGTCGCTGAACGGTAACGACAAGCAGAGACAGGATGCGCGTCTGCCAGCCATTCCTTCAGGCAGGCCCATCCTGTTTTCATTAATGTAACCCTGTGTATACCAGGTCTGTTATTTCATTGATCATTTAATGCTTTAACTTAATCTCTCCTTAAATATATTTATCCATACGCTAATAATGTGATTATGTCGCTTTTGTGATAGCGATCGTTTTTATTAATAGCGAAACGTTTCTCTCACTTTTTTTGTGCATTGTCATCATTCTTTCATTATTTTGGTGCACAACCAAAGCACGTATTGGCTATCAGTGAAACGGATGAAAAATGGTCGAATACTTCGCATTTTTAAACAATATTGGTTTTTTTGCGTTGTGACAATTTATGCATTACAAAGCATAAAAAGTGATATCTGTTTACCGTATCGATAAGATCAACGCATGACCTGGAACAACCGAAGTTATTGAGCTATGGTAGAAAAGCCGCTGTACGGGCGTAAGCCTGTCGAAAGGCGCCTGGAGAAGCGAGAATATATCGTCGGGAACTGTGCCGCATAACTGTGCAGTTGATCTTTGATATCTCTCTGGATTTGTGCGACTGATCGAGACACGTTTAAAAATGGCTTGCCATAATTAACGTTGTATGTGATAACACGTTTTGGGTTAAACGAGGTACAGTTCTGTTTATGTGTGGCATTTTCAGTAAAGAAGTCCTGAGTAAACACGTTGACGTTGAATACCGCTTCTCTGCCGAACCTTATATTAGTGCCTCAAGCAGTAATGTCTCAGTTTTATCTATGTTATGCCTGCGGGCGAAGAAAACACTCTAAGGAATTTTGCAAATGGCAAAGATTAAAGGTCAAGTTAAGTGGTTCAACGAGTCTAAAGGTTTTGGCTTCATTACTCCGGCTGATGGCAGCAAAGATGTGTTCGTACACTTCTCCGCTATCCAGGGTAACGGCTTCAAAACTCTGGCTGAAGGCCAGAACGTTGAGTTCGAAATTCAGGACGGCCAGAAAGGTCCGGCTGCTGTTAACGTAACAGCTATCTGATCGACACCACTGATTTGAAGCGCCAAGGCGCATCAACCTCAGATATAAAGCCTCGCCAGTGCGGGGCTTTTTAATTCAGGTTCCTTCAAAATATTTCTGAATACACTTCTGTTAGCGCTTTGTTGCAAAGCCGCGATGTTCGTAGCATTGTTTTTCCCGCTTTCCCTCGTCAATTCCCGTTAAATCAATCACCTGAAAAACGACCTTGCTGGAGACCAGGTGAAAAAGAAAAGCGACGGCGCCGTGCGTAATTTTGCTCCTATCCGTTTTGCTCTGCTGTGCGTGGCGATTTTGCTGAGCATGGGGTTATTGCTGGGACGCGTGGCGTGGTTACAGATCATCACGCCGACAAATCTGGTTAAACAAGAGGACAGGCGTTCGTTACGTGAGGTCACCACGGCGTCGCCACGCGGCATGATTACCGACAGAGAAGGGCGTCCGTTAGCCGTTAGCGTGCCGGTCAATGCGGTCTGGGCCGACCCGAAGACGATCGTCAGTAAAGGCGGCGTGGGGTATAACCAACGCTGGCAGGCGCTGGCGCAGACGCTGCATCTTTCACTGGCTACGCTGGCTGAGCGGGTAAACAGCAATCCTGCCGGGCGGTTTATCTATCTGGCGCGCCAGATTTCGCCGCAGCAGGCCGAATGGATCGATAAGCTCAATCTTCCTGGCATTAACCTGCGTGAAGAGCCCCGGCGTTTTTATCCGGCAGGGCATGTGGCGGCCAACCTGATTGGCTTTACCAACATTGACGGGCAGGGGATTGAGGGGATTGAGAAAAGTTTTAATGCCCAACTGACGGGGAAACCCGGTTCCCGCCTTGTTCGCAAAGATAAGTTTGGTCATGTCATCGAGAACATAACCGAAACAAATCCTGTGCCGGCGCATGAGCTTCAGCTCAGTATTGATGAACGCCTACAGACAGTGACGGAGGATGCGCTGGATAACGCTGTCACCTGGAACAAAGCGGAGTCCGGCGCGGCGGTACTGGTCAACATCGCGACGGGGGAAATTCTGTCGATGGCAAGCTTCCCGGACTTTAATCCGAATAACCGGGAAGGCGCCGTGCTGGATGATTTTCGCAACCGTGCCATCAGCGATACCTTTGAACCGGGTTCCACGGTCAAGCCGCTGGTGATCATGACGGCGCTTCAGCAGGGCATTGTCCAGCCCGACAGCGTGATTGATACGCATCCGTTTAATCTTGACGGCCACCGGATTCGTGACGTGGGGTATTACCCGGAGCTGAGTTTGACCGGAATCCTGCAAAAATCGAGTGATACCGGCGTGTCGCGTCTCTCGCTCGCTATGCCGGTTCAACGACTGCTGGATACGTATAAAGGCTTTGGCTTTGGGCAGTCTACGGGACTGGGGCTCACCGGGGAGAGCAGCGGCTTACTGCCGCAGCGTCGTTACTGGAGCGATCTGGATCGGGCGACGTTTGCCTTCGGGTACGGTCTGATGGTGACGCCGCTCCAGCTGGCGCACGTATATGCCACCATCGGCAGTTTTGGTATCTACCGACCGCTTTCCATTACGCGTATCGATCCGCCCGTTGTGGGGACGCGTGTGATGCCCGCCGAACTGGTGCATCAGGTTGAGCATATGATGGAGAGCGTCGCGCTCCCCGGCGGGGGAGGAACCAAAGCCGCAGTCAGAGATTATCGCGTGGCGGTAAAAACCGGTACGGCGAAGAAAATCGGCGATGACGGTAAGTATGTCGATAAATACGTGGCCTATACGGCGGGCGTGGCTCCGGCCAGCGATCCGCAATTTGCGCTGGTGGTTGTGATTAACAATCCGCAAAATGGATCTTACTATGGCGGCGCGGTGTCGGCGCCGGTGTTCAGCCAGATTATGGGCGATGTTCTGCGCCTGGAAAACGTTAAACCGGACGGTATGCCCGCCGACTCCGACCACCTGTTAGTGATGCACGGCAACCGCCTGTCGTCCCCCTCGCTGTAAGTTATTTTCCCGGGGCGCAATTCGCGTTACACTTGCGCCCTAAAATTACCGGCCGGAGTTGTCATGTCGTTTTCTTGTCCCCTTTGTCATCAGCCACTTGCGCAGGTGAAAAACAGTTTTATCTGCCCACAACGGCATCAGTTTGATGTGGCGAAAGAGGGATACGTCAACCTGTTGCCCGTGCAGCATAAACGGTCACGGGACCCGGGCGACAGCGCCGAAATGATGCAGGCGCGGCGGGCATTCCTTGATGCCGGGCATTATCAGCCGTTGCGCGATGCCATCGTCAGGATACTTGCTGAACGGCTGGACGAAAATGCAACGTCGATTCTGGATATCGGCTGCGGTGAAGGGTATTACACGCATGCCTTCGCCGAAACGCTGGCGTCAGGCACTACATTTGGTCTGGATGTCGCGAAAGTCGCCATTAAAGCGGCGGCGAAACGTTATCCGCAGGTGACGTTTTGTGTGGCGTCAAGCCATCGTCTGCCTTTCGCCGACGCCTCTATGGATGCGATTGTCAGGATTTATGCCCCCTGTAAGGCTGAAGAGTTAGCGCGAGTGGTAAAACCGGGTGGTTGGGTAATCACCGCTACGCCGGGGCCGCGCCATCTGATGGCGCTAAAAGGGCTGATCTATGATGAAGTGCGCTTACATGCCCCGCATACTGAGCAGCTTGAAGGGTTTACGTTGCAGCAAAGCATGGCGTTAGGGTATGAGATGCGGTTGCGCGGTAATGAGGCCGTTGCGTTGCTCCAGATGACGCCTTTCGTCTGGCGTGCAAAACCTGACGTATGGGAGCGGCTGGCGGCTTGCCAGCAGTTTGATTGCCAGACGGATTTCAGCCTTCACATCTGGCAACGTGAGCGTTAACCGTGGAAGTGTGTCCAGAGGATCTGGGCGCCGATACCGATAAGTACAGCCCCGCCAAGAATTTCCGCCCGTTTGCCGAGCAGCGGGCCGATAAAGCGCCCCACCATGATGCCCAGCGTGGACATGATTAACGTGGCACAGCCGATAGCCAGCGCGGTCGCAATAATGTTCACCTGCAAGAACGCCAGACCGACGCCAACGGCCATCGCATCCAGGCTGGTGGCGATAGCGGTAGTGACCAGCAGCCAAAAACTGTGGCGGCGTAACGGCTCGTCATCTTCGTCATTACCGCCACGAACGCCTTCGATAATCATACGAATCCCCAGAAACACCAGCAGGATGAACGCAACCCAGTGATTCCATTCCAGCACGAATTTACTGGCCAGCATGCCCAGCCCCCAGCCAATCAACGGGGTGATCGTTTCAACCGCGCCGAAAATAAGGCCGGTGCGCAGGGCTTCGGAGAATTTAGGTTTGTGTAGCGTGGCGCCTTTACCAATCGATGCTGCGAAAGCATCCATTGACATGCCGAAAGCGAGAAGAACAGTTGCGGTGATATTCATAACAGCGTCCTGACCGGGGTTCCATAAAACACATCACTGCCCCCAGCGAACATGCATACCTGAACATGGCGTTCATAAGCTATGCATAGCAGTTGATGTGCATATGGTCTCGCCTGACTGAAAATAGAGTGATATCAGTCCGTACGCGCCACGTTTTTCAACGAGTATGTTGACACGTACATTTCCTGAGTCTGGAAATCGGCTACTCCCCAAATGACGGCGCAACATTAACATATTTTGAGAATATAAAACAACAATGGAGGAATATTATTTGACTTCTAATTGAAAACGATTTTCATTTAGATTTAATTATCAATAAAACGTTAAAATAAATAACAAATCAGGCGGGATGAATATAGCCTTAGCTATGTTTTTTTGTTCGCGAATATACTTAAAACATAGTTCAGGCTATATCTTTAACTCATTGAGATGAAACAAGAAGCTTATATATTCTTTCCAGATCGTCGATATTTCGTACGCGAATAAGCAGGCGCCGTTGTTCTAATTGCATCACCAGTACGCCATCTTCCGATAAATTCATCTCTTTAATACGGTTATATTCTATCCAGACATTGGCGAAGAAAAAACCTTTCTGTTTGAAGATGATCCTGGGGGCGCGAACCCAAAAAATATAAAACCCCATCAGCGCCAGTGCACATAATAACCATGTGGTAATTTGCGCGCCGTGACTGGTAACGTTGTTGTAGATAAGAATGGCGACCAGGCCGACGAAGATAACGCTATCAACACGACCACGACGCAGCAGAGGCACTGCAAGCAGAGTGGGGCCGTTACGGCGGGGCATGATGAACTGATCGTAGATGGCGTAAGCCAGTAACGCGACAATAAAAAGAACCAGCACCAGGTCCGTGACAGTCATTAATCCTCCAGATAAAAAAACCGGGGCCAAAGGGCCCCGGTAGTGTACAACAGAATTACAGACCCAGCAGGCCGCAAGCGTAACCGGCGATACCGATGACGAAGAAGCCAACGATGATCCACAGCGGGTTTACTTTCTTACGCAACAGCCACATACAGGCGAAGGTCAGCAGCAGCGGAACCAGACCCGGCATCAACTGATCGAGAATGGTCTGCACGGTGGTGACGTTTTCTTTACCCGTCTGGTCAGTGATGCGTGATACCACCAGCGGAATATTGACGTGCGTCCACTTGTTAACCAGCGCTCCCATGACAAACAGGCCGAGGATTGACGCCCCCTCAGTCAGTTTTTGCAGGAAGCCGCCGCCCATATCCTTAACGATATCGACGCCTTTACGGTAGCCGTAAGCCACGCCGTAGTAACGGGTCGCCAGACGCACCAGGTTAAACAGAATGAAGAACAGCAACGGTCCCAGCAGGCTGCCGCTCATCGCGATACCCGCGCCCAGCGCGGCGAATACCGGACGAACAGTACCCCAGAAGATCGGGTCGCCCACGCCTGCCAGCGGCCCCATCAGACCAACTTTGATACCGTTGATGGCACCATCGTCGATCTCCGCGCCGTTGGCGCGCTGTTCTTCCATCGCCAGCGTAACGCCCAGTACCGGAGCGGCAACGTAAGGATGGGTGTTGAAGAACTCCAGGTGACGTCTGATCGCCTGTTTACGCGCGTCGTTGTTTTCCGGGTACAGGCGTTTGATCGCCGGCACCATGGAGAAGCAGAAGCCCAGCGCCTGCATACGTTCGAAGTTCCATGACCCCTGGAACAGGTTAGAACGGATGAACACGCCACGAATATCACTCGGAGTGAGTTTTTTCTCAGTGGTAGTTTTAGTCATATCAACCATTTCGTTCACCTGTTAGTCCAGTTCGTTATCGAGATCGTTGTTACCAGCAGCCTGAGCTGGCGCACCGGCTACGCGGTTATATTTCGGGCTCAGCTGGATGTAGAGGATGGCCATTACCGCGCCAATTACGCCCAGAGCAACCAGGTTGAAGTTAGTGAATGCCGCAGTGACGAAGCCGAGGTAGAAGAACGGCATCAGATAGCCCGCGCGCATCATGTTGATGACCATTGCGTAACCGACAACCACGATCATGCCGCCGGCGATGTTCAGACCGCTGGTCACGACTTCCGGGATCGCATTCAGCATGCCCTGAACTTCACTGGTGCCGACAGAAATCGCCACGATAACCGCCGGAATCGCGATACGCATTGCCTGTAGGAACAGGGAGGATACGTGGATCCAGGACAGTGCCGTCAGGTTGCCGCTATCGGCCGCTTTATCCGCCGCGTGCTGGAATGCCACGGTGATGGTACGTACGATGATGGTCAGCACCTGACCTGCGGCCGCCAGTGGAATCGCCAGCGCGATACCTGCGCCAATGCCTTGATGACCGGCGATAACCAGCACGGTTGAAATAATGGAAGCCAGCGCGGCATCAGGCGCAACGGCAGCACCGATGTTCATCCAGCCAAGCGCGATCATTTCCAGGGTACCACCGATGATAATACCGGTTTTCATGTCCCCAAGAACGGCACCGATTAGCGTACAGGCCACCAATGGACGGTGGAACTGAAATTCATCAAGTACCGACTCCATACCCGCGATACATGCGACGATGAACACCAGCACAATCTGAAGAGTGGTAATCTCCATTGTACTTCTCCTATTGCTATACAGACTTAAGTGTGAATGCTAATTAAATGCCGGGTGGTTATTTCGCCACTTTGGCAATCAAATCCATCATTTTCAGTTTCTGATCGGTGGAAACTTTACGAACCTCAAGCTCGATACCGCGTTCGTTGAGCTTTTTAAAGGCGTCGATATCGGTCTCGTCGACGGAAACGGCGTTATTAACCTGCGTTTTACCCTGACGGAAAGCCATACCGCCAATGTTTACGGAAGTCACTTTCACGCCGCCTTCAACGATACGTTCCACATCGGTAGGGTTGGTGAACAGCAGCATCACACGTTCGCCTGCGTATTTCGGGTTGTTGTAGACACGAATCATCTTGGCAACGTCTACCACATGCGCCGTTACGCCCGGAGGTGCCACCTGTGTTAACAGCGTTTTACGTACGGTGTCCGCCGCAACTTCATCACTCACGACGATGATGCGGGTGACGTTGGTCTCTTTGGTCCAGCGGGTGGCGACCTGGCCGTGAATCAAACGGTCATCGATACGGGCGAGACCGATTACCATGTAATCGTTGGGTCCCATTGGTTTAGCGGGCGCCGCCGCTTTTGGCGCAGCAACCGGCGCCGGAGCGGCTTTTTCAACCGGTTTCGCTTTCAGCGCTTTCACGCCTTCACGACCGGTTTCTACCGCCAGAGCGACTAATTCGTCAAAGCTCGGATTGTCATCGCGGGCCATGAACGTTTCCACCAGCATCGGAATATTGACGCCAGCAATGACTTCATAGTGCTCTTTGTCGACGACAATACGGCTGGCAGCATTAAATGGACTGCCTCCCCATGTATCAACGAGAAACAGCACGCCTTTGCTGGTATCGAGTTTTGCCAACTGAGCGTTGTACTTTTCAATCAGCGTTTCGGCATTTTCGCCTGGAACGAAATCGATCCAGCCGACGTTTTCCTGCTCGCCTAACAGCATTTCTGCTGTTTTAAGTAACTGCTCTGCAGCCCAACCATGTGTGCCTATAACAATAGCAATGGTCACTTGCTACCTCCTTTATTATCGTTAACACATCAACGTGACAGATGTATTTTGAATCGCCGTCCGCACTCGAATCGATTCAGATAAGGGTTATAATGAAAAAACAGTTATTTCCGGGAATTATTTTAGATAGCGAAAAAAATATTTTATGTGATGAAGATCCGCAATTTAGCTTTCACATCAGAGAAATTTCGTAGTGTAAAATATCCCTGTAACATCTCATTGCAAAGGAAGGTAAATCTTTGCCAAAAAGACATTGTCTCTGTTATGTTTAGCTTCCGTTTAATTAGTAAGGAGTATAGGGCAGTAGCCCGCCGTATGGATCGTCACCGACGTCATTTCACTTTAAGGCCGTATCAGGCCTGTCTGTCTGGCTCTTTTGGCCGCAACCTTAATTCGCATATTGCTTTCTCGCCTGTTCGCTATTCCTTAAGCAGGAGCTTGTCATGGAATTCTTAATGGACCCCTCAATCTGGGCGGGTTTGCTCACGCTTGTTATCCTCGAAATTGTTCTGGGTATTGATAACCTGGTCTTTATCGCGATTCTGGCTGACAAGCTGCCGCCAAAGCAGCGTGATAAGGCGCGTCTTATCGGTTTGTCGCTGGCGCTGGTGATGCGCCTGGTCCTGCTGTCCATCATTTCGTGGATGGTGACCTTAACGAAACCGCTCTTTACCGTCTGGGATCTCACCTTCTCAGGGCGCGATCTGATCATGCTCATCGGGGGTCTCTTCCTCCTGTTTAAGGCCACGACGGAGCTGCATGAGCGCCTGGAAAACCGCGAGCATGACTCGGGGCACGGCAAAGGCTATGCGAGTTTCTGGGTCGTGGTAACGCAGATCGTTATCCTTGATGCCGTCTTCTCCCTTGACGCGGTAATTACCGCCGTGGGTATGGTTAACCATCTGCCGGTGATGATGGCTGCCGTGGTGATTGCGATGGCGGTAATGCTGCTGGCGTCTAAGCCGCTTACCCGTTTCGTCAACCAGCATCCGACGGTTGTAGTGCTCTGTCTGAGCTTCCTGTTGATGATCGGTCTGAGCCTGGTGGCGGAAGGTTTTGGCTTCCATATTCCGAAAGGGTATCTGTACGCTGCTATCGGTTTCTCAATCGTCATCGAATTGTTCAACCAGATTGCGCGTCGTAACTTTATTCGCCATCAGTCAACGTTACCGCTGCGTGCACGCACCGCAGACGCCATCCTGCGACTGATGGGCGGTAAACGTCAGGCGAGCGCGCAGCACGAGTCTGACAGCCCGGCGACGGTGCCTGTACCTGAAGGCGCGTTTGCTGAAGAAGAGCGTTATATGATCAACGGCGTGCTGACCCTGGCGTCCCGTTCGCTGCGCGGCATCATGACGCCTCGCGGTGAAATCAGCTGGGTGGATGCTGACCTGAGCGTGGATGAAATCCGCGAACAGTTACTCTCTTCTCCGCACAGCCTGTTCCCGGTGTGTCGCGGCGAACTGGATGAGATCATCGGTATTGTTCGCGCGAAAGAACTGCTGGTGGCGCTGGAAGAGGGCGTGGATGTGGCCGCGATTGCTTCGGAATCACCAGCGATTGTCGTCCCGGAAACGCTGGACCCGATTAATCTGCTGGGCGTCCTGCGTCGCTCTCGCGGCAGCTTCGTCATCGTCACCAACGAGTTTGGCGTCGTGCAGGGGCTGGTTACGCCGCTGGACGTGCTGGAAGCGATTGCCGGTGAGTTCCCGGATGCCGACGAAACGCCAGAGATCATTACCGAAGCGGGCGGCTGGCTGGTGAAGGGGGGAACGGATCTGCATGCCCTGCAACAGGCGCTGGATGTCGATAACCTGGTGAACGACGAGGAAGACATCGCCACCGTCGCTGGATTGGTTATCGCCGTAAACGGTCATATCCCGCAGGTGGGCGATGTTATCGACGTTGCGCCGCTTCATATCACGATTGTCGAAGCGAACGACTACCGTGTTGATTTGGTTCGTATTGTTAAAGAACAACCTGCTCACCACGAAGACGAATAAGCGCCGTTCCCCGGTAAAACCGGGATCTAACGAAACGGCATAACGGGCGTCATGTGTCCGTTATGCCGGGCGGGCGGCGGTGCGCTACCCGCCAGCCACTGAGGAAAATCGTGAAGCGGCATAGGCCTTGCAAACAGAAATCCCTGCAACGCCTGAACGCCGTGTCCCCGCAAATATTGCGCCTGCTCTCGCGTTTCAACGCCTTCCGCCACCAGTTCAATATTCAGTCTTTGCCCCAGCGCGATGATGATATCGGTCACCGTGGAGTTCACCGCATCAGTACCGATCGCCGCGGTAAATGATTTGTCGATCTTCAGCACGTCCGGGCGCAATTTCTCCAGCCATGACAGCGAGCTGTTGCCGGTGCCAAAGTCATCAATGGCGAGCTTCACCCCTTTGCGGTGAAGTTCACGCATCAGCCGATAATCGACGTCCAGTAAGGCATCCCGTTCCGTCAGCTCAAGCACAAGTTGCTGAACAGGATGGGCGCTGAACCAGTAATGATTGAGATCTTTTAATAGCATGCCATGACGAAAATGGCTGGCCGCAACGTTGATGCCGATATGGAACTGGCTGTTCATCGGGAAGAAATGCCGCTGCCGAATGGTTTCCGCAATGACATAGCGGGTAAGGGGGGCGATCAGGTTGTGTTCTTCGGCGATAGGGATAAAAACATCGGGAGAAATCCATCCCTGTCGCGGGTTATTCCAGCGCAGCAGGATCTCAACCCCCACGCATTGCTGCGTACGAGCATTTAACAGCGGCTGGCAAAACAGTTCAAATTCACGGGCGGCAAGGGCGAGATTGATCTCCCATGAAAAACTCATTCTGCTGGCCGTTGCCAGCCAGGCAAGGTATCCCACCAGTAAACTCAGCATCACCGCCAGCGGCAGCTGCGTCGGCAGGTGGCGTAGCGCCAGCTCGCCAGCGCCGGGCCCCGTCACGCTGATGGTGAAGGGGAAGTGCTGGGATGCGCGCTGATAACGTTTTTCACCGTTCAGGGCGGGTAGCGCCTCCACCACCCCCTGACCATAGAGTAAGTGGCGGTTGCCGACCGTCAGGCTTGCGCTGGCGATCTGCGGCTGTTGCGGTTCAAGCAGCATCATCGCCAGAAGATCAATATTGACGATCTCAAAGAGCCCGTTTTTGCCATCAGGCGATGACGGATACCACTGAATCAGAATCGGGCTGTCTTTGAGCAGGGACTGATCGGTAGACAGCAGCAACAGGTTGTTCGGCGCAGGCAGATCGGGTTGTAGCTGGTGAATCGGCACGTCGCGTGAGCCAAAGATACTGGAGCAGTAGAGAATACCGTTCTGAACCAGACCAATGGAACGCACGGTTTGCAGTCTGGCGACCTGCTTACGCAAGGGAAAATGCGCGGCCGGGCAGGGTTGTCCTACCAGGGGCAGCAGGAGATCGCGCCCTGCCTGTAGAGGGCGGAGCACTTCATCCAGCGTCTCTACGGCGTGAGCGGCGAACGTTTCGGTGCGATGCTGATTTATATTTCGCTCCGAAATAAATCGGACACTCAATGTGAGGATAAGCGTGATCAGCGCACAGACCGTGCAGACGATGAAACGATTGCGGCGATAATTTTTAATGATCCGTTGTGCTGTTTGCATGCGGGCCGCCTGATAAGCCGTTGGTCACAAAAGCCAATTGCAACACAGCAAGTGTAGTGGGGAAATTTACCGCAGACGAGATTGATGAGAAAAATTCGCCCATCAGTGGGAGATGGGCGAAGTGGCAGGCTATGTTTTGTCAATCACACTGGACTTTAATCGCCAGTCCGCCGCGTGATGTTTCGCGGTATTTCGCGTTCATGTCCTTGCCGGTTTCGTACATGGTCTCAATGACTTTATCCAGCGAGACGCGCGGGGCGCTGGTACGGCGCATTGCCATACGCGCCGCGTTGATCGCTTTTACCGAAGCAATCGCGTTACGCTCGATACACGGCACCTGAACCTGACCGGCAACCGGGTCACAGGTCAGCCCCAGGTTGTGCTCCATGCCGATTTCCGCGGCGACGCACACCTGCTCCGGGCTGGCCCCAAGCAGCTCCGCCAGTCCTGCCGCCGCCATTGAGCAGGCGACGCCGACTTCCCCCTGGCAGCCGACTTCGGCGCCGGAAATCGAGGCGTTCATCTTGTACAGCGCGCCGATAGCGCCAGCGGCCAGGAAGTAACGGGTGTAGATATCCGGGCTGACGGGTTCAATGAAGTGGTCATAGTAAGCCAGCACCGCAGGCACGATCCCGCAAGCGCCGTTGGTCGGCGCCGTAACGACACGCCCGCCCGCGGCGTTTTCTTCGTTTACCGCCAGCGCAAACATGTTGACCCAGTCAATGACGTTCATCGGGTCGCTGGACAGTTTGTCGCTGGAAACCAGCATGCGACGCAGTGCGGAAGCACGACGCGGAACGCGCAGCGGCCCCGGCAGAACCCCTTCGGTATTCATCCCGCGATCGATACACGCCTGCATGGTCTGCCAGACGTTGGCGAAATACTCTTCGATTTCCTTTTTGCTGTGCAGCGCCAGTTCGTTCTGCATCACCATCCCGGAGAGCGACAGACCGGTGCTGTTGCAATATTCCAGCATTTCGGTCGCCGATTTAAACGGATAAGGGACGCTGACCTCATTGGCGGCGTCCTGACCAAAATGCTCTTCATCGACAATAAAGCCGCCGCCGATGGAATAATACGTTTTGCTATAAATGACGGTTTCGCCATTGTACGCGTGGATCTGCATTCCATTTTCATGCAATGGCAGGTTGCCATTGTGAAAACGCATCCCGTTATCCTGGGGAAAATCCACTTCGTGCTGGCCCTGCGCCAGTAACAGGCGACCGCGCGCTTCAACGTCGCGAATAAAACCAGGGATGCTGTCAATATCCACGGTGGCAGGTTCGTTACCCGCCAGACCCATAATAATGGCGATATCGGTGTGGTGACCTTTACCCGTGAGCGACAGTGAACCATACACGTCGACGGCGACACGGGTAACGCTATCCAGTAATCCTTTTTCGACCAGGTCATCGACGAACTGTTTACCCGCCTTCATAGGCCCTACAGTATGGGAGGATGAGGGACCAATCCCCACCTTAAACATGTCGAATAGACTAATCACGATAATACTCCTGACAGGGTGACCGGGCTTCCCGGTTACGATGTAATAACTGCGCATAGTGTAAGAGGGAACGCGGCGATCGGCTTAACTATTCACATGAATTAAACTAATGGATAACCACGTATTTACTAATGTTGGGACGGGAATCTCAAGTTGTGTTCTGCGCGTGTAAAGATAAGTATAGTCAGGGTCTCACGCCAATTTGCAGCGCCAGCTCACGAATTATTCCGGCGGTCATTCCCCAGACGAAATAATGCTCATACCACGAAAGCCATACGCGATGTGAATCGCCGCGTCGATAAATATCCAGCGGATGATAACGCCCCAGACGCAGAGCTTCTGAAAGCGGCATCTCAAAGACAGAGGCCACCTCATCTTCGCTGGCGTGATAATGCAGATTCGGGGGAATAATGCCGACCACCGGCGTAACCTGAAAACCCGTGACGCTGTCTACGGGCGGCAGCACGCCAATCACTTCGACGGATTCCGGCGGGATCGCCACCTCTTCCTGCGCTTCACGCAGCGCAGCGGCAATCAGCGACGCATCGCTGCTGTCAACGGCGCCGCCGGGGAACGCGACCTGACCGGCGTGTTTGCGCAGGCGCGCTGAACGCTGAGTCAGCAATAGACCCGGCCGGGCGCGGCGAACCACCGGGATCAGCACGGCAGCCTGACGACGGTTTAACGTCTCACCATTCACCTGCGGGCGCAAAAGTTGAAAGCGTGATAAAAAATCATCAAGGGTCAGGCTGCTGTTTTCCACGACTCAGTTCTCCAGTTGCTGCAAAATTCGATTCACTTTATCAAACGTCTCCTGATATTCCGCGTCCTCCTGGCTGTCCGCTACGATGCCGCCGCCCGCAGAGCAATAGAGATGCCCGTCTACAGCGGTAAGCGTGCGGATCGTGATGCTGGTATCCATGTTGCCGCAAAAACTCAGGTAGCCGATGCTGCCGCACCAGGCGTTGCGCCTGTGCGGCTCCAGCGCGTCAATGATCTCCATCGCCCGGACTTTTGGCGCGCCGGTAATCGAACCGCCAGGAAAAGCGGCGCGCAGCAGATCGGTGGCATGTAAATTATCGGGCAAACGGGCGGTAATGGTACTGACAAGATGATGTACCGCCGGGAAGGGTTCAACCACAAACAACTCGGGAACCTTGACCGACCCCGGAACGGCAACGCGGCCGACGTCGTTACGCATCAAATCGACAATCATCAGGTTTTCTGCGCGGTCTTTTGCCGACATCGCGAGCGTTAGCGCCTGCTGGCGATCCGCCTGCGGGTCGTCCAGACGGGGAAGGGTGCCTTTGATTGGGCGAGTCTGAATGTGACCCTCTTCGGACTGAATAAAGCGCTCGGGAGAAAGGCTCAGAATCGCACCGTCCTCCAGGCGCAAAAACGCGCTGAACGGGGCGCGGTTAGCGTGATTAAGCCGCACGAAGGCCAGCCATTCATCTCCCTGATAGTCAGCCTGAAAACGCTGGGCGAGGTTAACCTGATAACAGTCGCCGCTGTGCAGCCAGCTCTGCACCTGGCGGAATTTTTCACCGTACTGCGCGCGGGTCATGTTTGATTGCCATGCGGAGGTCAACGCGAAGGGCTTTCGCACCGGCGCCTGCTGGCGCGCCAGCCACTCAAGGCGAGCGTGAACATCGGTATGGCTCAGCAGAGAGACGGTCTGTCTGCGATGATCGACGATTAAGGCCCAGTCGTAAATGCCGATCGCCATATCCGGCAGGGTGATATCGCGCTGTGCGAGCGTGGGCAGGGATTCAAAACGGCGGCCAAGGTCGTAACCTAACAGCCCCAGCGCGCCGCCCTGAAACGGCAGATTGGGGTCATATGGCGGCTGGATGCCCGCAGACGCCAGCGCCGCCTGCAACACGGTCATGGGATCGTCAGAGGTCGTGGTCGTGCCATGCTTATCGCGCACGCGGGTCTCTTCGCCGTGTGTTGACAGCGTTGCCACGGGGTCGGCCACCAGAATATCAAAACGATTATGCGGATGTTCAGCATGACCGGAATGCAGCAGCATGGCCCAGGGCTGATGGCTCAGCGGGGCAAAATAGTACTCGGCGGCGTCCGGGCGCCACGGTAAAATAATAACAGCGGGTGATAATGTCTTCATCGGTCCTGGTCTACTGGCTATGTGCCGGGTAGCATGAAATAATTAGCGCAGACAATTTAGCAGGAGTTAACAATGTTTGCAGGTTTACCTTCACTCAGCCACGAGCAGCAACAAAAAGCGGTAGAGCGCATTCAGGAACTGATGTCGCAAGGAATGAGCAGCGGACAGGCAATCGCGCAGGTGGCGGATGAACTGCGCGCCACCCATACCGGCGAGCGGATCGTGGCGCGTTTTGAGGATGAGGACGAATAACGTCGCATTACACTGCGGCGATAATCTTGATCTCAACTCTGTATTTCGGGTTCATCAGCCCGGCCTGCACCGTGCAACGTACTGGCGCGTGACCGGCAACGACCCACGCGTCCCAGGCTTTATTCATGGCGGCAAAATCGCTTTTATCGGCCAGGAAAATAGTGGCATCAAGAATACGTGACTTACGGGTGCCCTGTTTTTCCAGCGCCGCATCAATTTGCGCCAGCGTGTTGGCGGTCTGTTCAAACGCATCGGCGTCGAGGTTTTCCGGCACACCGGTGTAATAAAGCGTGTTGTTATGGATTACTACATCAGACCAACGATCTTCGGCATCAATACGTATGATAGTCATAAATCATTCCTCGTTAACTTTCCGTTCGACGCGGCAAGACTGCCATAATGTTGCGTTGCCGTCACCTCTTCAACTGGCGTAAGCGACGGCGTCCTGACATAATCCCTGTTCAAATCAACAGGGGGTAGTGTGACGGACGATTTTGCAGCAGACGGTCAGTTGGCTAAAGCGATACCGGGATTTAAACCGCGCGAACCACAGCGGCAGATGGCCGTTGCCGTCACGCATGCTATTGAAAAATCACAACCGCTTGTTGTCGAAGCCGGGACGGGAACAGGCAAAACTTATGCCTACCTCGCGCCGGCGTTACGCGCCGGAAAAAAAGTGATCATCTCGACGGGATCGAAAGCATTGCAGGATCAGCTCTACAGTCGCGATCTTCCCACCGTCTCAAACGCCCTCAAATTCACCGGTAAACTGGCGTTGTTGAAAGGGCGCTCTAACTATCTTTGTCTGGAACGTCTCGAACAGCAAGCGCTGGCGGGCGGCGATTTGCCGGTACAAATTTTAAGCGATGTGATTTTGCTGCGTTCGTGGTCGAATCAAACCGAAGACGGCGACATCAGTACCTGCGTCAGCGTAGCGGAAGACTCGCAGGCGTGGCCGCTGGTCACCAGCACCAATGACAACTGTCTGGGCAGCGACTGCCCGCTGTATAAAGACTGTTTTGTGGTTAAAGCGCGTAAAAAGGCGATGGACGCCGATGTGGTTATCGTCAACCACCATCTTTTCCTCGCGGATATGGTGGTCAAAGAGAGTGGGTTTGGCGAACTGATCCCGGAGGCGGAGGTGATGATCTTCGATGAGGCCCACCAGCTTCCTGATATCGCCAGCCAGTATTTCGGCCAGTCGCTCTCCAGCCGACAGCTCCTCGACCTGGCGAAAGATTTTACCATCGCCTACCGCACGGAATTGAAAGATACTCAGCAGTTGCAGAAATGCGCCGACCGACTGGCGCAGAGCGCGCAGGATTTTCGCCTGCAACTGGGCGAGCCGGGCTATCGCGGAAATTTACGTGAGCTGCTGGCCGACCCACGGGTACAGCGCGCGCTATTGCTGCTCGACGATACGCTTGAGCTTTGCTACGACGTGGCAAAACTATCTCTGGGGCGTTCCGCATTGCTGGATGCCGCTTTCGAGCGTGCGACCTTGTATCGCGCGCGGCTGAAACGCTTAAAAGAGATCAACCAGCCAGGGTACAGCTACTGGTACGAATGCACGTCGCGCCATTTCACGCTGGCGCTTACCCCGCTTACGGTCGCGGATAAATTCAAAGAGGTGATGGCGCAGAAACCCGGCAGCTGGATTTTTACCTCTGCCACGCTGTCGGTGAACGACGATCTCCATCACTTTACGGCGCGGCTGGGCATTGAACAGGCCGAATCGATGCTGTTGCCCAGTCCGTTCGACTATACCCGCCAGGCGCTGTTGTGCGTGCCGCGTAACCTGCCGCAGACCAACCAGCCGGGCTCTGCCCGACAGCTGGCGGCAATGTTAAGACCGATCATCGAAGCTAACAATGGCCGCTGCTTTATGCTGTGTACGTCGCATGCCATGATGCGCGATCTGGCGGAACAGTTCCGCGCCACCATGACGCTGCCCGTCCTGTTGCAGGGCGAGACCAGCAAAGGTCAACTGCTGCAACAGTTCGTCAGCGCCGGTAATGCGCTACTGGTCGCAACCAGCAGCTTCTGGGAAGGGGTGGATGTGCGCGGTGATACGCTGTCGCTGGTGATTATCGATAAATTACCTTTTACCTCTCCTGACGATCCCTTGCTGAAAGCGCGGATGGAGGATTGTCGTCTGCGCGGCGGCGATCCGTTTGATGAAGTGCAGCTACCCGACGCGGTCATCACGCTGAAACAGGGGGTGGGGCGTCTGATTCGCGATTCTGACGATCGTGGGGTGTTGGTGATTTGTGATAACCGGCTGGTGATGCGACCGTACGGTGCCACCTTCCTGGCGAGCCTGCCGCCCACGCCGCGCACCCGGGACATCGCCCGCGCCGTCAGATTTCTCGCCATACCAACGGCCGAGTAATTTGTTACGGAGTATGGTAAGATGCGCGCCATTTTATTGATTTAAGCACGAAGACCCATGCGAATTCTGGCTATCGATACCGCCACAGAAGCGTGTTCCGTTGCCCTGTGGAATGACGGTAATATCAACGCTCATTTTGAGCTTTGCCCACGAGAACATACCCAACGTATTTTGCCGATGGTGCAGGATATCCTGGCCGCCAACAGCATTACGCTTACCGATATCGACGCGCTGGCGTTTGGTCGCGGCCCCGGCAGTTTTACCGGCGTGCGCATTGGCATTGGCATTGCGCAGGGGCTGGCGCTGGGCGCGAACCTGCCGATGACTGGCGTTTCAACGCTGGCGACAATGGCGCAGGGCGCCTGGCGTAAAAGCGGCGCGACGCGCGTGCTGGCGGCGATTGACGCACGTATGGGCGAAGTCTACTGGGCGGAATACCAGCGTGATGAAAATGGCGTCTGGCACGGGGAAGAGACCGAGGCTGTGTTAAATCCCGGGCTGGTTAGCGAACGGTTGAAGCAGCTTTCCGGGGAGTGGGCTACTGTTGGCACAGGCTGGCCTGCATGGCCTGATCTGGGTAAAGACAGCGGTCTGGCTTTGCGCGATGGCGACGTTCTGCTTCCGGCGGCGGAGGATATGCTGCCTCTCGCCAGTCAGATGCTGGCAGCGGGGAAAACCGTCGCGGTTGAACAGGCCGAACCGGTTTATTTACGTAACAACGTCGCGTGGAAGAAACTTCCGGGCAAAGAATGAATCTCAGTATTATCACCCTGAATAATTTGAACGTAGCTGTTACACACAGGTAGTTTGAAGTATGACGAGAATATGTGCTGAGAAAAAAGGAGTCGCACTATGGCGGTTCAACAACAGGTAATGAAAGGAATTCTGGCGGGAGTGGTCGCGTTAACGTTGAGTGGCTGCGTTACCGTCCCGGATGCCATCAAAGGTTCCAGTCCCACGCCGCAGCAGGATCTGGTGCGGGTTATGAATGCGCCGCAGCTGTACGTCGGCCAGGAAGCGCGTTTTGGCGGTAAAGTGGTGGATGTGCAAAACCAGCAGGGAAAAACGCGGCTGGAAATCGCCAGCGTGCCGCTTGATAACGGCGCGCGTCCGATCCTCGGTGAGGCTTCGCGAGGGCGGATTTATGCCGACGTGAACGGCTTCCTTGACCCGGTAGACTTCCGTGGGCAACTGGTGACGGTCGTCGGGCCGATTACCGGCACGGTGGACGGTAAGGTCGGCAGTACGCCGTATAAGTTTATGCTGATGCAGGCAACGGGCTATAAACGCTGGCACCTTACTCAGCAGATCGTCATGCCGCCGCAGCCGATCGATCCCTGGTTCTACGGTGGACGAGGCTGGCCGTACGGCTATGGCGGTTGGGGATGGTATAACCCAGGCCCCGCACAGGTTCAAACGATCGTAACTGAATAACCCCTTGTTTTATCAATAAAAGAGACAGCGGCTGGTCCGCTGTTTCTGCATTAATACGGACATAAGAAAAATAAATAGTGACGCGCTTCGCAACCTTTTCGTTGAGTGATTAATAAACTGGTACGCTGAGTTAATATTATGTTAACGACTTGTTTATTAACTGGGGTTGCGATGACGACGAACACTCATTTTAGAGGTGATGCTTTGAAGAAGGTTTGGCTTAACCGATATCCCGCTGATGTCCCGGCGGAGATCAATCCTGACCGTTATCAATCCCTGGTTGAATTATTTGAACATGCCGTCGTGCGTTACGCCGACCAGCCTGCGTTCGTCAATATGGGGGAGGTGATGACCTTCCGCAAACTGGAAGAGCGCAGCCGGGCATTCGCGGCCTATTTGCAGGAAGGGCTGGGCCTCAAAAAAGGCGACCGCGTCGCGCTAATGATGCCGAATCTGCTGCAATACCCGGTCGCGCTGTTTGGTATTTTGCGCGCCGGGATGATCGTCGTGAATGTCAACCCGCTGTATACGCCGCGTGAGCTTGAGCATCAGCTCAATGACAGCGGGGCGTCGGCTATCGTGATCGTCTCTAACTTTGCCCACACGCTGGAAAAAGTGGTCGATAAAACGTCCGTACAGCACGTAATTCTGACGCGCATGGGCGACCAGCTTTCTACCGCGAAAGGTACGCTGGTTAACTTTGTCGTGAAATACATTAAGCGTCTGGTGCCGAAATATCACCTGCCGGACGCGATCTCTTTTCGCCGCGCGCTACACGCAGGTTATCGGATGCAGTACGTGAAACCTGAGCTGGTCACCGAAGATCTGGCGTTCCTGCAATACACGGGCGGTACAACCGGCGTAGCGAAAGGCGCGATGCTGACGCACCGCAACATGCTGGCAAACCTGGAGCAGGTAAAAGGCACCTACGGGCCGTTGCTGCATGAGGGGAAAGAGCTGGTGGTGACGGCGTTGCCGCTGTATCACATTTTCGCGTTGACTATGAACTGCCTGCTGTTTATTGAACTGGGCGGGCAAAACCTGCTCATCACTAACCCGCGCGACATTCCGGGCATGGTGAAAGAGCTGGCGAAATATCCGTTTACCGCGATGACCGGCGTTAACACCCTGTTTAACGCCTTGCTGAACAACAAAGAATTCCAGCAACTGGACTTCTCTACGCTGCACCTTTCTGCTGGCGGCGGTATGCCGGTACAGCATGCGGTTGCAGAACGTTGGGTGAAACTGACCGGACAATATTTGCTTGAAGGCTACGGTCTGACCGAGTGCGCGCCGTTGGTCAGCGTGAACCCGCATGATATCGATTATCACAGCGGCAGTATCGGGCTGCCCGTTCCCTCTACCGATGTAAAACTGGTGGATGACGAAGGTAACGAGGTGCCGACAGGCGAGCCTGGCGAGCTGTGCGTGAAGGGGCCGCAGGTGATGCTGGGATACTGGCAGCGCCCGGACGCGACGGATGAAATCGTCAAAGACGGCTGGCTTTACACGGGGGATATCGCGGTGATTGATGACGAAGGGTTCCTGCGCATCGTCGATCGCAAAAAAGATATGATTCTGGTTTCCGGCTTTAACGTCTATCCTAATGAAATTGAAGACGTGGTGATGCAGCATCCTGGCGTTCAGGAAGTGGCGGCAGTCGGTGTACCTTCGGGTAGCAGCGGTGAAAGCGTGAAAATCTTTGTCGTGAAGAAAGACCCGGCCTTGACCGATGAGGCATTGATTACCTTCTGTCGTCGCCAGTTGACGGGGTATAAAGTGCCGAAGCTGGTGGAGTTTCGTGACGAACTGCCTAAATCGAACGTCGGAAAAATTTTACGACGAGAATTACGTGACGAAGCGCGTGGCAAAGTAGACAATAAAGCCTGAGCTTTAAGCAAGTCGCCAGACGCCGGTTAAGCCGGCGTTTTTTTTGGCGCAAACTAAAGAGAATATGATTTGAATTACCAAATGATCACTACGGACGACGCGCTGGCGACGTTATGTGAAGCGGTTCGGGCATTTCCGGCTATTGCCCTTGATACGGAGTTTGTCCGTACGCGCACCTATTACCCGCAACTTGGGCTTATCCAGCTGTTTGATGGCGAGCATGTCGCCCTGATTGATCCTCACGGCATTACCGACTGGTCGCCTCTGCGCGCCGTGTTGCGTGATACCGCGATAACCAAATTTTTGCATGCGGGCAGCGAAGATCTGGAGGTTTTTCTCAACACCTTCGGAGAACTGCCGCAACCGCTGATCGACACGCAGATCCTTGCCGCATTTTGCGGCCGCCCCTTGTCCTGGGGTTTTGCCGCGATGGTGGAGGAGTTTACGGGCGTCGCGCTGGATAAAAGCGAGTCCCGTACCGACTGGCTGGCAAGACCGTTAACCGAACGTCAGTGCGAGTATGCAGCGGCGGACGTCTGGTATTTGTTACCGATCACCAAAAAACTGATGGTCGAAACCGAAGCATCCGGCTGGCTGCCTGCGGCGCTGGATGAGTGCCGTCTGATGCAGCAGCGTCGTCAGGAAATTCTGGCACCGGAAGATGCCTGGCGTGACATCACCAATGCGTGGCAGTTGCGTACCCGTCAACTGGCTTGCCTGCAACTGTTGGCCGACTGGCGGCTGCGCAAGGCGCGTGAGCGCGATCTGGCGGTCAACTTTGTGGTGCGCGAAGAGCACCTGTGGGCGGTGGCGCGCTATATGCCGGGGAGTCTGGGCGAACTGGACAGCCTGGGGCTTTCTGGCAGCGAAATTCGTTTTCACGGTAAGACGCTGATCGCGTTAGTGGAGAAGGCGCAGGCGCTGCCGGAAGAGACGCTGCCGGAACCCTTGCTGAACCTGATGGATATGCCAGGCTATCGCAAGGCGTTTAAAGCCATCAAAGCGCTGGTGGCAGACGTTAGCGCGACGCACAACGTCAGTGCGGAATTGCTGGCGTCGCGTCGGCAAATCAACCAGTTGCTTAACTGGCACTGGAAGTTAAAACCGCAGGCCACGCAGCCGGAACTCATCTCCGGCTGGCGTGCGGAACTGATGGCGGAAAAACTGCGGAATCTGTTGCAGGAATATCCGCTGTAATACGGATGATGGCCGCTATCCGGCCGCTCCGTCATTAGCGCAGCGCCTGACAGATCGCCTCCGCCATCTGCCGGGTGGAGGCGGCGCCTTTCAGATCCGGTGTTTTCGGGCCGTCGGCGATAACTTGCTCAATGGCCGCGAGAATACCGTCATGTGCCTCCCGGTAGCGCGTATCGCCATTGCCGAGGAAATCCAGCATCATGGCGCCCGCCCAGATGGTGGCAACAGGGTTGGCGATATTCTTACCGTATATATCCGGCGCAGAGCCGTGTACCGGTTCAAACAGCGACGGGAATGTGCGTTCCGGGTTCAGGTTTGCGGAAGGCGCAATGCCGATGGTGCCGGTACAGGCCGGGCCAAGATCGGACAGTATATCGCCAAACAGATTTGAGGCGACAACCACGTCAAAGCGCTCCGGCTGCATGACAAAGCGGGCGCACAGAATGTCGATATGCTGCTTATCCCAACGAATCTCCGGGTAGTGTTGCGCCATTGCTTCAACGCGTTCATCCCAGAAAGGCATACTGATGGCCAGGCCGTTGGATTTGGTGGCGGACGTCAGCGTTTTGCGCGGTCGGCTTTGCGCCAGCTCAAAGGCGTAGCGCAGAATGCGATCCACTCCGCGCCGGGTAAATACCGACTCCTGAATCACTACTTCGTGCTCGGTTCCGGCATTAACGCGCCCGCCCAGCGAGGAGTATTCCCCTTCGGTGTTCTCGCGCACGACGTAGAAATCAATATCTCCCGCTTTTTTTCCGGCCAGCGGGCAGGGAACGCCGGGAAACAGACGTACCGGACGCAGGTTAACGTACTGGTCAAATTCACGGCGGAATTTCAGCAGCGATCCCCACAATGAAACATGGTCCGGGACGGTATCCGGCCAGCCGACGGCGCCGAAATAGATCGCATCAAACGATTTTAGCTGCGCATGCCAGTCGTCAGGCATCATCGTACCGTGATGTGCATAATATTCGCAGCTGGCCCACTCAATCGGCTCAAAGCTGAGCGAGAGATCCCAGCGTTCAGCGGCGGTCTGCAATACGCGAATACCTTCAGGCAGGACTTCTTTACCAATACCGTCTCCGGGAATAGCGGCAATACGACAGGTTTTCTTCATACCAGCTCTCACTTATCAGCAGTCAAAATTGACTTACCCCTTATCCTATAATTGACTGATTGAGAGTTAATCCTTCCAACTGGTGAAACATAAAACACAGATCATGAATAATCTGCCTCTCCTGAATGATTTACGCGTCTTTATGCGGGTTGCCCGGCGTGCGGGTTTTAGCGCGGTTGCGGAAGAGCTGGGCGTTTCGCCGGCGTTTATCAGCAAACGGGTGGCGTTGCTGGAGCAGACGCTGAACGTGGTGCTGCTCCACCGAACGACCCGGCGGGTGACGATCACGGAAGAGGGCGAGCGTATTTACGAATGGGCACAGCGCATTTTGCAGGATGTGGATCAGATGATGGATGAGCTGTCTGACGTGCGGCAAGTCCCACAAGGTATGCTGCGTATTATCAGCAGTTTTGGCTTCGGTCGGCGGATTGTTGCGCCAGCGCTGTCGGCGCTGGCGAAGCAGTATCCACAGCTGGAGTTGCGGTTTGACGTTGAGGACCGGCTGGTAGATCTGGTGAATGAAGGGGTCGATCTTGATATTCGTATTGGTGATGAGATTGCCTCTAATTTAATCGCGCATAAGCTTGGAACCAATTACCGTATTTTATGCGCATCACCGGCGTTTCTGGAGCAGCACGGCACGCCGAAGCAGCTCAGCGATCTGGCAGCCTTTCCGTGTCTGGTGATTAAAGAGCGTGACCATCCCTTTGGAATCTGGCAGTTACGCACAAAAGAACGGGAATATTCGATTAAAGTGACAGGGTCACTGTCCTCCAACCACGGTGAGATTGTGCATCAATGGTGTCTGGACGGGCAGGGCATTGCGTTGCGGTCGTGGTGGGATGTCTGCGATAACATTGCCAGCGGCCATCTGGTACAGGTTCTGCCGGAGTATTATCAGCCTGCCAATATATGGGCGGTCTCCGCTTCCCGTCTTTCCTCGTCGGCAAAAATTCGCATTACGGTTGAATTTCTGCGCCGCTATTTTCAGGAGCGTTACCCGAAGTTCAGCCTGGAATAAGCGCCGCCGCGTTACTGTTTATGGCACAGCAGCAAATAAAAGGCAGAATACTCTGCCTTTTTATCGCGTTGCGTTATCCGAAAAGAGATTATCTGGACTCTTCGGCTTCCGGTAATGTCACGTTAAGCTCGAGAATTGAAATATCGCCGTCTTTTTGCTCAAGCTGTACGGTGACCATTTCTGGATCAATTTGCACATACTTGCAGATGACTTCGAGAATATCTTTTCTCAACTGCGGTAAATAATGCGGCTCGGCGTCGCTGCGACGGCGCTCCGCAACAATGATTTGCAGTCGCTCTTTAGCGATGTTGGCTGTACTCTTTTTCCGCGAGAGAAAAAAATCCAGTAATGCCATAACTTATCCTCCGAACAGGCGTTTGAGGAAACCTTTCTTCTCTTCTTCAATGAAGCGGAAAGGACGTTCTTCTCCCAACAGACGTTCTACGGTATCTGCATAGGCTTTACCCGCATCAGCAGTGATGTCGAGAATAACCGGCTCTCCCTGGTTGGATGCGCGCAGGACTGACTGATCTTCCGGGATAACCCCCACGAGTTTGATGCGCAGGATTTCCAGCACGTCTTCCATGCTGAGCATATCGCCTCTGTTAACGCGGCCAGGGTTGTAACGCGTCAGCAGCAGATGCTCTTTAATCGGGTCTTCGCCGTTTTCAGCACGACGGGATTTTGACGCCAGAATGCCCAGAATACGGTCAGAGTCACGTACTGAGGAGACTTCCGGGTTCGTGGTGATAATCGCTTCATCGGCAAAATAGAGCGCCATCAGCGCGCCGGTTTCAATGCCCGCCGGAGAGTCGCAGACGATAAAGTCGAAATCCATTGCCTTCAGGTCATCGAGAACTTTTGCTACGCCCTCACGGGTCAGCGCGTCTTTATCGCGGGTTTGCGATGCCGGAAGAATAAAGAGATTTTCAGTGCGCTTATCTTTGATTAACGCCTGGTTTAGCGTCGCATCGCCCTGAATCACGTTCACGAAATCGTAAACGACACGACGCTCACATCCCATGATCAGGTCGAGGTTACGCAGACCGATATCGAAATCGATAACGACAGTTTTCTTTCCCTTCTGGGCCAAACCAGTAGCGATGGCCGCGCTGGAGGTGGTCTTGCCAACGCCCCCTTTACCCGAAGTAACTACAATAATGCGTGCCATAGAAATTCCTTGTTAAAAAGGGATCAATTCAACGGTTGAACTGCCAAAGCGTTATCTGCTAACCGCAGACGCGCCGCTTTGCCATAAAATTCTGCCGGGATTTTATCACTCAGCCAATAAACACCTGCGATAGACACCAGTTCTGCCGTCAGATGGGTACAAAAAATTTGCGCTTCCCGATCGCCGCTGGCGCCTGCCAGCGCGCGGCCCCGCATCATGCCATAAACGTGGATATTACCGTCTGCGATTAACTCTGCGCCAGCGCTGACGTGACTTGTAACAATTAGATCACATTGTGGAGCATAAATGCGCTGACCGGAACGAACCGGTACGTCAATTAATCGCGTTTTTGTGATGGGGGTAACATTTTGCGGCGGCGCGCTCGGTGCCGGGGCTTCGACCGGGGCGGAACGAGCGACTTTCTCTTTACCTTCAGTCAGTAAAGGAAGACCCATCTCGTCAATTTCCGCTTTTAGCGCCGCGTCTTTGCAGCCGCTAACGCCGATAATACGCAGACCGGTAGACGTCACCACCTCTTGCAGCGCAGGCCAGTTTACTGGACTTTCAAGGCCGCTGACGTTAATGACCACGGGAGCATGTTTTAAAAAAGCAGGTGCCTGAGCGATTTTGTCTTCCAACGCCTGACGAATAACCTTGGGTTCAGCTTCGTGCAAATGAACCACTGATAAGGTGAAGCTACTGCCTTTAAGCTCGATTGGCGTGTTTGACATCCTGGCCTTACTCAATTTGCTATTTATCATCCCCAATGCGGGGCGATATTCCGAAGACTAGAAGGCATGTTATAGTCAGTATTATATTGAGGCAAGTCACCATCCCGTTAATTCAGAGTAAAAGTATGTTTTGTGTGATCTATCGAAGTAGCAAACGCGACCAGACCTATTTATACGTCGAAAAAAAAGACGATTTCTCACGGGTTCCTGAAGATCTGATGAAGGGATTCGGGCAGCCAACGCTGGCAATGATTCTGCCGTTGGATGGGCGTAAGAAATTAGTGAATGCCGACCTGGAGAAAGTAAAACAAGCGTTAACCGACCAGGGGTATTATTTACAACTGCCGCCACCGCCGGAAGATTTACTCAAACAACATCTTTCTGCGCCGGGCGAAAATAAACCAGACGCTAAAAGTTAAACTGTATCCGGCAACGCGAATGCCCTGTCGATGCAGTTCCTGAAATCCACGATTACGTTAGGGGAAAATAATGTATCAACATCACAACTGGCAAGGTGCTCTGCTTGATTACCCGGTAAGTAAAGTGGTTTGTGTAGGCAGTAACTACGCAAAGCATATTAAGGAGATGGGTAGCGCAACGCCGGATGAACCCGTTCTTTTTATTAAACCGGAAACGGCGCTGTGCGATCTGCGCCAGCCGCTGGCGATTCCGACGGACATGGGCGCCGTTCACCATGAAGTCGAACTGGCGATATTGATTGGCTCGACTCTGCGCCAGGCGACGGAAGACCATGTCCGCAAGGCGATTGCCGGTTATGGCGTGGCGCTCGATCTGACGCTGCGGGATATTCAGGGCAAAATGAAAAAAGCCGGTCAGCCCTGGGAAAAAGCAAAAGGGTTTGATAATTCCTGCCCGCTGTCAGGTTTTATTCCGGTTTCGGAGTTTCATGGCGATCCGCAAAATACCGCGCTCGGGTTGAAGGTGAACGGCGAAATCCGTCAGCAAGGCTCGACGGCGGAGATGATCCACCATATCGTGCCGCTCGTCGCCTACATGAGCCGTTTCTTCACGCTCAAGGCGGGAGACGTGATCCTGACCGGCACACCGGAAGGCGTTGGCCCGTTGCAAAGCGGCGACGAGCTGGAAGTTAGTTTTAACGGTCAAACGCTGACGACGCGCGTCCTGTAATCTCTGCTTGCCGCCTTTTCGGGCGGCAAAACTTGCATCAGCGTGCCAGACTGGTTATAAGGTGCAGCTTTACAGCAATGGCGGATACCCTGATGAGCGACATACCTTTCTGGCAAAGTAAAACCCTGGATGACATGACCGATGCCGAGTGGGAGTCGTTGTGTGATGGATGCGGCCAGTGTTGCCTGCACAAACTGATGGATGAAGACACCGACGAAATCTATTTCACCAACGTGGCGTGTCGCCAGTTGAATATCAAAACCTGCCAGTGTCGTAACTATGAACGTCGGTTCGAGTACGAGCCAGACTGCATTAAACTCACCCGCGATAATCTGCCAACCTTTGAATGGTTGCCGATGACCTGCGCCTATCGCTTGTTAGCGGAAGGAAAGGGGCTGCCGGGCTGGCATCCGTTGTTGACCGGGTCGAAAGCGGCGATGCACGGCGAGCGTATTTCTGTGCGCCATATTGCGGTGAAAGAATCTGAAGTGCGGGACTGGCAGGATCACATCTTAAACAAACCTTCATGGGCGGATTAACTTAATGAGCTTAAAGGATTTTATGCCTACTCATTTTGAACATGGGGCATCAGTGGGGCATTACTTCCAAAATTAGCGTTCAATATTGCCAGTTGGTTGTCATTGTTGTCGAACATCCATTTCCCGTAAACGCTGTAAACCATCTGTGCTGACGTATGCCCCATTTGAGCTGCAATGAAGTTGGGGTTAGCTCCGGCGCTTAATGCCCAGCAAGCGTATGTGTGCCGAGACTCATATGACTTGCGATGTGGTATACCGCTCCTTTTAAGTATGTTATTCCACGTCCCTGAGAATGATCCTGGTGAATACCATTCACCTCCTTTACCGTTCCTTGCCGTTAACCTGGGAACAAAAACGAATGTACATTCATCTCGGCGAGTTCTGCCAAACTCTCTGAGGTGAACGTCTATCTGATGTTGCTTACCCATTCTGGTGTATGCCAGCTGGCTTTTTAGAGCCTCGATAGCAGGAGTAGTAAGGTTAATTGTCCGGTTCCCGCTTTCTGTCTTTGGAGGCGTGAAGTGATCGGAAATGGCAAGGTTCCTGCTAATCCGAATCGTCCAGTTCTTTGTGTCGATGTCCTCCCATGCCAGTGCGCATATTTCACCATGTCGCATGCCTGTGTTAAACGCAAGCTTCCATAGGTTGCGTATCTGTTCGCATGGGCATCTTTCAAGAAAGCGATGGTACTCATCATGGGTAAGTGGTGACGGATCCGACTTCGATTTCTTTAGCGGGGTAATTGCAGCAAATGGAGATTTGCTTATGTACCCATTCAACACCGCAAAATCAAACATCCCCTTCATGCAGGTAACATAGACGTTAACCGTCCTGACAGTCCTTCCTTTCTTCGCCGACCTGTTCTTCTGGTGCGCTCCGCATATCTGGTAGCCGGTCAGCAACTCTTTCCTTACGTTAAGCACATCCTCATGAGTTATAGAATCAACCATTCTATTGCCGCCGAGAATATCGGTTCCAATCGTGATATACGATACATATCGAAGATGTGCGTTAAGGGTTAAATCCATCCTCTTAAGTTCCAGCCATTTGGCCGCCAGTTCGGCAACAGTTATCCCCGGCGGCGCGATATTGAACTTCTTCAGATTGGGTGACTGTGGGAACTGTCTGGCGTAATCGAATACACCAGTTTTTATAGCGAAACAAACAGAGGCGCGAAGCTCACCAGCAATGCGCCTGTTCTTTGCAGTATCAACAACTCCAAGGCTTTCCCTTACCCTTTTCCCTTTATATATGAACCATATGCGCAAAGTGCCGCCGTGGTTCTCCACTCCAGTTGGATAACCAGACATAAAATCTCCTGCGTTAGTTTAATGGGGAGGGTATTTAAGCAGATTTCTGGCGCGGGATCGCCGGTCGTTGTCGTTCAACCCAGTTATCTACTTCGTGTCGGTTGTAGAGGATGGGAGAGTTTTCCTTTGGCTGGCAGTCACCTGAGTAGTGACGATACTCTCTACCCTCCATCCATGAATTTGTACGCGCAGATTTGATCGCGTTCTTTGTCAGGCCAGTAATAGCCATCAGAACTTCTTCGGATACCCACTTGTTGGGCGTCAGTTGGATAATGTCGCTCATGGTTTACTCCAGGAAAAAAGAAGCCCGGCGTACCGGGCAAAAGGGATAACGTGGCAGTGCTTTCGCACCCAATAGCCAGCTCATAACTGGCTATCAGTTGCGTCAGTAGGTAAGGAGGTCAAGCTTTGCATTCAATTCTGTTGCCGACTCACCACTAAGAAATCCCTCCATTTCTTCATGGCTAATCAAGTCAGCGATTACGTCTTTCTGTTCATCAGTAAAATAGTCATTGCGATAGTCATAGAATGCCGCAGCAACAAGTCGACCACCGGCGATATCCATGTTGGCGCTTACTGGAGGCTCCTTGCCATCTTCAAACTCAACGACAAATGTCATCTTCCCCATAATCTCTCCTCATGCCGCGAGCTGGGCGCGCAGCGTAAAATTACTTTCGCCAGGCGAAGCTAATCGGCTCCGGCGTAATCCACAGGTGGCGCATGTTCTCCACGTTCACCACATCAGAATCCCGCGGGTAAATCTCCACGGCATCCCGATCCCCGTAGCCAACGGCTGACTTTATCTCCTGCAACGCATCCCAACTGATGCCATCCTTCCACCGGCCAGAACTGGCAATGCTGGTGGCATTCACCGTCAGGCGGATGACGCCGTCGTCTTCCTGAAACTCCTGAACCAGAAAATAAGAGTTAGCCCACACGTTGCTCCGCTTGGGGTCGTGGCATCGTACCGGCCATTGCGATTCCGGTACCGGCTTGAGTATTCCGATCACGTCTCATGCTCCTTAATTTTTTAATGTGCTCGCTCGCCTCAAGTTCGGCGCGAATCTGTGCCGCCTCACGGTGATCGAGGTGCTCAAAGTCATTGTTGAATCGGTCGATTGAAGCGGTGTTGATCCGGCCCTGTCGCCAGTAGCGGACTATCTGTGATGTGCAGTTGTGGATGATGACGGGCCAACCGTGCTGGTCAGCGTAAATCTGACCTCTTTGAATTAACTGGAACATTGGCTGACTCCTGCATCATTAGGAAGACAATCATCGCGGCGCGGAGTGGGTTAACGCTGTCCTGATGATGGTCTGGGTCATAATCCCAGCACCAACAACCATCCGTCATCACGCCACCAACATGTGCGCACCATGACTTTTCAACTTCAGCCCAATTAAGACTAATTTTGTTTTCTACGATGATGGGCCATGCATCTGATGGGTTTGTACATGGTTCGAAAAACGAATATTGATACCGACCATGACGCCTAAAAATCACTGAGTGAGCTTCGCAAAAATCCTCCTCGATGAAACCGCCGATCGCCATTGCTACGCGTTTGCTAATTTCAAAGTCGCTTAGCTTGCTGTAATCCATCACAATCCCCTCTGCTTACGCATTAGTTCAAACTCTTCAAGAACCCTTTTCTTTGCTTTCTGGTAGGCCTCGGAAGCCGCTTCTTCTGTATCGTAATCACCAAGATAAATGTCTTTGTAATTGACAGTTATCCTTGCGGACCACCTACCTGATGGACGTTGAGTTACACCAACAAATCGAGATTTGCTTCCCTTCAATTTCCTTCTGTTCAACTGCTGTTCAGATGGTGTGGCCCAACGACAATTTTCCGGTGAATACCCCTTGTCATTATCGATGCGGTCCAGTGTAAGCCCATCAGGACGAGCACCCATATCAGCGTAAAACGAGTTGAAGTCATGCCATTGATGACAGACAGTTATTCCTCTCCCGCCATAATCCTTGTATCTCTTATCTTTAGGGTTTTCGCATCTATGTAACATCAACTCCCAAATCCTATATTCTGAAGAACTCGACATTCCGTGAGTCCTTTTTGCTTCAATCTTTAAGCAGCCACATGATTTTGTGTGTCCACTTTTAACGAAACAAAGGCGAATAATTTTAGTGCTTCCGCAATCACAGGAAAATTTACCCTTGTAAACCCCTTTTTCATCTTTGGGTAAAGGCTCAATTAGCGTGAGCATGCCCACCTTTTCGCCAACATCAAATTTCACGCGCATATCATTTTCCCACCTGTTTCAACCGTAGTTCGATATCATTGGCGCAACTAACGCACGTCTGGCAGCCGGGAACGGCAGCGCGCCGCGGCTCGGGAATTGGTTCGTTGCATTCTTCACAACGCTCAGCTGATACTGCGTTGCGATTCAGTCGGTGAGCGGAAAGGGCAGCGTTACGATGAAGCTCTTCAATCTCTGCTGCGGTGTCGATGATGTCCATGATTCACTCCTTAAAGTCTTCACCAGCCTTTTTCCCGGCTTTCCATGCCAGCCAGATAAGCGCTGTTACATCGTCTGAGGGTGCATCTTCTACACACCATCCAGTTTCTTTTTCGTACCAGTCTTTAAATTCCTGTGTCATTTCGTCCATAGTTATTTCTCGAAGAGTCGATTAATGCGGTTGAAGGTGAAGGCCAGCAATAAAAAAGGCCGCGATAGCGACCTGTTGATGAATGATTTCATGCTGCCTCCGAACCTCTTGTTACGCACATTTCTGGCAAATTTGCCCTTACCAGAGCTTCAGCGAACGGCGGCGGAACCGCATTACCGCAGCGGGCCACCTGCTTATCCTTCGCATACTTCACGCCGCGGTAGTCCCTGTCGATGATGTACCACTCAGGGAAACCCTGCGCCCGGTACAACTCATGGGGCTGAAGCATGCGCATACCGATATCTACGATGCGGTAAGTGATGCCATCGACAGTAACCAGCCCGGTGCAATCCTCCCCACAATATTCCCGTAGGAAATCAGCCGTAAGCTGCGCGCGGTGCTCGTCGTATCCCGAATTTGCCAGCGTGGTTTTAACTTCACCAAAATGCTGACCGCCAGCGGTCACGGTTTGCAGTGGAGTGTCAGTAGGCTGGCCGGTATTGGTACCGCGCATTTTGATAATGCTGGAGGTGACAAGAGCGTGGTGATCGGTGGTGGTCATGGTGTGAATGGGCTCGTCCAGAGAAACGCCAGCTCCGTTGTAATTCCCGCCGAAGTGTTTCACCATATTCGCCGCGACCATTGCGAACTTTCCGCCGCCGGCAGTAATCGTCCCCAGCGGCTTTTCCAGTTGCAGAACCCGCGGCGCCTGCCCTGGACGTTCGCCATATCCCATCTGGATCAGCGTTGGCGTCACCAGCTGCGATTTTCCGCCGCCCCCAGCGGTTACCGTAGCGCTCGGCTCGTCAACCGTATGACAGACGCTGGCGCCGAACTGTCTGGCAATAAACGGTGTAAGTGCAGCTTCGACCATACCCAATGCATGCCCATTGCCGCCTGGTCGTTTCGACGTGCCGGCGGTGATCGTCGGTAACGGTTCGGTTACCTCCTGCCCGGTAGCGCCGGTTCGTAACTTGGTTAGGTGCGGAACGGCGAGCGCGTATCCGTGAGTTTTGGTTATGGTCTGAAGCGGATCAGCCAGCGACTGTCCGCGGAAACAGTCATATTTTCCCTTCGTGGTGGTGTGGTTGCACTTCACGATGAACGGCGTCGGATTGTCCAGAACGAAGCGTTGGATGCCTCTGGCGATGCGCTTTAGGGTATTCTCAGCTAACTGTTTCTTCCGACCAAAGATTGACTGGGAGCTAATTGACCAGTCGATACACTCCGCAGCTGTGCGCCACGGCGCCAGGCTTCCCGCCTGTACCGCTGGAGACTTCGGGTCTCCGTGCGTAGCCGCAGGCCACATCACCGGCACGCCATCGCAGCGCATGACCATGAAGAATCGCTTACGAATGGTCGGCGCGCCATAGTCACACGCCCGCATCTCGCGGTAATCTACGTTGTAGCCCAGACCATTAATCAATTGCTGAGCTTGCGGGCTATCCGGCAGAATGTCCAAGAACTTGCAGCACTCGGCCAGCGCAGGATGATATGCCGGGATGCCACAGGAGAGCATTCCGCAGAAAGCTTCGAATGTTTCGCCAGCGCGAGCCGGGTCAGGGCGCATTTCCTCGGCCAGCAGCGGTCCCCAGGTTTTGAACTCCTCCACGTTCTCCAGCATCATAACCCGCGGACGAACGGACAGAGCCCAACGAATGACGATCCATGCCAATCCGCGAATCTCTTTCTCAACCGGTTTTGAGCCTTTCGCTTTTGAGAAGTGTCGGCAGTCAGGGCTGAACCAGGCTAGGCCAACCGGTTTACCTGCGGTCGCTGTTGCCGGGTCAACATTAAACACACTTTCGCAGTAGTGCAGAGTGTCCGGGTGATTAGTAGTGTGCATAGCAACGGCATTTAGGTCGTGGTTAATCGCAATGTCCACGCTGCGGCCAATCGCCAATTCAATACCCGTACTTGCCCCGCCTCCACCGGCAAAATTGTCAACGATGATTTCTTTCACGAGCTTCTCTCCATTGTTGCGATTAGCGACCGCGCGGACACGACTATTTGAGGAATGGGTGTTTTCTCTAACCACATGCGGTTGATGTGAAATTTGAGCTTCTGCTTGTTTTTTTCAGTAATGGCGCCGTCATGTTCAACGGCGCTGAAAACCATCTCGACCTCTGCCGGCCAAATTGCGCAATCTGTTTCATAACCCTCCGGTGTCGGTTCTAATGGGCCAACCATTCCTGGGGTGAGGGTTACACTGGAGGAACATTCGTTTCCCCAGTGGTGCCAGCCTGGTGCCGCGCTGCGGCTAAACAATTCTATGCGAGGCACATCGCCGTAAAGCAGTTCCAACCGGTTGCGCACTTCCCAAGGCTTTTCGCTGTGCGCGCCGAGCGGGCTGTATACCACTTGTTTAATCCCGGCATGCTTTCGTTCCAGCCCGGCGCCGCGGGTAGCAATCAGCAAGTCTTCAGTATTGGCGCGGGTGTGGTTGCCACCGTTCATGCGCGTCTCGGCGTTAAGCAGATCAAGGAAGTCGTAAAAGTCGGTGATTTCACCCTCGGCCAGCGCCTTGTTGATGCGCAATTCCGCGTTCTGATTCAGCTTCACCCAGGTAAAGCCCTTCATCGTGCGAACGGTAAATCCCCAAGCCTCGGCCAGCTCGATAGCCTCCTGGTTATGCGTGCCGGTGTACCACATCGCCAGCACCGCGTTATCGGCGGCAAGTTCCCACACTGGCAGACGCTTGATGTCGATTAACTTCATGGTGGAGTAGTGGTCGGCAGCGGCGCCGTTGCTGATTGTGTTGCCGTAAGACCAGGGAGGGTCTGAGTAGATAAGGGAGTATTTTCCGGTCATGGAATTACACCTCAAAAGCAAGTTGTGGCGTGAAAAGATCACGTTCTGCGTCGTAATTCAGCGAACTTGCAGAGTTAAAGGCTTCAATGCGCTCAACCAGCACCGCAGCGCGTGTTTCTTTGCTTGCCGGCGCGTAGGCTGATTTATCCCACGCTTTGTCGATGCCGATGTTTCGCGCCACATTAGTACTGTCGGCTGACGACAGCGGGATGTGGCGGAAGATATCGGCGTTCAGCATGCGAAGGCCGTGAAGCTTTGTTATCGGATAACCGTTTATGTCGACAACATGACGGATGAGATCGCGTAACTTTGCCCGACATGAGCGCGGGCGCTTTGCGTCGTATTCACCCATGCTACCGATGCATACGCGCGGAAATTCCCGACACAGGCGGAAGAAACGTTCATCGGGCTCGTTCATGTGCCACACAGGAGCGCCGACTACTTTGCCGTGCGGCCACTCGGCGATTAACGCGTCGTTCTCTTCACTGGTCCCGCCGATCACGTCAGGGATAACAGCAAAAGCAAAGCGAGGGTGATTCATCCAGCGACCTACAAACGCGTAGTAGTCATTCCAGTTAACAACGCGCTTTTTCGTCCAGAAGCTGAATGCGCCGTTATCCAGCGCGAAAGACTGGGTGACTTCGCTGGCCAGGGCTAATTGGCCGGGGTTAGCGAAGGAGATGAAAGCGTGCCTGCCTTTCCATGCCTTCAGGGCACATGTGTCAGGCGTAATAGGGCCGCCGTGAAAATGAATCATGCATCCTCCCGCTCCGGATCGTTTACATCCCAGCCATTACGCTCAATATTGGTTTGCAGCCGCTTATCTCCGACCTCTTCGATACTCCGACCGGTCATCTCTGCGACTTCTTTGTTTGTGTGGCGCCACAGCAGTGCCAGTTCGTTCTGACTCCAGTCTTTCATCAGTCACTCCTGGTGTGGCCGAATCGACCGCGATGATTACGCATACGATCGTCGGTGTAGTGATGTTGGACAGGCCCGACTATCTGCCATCCAGGCCTGAATGAAGCTTCGAAGTTGTCATTCCAGACTTTCTTTTCGTAGAGTCGCAGCAGACTTTCATCCATGCCTGGCGTCTGATAATCGTCATTGGCGATAGCTTTAAAGCACCGTTCCAGCACCTCTTCTTTGGTGCCGGAACTGACTGGCGGGCGCAGATATCCCGCCCCGTGAAGAGGTGATGACATGGAGACTCCAGATTATTTTCTGATGCGAAGTAGAATGTGCTCGCGCTTAGCCATCTGCCTGATTGATTCGTATGAGCGATCAAGCATCCTGGCGATTTGTTTTGAAGTGGTCACTCCGGCCATTTCCCTGACCTTTTCTATCTCATCATCCTTCCAGTGCCTTCCGTGAGATATCTGGTTTCCCCTGCGTTTCATAAAATCCATTTATGCCGCCTGTTTGAGTTCTCTGATTCGAATGCCGGTAACGTCTTTGCATTTAGCCTGGTGGTCAGGCCATCCGTTAAGGCGCTGCCATGTTGATGCGTACTGTTCCTGAAGTTTCTTGCTGTCGTTTTCTGCTCCGGCGTACTGCGTAAATTCAGCCAGAATCTGGTCTGCATCAGCCGGTTTTAAGTGATGAACTTCTGCATCAGCATCAATCGCAGTTTCTTCGGTAGGGATGCAGAACGCCTGAAACGCTGCGTATTTGTAGGCGATCGACATGGCCTTGTTGGTTGCCTTATCGCCGCTATCCATCGCTTCGCCATAAGTGGTGACAGTGTGGATACTTCCATCTTCCGTGCTGACGAAGTCGAACTCAGCCTTAACGACGACGTAGAACAATACACCGCCTTTTTGCGTTGTTCGCTCTGTCACTGTCCTTTCAGTTATACGAGGCAGGATAAGCAGGCCGTGATTAACAAGGGCAGGGGCTAGTGCGTTGTATACCTGGTCGATTCCACGAAAGTTAAATCCCTGCTGCTGGTTGCGGCGCTCTTTACTTATGCCAGTGGTTGCCATTTCTTTGGCTACTGCACTGATTGCTGAATAAACTTTTTTCTGTTCCATGTTTCACCTCAGAACGGCAGGTTTTCGCTGAGAAAGTCACATTGATTGATGCGTTCATCACGAGCCATACGCAGACAATGGCGCTTCATGCTTTTGTTGGCGGCCTTACGCCAGTACAGAGCTTCAATAACGTGATATTTGCGTTTTATCCGGCTGAGTTCCGGTGTTTTTGCTAAATCAACGGGGATCATGTCTAACTCCTGAAATTTGGTTGTGCAGATCCCGGCTGCATGAAACCAGCCCGGCATTTCAATGTGGTACTTGATTAATCAGCATGATGGAGCAGAATATATGAAGCGCAGCGGCAACAAATAAGGTGACCAAATGCTGATTGATAAAAAGATGACAACACCGATGTACCCAACCAAAGAAATGGGCAGGCGCTCGAAGCGGAATCATTGGTTTGTGAGAGAAAAGGGAAGCGATCAGCCACGCGATCAGTCATGGTATGACTGGTGGAAATCACGCTCACTAGGCTTAGGTAAGAATGGTCATATCGCCTGGCGTTCTACGTGTATCGCAAGAAACGCACCTGACCCTTTCAACCCGCCTGATTCTTTTGAAGTTGACTTCAAAGCCCCTGATGGGAAGTTGTATCATCTGGAGTTTAAGCTCGCTCCACACGGCCCGAATAAATAACTGGATAATGACTAAGCCCGTTGCCGTGCCCGTCGAGATAAACCTCAACAAGCAATTCTTTGGTGTAGGTATGCTCGCAGCCTCGGTGAAGGTAGAGCTTGCCGCGTGCATTTGCTGATGCAGTCCACATTCCGTCTTTATGCTTAACCAGCATTCCCGGCTGGACGGCGCCGCGGTTAACTTCAAACACTCCGTAATGGTGCATCATTTCACTCCCTCCACCTGAGCGAGCAAACCAGAGACGTGCATCTGCCAGCGGTTCATCGTGATTTTATCGCGGGGTTTATCGACGGACGCCAGCTGCCACTCGTTATCGTTGAGCTTTTTGGCGGTGTACTGCTTGCCGTTGTGGGTGACTGTTTGGTTACTCATCATTCACCTCATCCAGACGCAGTTTGATTACGGGAATTAGTGCCAGATAGATTTGAGCGTGCTTACTGTCTCCGTGTCGCTCTTTTACTGCCAACTCGAACTCGTCAATCGTTCCTGAGAAACATCCTCTGCTCACAACAATTGAGTTATCTTTCTGTCGAAAAGCAGTCAGAAATCCATTCTCAGAACCGATTGGGCCGATAGTGATCCAATGCGCATTGCCGGACACCCGCGCATTGCCGGACACCTGCGCATTGCCGGACACCTGCGCATCGCCGTACACCTGCGCATTGCCGGACACCCACGCATCGCCGTACACCCACGCATCGCCGGACACCTGCGCATTGCCGGATACCTGCGCATCGCCGTACACCTGCGCATTGCCGGACACCCACGCATCGCCGTACACCCACGCATCGCCGGACACCTGCGCATTGCCGGACACCCGCGCATTGCCGGACACCTGCGCATTGCCGGACACCTGCGCATCGCCGTACACCTGCGCATTGCCGGACACCCACGCATCGCCGTACACCCACGCATCGCCGGACACCTGCGCATCGCCGTACACCTGCGCATTGCCGTACACCTGCGCATTGCCGGACACCTGCGCATCGCCGTACACCTGCGCATTGCCGTACACCTGCGCATTGCCGGACACCCACGCATTGCCGTACACCCACGCATCGCCGGATTGATCCAGGTTGCTTTCAGTTTCCACCCAACCACCTAAATCACCTTCGGAAACATAGCCGAAAGAGACAACTGCACGAATGCGGAATAATTTTCTGCCGAAAAACTCTTTCGTTAATTCGGCGACGAGTTCGAATTTTTTAGTCATGGTTATTTCCTTGTGATGCCGATGACGTTCGGCTGACGGAACGAATAGGACTTCTGCGCTTGCGCATTACGAGAATTTTGGCGGTGGATGGCCGCCGGTTGTCATAAATGGGCAGACTCGAAAATCTGCCTATGTATGGCCGATAAAAAACCCGCCGGAGCGGGTCATTCATTCTTTGGTATGCCGCAAAGGGCGTTTAGCGTTTCAACGGGAATGGCAAGTGCGGTGCTGGTCGCTTCACGGCGCTCCACCTCAGGCAAATATGGCACTGCCTCAGGCCACATCTCAGCCAGTTTTTTAACGGTTGAGACTTTGGTTAGAGCCCCCTTAACCTGCAATTGGAAGGCGTCAACTTCATCATAAAGAACGTTGATGGTTACCGTCGATTCAGTGAGTCGGTCGTGTAATTTTCCAACCTTCTTCAGTGTGCTGTAACTTTCAGGAACATAACCCGAATCAACTACAGGCGCGAAGGAAGCTCCGAAGAACAGGTCGCTTTCAAGATCGTGCTTACCAATATGTTTTCCACGGTGGCGATAGCGATGATCCAAACCGTTCCTGGATAACTCGTGATACTCACCATTGATAATGACCTTTAAAATCGCAGTTTTAGCGCCGACCTGCATCCTGATGAAGGAGTTATCTTTGAAATCTTCCCGAGCCTTAGTTATTTGCTCATCGCTAGTGTTTTCCTGCTTGAGCAAAGCCTGTCGAATTTCTTCAACAATTTTCGCCCTGTCATTAACTGCCGTTTTCGCTTTCTCAAATAAAGGGGATGCGAGAAGCAGGTTATGGCATAGCTGATTCTTAATTTCGTTGTTAAGACGAATCATTGACTTACCCTCTGTAGTTACCCGCTGATGCGGGAGAAATGTTTTGGTCGGTGTGGTGGACTGGCACTGAGTCGCCACTCTCACTTACTTCCTGACGCCCTGTTTTCTGTATTGGCAAACAACTATCTGCCCAGCCGGTTTTCAGGTCTTATCACACTGCTAGCGTTGCACCTCGCTTGAGGACACCGCCACCACACCCCAAAACATTCCAGTTACGCACCATTGCCGCTCTCCCTGAGCCCGCCGGGCGTCCGACGCAGGGTTTACTGTCGCGCCGTTCGACTGACCGAATCTCCACTTCGCCGCTGGCTAACTTCGCTCAGCTGTCGATGTTTCGTTTCGATGAGCTAACAATAGCTAAAGCGATTATTTGAGTCAATCGCCAAAACGATATTTATCATCGATAAAGTGATAATTAATTGAAAGTTAAAGCGATATTTTTTTTGAGGAGAGAGTGAAAAAAGTGATGCTGGTAGTGTTTGATGAGATGGGAGGGGAATCAAAGCGTCTTCATAGGGGCAATAAAAAAACCCGCCGGAGCGGGTTGTTGTTATCCTTGTTTCGGGGGCGTGTAACCTTCAAGGTTGAATTTAAATTGTTTTGGCCCTGCCTGATAGAAATCAGCCTCGATAATGAGCTTCTTGTGGTTGGGTATGCTTTTGATAAAGCCGTTGGACTTATCAAAGAAAATGACATCTGAGCGGCCGTTCTCAGCAGGACTCATTTTATACTTCTGAATTTTTTCATTATCGAACTTAACTGAAATCTCGCAACCATCATAAGAGTTGCAGCTAAATTGTCCCTTGCTTATCAATAATATTGCTTCACTGGGTTTAAGATCTTCTGCTTTTTGGTCACCCTTCAATTCAGTTTTTGGGGACCGAAGAACTAAAGTCATCGTGGATCCGCCATTGTAAGGGAATTCAAATTCTACAGAGTTGACGGATTCAGTTTGCAGAAATTTGGTTGCAGTTCCGCGCATTTCATCGTTGTTGTATGAGGCGATCCACTCTGCCGAAAAAGTTGAGGTAGTTACAAGCAAGGAGCCAGCAAATGCAATTTTAATCCATTTCATTATTGATCTGTCCACTTTGAAAATTGTATGAAACATCCTATCCAGTAATAGCTAATCCGCAATGGAAAATACTGATAAGTATCTCTCAACCACATAGACGCAAAAACCATAATAGGTGTTTATGCGAAGCGTTTGTAATCTATCGACTGTCTGAGTAGGACCTTTGCCATTACATAGAACGAGTCTTCGTCCCCGGCTTCTACGTACCATTTTTCGTAAATCGGGTTATCTGAGATAACTGCCAGACGGTCGCGCTGCATCTGCAGGCGCTTAACGTGCAGAGTTTTCCCGAAAATAAAGACATATACCCCGTCACCATCAAAATGCGTTACACCGGTGTCAACGAAGATCTGATCGCCAGGCGAAATTGTTCCGTCCATGCTGTCACCGTTAACCGTGATGACTTTGACGTGATTAGCTGGCCTGTTGCCGAACAAGGCTCGGGCCTGTTCAGTCGTGTATTCGATGGCTCGGATAGTTTCAATGAAATCGCTGGTGACAATGGCCCCTGGCCCAGCGCTGGCTTTAACGTCGAGTACATCCACGCGGTAAATCCCATTCAATGACGACTTCACCTGGTATAGCGCAGTCGGTTCTCTCGCGCCACTGGAAGCCATTTCCCCTTCACCAGTAGACAGCCACTCCGGCCGCACACCAAGAACTGAGGCAATCTCCACGGTCTTACGAGAGCCGTTAGCGTCCTTGAGTAATTTATTAACGCTGGACTGAGCCATGCCGACATCCTTGGCTAATCGGCCTTGTGTGTATCCAGCATGTTTCATTGCCTGCGCCAGGCGCTCCGAGAATCCCATATTCACCTCTGTTAATGACCCCTTTAACTCTATCGCTCAAGCGATTATTTAGCAAAAAATCGCTTATGCGATTGACATTCGCTAAAGTGATAACCATAATCGCTTTAAACTGATAGCTGAGGTGATTATGAAGACCCCAACAGTAGAGAAGAACTCCGCAGTAGAGAAAGCGATCGCTATCGCTGGCAGCCAGAAAGAACTGGCAAAACGTTGCGGTAAAGCCCAGTCCACTATCTGCGACTGGCTTAACGGAAAGAAACGCATCTCCCCGGTTCACGTTCCTGAACTGGTTAAAGCGGTGGGTGGTGAAATCCAGGCTCATGAATTCCGCCCGGACCTGCCGTCCATCTTTCCACATCCTGACAACCATGCCGCTTAACGGCGGCCCTAACCACGAAAGGGAAAGCAATGCATTCACTTGCGTATCAACACAATACCGGAATACACCCGGGAGCGATGATAAACCGCGCTCAACCTAAGGCGGCGCCAGACCACGAAAAGATCCGCGATGCGGTCCGGGCATGGTCGTCGGCGCTGGACAATCAGGACGTCGTGTCGGCGCTGATCATCAACGAATACCGGGAGCAGGGCGGGACAACTATTAGCTTCCCGGACGATATCAGCCGGGCGCGCCAGAAGCTGTTTCGCTTCCTGGATAACCGTTTCGACTCCGAGCAGTACCGCGAGAACGTTCGCGAGTTGACGCCAGCAATTATGGCTGTCCTGCCGCTTGAATACCGCACTCGGCTGTTTCCACAGAACGACACGATGTCTCTGATTGCTTCTGCGATGAAAGAGTGCGCCGAAGCTAAACAGGCTGTTCTTCTTGGCGCGCCAGAGCATCAAAAAATGAAAGAGGTAAGCGAGGGTATAGCGTCACTGTTCAGGCTCATGCCTGAGCAAGTAGGCCCACTGATGACGATGGTGACGTCGATGCTGGGGGTTATGTGAAGACTACAGAAATGGCGAAAGCCGGGCTGCGCGAACAGATCCGACTTTCTGGTGCAACAAACGTCAGTCAATTGCGAGGTCATTATGACAAACGCTAATCAAAAACGCCAGGCGCAGGAGGTTTAACTGTGTCGAACGTCGCTTACGCAAATTTCGCGGCGCACTCAGCCGCAAGGAGCAACAGGATGGAGAACCAGAAGTCTGGTTACGTCCCGTTGTACCGGAGCATCAAGAAGAAGTCCTGGGCTAAAGATGTGTTCCTGCGCACGTTGTGGGAGAACTTGATCATTGACGCAGCCAGACAGCCATACACGGCATTCTTCAAGGGCAAACAATGGCCTCTGCAACCCGGTCAACTGGTCGTCACTGCTGCGGATCTTGGGCTTCAGTTATGTGACCGTCAGGGCAACCCGACAAGCCGCGACGCAGTGGAGAGAATGCTGTCTGTTTTTGTCCGGGAAGGGATGATCACTATCGAAGGAGAGAAGCGAAAAGGAAGGGTGATCACTATCACAAATTATGTCGAATATGCTCAAAAAATGGACGATTTACCCGCACATAAGGCCGCACATACAGGAGCACATGACGAAGCCAGTAACGGCGCGTGTTCAGATGGGTATGCCGCACATAAGGCCGCACAATTACCCGCACATCATGAACAAGAAGGTAATAACAAGAATAAAAACATTAAAAGATCTTCGTCGAAGAATTCTCGCGAATTCACCGACGCCCGTCTGAAGAAATTTTTATCTGCTCATCCTGAAGCGGTGATTTATACACCGTCAGGTGCCAAGTGGGGAACCGCTGACGACCTGAAGGCTGCCGAGTGGATTGCTGTACGCGTGAAGAAAATTAACCCGACCTGCAAAGAACCCGACCTGAGAGCCTGGTCGAATGATATTCGCCTGACGAACCAGATCGACGGGCGCACACATCGTGAAATTTGCGACCTGTACGACTGGGCCAGCAAACACCACTTCTGGCACAAAAACGTCATGTGTCCAGCCAGCCTGCGCAAACAGTGGGACAGGCTGACGATGGAGCGTGCAGAAACTGGAACAGGTTCAGCTGGTACCGGAAAGCCAAAGGTTGACCTGAACAACACTGACTGGATTTACGGGGTGCAACTATGAAAAGCCTTGCAGAGCAGATGCATAACTTTGACCGCGAGCAGATGCGCCGCGTTGCGAACAACCTGCCAGAGCAGTACGACGACAAGCCGCAACTGGAACAGGTTGCCCATGTCATCAACAGCGTGTTCAGCCAGTTACTGGCCGCTTTTCCGGCAACTACGGCGAACCGCGACCAGACCGAGATGAACGAAATTCGCCGTCAGTGGGTCATGGCTTTTGCTGAGAACGGAATTACCACAATGGCGCAGGTCGATGGTGGACTTCGCGTAGCCCGTCGCCAGGAGCGTCCATTTTTGCCGTCGCCGGGTCAGTTTGTTGCCTGGTGCAAAGCGGAACAAGCAGCCGCCGCTGGTCTTCCCGACACGAATGAACTTGTCGATCTGGTTTATGAGTATTGCCGGACGCGCGGGCTGTACCCGGATGCTGAGTCCTATCCGTGGCCCGGGAGAATTGACGGGCAGCATACGCAGGAATCATCTGCCAACTACTGGCTGGTTACATCCCTGTATTCAAACATGCGAGCCAACGCACTCAGCGACACAGAACTGCGGCGCAAGGCATCAGAAGAACTCGTTCATATGGCATCCCGCATTAATCGCGGAGAAACCATTCCTGAGCCTGTAAAACAACTTCCTGTCCTCGGTGGAAAGCCTCTGAGCAAAGCACAGGGGCTGGCAAAGATTGCTGAAATTCGCGCAAAACACGGACTGAGGGGGAAGCACTGATGAAAGGCAAACAGGCAATCATGCGTTATCTCGAAACGCACCGGACCTTCACAGCAAGGGATGTTGCAAGCGAATACGGAATATCACTGAGTTGCATAACCAAAAACGCTCTTGAGCTTGAGAAGAAGAGGGTAATCATCCGGCTTAGCAAAGTCTGGCGCACTGTCACATACCGACTTGCGACACCGGAAGAGCAGGATGGTACGGCGCGCAGTTGCACCAACGGGATATTTCAGGAGTGTCGCCAGAGTCCGGCGATGAAGCGAATTTTGATGGTTTGGGGGAGGGTAGGGGTATGAGCGTGAAACGTTATGACATAACCGGCGAAATGGATGGCAATTGCCAACTGAACGAAGCGCGAATGGAATGCACAGATGATGGGATTTTCGTGAGATATGCAGACTACGCCGCACTTGAGCAGCAACTTGCAGAATCACATCGCGCTCTGCGTGCAGAGACTACTGCTCACGAGAACACGCAGATGCAGCTTGAGAAGATGGCTGCGGAGAATGCGGGGCTGAAGAAATTCTGCAAAGACGCTGCATTCGATGCTGATTACGAAGCTGAATTAGGCATGGAGCGCGGCGGATTCACTGATGGTCTTAGCTTGGTAAAAACCCAGTCGACCGACGCTTTCCTGGCTAAAGTGCGGGCGCATGACCTTAACGCCTTCATTCAGCATCACAGTGCAGAACTGGATGCGCATATTAAAAACGGTGGTGAGCAGTTCGACGAAAAATCAGTACGCATCAGAGACATCATCGTCTCAGCCAGATTGTTCAGGGAGCAGATTCGCAAAGGCGGTGCAGCATGAGCATTCTGGACGTTCTAAATACCGGACTCGCCTTAATGGGATGGCTATTCATCATGTTCAAAACAGGCCAGTGGTTTATCTCCATTGCGTTAAAACAATGGGATAAACGCAGAAAGCAATCTCGTCGTCAAAAAGCAGTAAACGAATTTTACGATGCGTTTGACCTTTCCAGCATCGAGCCAGGAACGACAGTGCGCCTGGCTACTAAAGGCGATCTGACAATCATGATGTTTCGCCAGGAGGCCGCCCAATGAGCAACATCGACAAACAGGCACTGCGCCAAACAGCAGAGAAGGCGAAAGATAACTTCATGCCTAACTTCATGGTTCCAACTCGCGATTTGCTGGCGCTGCTGGATGAGCTGGAAGCGCTCCAGTCTTTCCGCACTGCATACATGGAGTGGAGCGATAAAACCGATTGGGTGCAGACGGATAAGCGGCTTGACGTCATTAAGCCGTGGGGTAAGCACCGCGCCGACGTTCTGAAGCTCTATATCGATCATCTGGAGTCAAAGCTGGAAGCCGCAGAGAAGCGTGGCGATAAAATCAGTCTTGATTATGACACCCTTGCTGATGAGGCAAACATAATTGCTGAGCAACGAGACGAGCTAATCATTCGCAATCATGAAATTGCTGAGCTGCTAATCAACCTGAAGAAAGCCAGGCCCGGAGGCGTCTATTTCAATAAATGGGATACGCAAATCGACAGCGTTCTTCGTGCCGCTGGCATCGGTAAGGGGGCGTGATGAAAACTAAACCTGTGATCGCAGTCTGGTTTTCATGCGGTGCAGCCAGCGCAGTGGCGGCAAAGCTAACAATCGAAAAATACGGACAAACACACACTATCCGCATCCTGAACAATCCCGTAGCAGAGGAAGACAGCGACAACGTGCGTTTTCTTCATGACGTTGAAGAATGGCTGGGTGCTGAAATTGAATCTGTAATTAATCCAATGTTCCCAAATTCCAGTGCTGTTGAAGTATGGGACCACCAGCGTTATATGTCTGGTATCTCGGGGGCGCCGTGCACTAGGGCCCTGAAGAAACTGGCGCGAAAGCACTGGGAAAGGAGTAATCAGTGTGATTTTGTCGTCCTCGGATTTACTGCTGATGAGGCAAACCGCGCTGATAATTTTATTAAAAACGAGCGCAGCGACTTGCTGCCAGTGCTGATTGATGCCGGGATGACAAAAGGCGACTGTTTTATGGCACTTCTTGATGCTGGCATTGCACTCCCTCGCATTTATGAACTTGGTTACCCGAACGCTAACTGTATCGGCTGCGTAAAATCTACTTCGCCAACCTACTGGAATCATGTCCGAAAAGTCCACCCGGAGGTGTTTCAGCAACGAGCTGAACAATCACGCCGCCTGGGTGTAAGGCTGGTTCGTTACAAAGGTGAGCGACTGTTTCTTGATGAGCTACCACAAGACGCAATTGGCGCACCGATGAAGGATATGAATTTCGAGTGCGGTATTTTTTGCCAGCCACGCGAAGAGGATGCGGCATGACCACTATTACCAGAGAATGGCTGCTGCAAACAATCGCTGAATACGAAGCCAATCGTGATGAAATACCGTTTGGACTTGATACCAATAGCGCCATTGAGCTACAGGCGTTCAAAATCGCGCTGGCATCGCTTGAGGCTGACAGTGACAGCCACCCGGCGCCCGTCCCGCTCTCAAATGACCGCCTGCACCGCATTCGTGAAATCCTGAGCAAAGCAGCAGCACAAAGCGACGGCGGTAACATCGGTTACGCAATGTCTGATGCTGTGAAAGCTATTGATGAATTGCTTGAGGCGAGGAAGGCGGAGCCAATGGCGTGGTTATGGACCAACGAACAGCTTGATAAGCAGAGCGTTTCACTAACCGATCCGGCCGATGAAGAAAACACTCAGGATGCAATGGCGTGTGGCTGGAAGCATCAGCCTCTCTACACAGCCCCGCCAGCGCCGGTAGTGCAATGCCCATTCCCGTGCGGGTGGGATAATTTGAATAAATACGCTATTCAGGATGCTGCGTTTGTTGCTTGCGGGCTGGTTGAGGGGGAGGTGACAACAGAGGCGCACCGTCGAGCACTCATAATGAACAATGACCGATTGCTGAAAGTTATCTCCGCCTGCCGCGCCGCCATGCTCAACGGAGGTAAGTCGTGAAAACTATCCAGTTATCTGAGCGCGAGTTGTCGATAATTTTTAGCTTAATGGCGCCGCCTTACTGCGCTGTAGACATTCGCTCCGACGAGTTCAACGAACTGCGTAATAAAGTCTTTTACGCTCTGCGTGATGCTCAGAACGATGAACCTGTAAGCCAGCCTTGCAAGTTGACTTCCGAATGTTGGTGTCACACTTGCCGACCTGTGACGATGAATGACATGCGGTTTGTTGTCTGCCCTGATTGCGGAAACAAGAGATGTCCGCGAGCAAATGACCACAGGAATACTTGTAGCGGAAGTAACGAGCCAGGACAGGCTGGTAGCGCATATCCAGCAGCACCGAAGCAGGGGGTGAAGTGATGGACTGGCCTACTGCGTTCATGATTGTTGGTGTGGCGTTTGCTGTGGCCGCAATGGTTATATGGGGGTGAGGTAAGCGCTGGCCTACACCATCGACTGAAAACTGATCCACATTGACACGACCAGATATCCGGGGCTATATTTCCTGTGCGCCAGCAAAATCTGGCGTCGGGATTTGCACCCCGGATATCTGTAGAGACGCATACCGCGTTTAGCGGTTTTTTTATGCGTTAAGCACGGCCACATTCGCGATTTATGGTGGGGCGTGCAGGGCAACCGAAAGGTTGGCCGGGTCTTTACAGCCGGTAGTGCAAACCCTGTACGTCTCACCACCCTAAGATTTGCACCTGACGGTGGTGATAAACCTAACTGTAAAGGTAAATCACTATGTCTACTCAACTCGCATTTCATGATGTTAAATTCAATCTTGTAAAGCACAACAACCAGATATGGTTCACTTCTGCTGAGCTTGCCACAGCTTTAAAATATTCCAACGTTCGTGCTGTCAGCGGCATTTACAACCGCCACAAAGATGAATTTACAGACAGCATGAGCTTGGTACTCAAATTGAATACCAAGGGTTTTGGCGGTGGAAATTCGGCAAAAGACACAAGAGTGTTCTCGTTGCGTGGTGCTCACTTGATCGGAATGATGTCTGATACACCGGTAGCAAAAGAATTCCGTCGCTGGGTGCTGGATATCCTTGATCGGGAGGTTGGCGAGCCAGTAACAAAACCTGTTCCAGCCCGCCCGACTCATCGCCACAATCCACCAACCTTCCGATACATCATCACCCTGACCTACAAAGACGTGGTGACAGGTCAGGAAGAAACTTTCCGTGGCGGCGCTAACACACCTGGTGAAATCATCCAGGGTACGGCTAAGCGGTTCGGCATTTTTGTGTCGGAGATGATAACGATGCCCGTTGGTGCATATTACTAAATCAACGTCACGCAACATTTGATAATCATCTATCACTGAGCCATAATTAATCCGTCAGCGGCCTGAACAACCCTGACGGACTTCTGCGCATTTAAGGGGACTTAAATGCGACCACAATCTGAACTCTTCACCTTGTCACAGATGCTTATGGGCACCTGCGATTTTCTGCATTCTGCGTTTTACCTCTGCGGAGGTGAAGCGTGAGCATCAAATTCTACCTTCGCGACGAGAAGGTTCGTCGCAATCTCATCGATTACATCAATAAACAGCCTGTCAGTGCTGATTTCCCGTTGGTGGTCACGCTTTCCGACCCTAAGCGAACCCTTCCTCAAAACTCTCTGTTCCATGCATTGTGCGGCGATCTGGTTAAGCATCGCGTCCAGTGGGCTGGCTCGGCATGGTCACAACCTTCATGGAAGGCAATTCTGGTATCCGGTCATTCCATTGCCACTGGCGGTCAGGGGAAGGTGATTGCCGGTCTTGAGGGGGAACTTGTCGCCATCAGGGAAAGCACATCCTCAATGGGCATCAGGCGCATGAACAGTCTGATCGAATACACCCAGGCATTTGTTGTCAGCCAGAACATCCAGCTTCGCGACGTCCATTACCGGGGCGATTTCTTTGGGAGAATGTCATGAGCAATCTGAACACCTCAAACACCATCACCATGTCCAGCCGCGAGATTGCAGATCTGACTGGCAAAGAGCACAAGAACGTTAAGCGCGACATTGAGAACATGCTTTCTGACCTGGAGGAAGATGCGCTCACTTTTGAGCGTATCTATTTCGACTCTATGAACCGCCAGCAGACAGAGTACCTGCTCGACCGGGATCATGCGGAATGTCTCGTCACAGGGTATAACGCAGCCCTTCGCATGAAAGTGATAAAACACATTCATGAGCTGGAAGAAAGAAGCAAAACGCAGTTGCCCGATTTTAATAACCCGGCCGTCGCCGCGCGCGCGTGGGCAGATCAGGTGGAGCAGCGCCAGAAACTGGAAAACCAGCTTGCTATCGCAGCCCCGAAAGTTGAGTTCGCCGATCGCGTTGGTGAGTCTGAGGGCGTTCTGATTGGCAACTACGCCAAGGTGGTGAAACTCGGACAAAACAAACTGTTTGCCTGGCTTCGTGACAACGGCATCCTGATCGCCAGCGGTTCTCGCCGAAACGTTCCTAAGCAGGAATACATGGATCGCGGATACTTCACCGTCAAAGAAACGGCGGTAAATACCAATCACGGCATTCATATCTCCTTCACGACAAAACTCACCGGGAAGGGCCAACAATGGCTAACCAGGAAGCTGGTTGATAACGGCCTGCTTAAAGCGCTGGGGGATGCAGCCTGATGCGTAAGCCAACCCGTCGCACCTGTAAAATCTGCAAAAACAAATTCACCGCCACCTACGACAACGTCTGGTGGTGCTGTCCTGATCATGGTTACGAGTACAGCCAAATCCTGTTGGCGAAGAAGAAACTGGCAGCCGATCGAAAACGCAAGCAGGAGGCGCAGCAGGAACGGCGCTCTCTCAAGGTCAGAAAGGATGCTCTCAAGTCTAAATCACAGTGGGATAAAGAAGCTCAGGCGGCGTTTAACCGTTATATCCGAATCCGTGATGAAGGAAAGCCCTGCGTCAGCTGCGGAAGCCCGCTAACAGGAAAAAGTAACTACCTGACCGGCAGCGACATAGACGCGAGTCACTACCGTTCGCGCGGCGCGGCATCGCATCTCAAATTCAACGTTTTTAACGTCCACTCGGCCTGTACTCGCTGTAACCGACAGTTGAGTGGAAACGCTGTTGAATACCGAATCCGCCTTATTGAGCGCATTGGTCTGGAACGCGTCGAGCGCCTTGAATCTGACAACGAACCGCGCCGTTTCGATATCCCATATCTGAAGCGGTTGAAGTCAATTTTTTCCCGTAGAGCCAACGCACTGATTAAGCGCAGTCAAAAAGACCAGGAGAGTGCTGCATGAAATGCAAAGTTGAAGGTTGTGAACGCGAATGTAAACACTACCCAGGCAAAGGAGTATGTCAAAAGCATTATTTCAGGATGATGCGTTACGGCACCTACGAACTTACAAAGATTGGAAAGGGCAAGATCAGACAGAGGAATGCGAAGGGTTACCAGATGCTCAAGATGCCAAGCCACCCATTGGTAATGGCTAACGGCTTTGTTTATGAGCACCGCAAAGTTATTTATGACCGTTACGGTGAAACGCTCCCTGGATGTGAGAAATGCGGCAAAGAGGTTACATGGAAGACCGTGCATATCGATCATATTGACGAAGTTGTTGATAACAATGATGAGTCAAATCTGAGAGTCCTTTGCCGTTCGTGCAATGTAATGAGATCTCGAGTGCATATTCCTGAGCATACGAAAAAAGGTAGGTCATCAATCACCTTTGAAGGAGTCACCAAGACAGCCTCCGAATGGGCCAGAGACCCACGGGTCAAGATTGCTTCGACCACTATACTTTTTCGCCTGAGAAATGGCATGAGTGTTGAGGATGCGCTTTTTGCCAAAAAGGTAACTCATCGACATACCAAAGCTAAAGTCTCTTTCCCTGCTTACGGTGAATATCAAGGACCAAAAAATGGAAAGGAGGCAGCATGATTTTTACCGACTTCCTTCGGTACCAGTCCGAAAGCGTTAAGCGCGCCATGTTGCCGCCAGTAGCAAAGCACAGCCAGCAACAGCAAAAAACAAAACAGACCGCAGGAGAAGCCGCATGAATCTTGAATCAATCGCTAAATATTTTGCGCCTAAATCACCGATGTTCAGCGACTCCCCGCGCGCGACGGCATCTGACAGCCTTACCGGCACTGATGTTATGGCCGCACTTGGGCTCGTCGGACATAAATGCGGATTTGGTTTTGATCTCTATCTGGCAAAGATTGGCATTAGCAACCCGGATCGGGCAATGGAGTCTCTTTATGAATCAGCCGTTGAGTTATCGCGACGCTACAAATCAGTTTCAGAACTCAATGACGATATCCGCCGAAGAGTCCTTGAAATTATGTGCGTATTCGCTTTCCAGGATTATTCACGCAGCGCAGCAAGCGTTCGTCGGTGCGATTGTTGCGATGGAACAGGTTTTACTGAAGCAGAGGTATTTACTAATAAAGTTACCTTCCCGTGGGGGAAAGCACCATCATGGGCCAAAATGTCACGCGCCGTTGGCCCGGGTGACTGGGAGAAGTGGAACTCAGTACGCGAAGTGGTCAAGGTTAAATGCAAATCGTGTAACGGAAAGGGTGTTATCAGCAATTCGTGTCGCTGCCACGGGAAGGGCAAGGTGCTGGACAAGAAGGAAAGTGATCGCCAGGGCGTTCCGGTGATGAAATGCTGCGAACGCTGCGGCGGCCGTGGTTATGCGAGATTAAAGTTCTCGGTAGTTCTGGAAGGCATCAGAACCGTAACGGATATAAAAAAAACGTCAGCATACGAGCAACTCCAGCCACTTTTCGAAGCGCTGGTAAGTGAATGCCACAAACAGGAGTCTTTTGCCGATTCCGTTCTCTCAAAAGTGACACGATGAGTATTTATTTACTTAATTTTGGCATTCAGCAGAAAAATGCTATTGCTATTTGCGGAAAAACTGGTTAGATTTATCTCTAACGCTGGGAATCCGTTCAATCGTTCCGAAGCAAAAAATTCAAGCCCGAGGTTAAACGCCTTGGGCTTTTTCGTTTCCGGGCCGGAAGCTCATTTGGTATGAGCGGTCCCCTCATAAGGGAAGGGTAGACAGGTTCGAATCCTTCACGGCCCACCAAAACCCAGCAGGGTATCTTCAGCCGCAGAGCTGACATTGCCACACCCTCACATTCCCGCCGCGAGCGGGTTTTTTATTTCAGGCCCCGGGAATCATCATCGACATGCCTCGTTGTTAAATCCAGCCCGAGGGCCTGACCCTACAACACACAGCTCCCGCATTTACCGCGAGGAGAGAGACTATGAAGATGGACGAAAGATACAGCAACGCGACATACGGCAGCGCTGGTCTTGCGGCTTTCTTTGCCAGCCTGTCATTGCAGGACTGGGGCTTCATCATTGGCGTCGCGTTCAGCATTATCCTCGGCGTCCTGACATACAGGCTCAATAAACGTGAGCAAATGAAGCGCACGAAGATACTGCAGGACATTCTGAACAAGACCGACTCAAGCAACCCATCGGCTACAGCTAAAGTCCTCGCCGATCTCGGACAGAAAGCCCCGAAGGAAATCTGATGAACAGTACATTGCGAAATAAAATTGCTGCCTCCATCGGCGGCGGAGCGATTGCGATCGCAACTGTCATGCTTTCAGGTAATGATGGTCTTGAAGGTCGAGAGTATGTGGCCTACCGAGATGTTGTAGGGGTGCTGACTGTCTGCGATGGTCATACATGGTCCGACATAATCCCAGGTAAGCGATATACCGACAAAGAATGCGATGCACTAACCCGGAAAGATTTAACACGGATTGCAGCTCAGGTTGATCCGCATATCAAAGTACCGACTACTGAAACTCAGCGAGCAGCAATCTACAGCTTCGCTTACAACGTCGGCGCTACCGCAACTATCAATTCCACTCTGCTGAAGAAACTTAACGCGAAAGATTACGCCGGAGCATGCTCTGAGCTTAAGCGCTGGGTATATGCAGGTGGCAAGAAGTGGAAAGGACTGATGAACCGGCGAGACGTTGAATATGAGGTTTGTACCTGGAGTCAGAAATGAGCAAGGTAACCGCAATCATCATCGCTGTGGTTGTCTGTATCATCGTGTCGCTGGGCTGGGCTGTGAATCACTACCGCGACAACGCCATCGCCTACAAAGACCAGCGCGATAAAGCCACTGAGAAACTCACCCTGGCGAACGCCACCATTAAAGACATGCAGGTACGTCAGCGTGATGTAGCTGCACTGGACGCCAAATACACGAAGGAATTGGCTGATGCGAAAAAGCAGCTTGATAATTTGCAGCGTTGCGTTCGCACTGGTAAGTGTGGGCTGCACGTCAACGCAAACTGTCCCGCGGACGGAGCGACCAGCACCGGCAGCATGGTCGATGCTTCCAGCCCCCGACTTACTGACTCCGCTGAACGGGATTATTTCACCCTCAGAGAGCGAATCGTCACAGTGACGAAACAGGTTGGATATTTGCAGGAATACATCAAAGATTTGTGTATGAAATAACACAAAATACTACTGAATGCCCAAACTGTCTTTTATCATTGACCGGCCTAAATTAAGAGGACTAAGTCAATGTCAGTAAGTCAGTTAATCTCAAAATCTACAGTTAGAATAGAGTGTGATGTAGTTGGAGGTGGCGTGTCGGTTGGTACGGGATTTTGGTTTGGTTTTTCAACTACAGGAGACTCAGGTCTTCCATTGCTCGTAACAAATAAACATGTGATTGCTAATTCCACTACAATTCGTATTAGATTCAACGTTTCATCCGCTGCGAACCCACAATTAAAATTTTATGACGCAACGATAAATAATCCTAGTGATTTCATACAGCACCCCGACCAAAATATTGATCTTTGTGCCCTACCTATAGGTCCTTTTCTAAGCGAGTTAAGTTCGCAAGGGATCGAAGTAGATAATTTTTTCTTCACCGATCGTAGTTTTCTTAACCAGCATTACGTTACTCCAGTTGAAGAAGTTTTTATGACTGGCTATCCAAATGGCTTATGGGATACGGTCAATAACAGGCCTATTACCAGAAAGGGTATCACTGCCTCATCATTGCTTGAGGATTGGCAGGGCAGGCCTGAGTTCATGATTGATATGGCCTGTTTTGGGGGATCCAGCGGTTCGCCTGTGTATATAATGAATGAAGGAGGCTATGCCACCTCAGATGGTTTGGCGATTGGAAATAGATTTATCTTTTTGGGGGTGTTATATGCTGGCCCAACTCTTGATGTAAATGGAAGTATTAACATAGTAGATGTTCCTACTGTAGCTACACCAGTGGTTAGCACAACGTTAATGATGAATTTAGGTATGGTGATCAAGGCAGAGCAGTTGAATGGACTCAGGCCGTTGCTAGGTATCTGAGATAGAAGACAACCGCCTTCGGGCGGTTTTTTATTGCCATCACCATGGGCAGACCCATCGTAATGGCGTAGAGCTTAGTTCCTGACCTTGCCCCCAATTTGAGCCTCACATTCAATCATCACTTCAAGCCTTGGGGTGGTTGATACATCACCAGACCAGTACTTTTTGGCTAAGGCAAGGGTTGCAAGATGATTTGGTCCAATTTTTAGGAAAGTCTCGTCTGCAATAAAGACTTTTTTAGTCGTGCTGATTTCGAAGACAGGTAGGCTAGTGTCTCCGAAAAATCTGAGAGCCTCATCTGGAGATTCGCAACCGAATGCACATTGGAATCTCGATGGCCTTTCTGGAAAGTGCGCCCGGCGAAAATTATCAAAAATTATTTCCACTGCAGGTGAATATGTAACGTATGCAGTAGGGGAACCATTGTCGTACAGGTAATTCTCGTTATTTAAAAGATACCTCATACCGTGAACTGAAATCCCTGATGGGTACTGAGCCGCAAGCATGCTCTCCAGGTCACTAAGGGCATACATATCCTGAACTAAGTGTGCACTGTATAAATTTTGTGGCGACTGATACAGAGGCAGTGCCATGCCTGTTTGTAACTGTCTTAATCTGTCAGCAGTGTAGTAAGTAGTCATAAAATATCCAAGGAATAATAATGGCGCTCACCGACAAACAAGAGATGTTCTGTCGCGAGTACCTCATCGATTTAAACGCCACGCAAGCGGCTATTCGGGCGGGGTACAGCGTAAAGACAGCTAACCGCACCGCGTCCGAAAACCTGTCAAAACCTGACATCCAATCCAGAATTGCCGAACTCAAAGCGCAACGCAATGATCTGGTTGGCATAAATGCGACATACGTCCTCAATCGTCTTGTTGAGATTGACCAGATGGACGTGCTCGACATCCTGACCTCGACCGGTGAACTCAAGCCAGTGTCTCAGTGGCCGAAGGTATGGAGGACTACATTGTCCGGGCTGGATGTCATTGAGATGTCAGCCGAGGGAAACACAGCCGCGCTGCTTAAGAAAATCAAGTGGCCGGATAAAGTGAAAAACCTTGAGTTGCTAGGGAAGCACATAGATGTGAACGCTTTCAAAGAGACGGTTGACCATAAGTCTTCTGATGGAACCATGACGCCGAAGCCGACCATTATCCAACTGCTACCCGTTGAGCCGAAAGCATGAGTGAATCCGTTCAACTGCCGATCCCAGCGAAGCTTGCGCCACTGTTCACTGCCGTGGATAAGCGCTACCGGTGCTCGCATGGTGGACGTGGTAGCGCCAAGACGCGCACCTTCGCACTGATGACAGCCGTAAAGGCGTATCAGTCGATGATGAACGGTGAAAGCGGCGTGGTGCTCTGCGCGCGTGAGTTCATGAACTCGCTGGAGGAGTCGAGCATGCAGGAGGTGAAACAGGCGATCATGTCTGTTCCTTGGCTGGCCGCCAACTTCGATATCGGCGAGAAGTACATCCGCACCATCGACAAGAGCGTTAACTACGTGTTCTGCGGTCTGCGGCATAACCTCGACAGCATCAAGTCGAAAGCACGCATCTTGCTGTGCTGGGTGGACGAGGCTGAATCAGTCAGCGAAATAGCCTGGCAGAAACTGAGCCCTACAGTGCGTGAGGAAGGTTCAGAGATTTGGGTGACGTGGAACCCGGAGCGCGACGGCAGCGCCACGGATAAGCGGTTCCGTAAAGAAGCCGGCGAGGACTGCATCACCATTGAGATGAATTACACGGATAACCCGTGGTTCCCGGACGTGCTGGACGGTGAGCGACAGAACGATCAGCGCCGCCTCGACCCTGCAACCTACGCATGGGTGTGGGAAGGTGCTTATCTCGAAAACTCAGATAAGCAGGTGCTGGCCGGTAAATATCGGATTGCTGAGTTCTCGGACGAACTATGGAAAGAGGCTGAACGCCTGTTCTTCGGTGCTGACTTCGGTTTCGCCAAAGACCCGAACACGTTAACCCGCTCTTTCATCCTGCATAACAGGCTCTATGTTGAGTATGAGGCCTACGGCGTTCATACCGAACTGGACCACATGCCGGAGCTATACGACACAATCCCCGGTTCGCGCGAATGGCCCATTAAAGCCGACTCGGCGCGTCCTGAGACAATCAGCTACCTCAGGCGGCAGGGCTTCAAAATATCAGCAGCCGAGAAATGGCAGGGGAGCGTTGAGGACGGGATCGCACATCTTCGCGGCTTCGATGAAATAATTATCCATCCGCGTTGCAAGAACGTAGCGCGAGAGGCCCGCATGTGGTCGTACAAAACTGACCGCATCACCGGCGAGGTATTACCTAAACTGGCTGATGGTTTTGAGCACTGCTGGGACGGAATTCGCTACAGCCTCGACGGACACATTAAGCGTAAAGGCCAGATTGTTGGGATGATGATCCCAAAAAGGCTAATAAGTAGATAAAGCCTGACGTAAGAATGTCGATAATCCTAATTCAATCATTCATCAAGGAATTAGTATGGCATCTTACGTTGTGTCATTTTCTGTATTTACAGATATAGGTAAACCGCTGGGTATTTCTCATATAGGTATTGAGAGTGAAGAAAGCACGGCCAACGATTTTCTCAATCAAGTAGAATTCGAAGCGCTTTCTCAAAGCAAAGCTAGAAATGAGTATGCTCACGCAGTGGTAATTACATCCATATTCAAGTTATAGATTTAAGATATCCTCTAACCCGGCATATGCCGGGTTTTTTATTTCCTGCGTCTTACCAACGGACAATCCATGACTGACAAATTAACTCTCGCCGTCAACCATGCGTTGAACGATGCTAGGCTTGCTCGCGCCCGTATGGGGCTGCTTAACCCTTCGATGGGGCTGGACGCCAAGCGAAATTCAGCGTGGTGCGAATACGGCTTCAAAGAAGAATTAACCTTCGGCGATCTGTATAAACTCTACCGTCGTGGTGGTATCGCTCACGGCGCTGTCGAAAAGCTTGTTGGTAAATGCTGGCAGTCAAACCCTGAAATCATTGAGGGTGAGAAGTCAGATGAAACTCGCAAGGAGACACAGTGGGAGTCCAAAGCTAAACAGGTTTTCACCAATCGCCTGTGGCGCGCGTTCCTTGATGCCGATCGGCGGCGTCTGGTTGGTCGATACGCAGGGATTCTCCTTCATATCCGCGACAATAAAGCGTGGAATCTGGAGCCAACGAAAGGGCGAGGTCTGGAGAAAGTAAGCATTGCCTGGGCCGGTTCGCTAAAAGTCAGCGAATGGCATGACGGACTGGTTTCAAAGAATTACGGTCAGCCGAAGATGTGGCAGTACACAGAAATTCTACCCAATAGTTCCTCGCGACGAGTTGATATCCATCCTGGTCGCGTTTTCATTCTTGGTGACTATACCGACGATGCGATCGGATTCCTTGAGCCAGCTTATAACGCCTTTGTCAGCCTGGAGAAGGTGGAAGGCGGTTCCGGTGAATCATTCCTGAAAAACGCTGCGCGGCAGCTCAACGTTAACTTCGAAAAGGAAATCGACTTCAATAATCTGGCGTCGCTGTATGGCGTAAGCATCGATGAATTACAGGAAAAATTCAACGAAGTCGCCGGGGAAATTAACCGTGGCAACGACGTACTAATGACCACTCAGGGGGCGACAGTTACGCCGCTTGTCACTACCGTGGCAGACCCAACGGCAACCTACGACGTTAACCTCCAGACGGCTGCTGCTGGCGTGGACATCCCGACGCGCATCCTTGTTGGCAATCAGCAGGCTGAGCGTTCCAGCACTGAAGACCAGAAGTACCTCAATACTCGCTGCCAGTCTCGCCGTGGCGACCTGTCATTCGAGATTGAGGACTTCTGTGACAAGTTGATTGACCTCGGAATCATCGACCCGGTTGGGCAGAAAACAGTCATATGGGACGACCTCAACGCGCAAAGTGACAGCGAAAAACTGGATGCCGCGCAGAAGATGTCGCAAATAAACAGCGCATCGCTGGCGACAGGCGAGCAGGTGTTTACTGGTGAAGAGATTCGCGTAGCGGCCGGGTATGAGGGTTCACCCGAACCACTTCCAGAGGTAGATGATGACGAAGAAGAAAGCGAAGTCACCGATACTACCCGGAAACCTTAAAGATCCGACAGGCGCCGACCGCCTTGAGCGCGGAGCAATGAACGAGTTCGCCAGGCGAATGAAACGCATTGGCAAAGCCTACAAGGACATTCTCGACCGCATTCCTGCATCACCATCAGTAAACCAGCGCTACACCTTCGAACTCGACTCCACCCAGCTATCAATGCTCCTCAGCAATGCCTCATTGCTGGTGGATGAGATTTTGGGTGCGGATAACGAGACGGGGTTCTGGTTCTGGACTGATTACGTCAACCCGGCTTATCAGCGCGGCACGGCGCAGGAGTTCGCCAATCTGTCACAGCAGTCTGCCGTGTACGCGGCTGGACAGGAAAGCGTATCGGCAATCCTCCTGAGTGAGCCGTACCGCCGCAGACTGATTCTGGTTCGCGCTCGCACCTTTGAGGAAATGAAGAACCTCAGCGCCACTGTGAAAGCCGACATGGCGCGAATACTGACCGATGGGCTGGGGCGCGGGCAGAATCCGCTGGAGATAGCGAAGCGCATCACTGAGCAGACAGGCATTGAGTCTCGTCGGGCTAATCGTATCGCCCGGACGGAGATTACCACGGCTTTGCGTCGCGCGCGCCTGGATGAGGATGATGAAGCCAGAGAGCAATATGGCATCCGTACAAAGCAGATGCACATATCAGCCCTAAGCCCGACGACCCGTAGCACGCATGCCGCGCGCCACGCTCACCTGTACACCGCAGAAGAACAGCGGGAGTGGTGGGCTAAGGATGCAAACAGCGTGAACTGCAAATGCTCCACGATCGCGGTACTGGTCGATGAAAACGGCAAGCCGCTAAGCGACACCATCATCGATAAAGCTCAGAAAACATTCAACGCAATGAAAGCCCGTGGTTACCAGTGGGCTAAGGGTTAACTCATGCCATCTCAAATTCAGGTAAACACCAAAGTAAACAGCCAGTCCATTCGTCGGGAGACATATAACGGGCGAGAGCATGTGGTGATCCCAAGTTACACGCTTCCCGCCAACGTGATTATGAATAAAGAGTTCTACCCGGAAGCGGAGATCACCGCAAATTACCAGAGCATGGAAGGGACTATAGCCCCGCTTGGACACCCTATGGTGGACGGACAATTTGTCTCGGCATTTTCCCCAGATGGATTATGTACATCGTTTATTGGGGCATGGAACAGGAACGTGACGCTTAAGGGTAATCGCGTTTATTCAGAGAAGTGGGTAGATGTCGAACGCGCAATGGAGAACCCAGGCGGTCGGCGCCTGATGGATCGCGTTGTTGCCCTTGAGAGCGGGGAGTCAACCGACCCTATCTGGTCGAGTGTTGCTGTCTACCGCGAGCAGATTCCCGCCCCAGAAGAACTCAAAAGGCAAGGTGCTGATTGGGTTGTCAAAATACACGCAATCGATCATGACGCCATCCTGCTTGACGAACCTCCTGCCGCAGGCCCAGAGAAAGGGGTGGGGCTCATGGTCAACGCTGACCATGCTATTCCCCTTCAGCCAAACTCAGGCGCTTTGATAGGCGAATCCTACCGTGAGCGGGAACAGCGACTTGATCGCGCAGTGAAGGCAAAGTTCGCACCAGATGAAAACCAGTATGCGTGGGTTGCTGATTTCACTGATTCTCAGGTTGTTATCGTGAGAAGCGGTGGAGATACACAAATATATGGCTATTCCACAGAGGGTGGAAAGATTGCCATCGACGATACCGGAACCGCCGTCGCCCGACAGGAATCATGGGTTGCCATCGTCGCCAACAAATTCAAATCATTTTTCACACCGCAGGAACAGCCTGCGCCAAACCACAAAACGGAGGGCGACATGCCTTTAACCACTGAAGATACAGAACTGCTTCGCAAAATCGTTGGTGAGGCCATCGCCGCTAATAACGACGCGACCATTAAGCCGCTGAGCGAAAGCATTGCAGCAATCCAGACCAACCAGCAGCAACTTGCTGAAACCCTGACTGCAAACTCACGCGCGGAAGAGAAAACGAAACGTGAAGCGGTGGCAAAAGTTCACGGCGAGATTGTGGCCAATGCGCTGTCAGGCGAAGCGCTGGACGCGATGTTTAAAACAATCGGTGAATCCGCGCCGCTTGGCACCAACTCTGCACAACAGCAGAAAGAAACCGGTGCGCCGAACCCTGACGAATACTTCAAATAAGGAGCCAGACTAATGGCACGTTATCGTCGCGTTAATATCGACGGTCAGTCTCTGTACAAGACCGAAACCCGTAAAGTGGCCGCCGCGTCATTGCCGGGAACTTTCGTTACCATCAACGGTGACAATGAGTTTGCAGTAGCCGCAACAACGGTTGGTCGCCTGTATGTGCTCGACCCTGCTTTCAGCGAAGGGTTGGGTATTACTGACTCTATCCCTGCTGGTCACTCTACTTCTGGTAACTACGTGGAAGAAGGCCGAGAACTGGCAATCCTGTGTCCTGCGGGAACTTACGCCAAAGACACCCCGATCAAGTTGGGCGCAAATGGTCAGGGGGCGATTGCCGACTCTGACACCGACACCGTTCTCGGCTACAGCCAGGACGATGCAACTATCGCTGCCGGCGCTACCGACTTTATCCGCGTGCGCTTCCGCGTAGGCACTGTAGCCCCGGCAACTGGCGGCGGCGAGTAAAAGGAGAATATGAATGTACTTCACTAAAGAAACGCTTGCCACGAATAGCCGCCTGCGCCTTCACTGGAACTCTCTGTGGGCGCAGCGCAACATCTGGGATACCGCGCATAACATCATGGTTAACCAGTACCGTGGCGCGATGGATGCAGAAACGCTGGCGGCCAATGCGCTGGCAGGTGATGGGCTGGGTCGTGAGTTCTGGGCTGAAATTGACCGCGAAATCGTCCAGTCTCGCGATCAGGTGATCGGCATGGAAATTGTCAACGACCTGATGGCTGTGCAAACCGTTCTGCCGATCGGTAAGACTGCCAAACTTTACAACACGATTGGCGATATTGCTGATGATGTCTCTGTGAGTCTTGATGGTCAGGCGCCGTATTCCTTTGACCACACTGATTACGGTAGCGATGGTGACCCGGTTCCGATTTACACCGCTGGCTTCGGTGTTAACTGGCGTCTTGCCGCAGGACTGAACACCGTCGGCATTGATCTGGTGCTGGATTCGCAGACAGCAAAAAACCGTAAGTTCCATAAACGCCGAGTGACTGGTTATCTGGATGGTAATCCGACCATTCAGGTTCAGAACTACCCGGCACAGGGCCTTCGTAATCACCGCAACACCGCCAAAATCAACCTTGGCTCTGGCGCAGGTGGCGCTAACATCGACCTGACCACTGCAACCCCGGCGCAGGCGCTGGCATTCTTCGGTCCAACCGGTGCATTTGGTGTGACTGCCCGCGCCAACCAGGTTACGGCCTATGACGTTTTGTGGCTGTCTTCTGAAATCATGGCGAACCTCTCCAAGCCATACACTATTGAGGTGGGTGACGGTACAAACGCGATCATCAGCGGTTCTGTGCTGGATGCTATTCGCAAGTTCATCCCGGTGAACGACATCCGCCAGACTTATGCGCTGAGCGGTAACGAGTTCCTGGCTTATGAGCGCCGCAAAGACGTGATTTCCCCGCTGGTTGGCATGGCCGTTGGTGTTGTGCCGCTGCCGCGTCCTATGCCTCAGAGCAACTACAACTTCCAGATCATGTCTGCTGAAGGTTTGCAGATTAAACGTGATGACGAAGGTCGTTCTGGCGTGCTGTACGGCGCGAATCTGGCATAAGGAGAACAGCATGGCTAAATACCAGGTAACCAGGGCGTGGCATGGAGTGAACGTCGGTGATGTGGTTGAAATTGAAAAACTGCATCCTGCGCTGAAGCCTCATGTTATGAAACTCTCTGATGCGGCATTAACTCCGGCGACGCCAAATGCAGGTACGGATGTGAAATCCCGTAAAGAGATTATCGCAGCGCGCCTGACTGAGCTGGGTATCGAGTTTAAAGGCAATCTCGGAGCTGAAAAACTCGGTGAGTTGTTGCCTGATGGTGAACTCGAAAAACTGTTCCCTGCTGAATAACCGCCGCGAAAGCGGTTTTTTTATGCCCCGTCCCGGCGGGGCTATTTCAGGAGTCGATAATGGTAACTCTCGAACAGGCAAAGGAGTATCTGGAGAGCCAGGGAATTACCATTCCCGATTTTGTTCTTCAGGCTCTCGTCGACCAGGCCAACAGCATTCAGGAGTGTCTCGATGCGCATTATCCGGCATCGACAGCTCTGCTGATTCAGCTCTATCTACTTGCGCTCATGGGGCTCGGGCAGGGGGACAAGTACATCTCAAGCCAAACGGCTCCAAGCGGGGCGTCTCGCTCGTTCCGCTACCAGTCGTTCACCGATCGCTGGAAGGCCTCGGTTAACCTGTTGCGAGGGCTGGATAAGTACGGCTGCGCCACCTCGCTAATTCCTGCCGACCCTACCGCCGCCCCGGCATTCGCTGGTATCTGGATCGGTAAGGGCGGCTGCATGTGCGGTGACAAGTGATGACGTACAAATCAGTTAAGCACGGGCTGCCGCGCTCGTTCACCCGCGTCTGGGTGATGACCGACACCGGGCGGGAGACTACCGGCTACGTGAAATCGGACGGCGAGTGGTTCATCAACTGCCCGCGTATCCGGGCGACTGGCGCGAAGGTGCTGCGCTGGAAGGAGGGCTGATGTCGGCAACAGCGAACTGGTCATACACAGCCACTGCGACCATCTGGCGCAAACTGGAAGGCAATGACGAATACGGCGACCCGCTGGGCTATGCGGAACCTGAGCAAATCCTCTGTGACTACGAGGGCGGGCTCAGCAAGAGGTTAGCCAGCCTGGGCGCTGAAATCGTAGTGAAAAACACCGTCTGGACGGAGTTCGCGCTGGCTGATGCCGGTGATTACCTGCTGATTGGCGTATCGACCGAAGCCGACCCGGTTGTCGCCGGTGCCGGCGAGGTGCGACAGGTTATCCGCTACGCCGACACGTTCGAGCGCCTGGCGGATGATTACGCCATCCTGACGGGAGTTTAGCTATGGGAGTAAAAATACGCGGAGTTAGACAGGCTAAAGCCAACCTTGACCGTTTTATTGATGACGTTAAGGGGCGAAAGGTTATTCGTGCAATACGTTCCGCATTGATAATTATCGCACCGGAAGCGGCCAGAATGACTCCTGTTGGAAAGACATCAAACCTCATAAACTCCCAGTTTCTGGAGGTGATGGTTAACGGAACGAGGGTTACAGGTCGTGTGGGATATTCAGCCAATTATGCAGTATATGTGCATGAGGCTAAAGGCACTTTAAAAGGAAGGCCCAGACCAACATCGCAGGGCGGTGGTAATTATTGGGATCCTGCTGGTGAACCTAAGTTCCTTGAGAAAGCTGGTGAAAATACTCGCTCAGACGTAGACAGGGCTATTAAGAAGGAGCTCTCTATATGACCCCAATGATGCATGAGCGGGTGAGAAACATGTTCGGCGATGCTGGGCTTACTACCGGTTTTGCGGTGCAACAGTTGGTGTACGATGACCCTGGCGACAAGTCGAAAGCTGTAATGGTATTCAGGCCAAGCGGTGGAACTGCGATTCGAACCGATCTTGGCTCTGAATATTATGTCTTGGTTGACGTGGTCGGTGCGAAAGAAAAGCGAAAAGACGTGCTTAACGCCGTGCAGCGTATCATCGATTATGTCCAGGCCAACCCAATGTCTGATGCGTGCGTCGGCTACATCCAGAACATGGGCGCAATCCCCGCGCCGGTGCTCACAGAAGAAGGGCGAATAGTCTTCCGACTCCAGTTCGCCTGCACTTACGGCGAATAGCCATCCCAACCAAATAACCCGCTCCGGCGGGTTTTCTTTTATGTCAAAGAGGAGTTTCACATGGCTGATTGCCAGAACTCGAACGAACGCCTTTTCGGTGGCGCAGTCGTGCTGGAAGTGGCGGATGGCTGTCCTGATGCCAAGCCGCAGGAAGCGGACTGGAAATCACTGGCGGCTGGTACGTCGAAAGGTTTCGACTTTAACCCGAATACGGTTACGTCTGATGCAGATGACGGTGGCGGCTATGTCGAGACGATCATCACTAACAGTGACTTCACAATCTCGTTTGAAGGCGAGGTTCGCAAGAAAGATAAGCTTGATCAGTACGGCGTTGGTCGATTTATCGAATATTTCGCTGGTGAACTGAAGGCAAAGCGTCAGCCAGGTATCTGGGTGCGCATGGATTACGGCCCGGTAGAATTCATCGGATATATGAACATTACTGCCCTGAGTTCCGATGGTGGCACCAACGATATCGTCACCTTCTCTACTGAATTCAAGGTTGGTGACGCCAGCACTATCGAGGTAGTTGCGGCTGACGAACTAGTGTTCACTACAGACCTCACTGCGACAAAATCTGTAGAGACTGGATCTGCATTAACCATGACTGTAGCGGTTGATGGTGGTACAGCACCTTACACCTACGTCTGGAAGAAAGATGGAAGCGTGGTATCTGGGCAGACAGCAGCGACATTCAACGAAGCGAGCGCTGCTTCTGGTGATGAAGGTGTGTACACCTGCGAAGTCACTGATTCGTCTTTACCTGCACAGACTGTTACATCAACAGCCTGTACCGTTGCCGTTAGCTAACGGTTATTCCAAAGGGCGGCTCGCTGCCCTTGATAATGACCGTTTACTGGAATGAAAAATGACTGCATTGAAAGAGATTGGAGAGATCGGAATAAGCGACAGCAGAGAAGGTGGTGTCGACTATATTTTCCGCCCATCCTTCCTGGCAATGACGCGAATTGGTGAGCCTGACGAGATAGTAAAGGTTTTCGGTCTGATACATGGAAGTGAAACACAGGGCATCATTGACCTCATCGCTGACAACCCATATTTCAATGCAAACTGGTTTCTCCCATCGCTAAATCGCGTCGCTGACCACCTTGTTTCTGAGTCGATGAGAGTGCTTCAGTGCTGCTGTGAAAGTGACATTACTTCTTTGACTGGCGAGTGGGCTGGAGAGAACGATCGCGTTGTTTATAGGCCCGGAATGATGCCGAAAAGCGATATCATCGTACTCGCTCAACAACTTATGCAGCACGGTATTATCGGTAAGGCGAAAGTAAGAAAGTTACAGCGAAACGAAACTAACGAAGCGACAAAGGAATTTCGCGCTATTGAGTACATTGTTGCAGCTCAGACGCATTTCGGAATTAGCGAGGAAGAAGCTTCACGCCTGACAATGACGAAGTTCCAGTTGCTGCTTGCTGCCAAATATCCTGACCAGAAGGGATTCACGCGAGAAGAGTACGATAAAGTCGCTGACGATTTCCTCGCAAGGCAAGCAGCGCGAAGAGCAAGGGCGGAAGCCGCCAGGAAAAATTAATAACATACAAACCCCGCTCCGGCGGGTTTTTTACGCCTGGAGATAACATGGCTTCGGAAAACCTCGGCGATCTGTATTACGACGTAGATATTGAAACCGCGAAGATGGTAACCGGTAGCCGAAAAGCTTCCGATGTGCTTGATGAGATGTCGAAGAATGCCAACAAAGCTTCCGGCAACATCAACAAAACGAGCGGATCGCTTAATAAGTTGGGCAAAGATGCAAACTCAGCGGCCACATCAGCAGATAAGCTACAAACCAGCATCAATAAGATAGGCGCCGCAATAGCGGCATCGGTAGTTGCTGATTGGGGAAAGGCATTCCTTGTTGCTGCCGACAACATGTCGCAATTAAATGCACGGATTGAGCGTCTTACTGGCAGCTCGGCGGCGGCATCGCAAACGATGCAGAGTCTGATGAGAATAAGCTCATCAACTGGTGGGTCTCTTCAGGATACAGCGAAATTATGGGAATCCCTGAGCACAGCATTACGTGATACAGGAGCGACTAATGGGCAAGTTCTCCAGTTAACTGAGACGTTGCAAAAAATTGGGCGTATAGGCGGATCCTCATCTGAGGAAATGGCTAACGCTCTCCGTCAGTTCGGTCAGTCTATTTCATCTGGTGTAGTCAGGGCAGAGGAATTTAACTCCATTCTTGAACAGATGCCTGAACTGGCGCGCCAGATTGCCGCCGGAATGGGCGTTAGCATTGGCGAATTACGGCAGAGGATGCTGGAAGGTAAGCTGACTGCTGAAGATGCCTTAAATGCTATACAGAAGCAGACATCCTCTGTAAACGCAGAGTTCGACAAACTTCCACGGACGCTTTCGCAGGCCAATACTGCTTTCACTAACTCAGTGTTGAGCATGGTTGATTCAATTAACCAGGCGACAGGTGCAAGTACCGGGCTTGTTGCGGTTATTGATTCCGTCACTGCTGCGTTGGATCGTTTGATCGGAAAGTCTGCATCCGCTGCATCACAAATTTCAGACCTTACCAGCACAGCAGAAATGTTTGAACGCCGGGCCCGCACATGGGGATGGCTTGGTCTTGATGGATGGGAGGCGCAGAGTAAGGCGCTGGCCGGACTGAGCAACAGGGCAGCAATGCTGGTTGGTGATCTGGACGCTGTTACAAAAGCATCAGAGCAGGCCGCTAATACCAAACCCATTGAGATAAAAGCAACGGGGACTGGAAATAAACCAAAAGGTGGTAAATCTCAGGCTCAAAAAGATGCCGAACAATACGCCAGGTCGCAGGAAGAGATAACTCAGAAGCTAGAGGCAATGCGACAGAAAGCTGACTTGTCAGCAACAAGTGTTGGCGAATTGTCCCGCGCTCAGGCTGTGCTTAATGCCCAGCAATCGCTGGGTAAATCTGCGACTGAGCAGCAAATTGCTCTTGCAGGTGAATACGCCGCTAAAGCCTGGGATAATGCGAATGCACTTCGTGAACAGGCTAAAGCGGAAAAGGAAAGAGCCGAAGCCAGCAACAAATTCAATGCAATTCAGGGGCGCACCAGCAAAACAGCAGGTCTCGATAGTCAGTACCAGCGGGACATGGCAGACCTTAACCAATACGCTTTGCTTTACCCTCAGAAAATTGCAGAAGCTGAAGCGGCACGGGCAGCCATCGAACTGCAATATCGACAGCAGCGTTCTGCTGCGATGTTTGAAGAGTGGACACAACTTAACCTCGCTACGCAAATGGCTGGCGCTGCTTTTACGTCGTTTGGCAATAATGCCAGCAATGCGTTTACCGGCATTCTTGCTGGCAGCATGACTGCGCAGGAAGCTATTAATTCCCTTGTCAGCAATGCGCTGAACAGCGCAATCAATGCGGTTGTGCAGTGGGGGATAGACTGGGCTAAATCGGCTCTTATGGGACAGACAGCTACTGTTGCAGCGGTATCAGCTTCGACTGCTGCGCAGACAGCGGGGCTTGCCACTACGACATCAGCCAGTACGGCGTCCGCCGCAACAACAACAGCGGCCTGGACTCCTGCGGCTCTCGTCGCATCTATCGGGTCTTTCGGTGGTGCGGTCGCGATTGGTCTCGGTGCTCTGGTTGCGGCGCTGGCGGTTGGCAAAGGGCTGGCGGGGAAACGTAAGAACGGTGGGCCTGTATCGGCAGGAAGCATGTATCAGGTAGGCGAGGGCGGCATGCCTGAAATCTACCGGGCCAGCACCGGTAAGCAGTACATGATCCCCGGTGATAACGGGAAAGTCATCAGCAATAAGGATATGTCGTCGGGAGGTGGTTCTGGCGGTGTTGTGGTTAATGTGAATAACTACACGTCAGCAGACGTGCAGACGCAAAGCAGAAACGAAAACGGAACTCAGTATGTTGATGTGTTCATTCAGGATATGGAAACAGGTGGCCCGATGTCTTCTGCAATGCAAAGTACATTTGGCTTATCGCGGCAGGCAAACGGAGATCTGTAATGGCTGATGTTAAATACCCTCCGTTTCTTCCCCTTCCGCAGCGCGCGAACATGAACATGACGCAGGATACCAGCTTCCGGCAGAGTAATCCGGCTGTTGGTCCTGCTGTGTTCACACCTGTCACTACTGACCTGAAAACGACATGGAGTCTTAACTGGATTTTCACTCTTGCAGAAGCAGAGCGATTCAAGTCCTGGCTGCGATCGCCAAACTACTGCAATCGTGGTCAGGAATGGTTTGATATTCCTGTCGATTTGGGTGATACGCAGGGCGTGCAGGTTCAGGAAGTTCACTTCATAACTATGCCGGTACAGACCAGTAAAAACGGGAATACCGTTACCTGGTCTGCCGACATTATCTGCAATGAAATGTCCGATATCACGGAAGATTACGATGACTGGATCGTCAATGCTCAGCCGGGAATGGGCTGGTGGTACGACTTACTTGTGACGGAGATTCTGCCAGATGCCAACGTTACGTGAATGGAAGGAGAGGCGCCCGGCGTCTGACCTTAAGCAGACAGTGACGTTCAGTCATTCTGCTTTCGGCACCGATCGGTTGGTGAATAATCTCTTTCAGTCAGCTCAGTTTGGTGGAAATTCATATCAGCCAACCCGCTTTGCGTTCACAGAACCTGCTCAGGATGGCACGACGACACTTAACGCTACGATAACCTTCGCTGCTTTGTCTCAGGATATCAAGTCTCGGCTTAAGTCCTGGCGTGGAGCAGCCAGAATGGAACCGATACTGTTCCGGTATGATATCTGGGACAATATTGGCGACATGACTCCTCTAAAAACGTACTCAATGTACGTTCGTGACGTCGCCGCTGCGGCTGAAAACGTCTCTGTTACTGTCGGCATGACAAACCCGTTAAGTGTTGCCACGCCGATTATCTACACCGTTCAGGATTACCCAGGGCTGAGCAATATCTGATGAATGCAACCGATTTTATTCGGAAGGTTAATCACCTGCCGTGGATTGACCGTGCCTGTAGTTTCGATGCGGTGGATTGCTGGGGGCTGGTGGTTCTCTACTATCGCCATGTTCTCGGTGTTGAGATACATCAGACGCCGGACTACGAAGCCGGGAAAGACTTCATTACCTGCTATGAAGGTGATCGTGTGTTCTGGCATCCGGGATTGCGTGCTTCCGGGAATATCGCTGTTTTCTACCGTGGTGATAACCCCGATCACATTGGCATAGTCATTGACGGTAATCGTTGCCTGCACTCTCGTGGTATGGGCGAAGGAGTACGCATCGACCCGCTACCGGTACTTGAAAGGGTATTCACCAGAACGGAGTTTCTTCAGTATGGCAACATTTGAAATTCAGCGTCTGCCTGGTGCGCCTAAGCAGCGCGGCCGCCTTGAGCCAGGTCAACGCATGATCGACTGGCTTGATAGTCAGAAATTGCACAGCAATGTGATTGTTAAGCTGAACGGGAAAGAGCTGAATGACGAATTTGATATCGGATACCGGTTAAAAGTCGACGATCACCTGTCTGTGTTCGATCAGCCCCAAAACATGGGCGGACTGAAAGATATCATTAAATTGTCTGCACCGTGGGAAGCATTGAACCCGATTCGCCTTACAAAAAAAGGGATGGCTGCGTTGCAGAAATTCCTGGTCGGTGATGTTAAAAAATCACCGTCTGTTGCGACTGGAGAGTCACCAAATAACGATTTAACCGGGCAGACGAACGTCGCTCGCCTGTACAAAGGGCGCCCGAATATTTACGGCCAGGTTCGCGCATATCCTGACCTGATTCAGGAGTCCCTTTTCGAGTACATCGATAACAAAAAATATGTCACCGAGTTCATGGGAATTGGGTATGGGCGTTATGACATCTCATCCGTCCGCTACTCAGAATCGTCGCTTATTGCAATGGCCGGAGCCAGTTACCAGATTTACCAGCCAGGTGAGGTAATTGGCACGATTAACGAGGGATATGCTTTCGATGATGTTGACGGTCAGGAACTCGACGGGCCGGATAAAGCGACCGGTGAAATAGTTCAGCAGGCAACGACAAACAGCATTGTTGAAGGTATTTATGCCGGCGGACAGATCTCTGTCAGATTAGTAAAAAACAACGATTTTGATTATTTTTTCGATGCAGTTAAGCCACTTGATGTGACGTTTATTCTTAACGTAACGTATAACACCGCATCGGGAACAGTCACAAAAAACATTACTGTAAATGGCACGCTAATCAGTGCAACGCTCACAGACGACGGCGCGATTATAGATCCGGTGCAATGGTACACATTTGTCTTTAATGACCTTACCGGCGCAGACATCAATGAAACGCCAGCCACAGCGACGATTAACACCACATACTTTCAGATAACGCAGTACGAAAGCCTTGCCGTAGGCCCGTTCTTTGCCGCGGTAGAGTCAACCTATCTCTGGATCCACATGTCCGCGAACCAGGCGAACGGGAAAAAGGGACCTGTGTTGCTCACATGGTGGAAAGTCGATGACGATAACAACATCATCCCCGGCACGCAGCAGTCAATGCAGGTGAATGTTAATAACAACACCGGGTACTACGATTATGTGTATTACACATACAAAATTCAGCCAGCAGCAGGAAAAGGGCGGTATGCGTTTACTGCAAGGCGACTGAATAATGCTGCCAACGATAACACAGTTTATCTGCTTGCGGCCCATTCGATAAATATCAGACAGAACGTTGTTTATCCGGCTGACACGCTCGTTAAGCTAACAGTAATGGAGACTGAGAACGCCTCCGGCATTAAAGAACGCAAGTACAATCTGCTGGCCCAGCGCCGGGTCATTTCATACAACCGCACCACAGGTGAAGTGGATTACACACTGCGTGCGTCACGGTCGTTCGCTGATGCTGTTTTGCATGAGTGGGTGATGGTTGCGAAGCAGGACGTTAACCGGCTTGACCTGCCGACGCTGTACGCAATTGCAGACAGCCTTGGTGACGAGCGGTTAGGGTATTTCGATTACACCTTCTCTGATGCGAAACAGTCCCTCGGTGCGCGCATTCAGACAATCTGCAACGCTGCCCGCGTGGACATCGACTGGATAGGAGACATGCTGACGTTCTGGCGAGACGAGAAAGTGGATGCTCCGGCGGCGGTATTCGGGCGCAGTAATATGTTCTGGGACGAGTTCAGGATGGGGTACTCGATGAGTCTCCCGAATGGATATGATGGAATAACCCTGGACTACACAGACCCGCGCACAAACAAGAAGGCCTACATCTACCTCTCTGTTTCAACTGATGGGATAAGTGAAGTTCCGGCATCGACAGAGAACGCGATGACGATAAGTCTGGCCGGATGCCGCAATGAATTGCAGGCGCTCAACCGGGCGTATCTGGAAGCAAATCGTCTTGTACATTCACGCCTGAGTATGACTGTGAAAGTGTTCGAAACCACACAGGTTGTGCGCGGCGCCGTGATCCAGTGCCCTGATATGTACGACAACGAGCAGCAAACCGGTTATCTGAAAGGGCGCGCTGGCGATGTATTCCAGACATCAGAACGGCTAACGTTTTCCGGCGATATGTGGGTGGTTATGACGGACAGTCTGGGGAATTATCAGGGACGTTACCGGGCTTATCCTGTCGACGGAAATCCTAAAGCATTCTCGGCAGCGGCCGAGGCGTTCGAACTGAATATCTATGACGGGAGAACCGTGCAGACCCCATCGCGCTACTTTCTGGCAAGCAGCGAAGAGCTTAATTCAACGCTCTGGCGGGTAGAGTCGTCAAAACCCAATGGCGATGACACCCAAACTCTTTCTGTCGTTGAGTATGGCGACAGTATTTACCTGAACGACTAACCTGCATTTAACAATCCTGCTTCGGGTATATCCCGTGGCTCCCTTGCGCCTGTAAGAGAGAAATATGGCTAATTCATATCAGAATATCCCTGTTCCTACCCCAACACAGAACCCCGTACCGAGTGCAGACATCCGCGACCATGTGTTTGCCGGTTCTAAACTTGATGAGTTCGTGACATCACTTGCGATTCAGTATATCGATCGCTTTGGTAAGGCTCACTACACAATTGAAGGCCTGAAGCAACTTGTTCTACAGCAGATCTACAATCTGGGCTGGAACCCTGTCGGGACATTTCAGGGCGGGGCGGTTATTAATTCCGCCGGTGACATCATTCAGGATGAAGAGACAGGTGCCTGGTATCGCTGGGATGATCTCACGACCCTACCTAAAACAGTTCCGTCAGGCTCTACGCCTGAGTCATCTGGTGGTACTGGAGAAGGGAAGTGGTTAGCAGTCGATGTCAGTGATGTTCTGCGCAAAGATCTGGCGTTGACGACTGGTGCGGGGATGGTCGGGGCGTTTGATTCTGACGGGAATCAAACCACTGTTCAGGAGGCGATGAATCATTATCGAGAGACAACTATTAAAGACCAGCTCGATGTGATGTTAACAACATCCGCAATGGGTGCTGCTGGTGATGGCCTTACTGATGACACCGTAGCGATACAGTTGGCTATTGATACGCTTGCGGCAATGACTAAGCGCGGTACGTTATATATCGACGGAAGATGCAAGGTATCAACTTTAACTGTTCCATCATCATTAAGCATCACGATAAAAGGAAATAATCCATCTGGAGCAAGCTATTCAAAATCAGCATTGATCAGTACGCTAACAGACACCCCGTTATTGATAATCAAATCAAATACTCCTGTAGTTACAGGAATTCAGTTTTATGGGGCAAGCAACAGCGTAAACGGAGGAATTGACACAACTCAAACAGCAATAGTCTTAGCTCCTGGTATTGAGAATGCATATAACTGTGATGGTTATATTTATGATAACTGTTTCCTGTATTTTAATAAATGCATTGACCTTAAGGGAAGGAATTTAAAAGCATTTGGGAATATTTTCTCAAACTCCCTAGTAGGTATAGGTGTTACTGAAACAGGGGTGCCTGATTTCAGAGGACTGGATGTGCAACACAACAGATTCCACTTTATGACGACATCCTCTGACGATTCCAGTACCGCTGGAAATGCCAGTATATTTATTTACCCACCAACAAATTTTTCGGCTGTTAATATTAGTAATAACTATTCTGATGGCTGCAAGTGGCTTTTTCGTGGCATGCTCGCTTGGGGAAATATTTCTAATAATTATCTTAGCGCTCAACAATCCGGTGCAGTATATCACTATACAACTGGCAATACGATTGGAGGAATATACCAAAGAGCTACTATTTCAGATAATACCATCATTGGCACTAATGTTTCTTCCCCCAATGGAAATACAGACATGATTTATGTCATGGATAATTGGGGTGTTGACATTGTAGGAAATAAAATAAGCAACGCACACCGTAGGGCTATCTATAATCTCTCTTCAAATGCAAGGATTATAGGTAATTCAATATATAATGCAGCATGGATTACAGGTGGATATCCTTATGTTGAAACATCAGGGCAAAACTCAATATTGGCTAACAATCATTTGGTGCATACTGGTGCTGGTGGTGCAGCCCCATCCTGTGGGTATAAGTTAAATAGTTTCACGCAAGTATCAGGTAATACAGCAACAGTTGGGTTTGGCGGTATAGAATGGGACACCTCAGAAAGGGGTAACACATTGATATATGGTAAAATGGATGTCTACGCCCTCCCGTCTGAAGAGTGGAAAAGTGCTGCGCCAACTTCTGGAAGGTATATATCTGGATCAAAGGTATGGAACACATCTCCATCACCAGGCGGGATTCTTGGGTGGGTATGTGTTTCATCTGGTACGCCAGGGACATGGAAATCATTTGGCGGAATTGCATCTTAATTAAAAGTTGTAATGGAGGGGTTCCCCCCTCCAATTTCTTAATTTTCTTTAAAGTATTTCACTTTCATGCTCAAGAAAGGTCTTTCAATTGTATAATAGGTGAAAAATGAAAATATTATTACAGCTGGCAATAAGTATAGTGCTGTATCTTTTACTCGATCTGCGATTACTGTCCCCGCCCAGCCCATCTTAACAATTGTCCATGCTACTGGCAGATGAAGCAGATACATAGAATAACTTACCATGCCAATCTTACCTATAATCTTACTCAACCAGTTAAGTCTAGAGAATGGAACCGTTATATACATGTACAGGAAAGATACCCATAACACCCCCTCTATCGTGTAACCGGTAACCCCTATGAAGAATCTTGACTTCTCCATTCCTAAATATATAGTCAATAAAGCAAGGGATGAAATAAGTGAAACGTATCTAACAGCGCCTGGCATTCTTAACATAAATCCTTTTACATATAAGTATCCAGCAATTATACCAATTAGAAATTGGTCAATTCTCCCGATTATAGTGCTATAAAAGTTAGGCGCATACCCCTCTCCTTTTAACGCTATTACTCCGAACCTTATAGACATGAATGTAATAATGAGGGAAAGGATGTATACTGGTCCATAACGTTTCAAAAATAATGCGAGAAAAGAGAATATAAGATAGAATTGAAACTCAACTGCTATAGTCCATATCACACCAACTGGAAAAAACTGCTCACCCCATCCAGGTCTGTCTGTTCCAGTATTGAGTTGCAGAAATAAAAGCCTCAATATATCTATAGGGCCAACGTCTTTTTTTCCGACACATAGAATAACAAAGAAGACTACTGTCAATAGAGGGAATATCCTCAGTACTCTATTCTTTATAAACATCCAATAGTTAATTTCTTTTCTGCCAGCGTCACTTATCACTGTGAATAAAAAGCCAGAAAGCACTAAAAATAAAGACACACCAGTAGAGCCTTGATTAATCCATAGCTTTATCGTGTCTTTTAAATCAATACCCCAATTCTCAGCGGGAAGAACACGCCCCTTGAAATGGAAAAAAGCTACGATGCTTATCGCATAAAAGCGAAGGTGATCAAGTCTTTTTAAATATATATTGTTGTACATTTCTCTACCATAAATTATTTGTTAACGATGATGATAGTATCACAATATACTGATTATCCACCTGTTTGTTTTCTTGACTTCTGTCAAAAAACGTTACCTATGAGTACGCTTCTGGCGTTACTTTATGGGGCCGAACAGGGCTTAGCCCGGATGGCATGTGACGCAGGTCTACGATGGGAGTGCGAAGATTAAAACTACGCCAATCCATCTGCATCTCAATTGCTATATATCCGTAATTAATGTATGGATTTTTGCAAGCAAGGATCTGTATGATGGTGTTACGTGATGGCGTTCTTCCATTACCTTTATGTAATGTGTATGATTCCGCCTCTAATGTCATGGGGGGGAGGGTATGATAGCTAATTTTTATAAAACAGTGATAAGAATTGCCGCAGTGATCTGTGCATATTCAATCATTGTTAATTTGTTTGATTTGGATTTGCCATTACGCGGCTCTATGTTCATGGATATAGCATTTATGCTAGTTTGGATATTTAGTGAGATTCAATGGAAAAAAGAAGCTAAAAATTAAATTTGCGATTTTAACGCATCGTATTTTAATCATAGTCTAATGAATGGCTTTTTACATAACATCTTTCAGATAGATTTGTTAGCAGACATAGCTTAATGATAGCCCGATGTTTAGGTGCTGCCGCAAGAACACAGCGGCAGTCAGTTGGCGAGCGTTGATATGTTGCCAACTGCTGACTTCCCAACTGACTAACCCCCCATAAAACTAAATTTCACATCTCACCAGTCACTTACTGTTTCATTCACTCTTAGGGGCTTGATTGCTGCCACTGATGCAATAATACTGTCTATTTATACAGTATCATTAAGGTGATTATCATGCAGTTTTTCACGCCTATAGAACTACGCCAGATAGTGTCGCTACCGATGTTTAGTGACCTTGTTCCATGCGGGTTTCCTTCGCCAGCCGCAGATTACGTTGAGTCGCGTATAGACCTTAACGAATTGCTGGTGAGGCACCCAAGCGCGACGTATTTCGTGAAGGCCACAGGAGATTCTATGCGTGATGCTGGAATCGGCGAAGGCGATTTGTTGGTAGTCGACAGTTCACGAAAAGCAGGGCATGGGGACATTGTCATTGCAGCGGTCGGCGGTGAGTTCACAGTCAAGCGCCTGTTGCTGCATCCTGCTGTCATGCTCAAGCCTGAAAACTCTGTGTATAAGCCAATCATGATTGGTAGTGAAGACAATCTGGAGGTTTTCGGCGTCGTAACCTACATCGTGAAGTCTGCTGGATGAGTATGTTTGCGCTCGTGGATGTGAACTGCTTTTATGCGAGCTGTGAAACGGTATTCAGGCCAGACCTCAAAGGAAGGTCGGTAGTCGTTCTCTCTAACAACGATGGCTGTGTCATTGCGCGTTCGGCAGCAGCGAAGCCCTTTGTGAAAATGGGGGAGCCCTATTTCAAACAAAAAGAGACTTTTCGCCGTCACGGCATCGTCGCGTTCTCCAGTAACTATGAGCTTTACGCTGATATGTCGAATCGCGTAATGACAACGCTGGAAGAAATGAGTCCTCGCGTCGAAATTTACAGCATAGACGAGGCATTTTGCGATCTTACTGGTGTGAGAAACTGCCGTGACCTTACTGAGTTTGGCCGGGAGATCCGCACCACAGTATTACAGCGTACACATCTCACCGTCGGTGTCGGTATTGCGCAGACAAAAACCCTCGCGAAACTGGCTAACTATGCGGCAAAGAAGTGGCAACGACAGACAGGCGGCGTTGTTGATTTATCGAACGTAGACCGGCAGCGTAAACTTTTAGCTGCGCTGCCAGTTGGAGAGGTGTGGGGTATAGGGCGACGCATCTCTAAAAAGCTGGAGGGGATGGGAATCAAAACTGCTCTTGACCTGGCTGACACCGATATCCGGTTTATCAGGAAGCATTTCCATGTTGTGCTCGAAAGAACGGTACGCGAGCTGCGTGGTGAGCCGTGTCTGGAACTGGAAGAGTTTGCACCTGTAAAGCAGGAAATCGTCTGCTCACGCTCCTTCAGTGGCCGTATCACTGCTTACGAAGAGATGCGCCAGGCGATATGCAACTACGCATCACGCGCAGCGGAAAAGTTACGGGGCGAGCATCAGTATTGCCGGTTTATCTCAGCGTTCGTCAAAACGTCTCCTTTTGCGCTCAATGAACCATATTACGGCAACAGCGCATCGGTTAAGCTACTGACACCGACGCAAGACAGCCGGGACATCATAGCAGCGGCCACACGGTGCCTTGATGCCATCTGGAAAGACGGACACCGATACCAGAAAGCAGGAGTAATGTTGGGAGACTTCTTCAGCCAGGGTGTCGCACAGCTTAACCTGTTTGATGACAATGCACCGCGCGCCGGCAGCGAGAAGCTGATGGAAGTGCTGGATCAACTCAATGCCAAAGGCGGGAGAGGGACGCTGTATTTTGCAGGACAGGGCATCCAGCAGCAGTGGGCGATGAAACGAGAAATGCTTTCACCGCGGTATACAACAAGGTTTTCAGATCTACTGCGTGTTAAGTGACAGGCTCGATCAACTCCGCCCCTGATTTTTCACATTGCCAACGGCGCGCGTCACGGCGTGCCAGATAAATTTATCTGCCGGCACTGCCCCGTCTGCTGCTATCTCTCCGGCTTCCTTTCCGCCAATATCCTGCCGCATCCATTCTCGCGCTGCTTCAGGTGACAGAACGAGAGGACGCCGATCGTGAATGTCTACCAGACCTTTATCGGCTGCAGCGGTGACAATCAGGAATCCTTCGGCATCATCACCGCGTTCGAACGGTATGCTGCCGATCGCCGCCATGAATATTGGCTGGCCGTCAGCCCGGTGGATGAAGTATGGTTGCTTCTTGTCGCCTTCCTTCTTCCACTCAAACCAACCATCCGCAAACACGATAGCCCGGCCATGCTGCCACAGGGGCTTGAACATTCTGCTGGTGGCCGCAGTCTCAACGCGCGCGTTAATCAGCGGTGGCTTATCCCACCATCCGGGCGCATATCCCCAGATCACCGGGTCCAGATGCAATTGCTCGTCACGTTCACTGAGTAGCAGAACTTTGGTACCGGGCGCCACGTTGTACCGGCCTATAGGTTCAGGGTCATATGCGATATCACGATCGGCTTCGTCGGCCAGATATGCCAGGTATTCTTCGCGGGTCCGTGCTTGGGCAAAGCGTCCACACATAGGAAACCTCCAGTCTTCAGACTGAAAGTATAGGGCAGGGAGAAAAAGTGGTGCGCACCGGTAATGATTTAAAAGGAGTCTGTAAAATATCCTGGAAGAGGGGAAACGGGAATTGATGAATTCCGAATTTGAATGGAAAGGTGATGAATGGGGCATGGGTGGGGCAAAAAATTAGCGCAAAACAACTCAAAACCTGTGAAGGTGGTGATTCATCTTGCGCTAACACTCTGCTTTATGACTGCTTTCTGTTCACTTCGACGCACAATGATTTAATAGTGCCGCCTATCTTAAACAAACCTTCATGGGCGGACTGAACCGCCCATTGTTCAGCAAGCGTTAATTACGCTTTTTTCGCCTGATACATTTCATCACCGTGGTTGTCGTCTTCAACCCAGAAATTGATATTGAATTGCGCATCGTCGCTTAATTCGATGCGGTGCCAGTATTGCGGCGGACTGGTCGCAAACTGACCGGCGTTAATGACCACTTTGAGTTCAGGTTCTTTGGCGTCTTCGTTAGCGAAACCGTAGTAAGTGACCGTGCCTTCCATCACGCAGAGTTGCCCAAAGACACCCGCAGCGGTGTTATGGTGGGAGAGCAGTGCGGCTGGCACATTCTCTTTGGTGAAGAAGGGAGTGGAACGTTTAATTTTCCAGTTTGCCGGGATGCGTAAATGGGACATAAGGCGTCTCCTTGTGGGGGCATCTATAAGATGCATTTAATATACATCTTATAGATGCCCGGAAGCAACGCCGTCAGGTGAAAAAAAACGCTCCCGAAGGAGCGTTCTGTTATCGACTAAAGAGATCGCGTCTTTTCGGCTTAAACGGTTGAGCAATCAACACCAGGATCGCGATCGCCAGATACGCCGCAAAAATCCCCAACAGCCACTGCGGCATCTCCAGGGTTAAAAACGACCACTGACGCTCGGCGCAGTCGCCGGAAGCCAGGAAGACCTGCGGCAGCCATTTATCCAGCGGCAGCCACGTCGGGAAGCGCGCAGCAAAATCACAGGTCATGAACGGCGAAGGATGAAGCTGGATCATCGTGTGTTCATAGGCCAACTGCAACCCGCGCCAGGCGCTGTAAATCCAGATCGCTATCGCCACATAACGCAGCGGCGTTTTAGGGGCGACAGCGCCAACCAGACCCGCGCCCATCACGCCGAATAACGCGCTACGTTCGTAAATACATAGCACGCAAGGTTTGAGCAGCATGACGTGCTGGAACCACAGCGCTACCATTTCGAGCGCAAAGGCAGTTAACGCCATCAGTAACCACGCGCCCCGACCCCGTGAGCACTGGTTTAAAAATCGCAACATAATTATTTCCCTGCAACATGCGTAGACACCGCAGTGTAAACCAATTCAATTTATGCGCCAGTAGTGGGAAATGAAATAAAGTATAATCGGATAATTATCATGCAAAAAGTCAAACCGGGCAGTGATTTGCCCGGTTTGATGTTATGAGAATGTAGCTAACCAGCCAGATTGCGTCATCCACTCCGTGATGGGGGTGAGGGTAAACTCGACGCAGAGTAAACCAACGAGGGTGAGCACCAGCGTGTATGGCAACGCCATCCAGACCATACGGCCATAAGAGAGACGAATCAGCGGCGCCAGCGCAGAGGTGAGCAGGAACAAAAATGCCGCCTGGCCGTTTGGCGTCGCTACGGACGGCAAATTGGTGCCGGTGTTGATCGCTACCGCCAGCAGTTCGTACTGTTTCATGCTGATTGCGCCGCTTTCCATAGCCGCTTTGGCCTCATTGATGTAAATCGTCCCGACGAACACGTTATCGGAAATGGACGACAGCAGGCCATTGAAGAGGTAGAACAGCGTTAACTGCGCATGTTCGGAAGCCTGTAAAACGAACTGGATGATCGGGGCGAAAAGATGCTGATCGATAATGACCGCCACGATGGAGAAGAAAACCGTCAACAGCGCGGTAAACGGCAAGGACTCAGTAAATGCTTTGCCAATCGCGTGTTCATCGGTGACGCCGGTGAGTGACGTGGCCAGAATAATGACCGACAGGCCAATTAAGCCCACTTCCGCCAGATGCAGCGCCAGCGCCGTCACCAGCCAGACGCCGATAATCGCCTGTACAAACAGATTGAGTTTGTCCTGGCGTGTACGACGTTGACGGCTTTGATCGTCGAACTCCTGCAAAATATGACGCACTTTCTCCGGCAGCGTTTCACCATAGCCAAACCAGCGCAGCTTCTCGACCAGCACGCAGGTGAGCAGCCCGCAAATTAGCACCGGAACCGTCACCGGCGACATGCGCAGGAAGAAATCGCCGAAATGCCAGCCCGCCGCTTTGGCGATAATCAGGTTCTGCGGTTCACCGACCATCGTCATGACGCCGCCCAGCGCGGTGCCTACGCCCGCATGCATCATCAGGCTGCGCAAGAAACCGCGAAACTGTTCCAGCACCGCTTTACTGTTCTGGTCGAGGTGGTCGTCATCCTGGAGATCGTTCTCTTCGCCGCGCGCAGAGGCGACGCGATGATAAATGCCATAAAAGCCGACCGCGACGCTGATGACCACCGCGACAACGGTCAGGGCATCAAGGAAAGCGGACAGGAAGGCGGCAGCCATACAAAATGCGAGCGACAGCAGCATCTTGGAATGAATGCTAAGCAGCAGGCGGGTAAAAATGAACAGCAGCAACTGCTTCATAAAGTAGATGCCTGCGACCATGAACATCAGCAGCAGCAGCACTTCGAGGTTGGCGGCAACCTCTTCGCGCACATGCGCTGCGCTGGTCATCCCAATGATGACCGCTTCAATCGCCAGTAATCCGCCTGGCAGCAGGGGATAGCACTTCAGCGCCATCGCCAGCGTGAAAATAAATTCAGCGACCAGCAGCCAGCCCGCTACAAATGGGTTGATGAAGAAAATCAGTGGATTAGCAATTAAAAAAGCGATTAATGCAAGTTTATACCAGTCAGGCGACTGGCCCAGAAAGTTGCGCCAGAATGCGCGACCCCAGGAGAGCTCCATGGCAGTTTCCCTTACCTGTAAATGTGAGAATCATGTTTTTATGTTTAGGCGCAAAGCTTAGCGGCCAGGGTAAAAGCAGGCAAGTCCTTAACGTGATGGCGCGGCGTTATCCAGAAAATGAAGCCTTGATCCCCTTTTTCTTCATCCTGTCCGCTATCAGCCATGAAACCCGTCTGGTATGATGAGTGTAACTATGTTTTGCTGTGTAATGGAAATCTCACTATGGTCATTAAGGCGCAGAGCCCGGCGGGTTTCGCGGAAGAGTACATCATTGAAAGTATCTGGAATAACCGCTTCCCACCTGGCACTATTTTGCCTGCTGAACGTGAACTCTCCGAACTTATCGGAGTGACGCGCACCACGTTACGCGAAGTATTGCAGCGCCTGGCGCGAGACGGCTGGTTGACGATTCAACACGGCAAACCGACAAAGGTGAACAATTTCTGGGAAACGTCCGGGCTGAATATTCTTGAAACGCTCGCGCGTCTTGATCATGAAAGCGTGCCGCAACTGATTGATAATCTGCTGTCGGTGCGAACCAATATCTCCACGATTTTTATCCGCACCGCGTTTCGTCAGCATCCTGATAAGGCGCAGGAGGTACTGGCGACGGCGAATGAAGTGGCCGACTACGCCGATGCATTCGCAGAGCTGGATTACAACATTTTCCGCGGTCTGGCGTTTGCCTCCGGTAATCCGATTTACGGTCTGATCCTGAACGGGATGAAAGGGCTGTATACCCGCATTGGTCGTCACTATTTCGCCAACCCGGAAGCCCGGAGCCTGGCGCTCGGTTTCTACCATAAGCTGTCATCGCTTTGCGAACAGGGCGCGCATGACCAGGTGTACGAAACGGTACGCCGTTACGGTCATGACAGCGGTGAGATTTGGCATCGTATGCAGAAGAATTTGCCAGGCGATTTGGCCATTCAGGGCCGCTAATCGTTATACGCCGGATGGCGCTTCGCTTATCCGGCCTACGGTGGTGTGCTGTTTGTTCGCGCCGGATGGCGCTCCGCTTATCCGGCCTACGGTGGTGTGCTGTTTGTTCGCGCCGGATGGCGCTTCGCTTATCCGGCCTACGGTGGTGTGCTGTTTGTTTGCGCCGGATGGCGCTTCGCTTATCCGGCCTACGGTGGTGTGCTGATTGTTTGTGCCGGATGGCGCTTTGCTTATCCGGCCTACGGTGATGTGCTGTTTGTAGGCCGGATAAGGTGTTTACACCGCCATCCGGCAATTAAACTACAGGCTGTTCATTCTCGGCGGACACCGCTCCAGCAGCTCAACGCTGCCATCCTCATTCTGCTGCTCCAGCATGACATCAAACCCCCACAGGCGATGCACATGTTTCAGCACCTCTTTACGTCCCTTATCCAGCGGCGCGCGGTTGTGAGGAATATAGCGTAGCGTCAAAGAGCGATCGCCGCGTAAATCCACATTCCAGATCTGAATATTCGGCTCCAGATTGCTCAGGTTGTACTGTGACGAAAGCCGATTGCGGATCTCGCGATAACCTTCCTCATTGTGAATGGCCGAAATTTCCAGATAATTGTGCCGGTCGTCGTCCAGCACGGTAAAGAAACGGAAATCACGCATCACTTTCGGCGACAGGAACTGGCTGATAAAGCTCTCGTCTTTAAAATCACGCATCGCGAAATGCAGGGTTTCCAGCCAGTCTGAACCGGCGATATCCGGGAACCAGTATTTGTCTTCTTCCGTTGGCGACTGGCAAATGCGTTTGATGTCCTGGAACATCGCGAAGCCAAGCGCATAAGGGTTAATTCCGCTATACCACGGGCTGTTGTAAGGCGGCTGGAACACCACATTGGTGTGGCTGTGTAAAAACTCCAGCATAAAGCGTTCGGTCACTTTACCTTCATCGTAAAGATGATTCAGGATGGTGTAGTGCCAGAACGTCGCCCAGCCTTCGTTCATCACCTGCGTCTGTTTTTGCGGATAGAAATACTGGCTGACCTTGCGCACGATGCGCAGGATCTCGCGCTGCCATGACTCCAGCAACGGCGCGTTCTTTTCCATAAAGTAGAGCAGGTTTTCCTGCGGTTCAGACGGGTAACGCCGCGTTTCGGCGACGGCTTTCTCTTCCTCTTTCTTCGGCAGAGTACGCCACAGCATATTCACCTGGCTTTGCAGATACTCTTCGCGACTTTTCTGCCGGGCTTTCTCCTCCTGCAACGAAATTTTTTGCGGGCGTTTGTAGCGATCGACGCCATAGTTCATCAGCGCATGGCAGGAATCCAGCAGCTTTTCAACTTCGTCCACGCCATAGCGTTCTTCGCATTCGGTAATGTAATTACGGGCAAAGATCAGGTAATCGACAATCGAACTGGCGTCAGTCCAGCTGCGGAACAGGTAGTTATTCTTGAAGAAAGAGTTATGCCCATAGCACGCGTGCGCCATCACCAGCGCCTGCATAGTAATGGTGTTCTCTTCCATCAGATAAGCGATACACGGGTTGGAGTTAATGACGATTTCATAGGCCAGCCCTTGCTGACCATGCTTATACAGGCGCTCGGTTTCAATGAATTTTTTGCCAAACGACCAGTGAGGATAGTTGATCGGCATCCCGACGCTGGAATAGGCATCCATCATCTGCTCAGAGGTGATCACCTCGATTTGGTGCGGATAGGTATCCAGTTTGTAGAGTTTCGCGACGCGGTCAATCTCCGCCAGATAGACATCCAGCAGATCAAACGTCCAGTCGGGTCCATCGCTCAAACGTGTGCTGTCCTTGTTCATGGAATCAATCGTAGCCATTCGCGCACCCTCATTGTTGGCGGCACTCTCTGTCTGGAGCACCTCATTTCAAGCATAGAACACCGTGTTAAAAAACGTGCTGATGAAGAAAATTTTTCTTTGCGATTTCGCAGCGCCGGCACGCCAGAAAATGGCATGGCTGCAATATTTTATGCTGGATAAAAATGACGCGCAGCAGGAGATGCCAAAGCAGAGAGATCCCTGACAGCAGAGGCAGATGTGAGGTGTGTCACCATAAAAAAGCCATATGTTGAATAATATTTTCAGCTGAGTTATCAAGATGTAATTAGAAGATTGTTCTTTTACTGTTAACGGAGTGGCTATGCGAGTTGTCATACTGGGAAGTGGTGTCGTTGGCGTAACCAGCGCCTGGTATCTGTGTCAGGCTGGGCATGACGTCACCGTCATCGATCGTGAACCTGGCCCGGCGCTGGAAACCAGCGCGGCGAATGCCGGACAAATTTCTCCGGGCTATGCCGCGCCGTGGGCGGCGCCGGGTGTACCGCTGAAGGCCATCAAGTGGATGTTCCAGCGCCATGCGCCGCTGGCTGTTCGCCTGGACGGGACGCAGTTTCAGTTGAAGTGGATGTGGCAAATGTTGCGTAACTGCGACACCCGCCATTACATGGAGAACAAAGGGCGCATGGTGCGTCTGGCGGAGTACAGCCGTGATTGCCTGAAAGCGCTGCGCGCCTCAACCGGCATTCAGTATGAAGGGCGTCAGGGCGGAACATTGCAGTTATTCCGTACCGCGCAACAGTATGAGAACGCCACCCGCGATATCGCCGTTCTGGAAGATGCCGGCGTACCGTATCAGCTACTGGAATCCAGCCGTCTGGCGGAGGTTGAACCTGCGCTGGCGGAAGTGGCGCACAAGCTGACCGGCGGCCTGCGTTTGCCCAATGATGAAACCGGAGATTGCCAGCTGTTCACTCAGCGCCTGGCGCAGATGGCGGAACAGGCGGGCGTGACGTTTCGCTTCAACACGCCGGTGGAAAAACTGCTGTACGAAGGTGAACAAATTTACGGCGTGAAGTGCGGGGATGACATCATCAAAGCCGATGCTTACGTGATGGCGTTTGGCTCTTACTCGACGGCGATGCTCAAAGGGATCGTCGATATTCCGGTCTATCCGCTTAAAGGTTATTCGCTGACGATTCCGGTCGCACAGGACGATGGCGCGCCAGTTTCGACTATCCTTGATGAAACCTACAAAATCGCCATTACCCGTTTTGATAAGCGCATTCGCGTGGGGGGAATGGCGGAAATTGTCGGCTTTAACACTGAATTATTACAACCGCGTCGTGAAACGCTGGAGATGGTCGTACGCGATCTCTTCCCGCGCGGAGGGCATGTGGAACAAGCCACGTTCTGGACCGGGCTGCGGCCAATGACCCCGGATGGTACGCCGGTGATCGGACGGACGCGCTTCAAAAACCTGTGGCTGAACACCGGGCATGGGACGCTGGGCTGGACAATGGCCTGCGGTTCAGGGCAATTACTGAGCGATATTCTTTCAGGTCGAACACCTGCTATTCCTTATGACGACCTGAGCGTAGCGCGGTACAGCCCTGGTTTTACGCCGTCACGACCCCGGCATCTTCATGGCGCGCATAACTAATAAGGAAGCGAGATGACCCGCCCTATACTGGCCAGCCTTGACCTGCAGGCGATGAAACAAAATCTTGGCATTGTGCGCCAGGCCGCCCCGGACGCTCGCGTCTGGTCGGTGGTGAAAGCCAATGCCTACGGACATGGTATCGAGCGTATCTGGACGGCGTTGGGGGCGACCGACGGCTTTGCCATGCTCAATCTCGAAGAGGCGATTACGCTGCGAGAGCGGGGATGGAAAGGGCCGATCTTAATGCTGGAAGGGTTCTTCCATGCCGACGAGCTGGCCATATATGACACATACCGTCTGACGACCTGCATACACAGCAACTGGCAGCTTAAAGTGTTGCAAAACGCACGCCTGAACGCGCCGCTGGATGTTTATCTCAAAGTGAATAGCGGCATGAACCGGCTGGGTTTTTTACCCGAGCGGGTACAGACCGTCTGGCAGCAACTGCGGGCGCTGCCGAATGTGGGCGAAATGACGTTAATGTCGCACTTTGCCGATGCTGAGCACCCGGAAGGGATCGACCAGGCGATGACGAAAATCGCCCATGCGACGGAAGGGCTTGAATGCCGTCGCTCGCTGTCGAATTCAGCGGCTACGCTGTGGCATCCTGAAGCCCATTTTGACTGGGTGCGCCCCGGAATTATTCTGTATGGCGCATCGCCGTCAGGGCAGTGGCGGGATATCGCCAATACCGGGCTGAAACCGGTTATGACCCTGAGCAGCCAGATTATTGGCGTACAGACGCTGAAAGCGGGCGATCGGGTCGGGTATGGCGGACGCTATACCGCGACCCAGGAGCAGCGCATCGGGATTGTGGCGGTGGGCTACGCGGATGGTTATCCCCGTCATGCGCCAAACGGCACGCCAGTGCTGGTGGACGGTGTGCGTACCGGAACGGTTGGCACCGTGTCGATGGATATGCTGGCGGTGGATCTGACGCCGTGTCCGCAGGCGGGTATCGGTACGTCTGTGGAACTGTGGGGGAAAGAGATCAAGATTGATGATGTCGCCTCTGCGGCGGGAACGGTGGGGTATGAACTGATGTGCGCGCTGGCGCCGCGTGTTCCGGTTGTGACGGCGTAACTTTTTTGTGGCGCCGTAGGATGGCGCCAGTGCTTATCCGGCCTACAGAAGGCAGAGTGTAGGCCGGATAAGGCGTGTCAACGCCGCCATCCGGCAGCGTCTCCATTATTCCATTTCATCCCCCGCGACGCGAACCCCGACCTTACGCACGGCGTTGTCTTCTTTCTCTGCGACCGTCCAGATCATGCCGGCAAACTCCACCTGGTCGCCCACAACCGGCGCGGCACCCAGCAACTGCTGCACGATTTCCCCCAGCGTCTGCTGTTTATCGCGATATTCCGTTCCCTCGTCCAGGCCGTAAATCAGGGCGACGTCAGCAAATTTCGCATTGGCTTCGAGAATAAAATCGCCGAAAAAACGCTGATCCAGCGCGACCGGCGGCGACTGGCTGAACAGTTTTCCCAGCGCCGGAAGGTCGCGCTCACGTCCAATAACGCACAGAACGTCGCCTTCGCGTAAACGGGTGCTTCCGGTCGGATGGAACAGCACGTTGTCGCGAAACAGGGCGGCGATGCGGGTCTCCTGCGGCATGTGCAGATCGCGCAGCGCGGCGCCGACGCACCACTTATCTTCACTCAACTGGTAGACAAACTGCTCCCAGGGGTTTTCCGGGTGAATATCCAGCCCGATACGCGAAACCGGCCAGCCGACGGGAGGCACCACCACTTTGGCTTTTTTGGCCGCCCAGGTCAGGGACGTTCCCTGGAACAGCAGCGATATCAGCACCACAAAGAATGCGACATTAAAAAACAGTCGGGCATTCTCCAGCCCGGCCATCATCGGGAAAACCGCCAGGATAATGGGTACGGCGCCACGCAGCCCCACCCAACTGATGAAGATCCGCTCACGCAGATTAAAGCCCCGAAACGGCAGCAGGCCCGCGAAAACGGAGAGCGGGCGAGCCACCAGAATCATCCAGACCGACAGCACCAGCGCCGGAACGGCGATAGGCAGCAGATCGGATGGCGTAACGAGCAGTCCGAGCACGAGGAACATGGCGATTTGCGCCAGCCAGGCCAGGCCGTCAAAGTTTTGCAGGATGCCAAACCGGTTGCGGATAGGGCGGTTGCCCAGCAGGAATCCACACAGGTAAACGGCCAGAATGCCGCTGCCTTCCAGCGCGGTGGTTACGGCGAAAACGAGAATTCCCCCGCTCAGCGCCAGCAGCGGATATAACCCGGTGGGTAAGGCAATCCGGTTAATCATTTGCTGAAGCAGATATCCGCCGCCTAACCCCAGCATGATCCCCAGTCCAAACTGCTGGATGATATCGAGCACGAAAAGCCAGCTCAGGCCGGTCTCATGTTTCTGAATCATCTCTATCAGCGTGATGGTCAGGAACACCGCCATCGGGTCGTTACTCCCGGATTCGATTTCCAGCGTCGAACCGACGCGTTCGTTAAGCCCTTTACCGCCCAGCAGAGAAAAAACGGCAGCCGCATCCGTTGAACCGACGATGGCGCCAATCAGCAGCCCTTCAATGAGATCCAAATGAAAGAGCCAGGCGGCCATCATGCCGGTGAGACCGGAGGTAATCAGTACCCCTACCGTCGCGAGCGAGAGCGCCGGGCCCAGGGCGACGCGAAAGGAGCTGGCCTGGGTACGCATCCCGCCATCCAGCAGAATAATTGCCAGCGCGAGGTTACTCACCATGTACGCGAAAGGATAATTATCAAACGGGATACCGCCAACGCCATCAACACCCGCGAGCATGCCAATCGCGAGAAAGATAACCAGAATAGGGATGCCAAGACGAGATGAGAATGAACTTAATAAGATACTACAGGTTACGAGGACTGAACCTAAAATGAAAAGACTAATAATGGCTGCGGCATCCAACGTTATGTTACTCCTGAATTACGCTGTTTCTAATAATAAACCCTAACATAATAACGACAGAAACAGCGTTTTACTTAGCCCAGGCGACGGCTTTTTTTATGATTTGAGGACAGGATGGCCGGAGAGTGTGAGTTGGCTGCCATTTTCGCCATTTTTTAGCACCGCGTGGGCGCCGAGCGGCAGCGTAACGGTGCATTGCTCATGACCAAAATCCAGACCGGTCACGACGGGGATGGAGAGACGGGAACGCAGAAACGCGTAAACCGCGTCAAGATCGTAACCGGCATCGTAATCATTCGGCGCGCTACCGCTGAAACTGCCCAATATCAGCGCGTTCTGCCGGGACAGAATCCCCGCGTGATACAGTTGCAGAAGCATTCGCTCAACGCGGAAAGGATGCTCGTTAATATCCTCCAGCACCAGTACGCCATTTTCAATGGCGGGCATCCACGGGGTGCCGATAAGGGAGATCAGCATGGCCAGATTGCCGCCCCACAGCGTGCCTTCCGTTTCACATGTCGGGCCGTTACCTTGCCACTCCACCGTGAACTGCGCGTTGCACAAGGCCCGCCAGAAATGGCGCTCGGTGAAGGTGTTCATCTCCTCCGCGCCGAAATTCGCCGCCAGCATGGGGCCGCTAAACGTTATCACCTTGCCCAGCGCCAGCAGGGCGGACTGAATCACCGTAAAATCGCTGTGGCCGCAGATCAGCAGCGGGTTCGCCTGCTGCCGTGCGATGAGCGCCTGCCAGTCAATGCTCTCCAGCAGACGACTGGCGCCGTAACCGCCGCGAACCGGCATCACAATGGTATCGGGCGTCGTCAGGCGGGCGAGGCCGTTAACATCCGCCAGACGCTCGGCGTCTGAACCGGCAAAACGCTGGTCACGGCGGCCAATGACGGCGGCGTTATCCACCTGGTGGCCGGATTCGATCAGCCGTTGTACGCCGCGTAAAGCCGCTTGCTGATTGATGCAGTAACCCGATGGGGCGATTAAGTGAAACAGGGACATGGCAATTCCTTGCTGACATCTAAAACCAAATGTATATCATGCCGATTGAGCATGTCGTTGTCACTCGCAGCGGCGAATTCCGGCTATAAGGATAGATGACGTGAAATTGAGATGGTTTGCTTTTTTGGTTGTATTGCTGGCGGGCTGTAGTTCAAAGCAGGATTACAAGAATCCGCCCTGGAACGCCGAAGTCCCGGTTAAACGGGCAATGCAGTGGATGCCGATAAGTGAAAAAGCCGGGGAAGCCTGGGGCGTCAGCCCGCGTCTGATTACCGCGATCATCGCGATTGAATCGGGCGGTAATCCGACGGTGGTCAGTAAATCCGGGGCGGTTGGGTTAATGCAACTGAAGGCCTCGACATCCGGGCGCGATGTTTATCGTCATATGGGCTGGAGCGGCGAACCGTCGACCAGCGAACTGAAAAACCCGGAGCGGAATATCTCAATGGGGACGGCGTACCTGAGTATTCTGGAACACGGGTCGCTGGCCGGTATTAACGATCCGCAGGTGATGCAGTACGCGCTGGTGGTCTCTTATGCCAATGGCGCGGGCGCGCTGCTGCGCACGTTCTCTTCCGATCGCAAAAAAGCGATTGAGAAAATCAACGATCTGAGCGCGGATGAGTTTTTCGAGCACGTTGCCAAAAATCATCCTGCGCCACAGGCGCCGCGTTATATCTGGAAACTCCAGCAAGCGCTGGATGCGATGTAACCCGCACGGGGGTTATTCACGCACCTTATTGGATTTTTCCCGCGCTTCCCGTTCAAGAGAGAAAATAATCCGCTGTAATTCCCGCTCCACCGCCGGGCTGACGTTGAGAAAACGAAAGCTCAGGCGGGGAGTGGTAATCGTCTCATTTTTACCGTCAATCACTCTGCGTTCGCTGATGGAAATAAGCTGGGCGTCAAAGTGGAAAACGCCCCATTGCCCCATGTTCAGCTCAATTTGCGAAAAGCGCATGCCTTCGGTTAATCCGGCGGGTTTTGTCGCTTCCAGCAATGCGCCCATGCCGCCCAGCGAGAGATCGAACAAGCGAAAACGTAGCGTGTTGTCGTCCGGCATTTTCGCCTGGCAGTAGTAGGGGGGATGCAAAGGCGCGGAAATACGGAAATACTCCCGGCGCTGAACGAACCACAGCTCGGGCGGCAGCGCGGTAATAAATGCCGGAAGCTGCTGGTATTCGCCGCGGGTGAGCTGATCCAGCGTGAACTCCACTTTCGCGCCCTGCGTTTCTGCGGTAATGGTTATCTGTCTGGCGCGCTGAACGGCGATGTTTTCATAGTCCTGGCTGCCGAAATCCATCACCAGTTTTTCCGCGTTAACGTCCAGAATCTTACTGATGAACTGCCCCCCGGCCCAGGAGATGCGTAGCGGCACCTGGCTCTTGTTTAAATCTTTGAGTACGCCTAATACCGCCAACGGGTTTTGCTTCAGGAACTGCTCACTGTAGTGACTCACGCGTAATGACTCCTGGATGCCTGACAGATTATCGTTTGGTTATCGGCATGGCATGACGGAACTTAAGACAAATGGGTGAAATTTTTATCAACGCCAGCGCATAACGTCGCAGGATGAAAAGCATGGCCGGTTGATTTGCCTATACTTAAGGGACTGGCGCAAGAACGTCTTGCGCATGCTTTCACTGGAAAGAGGGCCTGAATATGGGAATTATTGCCTGGATTATTTTTGGTCTGATTGCAGGTGTTATCGCTAAGCTGATTATGCCGGGTCGCGATGGCGGTGGTTTTATACTGACCTGTATTCTCGGTATCGTTGGTGCGGTTGTCGGCGGCTGGCTGGCAACCATGTTTGGTATCGGCGGCAGCATCAGCGGGTTCAATCTTCACAGTTTCCTGGTGGCCGTCGTCGGGGCGATTGTTGTGCTCGGCGTTTTTCGCCTTCTGCGGCGCAATTAAATGAACAGAGCGGATGTGGGGATGAGTGCGTAAATCGGCGACACGCTACCCTGGCGTGTTTTCCGTTCACTTGATGCCCATTATCGCTCTGGCGCATTATCAGTCGTGAACGTGTCAGGGGAGGCGTCTTCCCGGCACGTTTACGGGGATTCAACAGACGTCAGAACAATCTGTATTCCTGAGCAACGCCTGGCCGGATTAACGGCGAAAGCCGGCTTGATTTGTGAATAAAAATGAGAATAATTGTCATTCCATTTCACATATAATAATTTGCTCATGAAAACAACTCATCGTTTCACATTACGCGCGCTCTCTGGATGTATCACCTTAGCCCTGACTGTCCCGTCTTATGCTGAAGAGGCAAAAGAGTCGACCATTGTGGTCACCGCCGCCGGGCAGGAGAGCCTTCTTCCGGCCTGGATCAACAGCGCCACCAAATCCGCCGTGCCGGAAAGCAAAACGCCGCAGGTGATCAACACCATCGACAGGCAGGAGATTGAGCAACGCCACGCCAACTCGGTGAATGAAATTCTGCGCTACGCGCCGGGCGTGTCAACGGAAGTTCGCGGTAATACCTCCTATATGAGCGAATATAAGATTCGCGGTTTTACGGTGGATCAGGAGTATTACAACGGCCTGCAACTGCCGTACAACGTGACCGGGAATACCAAAGCGCGTATTGATCCGCTGCTGATTGAAAGCGTGGATATTCTGAAAGGCCCGGCCTCGGTGCTGTACGGCAATGGATCGCCGGGTGGACTGGTAAACATCCAGAGTAAAAAACCGCAGGCGGAACAGAAAACGGAAGTGGGCTTCAACACCGGCACCCGTAATCTGAAAGAGGGTTATCTGGATTCAACCGGGCAAATCAGCGACAGCGACTGGAACTACCGTTTACTCGGCAAAGCGACGGAAGGGGATGATCAACCGCATACCTCCCGCTATGAAAACTATCTGGTTGCCCCGTCCGTTACCTGGCAACCGGACAACAAAACGCGTCTGACGATTGATGCGCTGGCGCAGAATACACCGTCGCTGTCGCCTTCCAACCCGCTGCCCATTTCTTATCTGCGTTCAGAGTATGCGGGGCGCCGTGATTTTGCCGGAGATGAGTGGAGCGGCTTTAAGCAGCGTCAATGGATGCTGGGTTACAGCTTTGAACACCAGTTTGACAGCGGCTGGGGCTTCAATCAGAAAGCGCGCTACTTTGATGTGGATACCCACCAGCGCAGCGTCTACTCCACCGGAAATACGGGGAATCCGGTCTGGGAGTTGAACCGGTTTGCCTACACGACCGATGAAGACCTGAAAAGTTTTAACATCGACAACCAGGTTACGAAAACGGTAGTGTCAGGCGACTGGCAGCACCATCTGCTGGCAGGCTTCGATTACCAGAAGCTCGACAGCCATTACTTCTACCGCTATGCCAGCAGCACGCCGGGGATCGACATGCGCCACCCGAACTATCGTCAGATTCATACCGACGATTTAGGGCTGAGTACTGCGCAGAATAACCGTCTATCTTATCAGCAGAATGGTTATTATCTTCAGGATCAGATTGCGTTTGGCGGCCTGAACCTGCTGGCGAGCGTGCGTTACGATGACTATCGTTCCGCCACGACCGACTATCTGCAAAACGGCGATAAAACCTGGATTTCACAGGATCGCGTAACCAAACGTTTCGGTGCGTTATACGCGTTTGAAAATGGGATCTCTCCATTTATCAGCTATTCCGAAGGCTTTAAGCCGATCTCGCCGCAAGGGACACTGACCTCGAAAGAGGTGAAGCCGACCACCAGCAAGCAGGTTGAGGGCGGGGTGAAATACCTGCTGGCGGAATACGCGACCACCTTTACCGCATCGGTGTTTAATATCCGCCAGAAAAATGTGCTTTCCGCCACGCCGACCTGGGATTACCGTCAGACCGGCGAGATTGAGTCAAAAGGGGCCGAACTGTCGATTGTCAGCCGTCCGGCGGATAACGTCACGCTGATCGCCAACTATGCCTATACCCATGCGATCAACACGGAAGATGAAACGTATGAAGGTAAACGTCCGACCCAGGTGCCGGAAAACGCGTTTAACCTGTGGGGCGATTACACCTTTGATAATACGCCGCTGCGCGGGCTGAACGTTGGCGCGGGCGTCCGTTATACCGGGCCGATGGAGATCTCGCCAGCTAACGACAAAGGCAAACTCGGCGGCACGACGCAGTATGATATGGCCGTCTCTTACCGTCTGGGAGAGGCGATCCCATCGTTGAGCGGGGTGACGCTGAAGGCCAGCGCGCAGAATATTACCAACAAAGAGACGTTTAGCTGTTACGACGACAACAACTGTTGGATTGGTCGCGACCGCACCGTTCAGGTTGGCGCCAGCTACAGCTTCTGATAGCAACCCGGCCTGCAATTGCGCAGGCCGGGTTCGTTTTCATTCGGTGGAACAATCAGAACTTATATTCCACCCCGGCCCAGAAATTACGGCCTTCCTCGATAAACCCTTCGCTGTAGGCATACTTCGTATCGAACAGGTTGTTCACGGACGCGTTGACGCTAAAACCGTAGCCCAGCGCATAATCCGCGCGGATATGGGTAATGGCAAATCCGCCCGCTTTCTGTGAACCGTCTGAATTGCTGTAGCTGGAGGAACGCGCCTCTTCTGACAGCGTAACACTCAGCGGTTCCCACGGTTTGAGCGTCATCCATGCGGTGAGCGTCTGCGTTGGCAAATCGGTGATTTCACCGATTTCATCACGCTTGACGTCCGCGTGGATCAGCCCGTAGCTCAGCCCGACATCCAGCATTTCAGACACATTGCCTTTTATTCCGGCATCCAGACCGGTGTAATCCACCCGGCCGCTATTGCGGTTCTGGATCGTATCGGCATCAATGTTGTGCGACAGGATTGCGTCGGTTACGCGGTTATAGTACACGCTGACCTCGAATCCCCAGTCGCGAGTCAGCGAACCGTTCCAGGTCAGATCCACGCTGCGGGCGCGTTCGGGTTTTAACTGCGGGTTGACGATAGCCACCTGGTTATACGCCGGTTTCGACGTGGTATACCGCTCTTTGAGCGTCGGGAAACGCGTCCGGTCAGAGTAAGAGAGCGCCAGCGTGTCCTCGTTTGCGAAGTGGTATTTGGTCATGACCTGCCAGTTAAACGCTGACTGGTTGTTGTCGTCGTAGTGGGTTACGCTGCCGTCTTTTTCGTGTTTCATCCCTTCCAGACTGTCACGCCAGTCATAGCTAATACCGGCCACGACATCCACATTATCGGCGGCGGCCCACTGGTATTCGCTGGCTAGCGACCAGGTGCGATCTTCATAGCGATCGTATGCCGCATGCGGCGCGCCTTTTTCACGGTGGACGTCATCTTTCCAGTTAACGGCGAACGAGAGCAGATCGTTTTCACGCATTTCGGCGGCGAGTTGTAACCCTGCGCCATCGCTGTAATCAGAATAGTGGCTATAGCTGCCTTTCTTGTTTTTCAGGTCGGCAAGGGAGTTGTACATCATCAGCGTGTTTTCAAAGGTGTCGCGATAAAGCCGGCTTTTCAGCGTGAAGCGATCGCCCAGATGCGTGGTGCCCTGATAGTAATAACTCTCTTTATCGTATTGCGGCCACTGCCAGTAGCGCGACTTCTGGCTGCTGGTGCCTGCGTATGGCGGGTTGTCCTTTTCACCGTCCTGGTTGATATAGGTCAGGGTGTACTCGTCATTTTCGCGCGGCGTGAAGCCCAGCTTAACAATGCCCCGTTTATCATCTGCCGACGAGTTGATCATCTTCCCGTTGCTGCCTGCAATGGCGTTGTCCACCCCGTGCGGCAGACCCAGGAAATCCTGCTTCAACTGGCTACCGCTGACTTGCAGATAACCCAGCTCATTACTGGCGCCAAACGAGGCGTGCATATCGTGGGCGTTATCTTTGCTCCGGCTCCATCCCTGGCGATAACCGATGCTCCCTTCGAGAGGTTTTGTCGGTTTTTTGGTGGTGATGTTGATCGCGCCGCCCATCTGGTTAGGGCCTTGCAACAGCGATGAGTAGCCTTTGGACACCTCAACGGAGGCAATGTCCGAGGTGAGGAAGCGCCCTAAGTCGAGGTTGCCGTCGTAAGGGATGTAAACCGGCACGCCGTCGAAAAAGATCGGAACCTGGCGGCTGTCAAAACCGCGAACTTTGACCTGCTGTTCGTTGCGGTTGCCTGATTTTTGCAACGCCACGCCGGGGATGACGCTTAATGCCTGCGCCACATTCTGCTTATCCAGATCCTGCATGGTTTGTTGACCAAGCACCGTGGTGGTCGCCGCAGAGGCGGGGCTAGACCAGACGGTCATGGTGTCGCTTTCTTGCCCAGCAAACGCATTATGCGCAAAAGCTACCGATAATGCCGTGTAAAGACAACTCTGAGTGAATTTCATTGTTTTTATTCCATTTATCAATGTTATATGTCACTTTCGTCCGGGTTCAGGATGACGTTGATATCCATCGGTGGTGCGTAGTACGGTGCGGATGTAATAAAGAGCCTGATACCACAGTCGAGATAACTCGCCAGAGTGGCGAGGTTGATGCCGCCAGTCAGCGCCAGCGTGCAATGGGGGGCCAGTGAAGGCGCCGTCCGGGCCACCTCCGCTGCCTGATGTGGGGTAAATTTGTCGAGTTGCAAAACGTCGGGGCCTGCGCGGAGCGCTTCAAGGGCTTCCTCTGGAGTGTCTGCTTCGACGACGATCTTTTTTTCCGGGGCATGACGGCGCAACTGCGAAATGGCCCCGGCCCAGTCGTTACCGGGGGCGAGAAAGCGGCGGTGGTTCGCAAACAGCAGCACGGTTTCCGCGCACCCGGCGCGGTGAATGATTCCGCCTGCGGCGAGCACCGCCTGTGCGGCTAACAGCCGGGTGCCGGGAATGGCTTTACGCGTGCAGGCTATTTGCCCGTCGGGGTAACGGCTATGCAGGATGTGAAGCATGCTGTCGAGATAGTGTGAAACGCCGCAACTCCACTCCAGTACGTTTTGTACGGCCTTCCAGCCCTGGTGCAGCGCCGCCGCATTCCCGCTGACGCTGATCAATTGTTGACCGGCTGCGGCGCGCTCGCCGTCGTTCATCTGCTCCAGGACGGTCAGCCCCAGCGACTGCAACATTTGTCTGGCCACGGCAATGCCGCTCACGCAGCCGCCCTGGCGATGGCGGAAGGTCATGCGGCCTGGCAGATTGCCGATGCCCAGAGCTCGCGTGGTCAGGTCGCCTCCCTGAATATCCTCCAGCAGCAATGCGTCCGTTTGTGCGTGTGAGAAGTAGATCATTTCAGCGCCTTTTGTGGAATGCTGTCCCACCAGATCAGCGCCCAGTCCCGGCTGGCCGGGGCAAGGGCGCTGGCATCCTGCTGTTGATACCAGCGGTACAGACGCTCACGCTCTTCATCGCTGATGTCGCCCATGCTCCAGCGAACGTTCTCAGCAAAGCGTTCCCAGGTGTTGTTGTCCTGCTGGCAGTTCTGCCCACGGATAAAATCGACATGGGCGCAGATCCCCATCTGGTACAGGACATTGAGAGCATAAATATAGTTAGGCAGCTCGATAACCTCGCGACCCAACGCGCGCTGGATAGTGGGGGAAACAAAAGAGGAACTGACCAGGTGCGTGGTATAGACGCGCAGCCGCGCCTGGTTGTTGAGTTTTGTCATCGCCTGGCGCATATCCGCAACGAGCGTTGAGCGGGAGGCCACGGCGATATCGCAGCGCGGAAGATCGCTCCAGTCCTCTTCCCAGGCGCGTTGCACCCAGTGAACATGGGTTGCCCGTTGCTCTGTCGCGCGACGGGCGGCAACGCGCAGCATTCCGGGGCTGTAATCCACGCCGCAGATATGCGGTATTTTGCCCGCTAACGCCAGCGAGACGGTGCCCGGGCCACAGCCCATATCAAACAGCGAGTTCGCGCCCTGCAAATCCATTTTCTCCATCAGCTGTTGCAGGTAGGTGTCCGTCGGCGACGCGCAGTTTTCTGCCATTTTCTCTGCCCGTTTATCCCAATGGTCGGGCGTTTTTTCCGTTCGTTTCGCCTGCAATAGCTGCTGGCGGTAGAGGTCTGCAAAATCAATGTCATCAATGAGCATGGCTGTCCCTTATTGCTGATCGCCAAAAAGATGGCGGTGGATTTGTGTGGGCGAGACCCGATAAAGCGCGGCCAGATTGTCGGCAGCGAGCTGGCGCTCTGGCGCGCCTTGCGATACCTGGCCGTCGGACTCCACGCGTACGACGCTGTCGGCTATCGCCCTGGCATGGAGCGGATGATGGGTTGACATCAGTAGCGCCATCCCCGTTTTTTTCAGTGTCACCAGCGTGTCGAGCAGGCGGATCTGGTGACCAAAGTCGAGGCTGGAGGCGGGTTCATCCAGCAGTAGCAGGCGAGGGCGTTGCGCCAGGGCGCGGGCGATCAGCACCAGTTGACGCTCTCCGCCGCTCAGGGTGTTCCAGCGTCGGGGCGCCAGATGGACGATTTCAAGCGCGGCGAGCTGCTGGTGGGCAATCTCTCGCTCCCTGGCGCCGGGAACGGCGAATGCCGCCATTTTCGGCGTCAGCCCCATCATCACCATATCCAGAGCGGTGAAGGCGAACGCGCCGTCGTGCGCCTGTGGCACCCAGGCAATGGCGCTGGCGCGCTCCCGGTCTGAAAAACGCTGCACCGCCACGCCATCAAGCAGGATGTCGCCGCTGATCAAGGGGAGAACGCCAAGAATGGTGCGCATCAGCGTGGTCTTGCCGCTGCCGTTTGCGCCGAGTAAACAGCAAATTTCTCCCGCCGGTACGGTAAAAGAGACGTCGCGCAAAACCGGGCGTCGGGCGTATCCCAGGTTGGCGTGGCGAACCGTCAGTCGTGTCATTGGCGTCCTCCGCGCAGCAGAAGCAGCAAAAAGAAAGGGGCGCCGATAAATGCGGTGAGGATACCGAGTGGAATCTCCGTACTGCTGATTGCGCGCGCGAGCGTGTCGGTCAGCAGCAGTAAAATGGCGCCAGCGCCCATTGAGACAGGAAGCAACTGCTGGTGGTTATTGCCGGTGAGCAACCTGCCGATATGCGGCACGACTAAGCCTATCCAGCCGATAATCCCGGCAATCGCCACCGTGCTGGCGGTGATGAGCGTCGCGCAGACAATCAGCGCGAGCCGAAGGCGGGTAACGTTGATGCCCAGGGAACGGGCTTCATCATCTGAAAGCGTCAGTAAATTCATACGCCAGCGCAGTAGCAGCAAAGGGATGGCGCCGAACAGAATCAGCGGCGCCGAGAAGCAAAGATCATGCAGCGTGATGGTAGAGAGTCCGCCGAGTAACCAGAAGGTGATGGAAGGCAACTGGGTATAGGGATCGGCCAGCGTTTTTATCAGGGAAATTCCCGCGCCGCACAGCGTGCCGAGCGCGATACCCACCAGCACAAGGGTTAATACGGGGTCGTGACGCGTCACCCGGCGGGTAATCAGCCAGACGCCAGCAACCACCAGCAGACCGCCGCCGAACGCGTAGAGCTGGATAAACAAAATCGGCAGGCCCAGCAAAATCGCCGTACATGCGCCTAAACCCGCTCCGGCGGCAACGCCGAGAATATCCGGGGAGACCAGCGGGTTGCGAAACATCCCCTGATACGTCGTGCCCGCGCCCGCCAGCGCAGCGCCCAGCAGCAGCGCGGCGAGAATGCGGGGGAGGCGGATCTGCCAGAACACGATTTGATCCTGTGTCGGCCCCGTGTCATGGCTGAAGATCATCGCCAGCACCTGCCGGGCATCGAGGTGATAAGCGCCCGATACGCTGGCAAAGGCAATACAGAGAAGGGCAATCCCCAGCATCAGGACAGAAAGGGTGGTCGTTCTCATCAGATGATCGCCCACTGTTGATACTGTTCGTCAGTCAGCGACGTATGCCAGAACAGGCGCGCATAACGTACCATATCATCTTTAAAATGTTGATTAACGTTCGGGTCCAGCCAGGCATGCAACCGGCGCAGCCCGAGTAAACGGTTAATGCCCGGCGGCGCATCCAGCCAGCCAAACGGCAGGCCGCTCAGGAAAAGAATGCGCTTGTCCGCAACCGCCTTAACGCCTTGCCAGACGGGGTCGTGACGCAGGTAGTGCGCCGTGGCGGCATCCTGTACCAGAATGATGTCGGGTTGCCAGGTGAGTAAGTTTTCCATAGAGACCTGGGCCAGTCCGCTTCGTCCGGGGATTCGCGCTACGTTGTGTAATCCCAGCAACTCTGCCGCTTCCGTATGCAGCGATCCCTGTAATCCTGTCTCCAGACCTCGGGCGCCTCGCGCCGCATAAAAACGAATACCGGCAGCAGGCGTGTGGGAAAACGCGAGCGCTTGCGCAATGAAGCGCTGAGCCAGCGCCGCCTGAGCGGCAGTACGCGCCTCCATTCCCAGCGCTTGTCCTGCGGCTTGCAGTTGTTCCGGCGTTTGCCGCAGTTCACCGTTAATCAGCAGCCACGGAATCCGGGTCTGAGCGCTGACCTGGCGCGCCTGCGAAAGCCAGGTTTCATCGGCGTTGCCGCAATCCACTACCAGATCGGGATGCAGGGCCAGCAGCCCTTCCAGAGACAACGTGCTGGCGCGCCCCGCCAGCCTGCCCAGTTTGGGCAACGCCCGAATGGACTCGGGGAAGGGAATCGCCGCCTGTCGCGAGAAATCAAAAGAGGAGAAACCCACCAGCTTTTCCGGCGCGACGGCCAGCAGTAACACATCGGCGGGCGCACCGGCGCTCACCACGCGGCGAATAATATTGCCTTCCGGCGGGCGGCCAATAGCAAACGTCAGCGGTGTCTGCGCAATGCCAGGGAGGTGGCGAAACAGCAGCGCAGAGGCCATTGCCTGAGCGAATCTCCGTCTTGTGAGCGGCATTATTTTCATCCTGAAATGGTTAAAAAATCGCTATATGTTTACATATATAACGTTAAAAAACTTGTTCAGTATCAAATTCTCACCGATGAAAAGGGGGTCTAACCCTTAAGAGCTATGAGGGGCAGAGATGAACGCGCGGCATTGCCAGGAAGAAAAATCCGCGACGGCGCGCGGATTTTTGTCAGCATGATGGTCGGGTCACATTACGGCGTGGTTTCAACCTGTTTTTGCGGCGCAGGCTGGGAAGCGCCTGGCGCTGCGGGGCGAGTGGCCGGTACGCTGTCGCACGGTTTCTCTTTTGGACAGATCAGGTCGAGCATTTTTAACGTCACGCCGTTGGTCCAGCCGAAACCATCCTGAAGAGGGTATTCTCCACCGCCGCCGCCGGTTCCCGTACTGCTGACGTCATATTTCTCAACCAGCTTTTGTTCGCGGTCGTAGGTATGCTGAACGTTAGTGAGGAAGCGCCAGGTGACATCCATCGCGACGTTGTCCTGCCCGTAATTCTGCAACCCTTCGGTCGCCACCCACTGTAACGGCGCCCAGCCATTGGGGGCGTCCCATTGCTGCCCGCTTTTCACCGAGGTGGTGGACAGTCCGCCAGGCTGCAACAGGTGCGCCTGGGTCGCGGCAGCCACTTTGCTGGCGCGATCTTTCGCTGCCGCGTTGACATACAGCGGGAACAGCGTGGCCGCCGTCAGTTGGTTACGCACCTTTTTGCTCTTCAGGTCGTAGTCGGCATACCAGCCTTCCTGATTGTTCCACAGGTGCGTTTCAATGCCTTTCTGACGGGCGCTGGCGAGCGCTTCATACTGGTTCGCGTTGGCGTCATCGCCTGCCGCTTTGCTGGCGCGCGCCAGCATTTTCTCCAGTTTATACAGCAGGGCGTTGAGATCGACAGGGACGATGCTGGTGGTGCGAATGGTGCTCAGCTGATTCGGATCGTCCATCCAGCGCGAGCTGAAATCCCAGCCCGATGCGGCGGCAGATCGCAGGTCGCGATAAATCTCGGTTGCCGGGCGGTTCGGGTTGCTCTTCGCGGTGGTGATATCTTCCATCCACGACTCCGGTCGCGGCGTGTCCCGGTCATCCCAGTAGCGGTTCAGGACGGTGCCGTCATCCAGTTTCACCACGCGCTTATTCTGCTCGCCGGGCTGGAGATTCTCCACGCCCTCCATCCAGTAGGCATACTCTTTTTGCAACTGCGGCAGGTATTTTTTCAGGGCGTCGTCGCCCTCATGCTGCGCCAGCAATTCCACCATAAATGCGAAGAAAGGCGGCTGCGAGCGGCTCAGATAGTAGGTACGGTTGCCGTTGGGGATATGCCCCCAGGAGTCCAGTTCATAGCCGAAATTCGCCACCATATCGGCGACCTTATCCCAGTGATCGCTTTCGGCAAGTCCCAGCATGGTAAAATAGCTATCCCAATAATAGACTTCCCGGAAACGTCCGCCAGGCACCACATACGGTTCCGGCAGCGGCAATAACGAATCCCATTTTCCGGCGCTCTCCGTTGTGCGGGTCAACACGGGCCACAGGCCGTCAATATGTTCACGCAGCGACTGTCCTTCCGGCGGAACGTATTTTTCCCCATCTTTGGGCAGCGTAAAGTTCACATCAACAAAGTGACGCAAATCGAAGCCTGACTGGTTTCGTTGCATCCGGTAATCCGCGAGGATCATCAGCGGATCGCTGTTAGGCACGGCATCGGCGAACGTTTTCTGGTCGGGGAACAGTTTGGCGCTCTGCACGTCATTAAACAGCGGCCCCAGCAGAATATCCGGGGGCTGCGGAGGACTGGCCGGCTGTTCCTCAGCATGCGCCGAGAGCGACGCGAATGTCAGCAGGGTGCTTGCAACGGTCAGTTTTATGGCGAAAGAGAGCGTGCCGGAATGGCGAAGCGCAGGTGTTATCATCAATATTCTCCTTAACGGCGTGCCGCAGTCAGCGGCATGAACCATGACAAAACCTTAGTCCAGGATTGCCATGTGCGCGTGATCGAACCGCTATTTTGGGAACTGGTAAACATTTCCCGTTATCGCCGGTTGAAGCGTGGGGATGAGCGCGGTGATGCGACAGCGCGCCCTCAGAAGAGGACGCGCGATGGGAGAGCGGTCAGTCAGAAAAGAGAATGCGCTGTGCCGCGAGATCCAGCGTAATCGACTCGCCGGTGCTCAGGGCATATACCGCTTCCCCTTGCTGACAAAGCCAGCCGATCCCCATTTCACGGGCGATGATTGCCGAATGTGATTCATTGCTGCCTGCGCTCAGGCAGATCCCTTTAACCGTCTGTGGGTCGAACTGCAACACGGTGGACGGGAAGATATTTTCTGCCGCCACGATAGTCGGGCGCGTGAATACCGGCAAGCGCGCGTTTATTCCGCTCAGGTGCCTCAGCGTCCGATGGAGAATATCGTCGATATCGATATAGCGGGCTTGTAAATAGGCGTCGTCGAGCTGTCGGTACTGATCGCGGAGATCGTCCAGCACGCTGCGCCACGCCGTTTCCGCCCGACACGATTTATCACGCATCACTTCACATGCCATCTCGTACAGCTCGGGGTCATCCAGCAGTGTGTGATGCCCGGAAAAAATCGCCGCCAGATCGGCGGAGTATTTCTCTTCCGCCAGCGTGGTCAGCGCGTTGAGATCGTCCAGCGTCTGACGAATCGCCGTTTGCAGGCGCTGCCGCTCTTCCGGCAAATTGACGGTCGTCGGATTTGCGACGTCCGGTGCAGCGGGAGAATAGCAGAACACCACGCCGGAGACCTGCGCGGGGAGCTGACGCGCCGTGCTGCTGGCAGGCGTCTCCTCCACGGACTCGCCAAAGTTTTCCGTCGCCAGCTGTTTGAATGCCGCCAGCGCCTCGTCGGCCTGTTCTCCTTTGGCGATCAGGCGCAGAGTATCGTTGCAGCGCACCTGTAATAACGCTATCTGATTCAGGCTGTCCGGCGTCACGCATTTGCCATTTTTCTCCAGCAGCATGTCGGCCCGAAACCCCGACAACGTGGAGACCAGCCGCGATGCCGGACGAACATGCAGCCCGTTTGGATTTTTCACCACAACAGAAATGGAGTGGGCGTCGTTATCCTGAAATGCTGGTTTTGTGGCGACGCCCCCAGTTTGAGTGGGTGAAGGTAAACCCAGTTGTTCACGCTTGGCGTCCAGCGCGCTCATGGCGTCATTGATGACTTTATCAATACCGGCGCCCATTGCCGCGCTGACCGTCGCCGCCAGCGTGCCTTCTACCAGCGGCGCCGCGCATAAGCGGACTTTCGCCGCAATCGCCGGGTCAAGCAAATCCAGGGCGGTTTCGGCGCTCAATAATGCGCTGCCCATATCCATCATGACCAGGATATGGTCCGCATCAGCCACGGATTCGATGGCTTCCATCACCTTGAGCGGATCGGTGCCAATCGGATTTTGTGGGTCGTCGATACCGGCTGCAATCGCGAGTTTACAACCATCGCCGATTAACATCTGCCGGGCTAACTGCCCGACGCCTTCACCCAGCAGTGCGCTGTGCGAAACAATGACCAGGTTTACCATCGCGTTATCCTTACTCTTTTGCCGCTGCCGCCAGCATTTGCATCATGAACATCACGGAGGTTGCGCCCGGGTCCTGATGGCCGATGCTGCGCTCGCCAAGATAGCTGGCGCGCCCTTTGCGGGCCTGCATGGTGATGGTGCTCTGCGCCGCCGCTTCGGCCTGGGCGCTGGCGGCATCCAGCGCCGCCTGCACCGACAGGTGCTGTTCGCATGACTGGCGCAGCGACTCCACAACCGGCCCCCAGACGTCACACATGGTTTTATCGCCAGGCTCTGCTTTACCACGGCTGGTCACGCCTTCCGCGCCTTCCCGCATCATCTGGTACAGCTCGTCGAGCGTCAGGCTCTGGTGCGCCTGTGTCACCTGGGCGGCGCGAATGAAGAACGTGCCGAACAGCGGGCCACTGGCGCCGCCGACGCTGGAGAGCAGCACCATCCCTGTGTTCTTCAGGATGAAGCCGATGTCTTTATCCGCAATCGCGGGTAATTTTTCGACGACTTTACTGAAGCCGCGATGCATATTCAGCCCGTGGTCGGCGTCGCCAATCTCTCTGTCCAGACCCGTCAGATAATCACTCTCTTTGGTGAAAATCTCACCGCAGCGATAGAGCCAGTTAACAATGTGTGTTCTGTTGAGTGACATACATAATCTCCTTATTTGCCCCAGTTGAGCGCAGGCGTGTGAACCGGCGCATCCCAGAGCGCGAGCGTTTCATCGTCCACTTTTAACAGGGTGATGGAAAAGCCGGTCATATCCAGAGAGGTGCAGTAAGAGCCGATCAGGTTGCGTTCAATGGTAATGCCGGTTTCCTGACAGCGGCTTTCAAGCCGGTTATAGACGCCGAACAGTTCAGACAGCGGCGTGGCGCCGAGGTTGTTGACCAGCGCAATGACGCGATCGCCACGCTGCAACGGCTGTTTGCTCTGCTTATCTTCCTGCCAGCTTCCCTGATGATGATCCCAGTGACGCAGCGTGCGGCTGTATGCGCCGTTTTCCAGCAGCGTGTCAAACATTTCATCGACAGTTTGATCGAGAGAAGAGAAGGGGCGACGGTCAATGCCGGGTTCGCCGTGAATTCCCACGCCAAACTCCATTTCGTTATCCTGCAATGTGAAGGACGGTTTGCCCGCCGCAGGCACGGTACAGGCATTGAGCGCGATGCCGATTGAATGCCCCTGATTATTCAGCTTATGGCCAAGCTCCGCGCAGGCTTCCAGCGTGTCACCGCGTTCTGCGGCCGCGCCCACCAGTTTTTCAATTAATACCGTATTGGCGACGCCGCGACGACCGGCGGTATAAAGGCTGTCTTTGACCGCTACATCATCATCTACCACAACGGTGGTGACTTTTACGCCGCTGTCGTGCAGCAGCTCCGTGGCGGTTTCAAAATTCAGGATGTCGCCGGTGTAATTCTTAATGATCAGTAAGACGCCTTCGCCGCCGTCAATGTGCATGGCGCACTCAAACATTTTGTCTGGCGTCGGTGAGGTAAATATTTCGCCCGGGCAGGCGCCGGAGAGCATGCCTGGCCCAATATAGCCGCAGTGCATGGGTTCATGCCCGCTGCCGCCGCCGGAAAGCAGCGCCACTTTTCCTGCCACTGGCGCATCTGACCGGGTAACGTAAACCGGGTCCTGATGCAGCGTCAGCGTCGGGTACGCTTTTGCCAGACCAGCGAGTTGTTCGTTCAGTACCTCTTCTACACGGTTAATCAGCTTTTTCATTATTTTGCTCCGCATCTTCTGCTGTAGGGGTATCGGTTGTGTACCATGACACGGCTACCACTCACTGCCGATAACCTTATTGTGCAACAGTGAGCGGAAAAGAAAATTCGGCCATAACATGTTTCATCAACGGAACATTTATGCTTAATCATGTTTCATTATGGAACGCAAAGGCGAGGTAATCGTCAGAATTGCGATCCCGACCAACGAATGCCGCCGCTTTAAGCGTAAAAAACGGGGGGTTAGAAACGAGAAGGGAGGTGATTAATTGCGATTAATTTGCCCTGTTCCAGTTCGATATAGCCGCCTTTTTTCAGCGCTGACAGCATTTTCATCACGCTGCTGCGCGAAAGGCGGGTACGTTCAAGAATATACTGGTAGGCCGCCATCTGAGAGCGGATGCTTTCCGGCTCCTGGCTTAGCGCCTGCAACTGGTAGCACAGCAGATCGTAAGCGGTCGGCGCTGTCGCCATTTCATTCTGGATAAACAATTTATTGGTGACGATGATCATATGCTTTGCCATGATCTCCCACAGGTGCTTGCGCTCAATGGTTTCCATCACATCATCGAGGGGAATTGTCGCCGCTTCGCACTCTTCGAGCGCGCGAATCAGCAGTTTATCCGACAGGGCGCTGGTGAACCCCAGGGATACCGGGGCAGAAGCTATCCCCAGCAACAGACTATTTTCGATGTTCTCAATGCTTACGACGCCCGTGCGGAAAAACAGGCACTGGTGCTCGCCCCCCTGGACGAAGACAAAGCGACTTCCGCGAGGATACCGTTTGAAATCCTGTTCTGACGTGAGTGCGTTGAGCAGCGCAATTGCATAGGGCGAAGGCTGCTTCAGTTGATTAAAGGAAGAATCCAGGGGCATGGTAGGTGTTATCCGGTCACTGTCATTGTCATTCTATTTTAGTGGCTCTGCGTTAATGCGTGTTGAGCATAGCTAGTATTTCAGGGGAATATTCTGCTGAATTTGCTTCAGAACACCACGATCGGTCACGATGTAGCCGCCTTTTTTTAAATCGGCCAGTATCTTCATCACGCTGCTGCGCGACAGAAATGTTCTTGACTGAATATAATTTGCGGCAGTTATATTTTGCCTGAATTCATTAGACTCGCGCATTAATTCATACAACTGAGCGCGAATAATATCATAGGATGTCGGCGCTGAAATGCGCGTACAGTGGTCGTACACCCGACCGGCGGTGTAGATAAGCACCTTCGCCAGACTTTCCCAAAGATTCTCATTTGCTATAACGTCGTTAACTTTCTCCAGTGGAATAAAGGCGATCTCAGAGCACTCCTCACTGCGCATCAGCAAATATTCAGCATCAACCAGTTGATTGCTGAGGCCAAAAATAAAGGGGGCGACTTCTGAGTTAAGCATGAAGCCGTCCCGTGCTCTGAAAACCCCAATGGTTCCCTTCAGCAATAAATAACATTGATGTGGTCTATTATTTTCGTTGTTAATAATTTGTCTGCATTTTGTTTCTCGTGTGTTTGCGTGTGGCTTCAGGTGCGCAATCAGTTTTTCTACATGTTCAATTGGCTTCAGAGGCAGAGCCTTATACATACTTGATTCAATAGCTATTTTGGTTTCAGGCATGATCTGTCCTCCCATATAATAGTCTCTGTAATAGCGTAACGTCTTGCTTGAGCTAATAATTATGGTGACAGACTAAAAATAAGTGAATCCAGAACAAGGTGTAAAATTACACCAAAAAATCACTTGAGCAAATATGTGCATTTATATGAAAATTTAAATTAAGGAGAACTTAATTGACATCGCGCCTTGATTCAGGATTCAAACCGCTAACGTGATGCGGCCCGGAATGATGAAGGGGAAATCGCATGTTATTTATCTCCTTGTCTTTACGATGATAGCCAAAAATAAGCGTTTCCCGGCAGCCCATTTCCAGAGCAGAAAATGTATGGACATTATGTCGTAACGCGATAAATAAACAGGTGTTAAGGATAGCGATGATGAAAAAAAATATGATAGCAATGGCGCTTTCCGCTGCGGCCATTTTGTCAATATCACATGCGATAGCGTATGACGGCACGGTCAAATTTGTGGGACAGGTTCTTGATACCGCCTGTACCGTAGATATTGGCGCCAATAATACGATGACCGTTGATATGGGAAGTGTCTATAAAACAGCGTTTACCAACGCAGGGGATGAAGCGTCAACGACTAAATTTACCTTGCGTCTGATTAACTGCCCCTCTTCCGTCACGTCTGCGCGGGTGAAATTTGATGGCGTTAATCATTCGGGTAATACCGATCTGTTGGCGCTTTCCGCCGATCCTGGTTCGGCAAGCGGGGTGGCCATTCGACTGATGACGGCAGACAGAGCGCCTTTAGGCCTTAATCAGATCAATGGCTATTCCTATTCACTGTTAGATATGGTTGACAACCAACTGGATTTCTACGCCGCCTATGTCGCCACCAGCGTGCCTGTTGTGCCGGGCGTCGTGAACGCCGTAGCGAACTTCACCGTTAACTATAACTGACGAGTATATGTTGTTTGGGGGGCCGATAACCGGCCCTCTCAGAGGTTTACCATGAGAGTATTACGTGTTTGCGCCACCGCGTTGGCGCTGTTTGTTACCGGCGTTTCCAGTGTGAATGCTGGCGTTTCCATTGGCGGAACACGGGTTATTTACGATGGCGGTAAAAAAGAAGCGTCATTAAGCGTCAGTAATCCCGATAATATTCCGTATTTAATTCAGTCGTGGATCGAAACGCAAAATGACGGTAAGGCCAAAGCCCCTTTTATTATTACACCGCCGCTTTACCGGCTTGATAACGGGCAGCAAAACGTAATGCGTATTATTCGGGCGGGAAATCTGCCTGAGGATAAAGAGTCCCTGTTTTGGCTGAATATTAAATCGATACCGTCGGCCCAACGTAAGGATAATACGTTACAGATTGCGGTTAAAACACGAATAAAACTGATTTATCGGCCTGCGTTGCTGAGCAAGTCAACGCCTGAAGCGCAGCTCGGAAAGTTAAGCTGGAGCCGGAGCGGGGCGTTTATTCAGGTAAATAACCCCACGCCTTATTACGTTAATTTCAATGAAATTACCGTATCCGGTAAGAAAGTTGACAATGTAACATTTGTGGCGCCGGGGAGTACCGCCCGTTTTGCACTGCCTTCGGGCGGAAATGGCGGAAGCGTGAAATTCAGGATTATTAATGATTACGGTGGAATCAGCGAGGAGTACAGCGGTTCTGTTTAAGTAGCGACGGGTCGGAATTACGTTAATGATGATAGCCAAATATATAATTAATCCGTATCCGGCCAGGCTTGTATTGTTTATCTCCCTGGGAATATTCAGCGTGCTGAATGAGGTTCTGGGTCGGGATTACTTTAATCCGGCGCTACTGGAGCATATATCATCCGGTAGCGAGAATATCGATCTTTCTGGTTTTGAAATGGGGGGGCAGGCACAGGGCACTTACCATGTCGATATTATCCTCAACGGGCAGTTTCTGGACACGCAGGATATCGCATTTAATAAAACACCAACGCCTTCTGGTGAGGATGTGCTTGAGCCCTGCCTGTCGGGGGAAATGTTGCAACGCTATGGCGTTAACATCGCGCAGTATCCGGGTGTGCAGGGCAAAGGGGATTGCGCCGATTTGTCCGCTATTCCACAGGCTTCAAGTGAGTTCCAGTTTTCGACGCAAAAGCTGTTGTTAAGTATTCCGCAGGCGGCGTTATCTGCCAGAGCGCGGGGGGATGTCGCGCCGGAACTCTGGGATGAAGGCATTACCGCCGCGATGCTTAACTACAGTCTGAGCGGTGATAACAGTAATAGTCAGTACGCTAATTTGCGCCCCGGAATAAATATCGGCCCGTGGCGTTTGCGCAATTACACCACCTGGCGGCGCAGCGGTCAGGGCGATGAGGACTGGGATTCGATTTATACCTATGTCCAGCGCAATATCGTCCCTCTGAAAGCGCAACTGGTGCTGGGAGACAGCGCCTCTCCTGCGGATGTTTTTGACAGCATACCGTTTCGTGGCGGCCAGCTTGCGTCAGATGACGACATGCTGCCCGATTCGCTGAAGGGATATGCGCCCGTGGTACGCGGTATTGCCCGCACCAATGCGCAGATCGTCATCCGGCAAAATGGCTACCAAATCTACCAAAGTTACGTGGCCCCAGGTGCGTTTGACATTACCGACATGTTCCCCACGGGAGGCGCCGGCGATCTGGAGGTCACGGTTAAAGAGGCGGATGGCAGTGAGCAGCACTTCACCGTCCCGTTCGCATCATTACCGGTGTTACAGCGTGAAGGCCGGTTCAAATATGCGTTAACCGGCGGGCGCTATCGCTCCAGCGACAGTCGTGTGGAACAAACTGATTTCGGCCAGGGAACCGCGATTTATGGTTTGCCGGGCGGTTTCACGCTTTATGGCGGCGTCCAGACTTCCCGTAACTATCGGGCGATAGCGTCCGGCATCGGTAAAAATCTGGGAACGATTGGCGCGCTTTCTGCCGACGTAATCCAGTCATGGGCGCAACCCGCTGATGGCAGCAAGACTCAGGGGCAATCCTGGCGTGTGCGCTATAGCAAAAATAGCATCGCGACAGGAACAAACTTTTCGATTGCGGGTTACCGATATTCAACGCGCGGTTACTACGGTATGCAGGACACTTTCGATACGTATGGCGGTAGTTCCGGGCAGATAACGAAACGACGTAACCGTATGGAAGCCAACGTCAACCAGTCCCTGGGCGCAGGCGGCGGATCGTTGGCGTTAAGCGCGGTACAGGAGGACTACTGGCATACCGGAAAACCGATGCAGTCGTGGAGCGTGGGGTATCACAATGCCTGGAACGGCGTGAGCTATAGCGTCGCCTGGACGCTGAGTAAAAACGGCAGCGGCGATCGTTATGATAAAGACCAACAGCTGGCGCTGAATATCAGCATTCCGTTGGATCGCTTTATGAGCAATACCTGGGCCAGTTATGGCATGAATGCCAGCAGCGGGAAGGGCGCGACTCATAGCGCAGGGCTGAGTGGAACGGCGCTGGCTGGTAACGCGCTGAACTGGAATATTCAGCAAGGTTACGGCACGGATGACGTGGGGTATACCGGTAGTCTGAGCGCGGATTATAAGGGTACTTACGCCGATGTTAGCGGGGGGTATCGTTACGATCGCCACTCGCAGCGCGTGAATTACGCTCTCGCGGGGGGCGTGCTGGCATATGCCGATGGCGTAACGTTCTCTCAGCCTTTGGGGGAAACCAACGTGCTGATTGGCGCGCCTGGCGCATCGGGGGTCGGGATTAAAAACCAGAGCGGCGTACGAACTGATTTTCGTGGCTACACCGTTTCCGCCAATGTTTCACCGTATCGCAAAAATGATATCGGCCTGGATACGGCATCCGTTGCGGACGATGTTGAACTGGCGCTTACCAACAAAACCGTTGTGCCAACCCGTGGCGCGGTCGTGAGGGCGGACTATGTCGCTAATGTTGGGCTGCGCGTGCTGTTGACGTTGACCAGACCCCACGGTTCGACGGTGCCATTTGGGGCGATGGTGACGTTAAAAGGCGCGCAAGAACAACAATTTATTGTCGGTGACGAGGGGCAGGTTTATTTAAGCGGCATGCCGCCGGAAGGGACGCTGAATGTGGTCTGGGGACGTGACGGCGAGCAGCGCTGCACGGCAAATTATTCATTAACCTCAGCCGAGAACTACAGCGGCGTTAGCGTGACCGGCTCTCTTTGCCGCTAAGTGGGCTTACCTCGCGTGAGAATCTGACAATGAAACGAACTTATCTCTTATTCAGTTTACTGATACTTTTTTCAGGGCTCAGCGTTGCCGATGACTGTACCGTGAATACGACACTATTTAATACCGTCTCAATGGGGAATATTGTCGTGCAGCGAGATGCGCCGGTAGGGGCAGAAATCGCCCGCGCCAGGGTCTCCGGGTATGCCAAACTGTTGGTCACGGCGCCTGGCGGTGCCGTCTATTGTAACGGTGCTTATGCGATCAATTACCTGTCAGCGACGCCTTCGCCGATAAATCATGTTTACAACACCAATCTGAAAGGGGTGGGAATCAGGCTATCCATTCCCGCAGGGGATTTTGTGCTGCCGTCAAATGGCGCCAGCTATATCTATAACCTCGGTAACTATGACGTGATGCTGATTAAAACAGCAACGATCCAATCGGGATATTTGACGCCGGGAGTGGTTGCACAGGGATGGTTTGGTACGCCGGATCATTCTTTTATGCAGATTTCAATGGGCGCCGATACCCAGGTGACGGCGCTCGCATGTTCGTTTTCCAGCCAGATTCTTAATTTTCAGCTCGGTGATATTAATGCCGCCGAGTTCACCGGCCAGCCCGGAGCCGTGCTGTCGCACAGCGATACACAAAATCTGGGGCTGAACTGCGATCCGGGGGCGAATATCAATGTTGAACTGGCGGGAACGCAAAACCCTGACGCACCGGCTGACACCAGCGTTCTGGCGCTGACCGGGCAGGGTAGCTCCGAAACGGCAGACGGCGTGGGGGTCCAGATAGTTTATAACGATGCGCCGCTGCAACTGAATAACCGCATCGTATTGAAAAAATCCGCAGGCGGGCAGGAGACATTTCCGCTGGTGGCGCGTTATTACCAGACCAAAAGCCAGGTGAAGCCGGGCAGCGCGAATGCCACCGCCACGTTGAATATTACCTACCAATAACCCAAGGAAAAAGTATGCCTGGAAGAAAACGCTGGCTGCTGACCCTGATGCTGCTTACTGGTCAGGTATGGGGTCAGGGCGATCCGATCGCATTAAATATCAAAGGGAATGTGAAAGCCGCGCCGTGTCAGGTGAGCAGCGACAGCATCACTAAAACCGTTGATTTAACGGCGGGGAGTCCGGTAACGGCCTCATCAATGTATACCGCAGGGTCAACGACGCCGTGGGTCAGTTTTGATTTCAGCATTGAACATTGCCCGGAAGGCACAACAGGCGTGATGATTCAGTTTAACGGCAACGCTGATGACATGCATCGCGATGATATGTATCGCAATCTGGGAACCGCTACCCCTGTCGCGATACAGTTGCAGGCGGCGGACGGCCGACCGCTGGGCGACGGTCAGGTTCTGACCAGTGAAATTGTCGCACAGCGTTACACCTGGAATTTACGCGCCCGGCTCTACAGTGAACAGGGGCAGGTCTCACCGGGAACCATTGATTCGGTTGTGACGGTTTCATTGAGCTATCAGTAATTATTACCCGGAGCCGCGTATACATGAATATTGTCATCAGATGTCAGGATCGTTTTTATCAATACGGATTGCGCGCGTTACTGTGCGAAATATTTCCACCGAACCTGAATCGGACCACGCTCACCTTTAACGACTATGACCACGCAAACGCCGCCTGTGCCGATATCTTAATTCTGATGCTGCACCCCGGTGAACAGTATATTTGTCATGCTGAAATGCGATTTCGTGCGCCACGCCTGATGATTGGCCTGGTGGATAAAAAACATATTCCCGCGCGAGGAGAAATTCCCTCCTGTATAGGAAACATCGTGTTTATTCCGCTCAATGCGAACGTCAGTAAGATCAGTAAAGTGATTAAGCAGCATTGGTTTTCTTTACAGCAGGCAAAAACGCCCCATGCCGTACACCACTGCGGGCATTGTCCGCATAAGACGCTTACCGGGCAACAAAACCAGCTCGCTGCCTTTCTTTATGCGGGGATGACGTCAAAGCAGATTGCTTACAAAATGGCGATCGGTCAGAAAACGGTGCTGGCGCATCGAAACGCGTTAATGACAAAATTCCGCTTAAGAACCGATCGTGAATTATTACTGTTTTTAAATGCCGTAAAGGAAAAAAACCGGCACAGAAACGGCATGTGCGAATCCTGCAATGATGAAGATGGATGGCTTGTGTAAGCAATCCACGCAAAGGCGCGGATTGCGGGTATTACGAATGCTGTGGGTTGTGGGCGGCGTAGATGTCGCGCGCGTCCGTAAAGCAGCGCAGCGCGAGCGAGGAAACCGGCGCTTGCTTACGCATGATCAGGCCGACAGGGGCTTCAATGTTGGAATTGACGATCGGCGTAATATGAAAATTACTGTTTAAATTCTCCAGCCCATTATTGAGCGGCATAATGGCGCAACATATGCCGCGCTGTACGGCCTGAATAATCTGGAATGTTGAATCGCTTTCGAAAATATGCTTAGGCGAGATTCCGGCTGATTTAAAACTCATATCCATGTGCTCTCTGTAATGCATACCTTTGGTCAGAAAACCCAGCGGGAAATTAATGAGATCGTTCCAGGAGAGGCTCTCATTTTCTATTTCAAAATGGCGCGTGTCGTGCAGCAGACCCATCCGGGTTTTCGCTAACGGGATAACATCAAACGGACTGACATCAATGTTATTCAGATAACATATTCCCAGCTCCAGCTGGTTGCTGTTTACGCCTTCGGCAATTTGCTCCGAGGTCATGGAATAGAGACTAAATTGCAGTTCCGGGTATTTGGGGGTTAATTCGCGAATAAACAGCATAGGATCGACGCTGGCGAGTGGCACCATACCCAGACGGAGCACGCCGACAACCTGTCCTTTGCAGAGCGCGGCCTCGGCCTGTAAGCCATCGTGCGCGGCCAGCAGGGATTTTGCCCATGCCAGAATACGTTCGCCTTCCGGGGTAAAGCCTTCAAAGCGTTGCCCGCGAACGATAAGCACCAGACCAAGCTCCTCCTCCAGATTGCGAATGCGCATGGAGAGGGTGGGTTGCGTGATATTACACTGCGATGCGGCCTTACCAAAGTGACGGGTCTGATCCAGCGCGATTAAATATTTGAGTTGTTTTATGTCCATCATTCATCTCTTCGGCAGACGGTCTGTTGGGGGCTAAGAAGAGGCTCCGGCAGCCGTTTGCGCTACGACATGGGTTCACATTATTGCATAAATGTATAAATTTTGTAACCGAATTGCGGCGTGACAATACCGTTTCTGCGCGTCAGTGGCTGAAAAATAAATCCCCTTATTCAGCAGAACGTCATGAATAAGGGGCGAATTTTACAGCGCGCGAATTTCTTTTGAACGCAAGGTGATATTTACCGGTACGGATTTATAAGAAGGCGTACCGCTCTCTTTATCAATATAATTGAGCGGAACCAGAACATTGGCCTCAGGATAATAGGCGCCGACAGAACCTGCCGCAATGCTGTAGGCCACGACGGTGATATCTTCCAGGCAGAGATCGCTGTCAGGCAGGGCCGTTCGGATATCGACGCGATCGCCATGTTCAAGCCCTAACTGCTCCATATCGCCTTCGTTCATAAAGATAATGTCACGACGGCCAAATACGCCGCGATAACGATCGTCCATCGCGTAAATGGTGGTGTTGTACTGATCGTGACTTCGCAGGGTAATCAGACGCAGCGTATTTTCACCTTCGCCGGTCACGTTCTCGTTAACGCCGTGGAATACGGAGAACATGGCTTTGCCCGTCGATGTCGGCCAGACGCGTTCGGTCGGCGGCAGCGGCATACGGAAACCGCCAGGCACCCGGATACGATCGTTGTAATTGTCGAAACCGGGAATGGTTTGCTCAATCAGTTCGCGGATGAGATCGTAATCAGCAACCAGCTCCATCCAGCCGATTTTGCTGTTTGTCAGCGTGGCTTTCGCCATTCCGGCAATAATGGCTGGTTCCGAACGCAATAACGGCGACGCCGGTTTCAGTTTGCCGGAGGAGGCATGCACCATCGACATAGAATCTTCTACCGTGATGGATTGTCTGCCGGTGCGCTGAATATCCAGTTCGGTGCGTCCGAGGCAGGGGAAGATGAACGTCTCTTTCCCGACCAGCAGATGCGTTCGGTTCAGTTTGGTGCCGATGTGGACGCTCAAGTCCAGCCCGTTCATAGCCGGGAACCCCTGTTCGTGATCGGGCATTGCCACGGCAAAGTTACCGCCCAGGCAGATCAGCGCCCTGGCGCGCCCGTCGATCATGGCCTGCGTCGCCTGTACGGCGTCGTGTCCGTGTTTCGACGGGGGAACAAACCCGAAAACGTCGCTCAACCGTTCGAGGAATTCTGGCGCCGGTTTCTCGGTAATGCCGACGGTGCGGTTCCCCTGAACGTTGGAGTGGCCGCGAAGCGGGCAAATACCTGCGCCGGGTTTGCCAATATTGCCGCGCATTAACAGCAGGTCGGCAATCAGACGCACGTTCGCTGTCCCTTTGTTATGCTGGGTAATGCCCATGCCGTAGGTGATGATGGTGGCGTTGGACCTGGCGTAGGCTTCCGCGACTTTTTCCAGTTGCTCACGGTTTAAACCTGATTCGCGCTCAATGGATTCCCAGGAGGTTGCGGCAATATCTGCGGCAAAATCGTCAAAGCCCAGCGTATGGGCGGCGATAAACTCGCGATCCAGAACATCGCCACGCTCGGCTTCCAGCTGCAACACATGTTTGGCAATGCCTTTCAGCGCGGCGGCATCACCGCCAGCCCTGACCTGGAAATAGGTTGAGGCAATGTCGGTTGAACTGTAGGTCGCCATTTCGATGATGCTCTGCGGGTCGGCAAAGCGTTCCAGCGCTCTTTCTCGCAGCGGGTTAAAGACGATAATCGGCACATCGCGGCGCGCAAGCTCGTGCAGCGTCCCCATCATACGGGGATGGTTTGTCCCTGGGTTATGGCCGATGGCGATCACCAGTTCCGTCTTTTCAAAATCATCCAGCGATACGGTTCCTTTACCAATGCCAATTGAGCGCGGCAGACCTACGCTGGTGGCTTCGTGGCACATATTGGAACAGTCGGGAAAATTGTTGCTGCCGTATTCGCGCGCAAAAAGCTGGAACAGATATGCCGCTTCGTTGGAGGCGCGACCGGACGTGTAAAATTCCACCTGTTCAGGGGAGAGACCGCGAAGCACTTCGCCGATGCGGGCAAAGGCCTGTTCCCATTCGACAGGGCGAAATGTGTCGCTTTCTTTGTGATAGGCCAGCGGATGAGTCAGGCGACCATACCCTTCAAGTTCGAAATCTGTTTTCTTCAGCAGCGCGCTGACGGTATTTTTGGCCAGAAACGCCGGTGTGACGCGCTTGCTTGTCGCTTCCCACGTGACGGCCTTCGCACCGTTTTCGCAAAACTGAAACGTTGATTTATGTTCTTTATCCGGCCATGCGCATCCCGGGCAGTCAAAGCCGTCTGGCTGATTTGTGCGCAACAGGGTAACGGGTGCTTCAAGCGCGTCCATTTGTGTACGAACGGCAATGGCCGTTGCTTTTAACGCGCCCCAGCCGCCAGCAGGACCGTCATAGTGTCTGACTCCGGGAACTGAACGTCTTTTCTTATTCATATGAACTCCTGACTATTCTGGTCACATTGGCATCCTGAAATAGCTACATAACGGGTAGGGTTATTCCAGTGTATTTAACAATTACGTTTAGCGGCTGCGCGTTATATAAATAAAAGCCAGCCGGACAAATATCCATTTGAAAAGCCATTAACCTTATTTAAAAAATGGGTAATGGTGATGGTTAATAAATACAAACAGTTGTCTCTATCCGGGAGATAACAGCAACATCTTTTATTATTCGTTATATAAGACTTTATATAACAGATGGTGGAACCCAGTTAATTCGCGGGGTTTGCCCGGATTATGCGGCGTCTGCGCTGTCGATTTAAAGAAATTATAACAGGATTTTATCATTATCATAATAAATGTTATCTATCACTTATTAAATTTAACCTATTTGAACTTTTTGAATAATTGTTTGAGACTAATTAAACACGCCGAAAATTATTAGATTCACCTGCTCTGAAATATTCAGAAAATCGCTATTAATCAAAGAAAAAGGCTGGAAATGAAAGCGTTGTACAAAATAAATCAGTCAATGTCGACTCCGTGGGGGGAATTATGTTTGGAATAGATGCTTTTCACCTTGCGAGGATACAATTTGCCTTTACCGTATCTTTTCACATTCTTTTTCCCGCAATAACAATTGGCCTGGCAAGTTTTCTCGCCGTCCTTGAAGGGCTATGGCTCAAAACCAAAAATGAAACGTATCGCGACCTTTATCATTTTTGGTCAAAGATCTTTGCCGTCAATTTTGGGATGGGGGTGGTCTCAGGCCTGGTCATGGCTTACCAGTTCGGGACTAACTGGAGCGGCTTTTCACAATTTGCCGGAAGTATCACCGGTCCGTTGCTGACGTATGAAGTTCTGACGGCATTCTTCCTTGAAGCGGGCTTTCTGGGCGTGATGCTGTTCGGCTGGAAGCGCGTCGGGCTGGGGCTGCATTTCTTCGCGACCTGTATGGTTGCGCTGGGAACCTTGTTTTCAACGTTCTGGATCCTCTCTTCCAATAGCTGGATGCAAACGCCGCAGGGTTACGCGATTGAGAATGGCGTTGTCGTGCCGGTGGACTGGATGGCCATCGTCTTTAACCCGTCGTTCCCGTACCGTTTATTGCATATGTCCACGGCGGCGTTTCTGGCGAGCGCGTTCTTCGTCGGCGCCTCGGCGGCCTGGCATTTGCTGAAAGGAAACGACACGCCCGCGATCAGAAAGATGTTTTCGATGGCGTTGTGGATGGCGCTGTTTGTCGCACCGGTTCAGGCGGTGATTGGCGATGCGCACGGTCTCAATACGCTGGAACATCAGCCGGCGAAAATTGCGGCGATTGAAGGGCACTGGGAAAACCCGCCAGGCGAAGCCACGCCGTTGGTTCTGTTTGGCGTACCGGATATGGACGCGGAAAAAACGAAGTACAGCCTTGAAATCCCTTATCTGGGAAGCCTGATTCTGACGCACAGCCTCGACAAACAAGTGCCCGCGCTGAAGTCGTTCCCGAAAGAGGATCGCCCGAACTCAACCATCATTTTCTGGTCGTTCAGGATAATGGCGGGGCTGGGGATGCTGATGATCCTGACCGGGGTGGCGAGCGCGTGGCTGCGCTGGCGTGGCCGGTTGTATCAGTGTCGTCCTTTCCTGTGGTTCGTATTCTGCATGGGGCCATCGGGGTTAATCGCTATTCTGGCGGGCTGGTTTACCACCGAGATTGGCCGCCAGCCGTGGGTGGTCTACGGTTTGCAGCGCACGCGTGATGCTGTTTCCGCACACGGCGACATGCACATGTCCGTCAGCCTGCTGGCGTTCATCCTCGTCTATTCGTCCGTCTTTGGGGTGGGCTACCTCTACCTGGTGCGGCTGATCAAAAAGGGGCCAGTGCGCGAGCATGCGCATGATATCGCTCAGGGGGGTACGCCAGCGCGTCCGTTATCGGCGGTGAGCGAACCCATGAACACACGCAGGGGAGAATAAAATGGGCATCGACCTGTCAATAATCTGGTTCGTCATCATTGTCTTCGCAACGTTGATGTACATCGTGATGGACGGCTTTGATCTGGGGATCGGCATTCTTTTTCCGTTCAATAAGAACGAGAAAGAGCGCGACATGATGATGAATACCGTGGCTCCCGTCTGGGATGGCAATGAAACCTGGATGGTGCTGGGCGGCGCGGCGTTATATGGCGCGTTTCCGTTGGCTTATGCGGTGATTGTCGATGCGCTCAGCGTGCCGTTAACCGCCATGCTGCTGGGGCTGATTTTCCGGGGCGTGGCGTTTGAATTTCGCTTTAAAGCGACGCCGGAACACCGCCCGCTTTGGGATAAAGCCTTTATCGGCGGTTCTGTGCTGGCAACCTTCAGCCAGGGCGTCGCCGTGGGAACGCTGGTTAACGGCTTGCAGGTAACCGGACGGGCGTTCAGCGGCTCGACGATGGACTGGCTGGCGCCTTTCCCGCTGTTCTGCGGCGTGGGGCTGGTGGTGGCCTATGCGTTACTGGGCTGCACCTGGCTTATCATGAAAACGGAAGGCCCGCTGCACCGAAGCATGTCGGAGAAGGCGATTATCCTGACGCTGCTGCTGCTGGCGATCATCGTCATTATCAGCCTGTGGACGCCGTTGACGCATCCGGCGATTGCTCAACGTTGGTTCAGCCTGCCAGAGATCATCTGGTTTGCGCCTGTCCCGCTGTTAGTGCTGGTTTGCTGCTGGGGAATTGTGCGTTCCGCCTATAACCGCAAAGCGAGCTATGGGCCGTTTATGCTGACCCTTGGACTGATTTTCCTGGGATTCAGCGGGCTGGGCATCAGCATCTGGCCCAATATCATTCCGCCGTCGATCTCTATCTGGCAGGCCGCGTCACCGCCGCAAAGCCAGGGCTTTATGCTGGTGGGCGGGTTACTGATTATCCCGGTGATTCTGATGTACACCTGCTGGAGTTACTACGTCTTTCGCGGAAAAATTAATCCTGATGAGGGGTATCATTAATGGCTTCACTATCAGACACAGAGCACGCTAAACCTGCGGATACCGCCCCACGCGCCTGGTGGAAAAGGGTGGGCTGGATGGTCATCATCTGGGCGGCAAGCGTTATGGCGCTGGCCGTCGTCGCATCCGGGTTTAAGCTGCTGATGCTGGCGGCGGGGATGAAAACCCACTAACAACACGTCTTACTTCCTGTCTCAGGCCACATCAGCGTGATGTGGCCTGCCTGTTCGTTGTCTCCCGAGGTTATCTATGCAACCGCTTATGGACTCATGGCAGCGTAAATTCACCTATTTACGTCTGTCCGTTACCGATGTGTGCAATTTTCGTTGTACCTACTGTCTGCCGGACGGGTACAAACCCGGCGGCGTGAGCAACAAGTCATTCTTGTCGGTGGATGAAGTTCGCCGCGTCACCCGCGCGTTCTCCGCGTTGGGTACGGAAAAAGTCCGTCTTACCGGCGGGGAACCCTCCTTACGCCGCGACTTTATCGATATTATCGCGGCGGTGCGTGAAAATGCGGCGATTCGCCAGATTGCGATAACGACCAATGGCTATCGCCTGGCGCGTGACGTCGCACGCTGGCGTGAGGCCGGATTAACCGCCATCAACGTCAGCGTGGACAGTCTGGACGCTCGCCAGTTTTATGCCATCACCGGGCAGGATAAATTTCAGGAAGTGATGAACGGTATTGATGCGGCGTTTGCCGCCGGTTTTGAAAAGGTCAAAGTGAATACGGTTCTGATGCGCGATGTGAATCATCATCAACTGGACACGTTTCTGGCCTGGATTAAGCCTCGCCGCATTCAGTTGCGCTTTATCGAACTGATGGAAACGGGTGAGGGCAGTGAGCTGTTTCAACGCCATCATATTTCGGGCGTGGTGCTGCGTGATGAACTGCTGCGACGCGGCTGGGTGCGCCAGATTCGCCAGCGCAGTGATGGCCCGGCACAGGTCTTTTGCCACCCGGACTTTGCTGGCGAAATTGGCCTGATCATGCCCTATGAAAAAACGTTCTGCGCCAGTTGCAACCGGCTGCGCGTCTCTTCCATCGGCAAACTGCATTTATGTCTTTTTGGTGATGGCGGGGTCGACTTACGAGACGTGCTGCAAGACGATACGCAGCAGGATGCCCTTAAGATGCGTATTGCCGATGCGCTGACGCATAAAAAACAGACGCATTTTTTGCATCAGGGGAACACCGGCATTACGCAAAACCTGTCGTACATTGGTGGGTAGCGGGCAATGGACTCAGGTCAGATTGAAGTAGCGATCGGGCTGATGCGGCTCCGGCAGGGGCTGTTGCCCGGTCATCTCTTTCAGATTGCGCTCAATAGTGTTGCAAATCGCGTTGAGCGGTAAATCGTTAGCCGATGTGCCAAAGGGATCTTCAAGTTCTTCCGCCAGGGAATCCCAGGATAAAAAGGTATAGGAAATAAAAACGGACACGAATGGCGTCATGTAATGCAGGTCGCCAACCAGCGCAAAAGGAAGAAGGGTACAAAAAAGATAAACGGTTCGCTGGAGTATTAATGTATAAGCAAACGGCACCGGGGTATTTGCAATTCGTTCACAGCCGCCAATAACGTGGGCGATTTCATCTATTTTATTATCGATGAGGCCAAATGTAATATCGCTCAGCTTGCCTTGTTCACGCAGTGCCGCCATTTCATCGCCGATCAATAATAATATCCGGTTGGTTTTCATCGGGCTGAACATGACCTGGGTAAGAATATGCCGGGGCAGAATTCGGTACATATCATATCCGGCGTCGGTTTTACGTAATTCATGTTTCAGACTCCAGCAAAGGGCAATCAGATAACCTGAAATTCTTTTATGTAGCTCAACGTCATTCGGCAACAAATTTTTTAACTGACGGATGATGGAACGCTCGGCAATCAGTAAGGTTCCCCACAGTCCCCGTGCCTCAACGAAACGGCTGTAGCTGGCGCTATTGCGAAAGCCAAGAAAGATAGCGATTGCGATCCCCAGCAGGCTAAAAGGGGCAACGGTTAAGTGGATGCCCAGTTGCTCATACCATTGATAAATGATAATTGCGATAGCTGACATGACAAGGTTTAAAAATAACCGAAATGTTATTTTTGACAATACCGAGCCATGCCAATCAAATAATCGAAAAAACCAATGTTGCTCTGGTCTGATAATCATGACTGATGATTTCTCTGAAGATGTAATGAGAAGGATTCAACGAAGGGTGAATGCGATAGAAACTATTTTAATCGTTATTTTGCCGTCTGACAATCAATGACGAATAAAAATAAGGCGGAATAAAAGTAATGGTATTGGCTTTATCATTCGCTGGTGAATTTAATCATTACGTTATGTCTGTTGGCTCAGATTTGAACTGTCACCGTTATGGCGCAACCAATGTACATGCAACGTGAAGTATGACGGGTATATTGACCTTGAAGTTAACTTTAAGGTTATGCTGTGACGTAAGCCTGGCAATTTATTTATTAAAGGGGTCAATGCAATGAATGAGCAACATTCCCATCCAGAATTTCCGCGCTGGATGATCTATGGCGCGAACGGTTATACCGGAGAAATGATTGCCCGTGAGGCCGTACGGCGAGGATTCAGGCCAGTTCTGGCGGGGCGCAGGCAAGAAACGGTAGACTTTCTGGCTCGCAATCTCGGGCTTGAGGCTCACGCCTTCGCCCTTGATAACCCGGCTGAACTGCTCAGACAGCTCGAAGGGTGTGCTCTGGTATTAAATTGTGCGGGGCCGTTCTCCGCCACTGCGGCGCCTTTGATGGAGGCCTGCCTGCAAACCCGAACCCATTATCTTGATATTACAGGGGAGATAGGCGTGTTCGAAGCGGCACAACTGCTGAATACCCGTGCCCGGGATGCCGGTGTTGTATTGTGTCCCGGCGTCGGGTTTGACGTTATTCCTACGGACTGCGTGGCGGCCGCCCTGAAGGAGGCCCTGCCGGATGCGATCCGCCTTAACCTGGGATTCGATTCACGCTCTGTTTTTTCTCCGGGTACGGCGAAAACGGCGATCGAGGGGCTGGCGCAGGGCGGAAAAATTCGGCGAGGAGGGAAGATCATTACCGTGCCGCTTGCTTATGAAGTTCGCCGTATTGACTTCGGCGATGGCGAGAAGGACGCGATGACAATCCCCTGGGGGGACGTGTCCACGGCGTATTACACGACAGGTATTCCAGACATTCAGGTCTTTGTGCCGGGGTCGACGCGCATGATTTCCCAGGCCCGGAGAGCAAACTACATCAGGCCATTGCTGCGACTGGCGTGGGTTCAGAAGCTCCTCAAGGCTTATATATCCCGAACGGTGAAAGGCCCCGGAGAAATGAAACGTGAACAGACGCCCTCTTTTGTGTGGGGAGAGGCCATCAACGCCCGTGGCGACAAAAAAACTGCCCGTATCCGTACACCGAATGGTTATACCCTGACCATTATGGGGGCGTTAGCGGTGGTTGAGCACCTGATGATGAACCGGATTGCAGGAGGGGCCTACACGCCGGCAACGTTAATGGGCGCAAATCTGATAACCCGGTTACCAGGGGCTGGCCCGCTGAGGATTGTATAATTGCTCAGGGCGGGACAGGGGATGCTCCCGCCCTTTGCGCTTATTCAAGGGTAAGGATAACTTTACCGATATGAGTTCCGGCATCCAGTAACGTATGTGCCTGACGGACATCCTCAAATTTAACTATCTGGTGAATGACGGGTTTACACTTTCCGGCTTCGATTAAAGGCCATACTTTTTGTATGAGCTGTTGGGCGATTTCTTCCTTTTCAGCGGCGTCCCGGCTCCTCATCGTTGAACCGGTTACCACCGCTCTTTTAAGGATCAGTTCCTGGATATCGAATTCCTTAACCATCCTGCCCCCCATAAATCCAATCAGTACGAGCCGACCGTCCTTTTTAAGAAGGCGAAGGTTCTTGTTAAAATAAGCGGCGCCGACAATATCAAGAATAACATCAACGCCTTTTCCGTCGGTTCTGCTGAGGATTTCTTCTTCAAAATCATGGGTTTTGTAGTTAATGATTTCCCCATATTGTTGCAGGAACGGAATTTTATCGTCACTTCCGACGGTGCTGAACGCTTTAATATTCATGGCATTACACAACGCCAGCGCGGTCGTCCCTATGCCGCTTGCGCCACCGTGGATCAAAACAACATCCTCTTTTTTCACTTTTCCCAACGAAAAAAGATTGGCCCATACCGTAAAGAATGTTTCCGGGAGCGCTGCTGCTTCTGTAAAACTTAAATTTTGTGGGACAGGCAATACCTGACCTGCCGGAACGGCGCAAAATTCTGCATATCCCCCGCCATTGGTGAGCGCACAGACGCGATCGCCAACTGAAAAGTGAGCAACGTTTTTCCCGATTGCGTGTACGATACCCGCGACTTCCAGCCCGGGAACCGGCGTAACACCCTCTGGCATGGGATATTTTCCCTCTCTCTGCATAATATCCGGGCGATTTACGCCGGCCGCTTTAACTGAGATCAGGACATCGTTCTCGCCACATTCCGGCATTTTTCCCTGGCTTACCTTCAGAACTTCAGGGCCGCCAGCTTCTGTTATCTCAATGAGTTTCATCTGATTCTACCTGTTTAATGTCAGGGGTTGATTAGCGATACTACCTGCGTGGTTGTTTATTTGTCTTTCTTTACGGTGAGTGGCGCTTTCCATTCACGGTAAAGGGTTTCCAGTCCCTGACGGTACGTTGTTATCTGAAAGTCCGGGAATCGCCGCTTAAATTTTGATGAATCAAACAGGTTATCATGTTGATAGCGGGGCAGGAGTTCCCGTGGGCCTTTGGAAAAGATACCGGCGGCGAACAAGGCGAATTTGCTCAGGACAGACCATGACGTTTCTTTCCCGAACACGTTACAGGCCAGAGAAACAAACTGCGCATAGGTGAGCCGTTCATCGCAACAGGGCAGGTGCCACGTCTGACCGAAGGCATCAGGGGTGTTGCCAAGGCGCGCTAAAGCCCGACTGGCATCGGGAGTCCATATGAGCGTACGTAACGTGTCGTCACGTAATGGCACGCGTGGCTTTTTCCCTGCTTTAAGTCTGTCTAAAATTAAGGCATTGGTAAAACTCTGGGTTTTCCCCGGCCCATAAAACTCGGGCGCGCGCCCGATAAGCACAGGGATGTCGCCCCGGCGCATCTCCTCCAGCACTTTGTTTGCCATCAGGGCCCGAACCCGCCCTTTGCGCCCTGACGGCAGGAACGGCGTTTCCTCGGTCTGCAATCTGCTGTCCTGTGGGTACATATAAGTATTGTCAAAATAAACAAAACTTGCCCCCACTGTCCGACACGCGTTCAGCGCGTTTTGCAGCATTACCGGAAACTGCTGTTCCCAGAGGTTGGCATCCGGCGGCAGACCCGCCGCAAAATAGACAATGCGGCTTCCTTTAACCGCTTCCAGTGTCTGACGGGCATCCAGTAAATCAGCGGGCATAAGGCTATCGCTGTCATTTACCTTCTGTGGATTACGGCTTACAAGCCTCAGTTCAGCACTGTAAGAATGCGTTAACTCGCGAGCAAGTTCCCGGGCAATCTGTCCGCTTGCCCCCAGAATCGTTTGCATCTCACTTCCTCTTCGACAATTTCAGACGGGTGTCCCGGCCCATTGGCCTTTTTCAAAGTATAAGTTTAAAGTTCACTTGAAGGTCAATGGGGTGTTGCGACATTGTTTAAATGTCGTCTGGTATTGGGATACAGCGCCAGCAACGGAATGGCGCCGAAGCCGAACATCAAACGATGAAAAATACGAGATTGCGCGTTGTCGAGGCATGGTAGAGTGGGGGGGCTCAAAGAATGATTCGAGGTTTGCGCTATGCAACAAATTGATTTTTACATGGTTGATGCCTTTAGCACGGCTACTTTTGGCGGCAATGCCGCAGCCGTGTGTCCGCTCACCGAGTGGTTGCCTGATGAGACATTATTGAAAATGTCCAAACAGCATAACCAGTCAGAAACGGCTTTTTTTGTCCCAAATGAAAACGGCTTCGAGTTGCGCTGGTTTACCACTCAAGGGGAAATAAATCTGTGTGGGCATGCCACACTTGCTGCCGCGCACGTCATCTTTGAACATCTTGATTACCCGGGCGCGACTATCCATTTTGATACCCGGTTTGTTGGCCCATTGACAGTAGCACGCAGCGGCGAGTGGTTGACGCTTGATTTTCCTGCCTGGGAAACCGAGCCTGTCGTGCCGCCGTCCTTATTGCTGGAAACGTTGGGCATCACAGAATACAAAGAAGTGCGCGTGGCGCGTGATTACATGGTCGTGCTGGATAATCAACGGCAGGTAGAAGCGCTACGCCCGAACATTAATGCCATGCTCCCTCTGGGAAAAATGGTTTGCATAACCGCGCCCGGCGAAGAGAAATACGATTTTGTCAGCCGTTTCTTTTGCCCGGGAGAAGCCGTAGCGGAAGACCCCGTTACAGGTTCAGCACATAGCATGCTAATTCCGTACTGGGCTGAAAAACTGAAAAAAACGCAGATGCTGGCGCACCAGGGCGCCGAACGTGGCGGGGATTTACGCTGCCAGCGAGTGGGGGATCGAGTCCACATCGGCGGACAGGCAACAACTTATCTGCTGGGTAAGGTACTGTTGCGCTAGAACGTCCAGAATGCGGTTCGGAATGGGCTTTCAGGTATAAGGTCTGCTGTACGATTATGGCAGACCTGACGGCGCTTTAGACTGACTGCGTTGTGCCAGGAGGGGATATTGCTAACGCAACGGCGTATTAATCAGCGGAGTGCAGGTCAGTGCCATAAGAAATAGATATTAGACAAAGATACTGCCGCTTGTTTGTATGTTACAAATATGTAATCAATTTTTTTGGAAAAGTCTTGTTCACTATCAAAACTGACGATCTCTCCCATCCAGCAGTGCAAGCGTTAGTGGCCTATCATATTTCCGGCATGCTGGAGCAGTCCCCACCAGAAAGCAGCCATGCTTTAGATATTCGAAAACTGCGTGACCCAGCTGTGATATTTTGGTCAGCATGGGAAGGGGTACAACTCGCAGGAATTGGCGCGCTGAAAATACTGGATGATGAACATGGTGAGCTGAAATCAATGCGTACCGCGCCAAATTTTTTGCGTCGTGGCGTAGCGAATCAGCTTTTACAGCATATCTTGCAGGTTGCGCATATCAAAGGCCTACGACGTTTAAGTTTAGAAACCGGGACACAGCCAGGGTTTTCCGCTTGCCATCAACTTTATATTAAGCACGGTTTCGTTAACTGCGAGCCGTTTGCTGATTATCAGTCTGATCCAAATAGCCGTTTTATGACATTAGTTTTATGTGAGAAAGATAAATTGTCATGACTAATGCAGAGAGAATGGTGCCATATTAGTTCAAAAAAATTCTGCTCCTTGCTCACTGTAGACGTGACGACCACTCAGCCCAGCCGCTGCGTGCCAGGAGGGGAAGTTGTATACTTTATACGTGCGCCAGTCAAAGTTGATCATTCAGGTGTGAATGATAAAGTTGTTAACTCCTCTCTCTAAAAAGGTGATTAAATCTAATGCATCATATCTCTTCTGTCAGTCTCAATTATCGCTGTCTCCAGCATACAGACTGGCCATTTTTTTTGGCATTAAATCAGGATCGTCATGTGATGCATTTTATTAGTGATTCACGTACTGATGACGAGATTAGAACCCAGTCTTTTGAAAGCCGTCTACAGCCTTGGCATAAAGGCAGTGAACGCTGGTTATGTATGATAATGAGTCGAAAGGATACAGATATACCAATTGGTGTAACTGGCTTTATTGATCGTGGTGAAGGCATAGCGGAAGTGGGGTTTATCCTGGCATCAGAATTTCACGGCAAAGGTTTTGGTACAGAATCGTTAAAAGATATTGCCCGCTTTGCTTTCGATGAGCATGGGTATCGTAAGCTCACTGCTACGGTAACAGCTGGCAACAATGCATCGCGGAGAATATTGCATAAAGTCGGATTTCAGCAGGAGGGAACTCTAAGAAAAAACTATTTCCTGCATGGTTGCTGGCATGATGATTGGGTATTTGGATTGTTGAGAGAAGAATTTAGTTACTGAAAAATGAAACGGCAAAACATGCCCAATTCTGGAAATGTTGCAGCGAGGTTCTACACATACATTCATTTCAGAATGGCATCTGAGTCAACCGACATATATGTTGTACCAGGGGCATCGTCAATGCCTGCTTCTCGCTCATAGTAGACCTTCGCACTTGTCCGCTGTGTGCCAGGAGGGGACATTACAGATATGGCCGCGCGGTGTCACTTGCGGGGGTTACATGATTTACCTGTAATCAAGTGCAATAGCAAACGGGCAAATATTCTTGAGGCTACGGGGAAGTGCAGCCTCAGTGATATGACTGTGGAAAGCGGTTTATTATTTCTTTGCTGCTCGAATCAGGCCGTCAAGCCATTCCTGATGACCATTAAGCATTGGGTTCGGGCGGGTATTTGCCAGATCTTTTGCCGGGACTCCGTTCTGTGTTTCCTGCGTTAGGATACGGACCCTGTGACCGGAAAGATCCTCCAGTAGCCACGCATGATGGACATCGAGTCGTTGAGCGGTATCTTTTTCACCGGCCCATCCGTGCCATGCCAGACGAGCAGGTTTACCTTCAGCAGGTGGAACAAACTCCACAACCTGAGCTTCAACTGGGAAACCAAACGTGCTGAAGTAGAAGCGAACCCCATTTTCCAATTCTGGACCTTTGTTGTCATAAAAGCGCACATCGGCGGAATTTTTATAGTATTCCGGCCATAGCAATGGCTGACTCAGGAGCGGCCAGACATCATTGACGTTCAGACCTGAGATGATCATTTCATTAGAAACAAAGTTATCGGTAAAACCCGGAACAAAGTCTTCTGGCCAGTTAATCGCGTTCATAAATTTCTCCAATTGCTATAGTTGAGTGCACTGCGTGTGTCATTACGGCAGTAACGTGATGGCAGTGATTATTGGTGCAATGGAGTTATAAGGCGAATTGTCATTACTTATATTCTTAATAAGATAAATTATATCAGGACGCGGGATGTTGGCTTACTTCTGCGCATAAAGCACGAATCCACTGATGACTTGGGTCACGATGGGTTCGCTCATGCCAGGCCATGCTCTTGGTAAAGCCGGGTACTTTCAGGGGCAAAGGGAGAATGATGAGATCGTTGTTAGTCAGGACCATGCGGTGAGGTACAACTGCAATCATATCAGTCACTCGCAATATATCAGGTATCACCTGAAAACTATTAACTGACATGCCTACTCGTCGTGTCAGACTGAGCTTAGCCAGTGCTTCATCTGTAACACCGGTGAAGTTACCTTCTGAAGACACCAGAATATGTTCCTGTTTGCAAAATTGTTCGAGCGTCATTTCTGAACTCGCTGCCAGAGGATGATGACGTCGTGCTACGCAGACATAATCTTCTTCATAGAGCGCTCTTCCATGCAGGTCTTCGGGGGTTGTTTGCGGTGTTATCAAAGCCAGATCAACTTCACCCCGAGACAATTGCTGATACATTCGCTCATTGTCCACGGGCCGCACGGCGATTTTAATATACGGTGCACGTTGTTTTAGCTCAGCCATCAACGGAACGACAACAGCCTTAAGTGCATAGTCCGTTGCGACGATGGTATAAGTCAGTTCCACCGTCACGGGATCAAATTTCTTTGGTTTCAGCAGGATAGCGATATCGGTGAGGATTTGTTTTACCGGCGTAGAAAGTTCGTTGGCCCGCATTGTGGGGACCATACCGTGGCTGGTGCGAACAAAGAGTGGATCGTCAAAGTAATCACGCAAGCGAATAAGCATACCACTGACGGCAGGCTGCGTCAGGGAGAGGCGCTGTGCAGCCCGAGTCACGCTTCCCTCATCCAGTAATGCATCAAGGGCCTTAAGAAGGTTAAGGTCGAGGGTTCTGATATCATTTTTCATAATGAACTAGCCTGACAGATATTAAAATTTTAATTCAGGCTAAATGCTCGGGAAAAGGTTGTCTAGAAGGTTTGCGAGTGTTTTCCTTTTGGGGGAACTTCCATTTCTGGATGGTAAGCCTTGTACGGTTAAGTCCGCTCTTCGCTCAAAGCGGACCTGACAGACAACTGTACTGTCCGCTGTGTGCCAGGAGCGGAAGTTTAATTGTTCTGACCAGCTCTCAAATCGCGGTCAGATTTTGTCGACCGTTTCAGATGCTTCTCAGCAAACCTTTGTTCAACGACAACAGCGACTTCTTAATTTCGTTATCGCCGATGTGAATGCTAAAATTCCTGAAAGTTTCACTATTGCCAAAGCATCCATTTATGAAGAACGCTGATTTTAAACGCCCGCAACTGACGCTGCCGAACGGCGCAGACAAGCTACTGCTGCACTCGTGCTGTGCGCCCTGTTCGGGGGAAGTCATGGAGGCGATTCAGGCCTCGGGCATTGATTACACAATTTTCTTTTATAACCCTAATATTCATCCGCAAAAGGAGTACCTCATCCGTAAGGAGGAGAATATCCGTTTTGCCGAAAAACACGGCGTGCCTTTTGTTGATGCGGATTACGACACCGACAACTGGTTCGAGCGTGCGAAAGGGATGGAGTGGGAGCCTGAGCGCGGTGTTCGGTGTACCATGTGCTTTGATATGCGCTTTGAACGCACCGCGCTGTATGCCGCGGAACATGGGTTCAGCGTGATCAGCAGCTCACTCGGGATTTCCCGCTGGAAGAATATGCAGCAGATTAACGACTGCGGACAACGCGCTGCTGCGCATTATCCGGGAATGGCATACTGGGATTACAACTGGCGTAAGCAGGGCGGGTCATCGCGCATGATTGAGATCAGCAAACGCGAGCAGTTTTACCAGCAGGAGTATTGTGGCTGCGTCTATTCACTGCGTGATACTAATATGCACCGTAAATCGCAGGGCAGGCCGCTCATCAAACTCGGTAAACTTTACTACGGTAAGGAAGGCGAAGAACAGTAATACCAGAAGCCCACATTCGCATGTGGGCTTCTGTAAGCATTGGCACAACCACGGCGTTTATCCCATATATTGCATTCATTCTTGTAACGTAAGGACACTGACACTAAATAAAAGCCAGCACCATCTTCGAAACCATTGGCTGCTATTCGCTCA
>NZ_JAOWGB010000018.1:0-33711 GCF_030333365.1 Citrobacter sp. CK195
AGGCAGACGGAATAAGGCGAATAAACCGCGCAGCGGCGATTTTCCTTGCCGGAGAGCCAGGGTTGCAAGGGAGGCGGCGGTGAGCCTCCCTTGCACGTTCACGGGTACTGAGTCTTCAGAGAAATGCGGGACATAAAGTGAACGGAAAAATTTACCAGAATAAAAAGGTTCTCCGTTTAACGGATAAACACACGCCCTTCACGGAAGCTTCCTTGCCGGATGGCGGCTTCGCCTTATCCGGCCTACGCGTATGTCCAGGCCCGATAGCGCTTTGCTTATCGGGCCATTTACGTGCGGATTAACCTAACTGCTTACGCGCATTGCGGAAAATACGCATCCACGGGCTGTCTTCGCCCCAGTTTTCCGGGTGCCAGGAGTTGCTGACGGTACGGAAGACGCGCTCCGGGTGCGGCATCATAATGGTGGCGCGACCGTTCTCCGTGGTAACGGCGGTGATACCGTTTGGCGATCCGTTCGGGTTGGCCGGGTAGTTTTCCGTAACCTTACCGAAGTTATCGACATAACGCAGCGCAACCAGACCTTTGCTTTCCAGCCCTGCCAGATGCGCATCGTCACGCACTTCAACGCGCCCTTCACCGTGGGACACCGCGACAGGCATCTGTGAGCCAACCATTCCCTGCAACAGCAGAGACGGGCTTTGGGTCACTTCCACCAGGCTGAAGCGCGCTTCAAAACGGTCAGAATGGTTACGCACAAAACGCGGCCACAGCTCGCTCCCCGGAATCAGTTCACGCAGGTTAGACATCATCTGGCAACCGTTACATACGCCAAGCGCCAGCGTCTGCGGGCGGTGGAAGAACGTTTCGAACTCGTCGCGTACGCGATTGTTGAACAGAATCGATTTCGCCCAGCCTTCACCCGCGCCTAACACGTCACCGTAAGAGAAACCGCCACAGGCAACCAGCGCCTGGAAATTACCCAGCCCAATACGGCCAGCCAGCAGATCGCTCATATGCACATCAATCGCGTCAAAGCCCGCGCGATGGAACGCCGCCGCCATCTCAACGTGGGAGTTCACGCCCTGTTCGCGCAGTACGGCAACCTTCGGACGTGCGCCGGTAGCAATATACGGCGCGGCGATATCTTCATTGATATCGAACGACAATTTCACGTTCAGACCCGGGTCGGCATCGTTGGTTTTTGCGTCATGTTCCTGATCGGCACATTCCGGGTTGTCGCGCAGGCGCTGCATCTGCCAGGTCGTTTCCGCCCACCAGGTACGAAGCGTGGTGCGGCTTTCGCTGAAGACGACCTGCCCGTTGGATTCAATCACAAAACGGTCGCCGGAAACGGCCTGACCTAAATAGTGTACGCAGTCACTCAGACCGTGCTTCGCCAGCAGCGCCTCGACCGCTTCGCGATCGGCCGCCCGCACCTGGATCACTGCGCCCAGCTCTTCGTTAAACAGCGCCGCCAGACGATCGTCGCCAAATGTTGCAATATCGGCCTGGATGCCGCAGTGACCGGTAAAGGCCATCTCGGCAAGCGTGACCAGCAGGCCGCCGTCGGAACGGTCGTGATACGCCAGCAGTTTACGCTGCGCCACCAGCGCCTGAATCGCATCGTAGAAGCCTTTTAACTGCGCCACATCGCGCACGTCTGCCGGTTTGTCGCCCAGTTGACGATACACCTGCGCCAGCGCCGTTGCGCCCAGCGCGTTATGCCCCTGACCCAAATCGATCAGCAGCAGCGCGTTATCTTCGGTCGAGAGCTGCGGCGTGATGGTATGACGCACATCTTCCACGCGGGCAAACGCGGAAATCACCAGCGACAGCGGCGAGGTCATTTCGCGCTGCTCGTTGCCTTCCTGCCAGCGGGTTTTCATCGACATAGAGTCTTTGCCCACCGGAATCGTCAGGCCAAGCTGCGGGCAGAGTTCTTCGCCTACCGCTTTCACCGCGTCATACAGACCGGCATCTTCACCCGGATGACCGGCCGCCGCCATCCAGTTTGCGGACAGCTTGATGCGTTTGATATCGCCAATCTGGGTCGCGGCGATGTTCGTCAGCGCTTCGCCAACGGCCAGACGGGCGGAAGCGGCAAAGTCCAGCAGCGCTACCGGCGCACGTTCACCGATAGACATCGCTTCGCCGTAGTAGCTGTCGAGGCTGGCGGTGGTCACCGCGCAGTTCGCCACCGGCACCTGCCACGGGCCGACCATCTGATCGCGCGCCACCATACCGGTCACGGTACGGTCGCCAATGGTCACCAGGAATGTTTTCTCCGCCACGGTCGGCAGATGCAGAACCCGTTTAACCGCGTCAGCAATCGTGATATCAGCACGATCCAGCGCATCGCCTTTCGCTGTCAGCGTCTGCACGTCGCGGGTCATTTTCGGCGTTTTACCCAGCAGCACGTCCAGCGGCAGATCGATCGGTTGATTATCGAAATGACGGTCGTTCAGGGACAGATGCTGTTCTTCGGTGGCCTCACCGATCACCGCATACGGCGCGCGCTCACGCTTGCACAACTCATCAAACAGCGGCAACTGGTCGGCGGCCACGGCCAGCACATAACGCTCCTGAGACTCGTTACACCAGATTTCCAGCGGGCTCATGCCCGGCTCATCGCTGAGGATATCGCGCAGCTCAAATTTACCGCCGCGCCCGCCGTCGCTCACCAGCTCCGGCATCGCGTTGGAGAGACCGCCTGCCCCGACGTCGTGAATAAACAGGATCGGGTTGGCATCGCCTAACTGCCAGCAGCGGTCGATCACTTCCTGGCAGCGACGTTCCATTTCCGGGTTATCACGCTGTACGGAGGCAAAATCGAGATCCGCATCCGACTGACCAGAAGCCATAGAGGACGCCGCCCCGCCCCCCAGACCAATGTTCATCGCCGGCCCACCGAGCACGATCAGCTTCGCGCCAACGACGATCTCGCCTTTCTGTACGTGATCGGCGCGGATATTGCCGATCCCGCCCGCCAGCATGATCGGCTTGTGGTAGCCGCGCAGCTCTTCGCCGTTGTGACTGTTTACTTTTTCTTCGTAAGTACGGAAGTACCCGTTCAACGCCGGGCGACCAAATTCATTATTAAACGCCGCGCCGCCCAGCGGGCCTTCGGTCATAATGTCCAGCGCGGTAACGATACGCTCTGGTTTACCAAAATCTTCTTCCCACGGCTGCTCAAAGCCCGGAATACGCAGGTTAGACACGGAGAAGCCCACCAGACCCGCTTTTGGCTTCGCGCCGCGTCCGGTTGCGCCTTCATCACGAATCTCACCACCAGAACCGGTCGCCGCGCCTGGCCACGGCGAGATCGCCGTCGGGTGGTTATGGGTTTCCACCTTCATCAGGATATGCGCAGGCTCCTGATGGAAGTCATAGCGACCGCTCTCGTGGTCAGCGAAGTAGCGTCCCACGTCAGAACCTTCCATCACCGCCGCGTTATCTTTATAGGCAGACAACACATGATCCGGCGTGGTTTCAAAGGTGTTTTTGATCATCTTAAACAGCGACTTCGGCTGCGGTTTCCCGTCGATAACCCAGTCAGCGTTAAAAATCTTATGGCGACAGTGTTCGGAGTTTGCCTGTGCGAACATATACAGCTCGATATCGTTCGGATTGCGCCCCAGCTTCGTGAAGGCGTCTTGCAGGTAATCAATTTCGTCATCCGCCAGCGCCAGACCCAGACGCAGGTTGGCGTCAGTCAGCGCCTGACGCCCTTCACCCAGCAGATCCACGCTGGCAACCGGCGCAGGCTGGTGATGAACAAACAGTTTTTCCGCATCAGATAAAGAAGAGAACACGGTCTCCATCATCCGGTCGTGCAGTTCAGCGGCAATCGTCTGCCACTGTTCAGCCGTGAGCGTAGCGGCTTCAACGTAGTATGCAACGCCACGCTCCAGGCGGCTTACCTGTTGCAGACCGCAGTTATGGGCGATATCAGTCGCTTTGGAAGACCAGGGGGAGATGGTGCCAGGACGCGGCGTGACCAGCAGCAGCTTTCCTTCAGGGGTATGGCTGCTTAAGCTCGGCCCATATTTCAGCAAACGTGCAAGTTGCGCGTGCTCATCCTCGTTTAAGGGGGCGCTCAGGTCAGCAAAATGGACATACTCAGCGTAAATATTGTGGACCTGAAGATTGGCCGCCTGAAAACGCGCCAGCAGTTTGTTAATACGGAATGCAGACAGTGCAGGCGAACCACGCAGAATTTCCATCATAAGTCTCTCGTCTTCGAAGCGCCTGAGGCGCTTTAAGTGTGCGCAAGGGGGGAAACGGGCGACATTATAAAGAATCTGACGCCCCGACGAAACCGTTTGCGTCGAAATAAAATCGCCGCCTTTTCTTATCATACGGTGCGGCCAATCATTCTAATTAGTTGCCAACTGGCGCATTGTTGCGCAAAATGCCGCACATTCATGATGATTTTAACCCACCCAAATGACATTAGCAGGCTGAGATTACGCACGATTCAGAGAATTAACTAATTGAAAAAATTAAAGATTAATTATCTGTTCATCGGCATATTGACTCTGCTGCTGGCAGCGGCCCTCTGGCCATCAATCCCCTGGTTCGGCAAAGCCGACAATCGTATCGCCGCGATCCAATCGCGGGGAGAGTTACGCGTCTCAACAATAGAGTCGCCGCTGACTTACGCCCGCATTAACGGAAAAAAGTACGGTCTGGATTACGAACTGGCGCAGCAGTTCGCCAGCTATCTTGGCGTAAAGCTGAAAATTACCGTACGCCAGAATATCAGCCAGCTATTTGACGATTTAGATAATGGCAACGCCGATCTGCTGGCGGCAGGACTGGTTTACAACAGCGAGCGCGTGAAGAATTATCAACCCGGCCCGACCTACTATTCCGTTTCGCAACAGCTGGTTTACCGGGTAGGACAATACCGGCCTCGCACGCTGGCCACGGTGAATGAAAGCCAGCTCTCTATCGCGCCTGGGCATGTCGTGGTGAATGACTTGCAGGCGCTGAAAGAGACAAAATTTCCCGATCTAAGCTGGAAAGTCGATGACAAAAAAGGGACGGCGGCGCTGCTCAGCGAAGTCATCAGCGGCAATCTGGACTATACCATTGCCGATTCTGTCGCGATCAGCCTGTTCCAGCGCGTACATCCTGAACTGGCCGTCGCGCTGGATGTCACCGATGAGCAGCCTGTCACCTGGTTTAGCCAACTGGACGATGACAACACGCTTTCCGCTGCGCTGCTCGATTTCTTCAACGCTATTAATGAAGACGGCTCACTGGCGCGTATGGAAGAGAAGTATCTGGGGCACGGCGACGATTTTGATTATGTCGATACCCGCACCTTCCTGCGGGCCGTGGACGGCGTACTGCCCGATCTCCAGCCGTTGTTTGAAAAATACGCGCAGGAGATAGACTGGCGCCTGCTGGCCGCAATTTCCTATCAGGAGTCACACTGGGACCCGCTGGCCACCTCCCCGACGGGCGTTCGCGGTCTGATGATGCTCACCAAAAACACCGCGCAAAGTCTGGGGCTGACGGATCGTACCGATGCGGAACAAAGCATCAGCGGCGGTGTGCGTTATATCCAGGATATGATGGGTAAAGTGCCTGAAACCGTGCCGGAAGAGGAGCGTATCTGGTTTGCGCTCGCCGCCTATAACATGGGCTATGCACATATGCTTGACGCCCGTGCGTTGACGGTCAAAACCAGGGGCAACCCGGATAGCTGGGCCGATGTAAAACAACGGCTGCCGCTGCTCAGCCAGAAACAATATTACAGCAAGCTGACGTACGGCTATGCGCGCGGGCATGAAGCCTACGCTTATGTGGAAAATATTCGGAAGTATCAGATTAGCCTGGTCGGCTATCTGCAAGAAAAAGAGAAGCAGACGGCAGAAGCGATAAAGCTGGCGCAGGATTACCCGGCAGTGTCTCCGGCCGAGTTTGATACGGAGACATTTCCTTTCTCTTCTTTCTTATCGCAGCCGTCATCGAACTACCTGTCACACTCTCCTTCTTTGCCGTTTTCACTGAAGAAGAAAGACGAAAACTAATCTCACAGGGCTGGACGCTTTCGCGCCCTGGCCGCCCTACAACGATTCTTGCGAAGATTTTTTTAGCGCTTTGATCTCCTGGCGACGCATGCGGAAGAAATCACTGAGCAGCGCTGCGCACTCATCGCGTAACACACCTTCGGTGATCTCTACGCGGTGGTTCATGCCCGGATGATGCAATACGTCCATCAGCGACCCTGCCGCGCCGGTTTTCGCGTCGCGAGCGCCAAATACCACCCGACCAATGCGGCTGTGTACCATTGCTCCCGCACACATCACGCACGGCTCCAGCGTCACGTAAAGCGTGGTATCCAGCAAACGGTAGTTCTGAAGCACCAGCCCGCCCTGACGTAACGCCATGATTTCAGCGTGCGCAGTGGGATCATGATGACCTATCGGACGGTTCCAGCCTTCGCCAATGACGCGATTGTTATGCACCAATACCGCGCCAACCGGCACTTCACGCTCATCCCAGGCGCGTTTCGCCAGCGTCAACGCATGACGCATCCAGTATTCGTGGCTAAATTCAACATCAGACAAAGGAGACACTCCGGTAATAAAAGCGGGCGCATTATACATGGGCGCTATCGTTAACTCTATTCGAGTTGCTGGAGCTCCCCTCGCGGCGTGACGCGCCAGCGATGCTGGCAAAAATAGAGAAGCGGGTTATCCTGCTTACTGTCGCTGTAGCCGCTGTACAGACGTAACGGCGCACCAATCTGGCGTTCCAGTTGGGCGACCTTCTCGTGCCCCAGACAGCGCATAGTCAGCAGCCAGCCGCCGTAGCCACGCCGCATCTGGCTGGCGATCAGGTTCACGCGCGGCAGCCAGAGCGTATCGAAATAGACCTGTTCCACCAGCGATTGCGGAGAGCCGGTAATCAGCCAGATATCAGCGTCAGAGCTTAACAGATAGGTCGTCAGGCGCTCCTGAACAACCGGAAACGCCGTGACGTTATCGCGAAACCAGCGAACGAAATCCGCCTGATGCGCCTTGAGCCGCACTTCACTGTGACCGAAGGTACAGCCCCATAACAGCAGGCTCATCGGCCAACGCGCTGCCCGACCTTTAATCAACAAGCCAATCCCGATAACCGGCAATAACGGCAGCACGAGCAACGCATTCAGCGGCTGGCGACGCAACAGATAACGCAGGAAACTGCCAAACATATCCTGCTGGTGCAACGTACCATCCAAATCAAAAAATACGACACGACGCTCGTGATTAACCAAACCCTACTCCTCTGGATTGTTGAAGCCCAATAGCCGGGTTAACCGAAACCCGGCGATAATCATTACCAGATAGCCTAACAGATAGAACCTCAATTTTCCGGTAACGTTAGCGTTCTAACGCCGCCCGTAGAAATCCCTGGTGAGCGGACAATTTCGCCCTTGCGTCTTCGGCATTCAGCCCGGTAAGCGCCATCAGAATGGCCGGTTTAACCTCAAAATCTGTCTGCTTAAGCAGCGCTTCGGCCTCTTCACGCGTAATCCCGGTAGCCTCAACCACCATCCGGCACGCTCTGTCGACGAGCTTAACGTTGGTGGCTTTCATGTCCACCATCAGGTTCTGGTACACCTTGCCAAACTTCACCATCGCCCCGGTGGAGATCATATTGAGCACCAGTTTTTGCGCAGTACCGGATTTCAGTCGCGTCGAACCGGTTAGCGCCTCCGGCCCAACGACCGGCGAAATGGCGATGTCAGCTTCATGCGCGATGGGAGAATCGGGATTACAGGAGATAGCCACCGTGACGCAGCCCACCTGACGCGCGTATTTCAACCCGCCAATGACGTACGGCGTACGACCGGACGCCGCCAGCCCGACAACCAGATCCTGCGCGGTCACGTCAAGCGCCCGGAGATCGTCCTCCCCTAACTGCTGACTGTCTTCCGCGCCTTCCACCGCTTTCAGCAGCGCGCCAGGCCCGCCGGCAATCAGCCCGATCACCAGCCCGTGCGGTACGCCAAACGTTGGTGGGCATTCGGAGGCGTCCAGAACGCCAAGGCGTCCGCTGGTGCCTGCGCCCATATAAATAATGCGCCCTCCCGCCTTTAAGGCGTCGGCGGCGGCATCTACCGCGCGGGCAACGTCTGGCAGCGTCTCTTTTACTGCTTGCGCTACAAGCGTATCCTGTTGATTAAAACGATGAACCAGCTCAAGCGTAGGGAGTGCGTCAAGATCCATAGTCTGTGGATTGCGGGTTTCTGAAACTAACGAGCCGAGATTCATTTTTGTTCCTTAGGAATTTTTAATTCATAATAACTATAACAATGGAATATTATATTCTTTCGGGCGAGGGAAAATCTTTTTATGATCCCCGTCATGTTTTTCGCCAGGAGTCCTCATGAACTGTTTGATTCGTATACGTCAGCGTTATCCGGACCTCGCACAAAGCGATAAAAAGCTTGCTGATTATATTCTTGCTCAGCCGGATGATACACGGCATCTCAGCTCACAACAGCTTGCCGTTGAGGCGGGCGTCAGTCAGTCCAGCGTGGTGAAATTCGCGCAGAAACTGGGCTTCAAAGGCTTTCCGGCACTGAAGCTGGCGATCAGCGAAGCGCTGGCCAGCAATCCAAATCCTCACTCTATTCCGGTACATAACCAGATCCGGGGCGACGATCCGATGCGGCTTGTCGGCGAAAAATTGATCGAGGAAAATGTCGCCGCAATGCACGCAACGCTCGATGTTAACAGCGAAGAGAAATTGTTCGAAAGCGTCATGATGCTGCGCAATGCCCGCCGTGTTGTCATAACCGGTATTGGCACATCGGGCCTGGTGGCACAGAACTTCGCCTGGAAGCTGATGAAGATAGGATTCAATGTCGTCGCCGAACACGATATGCATGCGCTGTTAGCCACCGTGCAGGCGCTGGCGCCGGACGATCTCCTGCTGGCTATCTCCTATAGCGGCGAGCGCAGAGAGTTGAATATGGCGGCGGATGAAACGTTGCGGGTGGGAGGAAAGGTTCTGGCGATCACCGGCTTTACACCGAATGCCCTGCAACAACGCGCCACCCGTTGCCTGTATACGATCGCCGAAGAGCAGGCCACGCGCAGCGCCGCAATCTCCTCTACGCATGCGCAGACGATGTTGACGGATTTGCTCTTTATGGCGCTGGTACAGCAGGATTTGGGGCGCGCGCCGGAGCGTATTCGCCACAGTGAGGCCCTGGTAAAAAAACTGGTCTGAGCAAAGAATGCGCGTATAATGCCCGCCCGGTTTGTGATGTTTTGAGAGTTTCCTGATGGCCCTGTTAATCACTAAAAAGTGTATCAATTGCGATATGTGCGAGCCTGAATGCCCGAATGAGGCGATTTCAATGGGCGACAGCATTTACGAGATTAACAGCGACAAATGCACCGAATGCGTGGGCCATTACGAAACGCCGACCTGCCAGAAGGTGTGCCCGATCCCCAATACCATTCTCAAAGACCCGGCGCATGTCGAAACGGAAGAACAGCTGTGGGATAAGTTTGTTCTGATGCATCACGCGGATAAGCTATAACCCACCCTGATGGGATGACGCCAGGCCGGATGGCGGCGTAAACGCCTTATCCGGCCTACAAAGTCCTAATCTAGCTTTCGATGATCACCGTCGCACAGGCGTAATGACGTTCATCCGCTAATGTCACATGCATATGCGCCACGCCCAGCCTCTCTGCCAGTTTCAACGCCTCGCCCCACAAACGCAAACGCGGTTTACCCAGCTCATCGTTAAACACTTCAAACTGATTGAACGCCAGCCCGTTGCGAATGCCGGTGCCGAACGCTTTTGCCGCCGCCTCTTTTACCGCGAAACGCTTGGCGAGAAAACGCACCGGTTGCTGATGCGTCTCCCAGATAGCCCATTCGTTGTCGCTAAGCACGCGTCTTGCCAGGCGTTCTCCAGAACGGGAGATCACCGCCTCAATGCGGGCGATCTCCACAATATCCGTGCCTAACCCCAGAATCGCCATTAGCCGCGCGCTTCCAGCATCAGGCGTTTCATCTCGGAGACCGCCTCTTTCAGGCCGCTCATGACCGCCCGCCCAATAATGGCATGACCGATGTTCAGCTCATGCATTTCCGGCAGTGCGGCAATGGCCTGCACATTGTGATAGGTCAGGCCATGACCGGCGTTCACTTTCAGCCCCAGGCTTGCCGCAAACGTCACCGCTTTGGCGATGCGCGCCAGTTCCTGCGCTTGCTCAACATCCGTTTTGGCATCCGCATAACAGCCAGTATGGATTTCAATGTACGGTGCGCCAACGTCCGCAGCGGCTTTAATCTGTTCTTCATCGGCATCAATGAACAGCGATACCAGAATGCCTGCATCTGCCAGCCGTTTGCAGGCATCACGCATTTTGTCACGCTGACCCGCGACGTCCAGCCCGCCTTCGGTGGTCACTTCCTGACGTTTTTCCGGCACCAGGCAGCAAAAATGCGGCTTCGTCTCAACGGCAATCGCCAGCATCTCTTCAGTCACCGCCATTTCCAGATTCATACGCGTATCCAGCGTCTGGCGCAAAATGCGTACATCACGGTCGGTAATATGGCGACGATCCTCGCGCAGGTGTACGGTTATACCATCCGCCCCCGCCTGCTCGGCGATAAACGCCGCCTGTACCGGATCCGGGTAAGCAGTACCACGCGCATTACGTAAAGTGGCAATATGGTCAATGTTGACGCCTAACAGTAATTCAGCCATGACAATCCTCGTTAATCATTATTCGTATTTTCTGCCCGCCCTGGCCGTTTCGGCATAAATTGTCGAAACAGTTCCCGGCTTTTTAACGGCTTACCACCAAGATACGGCTTTAGCGCCATGCGGGTAAAGCGTTTCGCCGCGCGCAACGTATCAACATCAGGAAATTCTCGTGCATCCAGCGCTTTCAGATGCCGCCCGGTAAAGGTGCTGTTATCAATGACCACGCTGGCCATGAATCCCTTCTCTTCGCGATAGCGGTAGGTCATGGTGTCATCGACCGTCTCGCCGCTCCCTGCGCAATGCAGAAAATCCACGCCGTAGCCCAGATGTCCCAGCAGGGCGAGCTCGAAACGGCGAAGCGCAGGTTCGGGCGAACCGGTCGCGCCAGCCAGCGACTGAATACAGTTCAGGTAATCAAAAAAGAGTTCAGAGAAGCGCGTTTCGTATTCCAGAACGCGGGAAAGCAGTTCGTTGATGTACAAACCGCTATAAAGCGTGATGCCGCTTAAGGGGAGCGCCAGAGAGACCGCTTCAGCGCTGCGTAAGGTTTTCACCTCGCCGCGCCCGCCAAAGCGGAGCAGCAGTGGCGTAAAAGGTTGTAATGCGCCTTTCAGACTGGAACGTTTAGAGCGTGCGCCTTTGGCAACCAGACGCACGCGTCCCGACTCTTCCGTGAAGACGTCCAGCATCAAGCTGGTTTCGCTCCAGGGGCGACTATGCAGGACGAAAGCTCTCTGCCAGCCTTCCACGTAGTGCTAACTCAGAGGTCGTCTACATAACCGAGACTGCGCAGCGCACGCTCGTCATCGGCCCAGCCGGATTTCACTTTCACCCACAGTTCCAGGTGTACCGGCGCTTCGAACATTTCCTGCATGTCTTTTCGCGCCTCGATACCGATGGTCTTGATTTTGGCCCCTTTGTTGCCAATGACCATCTTCTTCTGCCCTTCGCGCTCAACGAGGATCAGGCCGTTAATATCATAACCGCCGCGTTCGTTAGAAACGAAACGTTCAATCTCAACGGTCACGGAATACGGCAGTTCGGCACCGAGGAAACGCATCAGTTTTTCACGGATGATTTCAGACGCCATAAAGCGCTGTGAACGATCGGTGATGTAATCTTCCGGGAAGTGATGAGTCGCTTCCGGCAGGTGTTTACGCACGATACCAGCGATGGTATCCACGTTCATGCCAGTTTCCGCAGAAACAGGCACGATATCGAGGAAGTTCATCTGGCTTGCCAGGAATTGCAGATGCGGCAGCAGATCGGCCTTTTCCTGTACGTTATCCACTTTGTTAACGGCCAGAATGACCGGCGCTTTACCGTCGCGCAGTTTATTCAGCACCATCTCGTCGTCCGGCGTCCAGCGGGTGCCTTCCACGACAAAAATGACCAGCTCAACGTCGCCAATCGAGCTGCTTGCCGCCTTGTTCATCAGGCGGTTGATGGCGCGTTTTTCTTCCATGTGCAGCCCCGGCGTATCAACATAGATAGCCTGGTACGCCCCTTCGGTATGGATACCGACGATACGGTGACGCGTGGTCTGCGCTTTACGGGACGTGATCGAGATCTTCTGTCCGAGCAGCTTGTTCAACAGGGTGGATTTGCCTACGTTCGGACGTCCGACGATGGCAATAAATCCGCAATAGCTTTTATCTTCGCTCATTCCAGCTCCAGTTTTTTCAGCGCCTGTTCGGCGGCAGCCTGCTCCGCCTTACGACGGCTCGAACCCGTGCCAACCACCGGTTCACTCAGGCCGCTGACCTGGCAGTGGATAGTAAATTCCTGATCGTGTGCTTCGCCGCGCACCTGCACCACCAGATAAGACGGCAGCGGGAGATGACGACCCTGCAAATATTCCTGCAAACGCGTTTTCGGATCTTTTTGTTTATCGCCCGGGCTGATTTCATTCAGGCGCGTTTGATACCAGTTAAGGATCAACTTCTCGACGGTTTGGATATCGCTGTCGAGAAAAACGCCGCCGATTAACGCTTCTACGGTATCCGCCAGAATAGATTCACGACGGTAGCCGCCGCTTTTCAGTTCACCTGGCCCTAAACGTAAGCATTCACCCAGATCAAATTCACGGGCCAATTCCGCCAGCGTATTGCCGCGCACCAGCGTGGCGCGCATACGGCTCATATCACCTTCGTCCACACGCGGGAAGCGGTGATAAAGCGCGTTGGCGATAACAAAGCTCAAAATCGAGTCGCCTAAAAATTCTAAACGCTCATTGTGTTTACTGCTGGCGCTGCGGTGGGTTAATGCCTGCTGCAACAGCTCCTGATGAGTAAAAGTGTAGCCCAGCTTCCGTTGAAGCCGATTAATTACGATGGGGTTCATGCGATACCAATAAATGAATGCGTCAACAATTCAGCACACGAAACAGACCTGAGGAAACCAACGCTGTTTAGTGTGCCGTGGCAACCTGACGGCGCCAACCTAAAACTTCGGGGGAATATTCTATACACAACGACAGGGGATGTCGTTAGTCTGCGGAGATTTATCCAATAAATAATTCATGTTGTCGCCGCAATGACGACAACATGAACGATTATCAGAAATTAATGGATCCCACCAATACGGCTTAAGCGTACGCCGGTCGGCCATTCACCTTCCTGTTTGTCGAAACTCATCCAGATCGCGGTCGCTTTACCAACCAGATTCGCTTCCGGTACAAATCCCCAGTAACGGCTGTCCGCGCTGTTATCGCGGTTATCACCCATCATGAAGTATTGTCCTGGCGGTACGATCCAGGTCGCCAGTTGCTGCCCCGGCTGACGGTAATACATCCCCGCCTGATCCTGTGCGATCGGTACGGTCAGAATACGGTGGGTTACGTCGCCCAGCGTCTCTTTACGCTCCGCCAGACGAATGCCGTTATCTTTCGTTTCGTTTAATGGCACTTCGAAGAACCCACTGCTGGCTTCTCCCCCATTACGGCGGGCAAAGGTCTGCACGAAATCGCTGGGCTGAACGTCGGAGTAAGTCACCGGCAGCGCGTTTTCACATGCCTGACCGGAACGGCATCCTGGCTGTACAGTAACCTCTTTAGCTACCGGATCGTACGTCACTTTGTCACCCGGCAGGCCGACAGCGCGTTTAATGTAGTCCAGGCGCGGATCTTCCGGGTATTTAAAGACCACGATATCACCGCGTTTCGGATGACCCGTTTCAATCAACGTTTTCTGGTAAATCGGATCTTTAATTCCATAGGCGAATTTCTCCACCAGAATAAAGTCACCGATTAACAGCGTCGGCATCATCGAACCCGACGGGATCTGGAAAGGTTCATAGATAAATGAACGCACCACCAGCACAATCGCCAGTACCGGAAAAACCGAAGCCCCTGTTTCCAGCCAGCCCGGCTTAGGCGCCACTTTTTTCAACGTGGCTTTATCCAGTGAATCACCCGCAGCGGCCTGTGCCGCTGCCTGACGTTCCCGACGTTTTGGCGCGAAGATAAATTTATCAACGCACCATAAAATGCCCGTCACCAGTGTGGCAATCACCAGAATCAGGGCAAACATATTCGCCATGCCAACTCCTTAGGATTATTTGCTGTCTTTACCGACATGCAGAATGGCGAGGAACGCTTCCTGAGGCAGTTCGACGTTACCGATCTGCTTCATTCGCTTCTTACCTTCTTTCTGTTTCTGTAGCAGCTTTTTCTTACGGCTGATATCACCGCCGTAACACTTGGCCAGAACGTTTTTACGCAACTGCTTCACGGTAGAACGCGCAATAATGTGCGTACCAATCGCCGCCTGAATCGCAATGTCGAACTGCTGACGAGGGATCAGCTCTTTCATCTTCTCCACCAGCTCACGACCACGGCTCTGCGAATTACCACGGTGAGTGATCAGCGCCAGCGCATCGACACGTTCGTTGTTGATCAGCACGTCGACGCGCACCATGTCGGACGCCTGGAAGCGCTTGAAGTTATAATCCAGCGACGCATAACCACGAGACGTTGATTTCAGGCGGTCGAAGAAATCGAGCACCACTTCCGCCATCGGGATTTCATAAGTCAGCGCCACCTGGTTACCGTGGTACACCATGTTGGTCTGGACGCCGCGCTTCTCGACACACAGCGTAATGACGTTGCCCAGGTATGCCTGAGGCAGCAGCATGTGACACTCGGCAATCGGCTCGCGCAGTTCATAGATGTTATTCAGCGGCGGCAGCTTGGACGGGCTATCGACATAGATAATCTCTTTCGCCGTGGTTTCCACTTCGTACACAACGGTCGGCGCGGTGGTGATCAGGTCCAGATCGTATTCACGTTCCAGACGCTCCTGAATGATCTCCATGTGCAGCAGACCCAGGAAGCCACAGCGGAAGCCGAAGCCCAGCGCGGTTGAACTTTCCGGCTCGTAGAACAGAGAGGCGTCGTTCAGGCTCAGCTTGCCGAGCGCATCCCTGAAGTTCTCATAGTCATCAGAACTCACCGGGAACAGACCGGCGTATACCTGCGGCTTCACTTTTTTGAAGCCCGGCAGCGCTTTCTCTGCCGGGTTACGCGCCAGCGTTAATGTATCGCCAACCGGGGCGCCATGAATGTCTTTAATTGCGCAAACCAGCCAGCCTACCTCGCCGCACTTCAGTTCGGTACGGTCAATCTGCTTCGGCGTGAAGATCCCCAGACGGTCAGCGTTATAAACCTGCCCGGTGCTCATCACTTTGACTTTGTCGCCTTTACGCATGGTGCCGTTTTTAATACGCACCAGCGACACTACGCCGAGGTAGTTATCGAACCAGGAGTCGATAATCAGCGCTTGCAGCGGGCCTTCTGGATCGCCTTCCGGCGGCGGGATATCGCGCACCAGGCGTTCCAGCACATCCTGTACGCCTACGCCGGTTTTTGCCGAGCAGCGAACGGCATCGGTCGCATCAATGCCGACAATGTCTTCGATCTCTTCAGCCACACGCTCAGGATCGGCGGCTGGCAGGTCAATCTTGTTCAGAACCGGCACCACTTCGAGATCCATTTCCATCGCGGTATAGCAGTTCGCCAGCGTTTGCGCTTCGACGCCCTGCCCGGCGTCAACCACCAGCAGTGCGCCTTCACACGCCGCCAGTGAGCGGGAAACTTCATATGAGAAGTCAACGTGGCCTGGGGTGTCAATAAAGTTCAGTTGATAGGTTTCACCATCAGCCGCTTTGTAATCCAGCGTCACGCTTTGCGCTTTGATAGTAATACCGCGCTCACGCTCAAGATCCATTGAGTCGAGAACCTGCGCTTCCATTTCACGGTCAGACAGGCCACCGCAGATCTGGATAATGCGGTCAGACAGCGTCGATTTACCGTGGTCGATATGAGCAATGATCGAAAAGTTACGTATGTTCTTCATATAGAGTAATTATTGTGCCTTACGCCTGCCTGAGCAGGCTCTTAGAAGTCGCTGTTCTGAGCTTAACGTCTGTTTAACTGAAACGCTGCATTCTACACTACAACACTGAGGCGAGGAAATGTTCATACAGCAAGGATAGCGGGAACCGGAAACGGCATCGCTTTTCTGATGTAAAACGTCGTAAGGGAAGCATGATGCCCGATGGCGCGAGCTTATCGGGCCTGGGAGGTCTGCTTATCTTTCCCAGGCCGGATCAGGCGAAACCGCCATCCGGCAAAAATATCACGGGTTCGTTTCGGAAGATGGTGTTTCAACACGAACCAGACCGGGAGGAAGAGCAACGTTAAGAATGACCGGCTGCCAGGCCTCGCGTTCAGCCAGTTTACGCGAGTAGCCGCGCGCAATCAGAAAACCCCCGACGCCGCCCAGCACCGCGCCGCTCAACGCGGCAATATCAGAACCAAACAGTACCTGGAACAACGCCGCGAAGATAAACAGCCCAACCAGCGGCGACAGGTAAACCAGCATTGCTGACCCCAGCAGGCTGCCTTCGGCAATGCCCAGTTCCACTTTTTGACCAGGCGCCAGCGGTTCGGCACTTGGCACCACAATGGTATGCGTGGTTTGCGGCCCGAGTTTATTCAGCACGCGACTGCCGCATCCGGCCCGTGAGGCGCAACTGCTGCACGATGCTTTGACGTCGCAGCTCACCAGTGCCTGGCCATTTTGCCAGGAGACAACGGTCGCCCACTCTTTAATCATTGTGCTGCCCCGAACTTAATATTGTCCGCAATGCGTTTCGCGGTTTGCGGCGGAAGTTCGCCGACAATCGTAATTTCAGCGTTTTCACGTACGCTGGTGCTGACCGTTCTGCGCCCGGTTCGCAGCATCTGATCGGTACTGTTCTGCGTCGCGCGATTCACGTTCACAGAGAAACTGAACAGGCCGTCAGAATAGAGGCGTGACTCGATAGGCAGATTATCCATTGTAGGCAGCGGACGTCGGCTGCTGGAGACTTCGCTAAACCCTTGCGGCAGCCACGTCGGGCTCCAGTTGAACTTCGCCTTTTCCCCCACAGGAACAGAGAGCAATGGCGGCAAATTCGCTTTCGCCAGCATCTGCATGCTATTACCAACGTCCTGATTCACGGTGAAGGAAATCACGCGGAACTGCTCCAGCGTTTCACCATCCCGGTCAAGGAGATCCACCCGCATCGGCAGCTTTGTTTCGGTATCCAGCCATACGATATAGCTGTAACGGGTGCCGTCGCGCGCGACAACACGAATGACTTCACACAGCCTGTCGGCAATGCGGGTGCGGCCTACGGAAATAAAGTCATACCAGGGAGAAAGACGTTTAAAGTCGGCATAGATAAGGGACGGCAGAGAATCGACAATATAGTCGCCGTTCAGGGTGAACGGTTCGAGCCCAGGTTCGAAGTAGCTGATTTCGTTACCACGCTGCACCACTTCCCGGCGCGGGCCATCCATTTGCAACAGTTGTGCAAGAGGACGATTGTCCAGGCGTGCATGTCGATAACGCAGAGACTCAACGCCTTGTTTATTGATGCTGACGAATGACAGCTCGTAATTCAGTGACTGGCTGGCCAGATTCATCTGCTGCAATAACGCCCCGGACGCAGTATTGGCCGAGGCGTTAACAGAGAAGAACAGGCTACCCGCCACAAGTGACATGGCAAACCAAAGTTGCTTCATTACTGCGATTGCGTTCCTAAAGTTTGAATTCCTGGCACCTGTACAGCGGCTTGCTGTGTTTGCGCCTGCTCAAACTGAAGCTGTTCGGAGTGCAGTCGGCGTTGCAGTTCGTAATCCTGCAACATGGCATTAATGCGACGACGCTGCTCCTGCACCTGCTGTTGCTGACCGCCGTTAGCCGTCGCGTCAGAAGGTACTCCCAGGCTCACCGGACTGGCTTTGCCCATCATCGGTAATGTATTGAATACCGGCGTTTCGGGCTGCTGGGACGTTTCAGATTGTCCATTATAGTGCTGGACGCCAACAATAACTGCAAGTGATACGCATGCAGCCACACCCATTTGAGTGAGCTGCGCCGCCCACGGACGCATTTTCTGCCAGAATGGCATTTTCTGCCACTGGTGCGGTGCGGGCTGGGCCTCAGGAATCAGCGGCGCCGTCTGGCGTACCGGCTCATTTTCGATGGCGGCCATTACGCGGGCGGAAATATCGAAATGGAGAACGTCAGCGGTATCACCCCGCATGGAATCGCGGATCAGGTGATAACTCTCCCATGTTTTTTGCATTTCCGGGTCGTGAGCCAGTTCTTTCAGCAGCTCACTGTCCAGCGTTTCGCCATCCATTAAAGCGGAAAGTTTTTCTTTCTGCATGCCTAATACCTTTTCCAGTATCCCGCTATCGTCAACGCCTGATAAGCGGTTGAACTTTATTATCAATAGCTTCCCGCGCACGGAAGATACGTGAACGCACCGTACCCACCGGACAATCCATGATAGCGGCTATCTCTTCATAGCTCAGGCCATCCAGCTCCCGCAAGGTTATTGCCATGCGTAAATCCTCGGGGAGGGACTCAATAGTTCGGAAAACTATCTGTCTCAGCTCTTCTGACAACATTAAGTTCTCAGGGTTCGAAATTTCTTTCAATGCGCCGCCACTTTCGAAGTTTTCTGCGTCAATCGCATCAACATCGCTGGAAGGCGGCCTGCGTCCCTGAGCAACCAGGTAATTCTTCGCCGTATTGACGGCAATACGGTACAACCAGGTATAAAAAGCGCTATCCCCCCGGAAAGAATCCAGCGCGCGATAGGCCTTAATAAATGACTCTTGCACCACATCGGGAACATCGCCCGACGGTACATAGCGGGAAACCAGGCTCGCCACTTTATGCTGGTAGCGCACTACCAGTAAGTTAAAGGCTTTCTGATCTCCCTTCTGGACCCGTTCAACCAGGACCTGGTCCGTTAACTGCTCGCTCATCCGAGGTAAAGTCTCCCCAAACCAAATTTCCACGCGCTCTCGAAACGCCACTCCATAAACTGCACTATGAGCAAGCAACAGCTTAGAGTGTCTCTTTTTCGTAAAGTTCCGTTACGCATCTGTTTTTGTTTGTCATGTTGTAGACAGATCATTATCTCTCATTATAAGTCTACAGAGTCTGAACAACGCACTATCTGTATAGAAATGCCCTTTTAGCCGCTTGAAGAGTAACCCAACAGCCACTTTATTTCATCACATAATCTGGCGCTAACGGCCTGCTTCGCAAAATATTTTCTTTGTTTTACTTCCCCTTGAATTTTCCTTTAATGTTTAGCCATTGCAACACATTCAAAAATAAAACGTGCTGTATCGCGCAGTATGGTGCTATGCTGCCCAAACACTGTTTAGTAAATTAAACAAACGCTATGACTACGACTCCTGAACTTTCCTGTGACGTGCTGATTATTGGCAGCGGTGCTGCCGGACTCTCTCTGGCGCTGCGCCTGGCTGAAAAACATCAGGTGATAGTCCTGAGTAAAGGCCCGGTGAGCGAAGGCTCAACGTTTTATGCTCAGGGCGGTATTGCCGCCGTTTTCGACGAGACGGACAGTATCGATTCGCATGTTGAAGATACGCTGATCGCCGGGGCCGGTATTTGCGATCGCCACGCGGTGGAGTTTGTTGCCAGCAATGCCCGCTCTTGCGTACAGTGGCTTATCGATCAGGGTGTATTATTTGACACCCAGGTGCAACCGAACGGGGAAGAGAGCTACCATCTGACCCGTGAAGGCGGCCATAGTCATCGCCGTATCCTGCATGCGGCTGACGCCACTGGTAAAGAAGTGGAAACCACCCTGGTCAGCAAGGCACAGAACCATCCGAATATTCGCGTACTGGAGCGGAGTAACGCCGTCGATCTGATCATCTCCGATAAAATCGGCCTGCCAGGAACACGCCGCGTCGTCGGCGCCTGGATCTGGAATCGGAATAAAGAGTCGGTCGAAACATGCCACGCGAAGTCAGTCGTTCTGGCGACAGGCGGGGCATCGAAAGTGTATCAGTACACCACCAACCCGGATATCTCTTCCGGCGACGGTATCGCGATGGCCTGGCGCGCCGGGTGCCGCGTCGCGAATCTTGAATTTAATCAGTTCCACCCTACCGCGCTGTATCATCCTCAGGCACGAAACTTTCTGCTGACGGAAGCGCTGCGTGGCGAAGGGGCGCATCTCAAACGCCCGGACGGCACGCGCTTTATGCCTGATTTTGATGAGCGTGGCGAACTGGCTCCGCGCGATATCGTCGCTCGCGCCATTGACCACGAAATGAAGCGTCTCGGCGCAGACTGCATGTTCCTCGACATCAGCCATAAACCGGAAGCATTTGTGCGTCAGCACTTCCCAATGATTTATGAAAAATTGCTGGGGTTGGGAATCGATCTGACTAAAGAGCCGGTTCCGGTCGTACCTGCCGCCCACTACACCTGCGGCGGCGTGATGGTCGACGATTTTGGCCGAACCGATGTGGACGGTCTGTATGCCATTGGCGAAGTAAGCTATACCGGCCTGCACGGCGCGAATCGCATGGCGTCCAATTCCCTGTTGGAGTGTCTGGTGTATGGCTGGTCAGCGGCAGAGGATATCGACAGACGTATGCCGTATGCCCGTAGCGTTAGTACGCTTCCGGCCTGGGATGAAAGTCGCGTTGAAAACCCGGATGAGCTGGTCGTGATCCAGCATAACTGGCATGAGCTACGTCTGTTTATGTGGGACTATGTCGGCATTGTGCGCACCACCAAACGTCTGGAGCGCGCCCTGCGACGCATTACGATGCTGCAACAGGAAATCGACGAATATTACGCTAACTTCCGCGTATCGAATAATCTGCTGGAGCTGCGCAACCTGGTGCAGGTCGCGGAACTGATTGTGCGTTGCGCGATGATGCGTAAAGAGAGCCGTGGCCTGCACTATACGCTGGATTACCCCGCATTGCTGCCGGAATCCGGCCCGTCGGTGCTTTCGCCGCTCAACGCTTACATGAACAAATAAAACGCCTGGGTCAGCGCCGTGTACCCTTCAGAGTAAAGCTGGTCTGGCCCACGAATCACCAGGCGATCGCTAAAGCATTCCCCCGTTCGCGGGGAAAATGCCAACAGTACCCGATGAGGCAATCGCGACTCCGTTTCGGCTACGTCGGTACGTAAACGCAAATGCCAGCCCATGCTTAACGCCTGCTGCGTGAAGATGTTGCCAGTCTGTTCCGGCAGCACCACACAGAAAAATCCCTCTTCCGTAATACATTCAGCCGCGGTGGTAAGTAATGCTTCGTGATCGAGCGTGGTGGTATAACGCGCCTGCTCTCGCTGCGGCGTTGCGCATTCCACCCCTTGTTCATAATAAGGCGGGTTGCTGATGATAAGATCAAAGCGCGCGGTCTGGCGCGGCACCCACTGCCGGACATCTTCCGTATGCACCGTTATCCGCTGCGGCCACGGTGAGTGGGCGATATTCTCCTGCGCCTGCGTCGCCGCTTCGCTGTCCAGTTCAACGGCATCAATGGTGACGCTTTTGTCGGTACGCTGCGCCAGCATCAGTGCCAGCAGACCGCTGCCGGTACCAATATCGAGGATCCGCGTTACGCCTGCGACTGGTGCCCATGCTCCCAATAAAATACCATCAGTACCGACTTTCATCGCGCAGCGATCGTGCGCCACAAAAAACTGCTTAAAGGTAAATCCATTACGACGAAGTGTGGATGTAGACTGGGACATGAAAGAACAACCTTCCTGGAAAAACGGCAATCGCGTAGGGTGAAAACAATACCTGAGAAGCGATATCCATACAAACAGATGAAGATTGCAGCCGTAACGTCTATAATCAGCGCCCCACACAGAGGTAGAACATGACTGTAACGACTTTTTCCGAACTTGAACTCGATGAAAGCCTGCTGGATGCCCTCCAGGATAAAGGCTTTACTCGCCCGACCGCCATTCAGGCTGCCGCCATTCCGCCTGCGCTCGATGGGCGTGATGTACTCGGTTCTGCGCCGACAGGCACCGGTAAAACGGCGGCATACCTGCTGCCAGCGTTGCAGCACCTGCTCGACTTCCCGCGTAAAAAATCCGGTCCGCCGCGTATTCTGATCCTTACGCCGACCCGCGAACTGGCGATGCAGGTTGCCGATCACGCCCGTGAACTGGCGAAACACACCCATCTGGATATTGCGACAATCACCGGCGGCGTGGCTTATATGAACCATGCCGAGGTGTTCAGCGAGAACCAGGATATTGTGGTCGCCACCACGGGTCGCCTGCTGCAATATATTAAAGAAGAAAACTTTGACTGCCGCGCGGTTGAAACGCTGATTCTTGATGAAGCCGACCGTATGCTGGACATGGGCTTCGCCCAGGATATCGAGCATATCGCAGGTGAAACCCGCTGGCGCAAACAGACCATGCTGTTCTCCGCTACGCTGGAAGGCGGCGCAATTAACGATTTTGCTGAACGTCTGCTGGAAGATCCGGTCGAGGTCTCAGCAACCCCGTCTACCCGCGAACGCAAAAAGATTCATCAATGGTACTACCGTGCTGATGATATTCAGCACAAAACCGCTTTGCTGGTACACCTGTTAAAACAACCTGAAGCCACCCGTTCTATCGTCTTCGTACGTAAACGTGAGCGTGTACATGAGCTGGCAGGCTGGCTGCGCGAAGCAGGCATCAATAACTGCTATCTCGAAGGCGAGATGGTACAGGGTAAGCGTAACGAAGCGATCAAACGTCTGACCGATGGCCGCGTGAACGTGCTGATCGCGACCGACGTCGCCGCTCGCGGGATTGATATCCCTGATGTAAGCCATGTTTTTAACTTCGATATGCCACGCAGCAGCGATACCTATCTGCACCGTATCGGCCGTACCGGACGTGCAGGACGTAAAGGAACGGCGATTTCCCTGGTAGAAGCGCATGACCATCTGCTGCTGGGAAAAGTGGGTCGCTATATTGAAGAGACGCTGAAAGCGCGCGTCATTGATGAATTGCGTCCAACCACTCGTGCGCCGAGCGAAAAACTGACCGGCAAGCCATCCAAGAAAGTGCTGGCTAAACGTGCTGAGAAGAAAAAACAAGAAAAAGAGAAGCCGCGCGTGAAGAAACGTCACCGTGATACCAAAAACATTGGTAAACGCCGCAAGCCTGCTGGTACGGGTACGGACGCGCAGAAGCAGTCCAACGAAGAGTAAAAAAAACGCCGGGGCTAACCCGGCGTTTTTATGTTATCAGTCAGCCTTACAGGCTTTCAGTAAAGGTACGAGCGATAACGTCGCGCTGCTGTTCCGGCGTCAGGGAGTTAAAACGCACGGCATAGCCAGAAACACGGATGGTCAGTTGCGGATATTTTTCCGGGTGCTTAACGGCATCTTCCAGCGTTTCGCGACGCAGAACGTTAACGTTCAGGTGCTGACCGCCTTCAACGCGAACTTCCGGTTTTACTTCCATCGGAATTTCACGGTATTCGATTTCACCCAGTTTGTTCACTGCAACCACTTCATCTTCGGCAAAACCGGCTTTCGCCGCGATGCAACGTGCTTCGCCTTTTTCGCTGTCCAGCAACCAGAAAGAATTCAGCAGGTCGTCGTTAGCGGCTTTAGTAATCTGGATACCTGTAATCATGTGATGCCTCCCCGGCAAAAGTGTTTGATTATGATCGGCCTGTTCGCGGCCAATTGGTAAAACCATTGTTGCTTGAGTGTATATATACCCCTCACACACCCTTGATTCTTTGATTTAAATCAATAAAAACCACACCACAAAGAGGGTGTTGCATGGAATTTATTGTTTTACATCAACTTACGCCACGTCCACACATAAACTTTTTACATAAATTTTCAACTATCTTTAAGGGGTAGCCGGGTTTGTGACACACGCGATTTTGCACCATAGAAAGAAGCAGTTAAGCTATGCAAATTGAAAAATTCGCAGGAGAGCGAGATGGCCACCGATTTAACCTGGCACGATGTGCTGGCAGATGAGAAGCAGCAGCCCTATTTTGTTAACACACTCCATACCGTTGCGGGCGAACGTCAGTCAGGAATGACAGTCTATCCTCCACAGAAGGATGTATTTAACGCGTTTCGCTTCACTGAACTCGGTGATGTCAAAGTGGTGATTCTGGGGCAAGACCCTTATCACGGCCCTGGGCAGGCGCATGGTCTGGCGTTTTCTGTTCGTCCGGGTATTGCCACACCGCCTTCTCTGCTGAACATGTATAAAGAACTGGAAACGTCCATACCGGGCTTTACCCGCCCTGCTCATGGGTATCTGGAGAGCTGGGCGCGTCAGGGGGTATTGTTATTAAATACCGTGCTGACCGTCCGCGCAGGCCAGGCGCATTCTCACGCCAGTCTGGGATGGGAAACCTTTACAGACAAAGTGATCAGCCTTGTTAACGAACATCGTGAAGGGGTCGTCTTTTTACTCTGGGGTTCGCACGCACAAAAGAAAGGGGCGATTATCGATCGCCAGCGCCATTACGTGTTGAGAGCGCCGCATCCGTCGCCGTTGTCGGCACATCGGGGATTCTTTGGCTGTAACCATTTTGTATTGGCGAATCAATGGCTGGAGCAGCACGGCGAGAAGCCGATTGACTGGATGCCGGTATTACCGGCAGAGAGCGAATAAGTTTTTGCTTTGCGCCGGGTGGCGGCTTCGCCTTACCCGGCCTACGAATCATTACCGTAGGCCCGGATAAGCGCAGCGCCATCAGGCGTTTACGCCGAGTACCCGGCCTACGAATCATTGCCGTAGGCCTGATAAGCGCAGCGCCATCAGGCACTTACGCCGAGTACCCGGCCTACAAATCATTGCCGTAGGCCTGATAAGCGCAGCACCATCAGGCACTTACACCTGATTATGCTTTATTCTGACGCCACCATTCGCCCAGCAATACGCCGGTTGCGACAGAGACGTTGAGGTTTTCAACATTTCCGGTGCCATCAATTTTCACGCACAGATCGCCAGGTTCACGCGCTGCTTCCGGCAGGGACTCCAGCTCACGCCCTAACACCAGCACCATTCTCGCTGGCAGCGCCGTACTAAACAACGGTTTGCCCTGATCGCTGGACGTGGTGACGATCGTATAACCCGCCTGACGGAAATCATCCAGCACATCCACAATGCTGTCGCCCGTGATCGGCTGAACATGCTCCGCGCCGCCTTCTGCCGTACGGATCGCCGCACCGGATTCAAGAAGCGCCGCGTCCTGTACCACCACGCCTTTTACGCCAAAGTGCGCACAGCTACGCATCATGCCGCCAAGGTTGTGCGGGTTAGCCACATCTTCCAGCGCCAGCACGCAATCCTGCGCGTCCGCCTGGCTTACCCACTGCTTAACGGTCGTACCGTTACGCTTTTTAATCAGGAAACAAACGCCGCCGTGGTGCTCAGTTCCAGAGGCTTTCGCCAGTTCAGCTTCATCCACAACATGGTACGCTTTGCGGTTAGCCGCCATCCAGCGTAACGCTTCTTTAAAGCGAGGGGTCACGCTCTGAATGAACCATGCGCGGACAATCGCATCCGGGCGACTCTGGAACAGGGCTTGACAGGCGTTTTCGCCGTAGACACGGGTCTCTTCCGCACGCTGGCGACGTAAAACTTCAGGGTCGATAAAACTTTTACCGCTGATTCCACCGTGATCGGCTTTCTCAGGCGTTTCATCGCCTGGCGCACGGGAAACGGTACGCCACGGTGAGTCTTCACGCTTACGATCGCGAATCTGACCGCTTCTTTCATCACGAGCATCGCGGGCGGGGCGACGGCCACCGTCAGTACGAGACTTTCCTGGACGACCTCCCCCTTTCCCGGTACGCGGGTTATGGGTGCGTTTATCAGAGTCATCATCACTGCGGACATACATCACTTTGACCTTGCCGCTTTTGTTCTTTAATTCATCGTTCATGCTTTTCTCCACCAGCGCTGCGCGAAGCGCGAAGATTACCCGATGTGCACCCGGTTAGCCATTATTTCATTTAAAAGCTAATGACTATTGTACTCATTGAATAAAACACATTGTTGTTTAAAACAGTCTCATCGATAATATGTAACATATTGGAAACATATCGGCGTAATTGCCGGAAAAGTCTACCCTACTCATCCAGAGGTTAGTTATGAATACCGTTTGTACCAGCTGCCAGGCAATCAACCGCATTCCCGATGATCGTATTCAGGATGCGGCAAAATGTGGACGCTGTGGTCACGACCTGTTCGATGGAGAGGTGATTAATGCGACCGGTGAAACGCTGGATAAGCTGCTGAAAGACGATCTCCCTGTGGTGGTCGATTTCTGGGCGCCGTGGTGCGGCCCATGCCGTAACTTTGCCCCGATTTTTGAAGATGTCGCGGAAGAGCGCAGCGGTAAGGTGCGTTTTGTGAAAGTTAACACAGAAGCGGAACGTGAACTCAGCGCCCGTTTCGGTATCCGCAGCATCCCGACCATCATGATCTTTAAGAACGGCGAAGTCATCGACATGTTAAATGGCGCAGTTCCTAAAGCACCATTCGACAGCTGGCTGAACGAATCGCTGTAATCTCCACGGGGCGCATCTTGTGCCCCGTTTTCACCTCTGCGACAATAGCGTTTTTCACTGTATTCTTCCATGACTGATAACGCTGTTCTCCAGTTACGCGCCGAACGCCTCACACGCGCCACGCGTCCTTTTCTTGCCAGAGGAAACCGCATTCGTCGCTGTCAGCGCTGTCTGCTCCCGTTGAAACTCTGCCTGTGCGATACCCTCTCACCTTCTCAGGCGACAAGCCGTTTTTGTCTGGTGATGTTTGATACCGAGCCAATGAAACCCAGCAATACGGGGCGTCTGATTGCCGATATTCTGCCGGAAACAACAGCCTTTCAATGGTCGCGTACCGAACCGCCGCAGGCGCTGCTCGATCTGGTTAACAACCCGGATTATCAGCCGATGGTCGTATTCCCCGCCTCCTATGCCGGGGAAGAACGCGAGGTCATTTTCACGCCACCAGCCGGAAAACCGCCGCTGTTTATCATGCTCGACGGCACCTGGCCGGAAGCGCGCAAAATGTTCCGTAAAAGCCCTTATCTCGATAACCTGCCGGTTATTTCCGTTGATTTATCGCGTCTTTCCGCCTATCACCTGCGAGAAGTTCATGCCGAAGGGCAGTATTGCACTGCCGAAGTGGCAATAGCGCTGCTGGATCTGGCGGGCGACACGGCCGCGGCAACCCATTTAGGCGATCACTTCTCACGCTTTAAAACGCGCTATCTGGCAGGAAAAACGCAACATCAGGGAAGCGTCACAACAGAAACAGCAGAAAGCGTTTAAAATCATTCGGTCACTTCTGCGTAAGGGAGACCGGCATGAGTCAGAGAGGACTGGAAGCACTACTGCGACCAAAATCGATAGCGGTGCTAGGGGCGTCGATGAAGCCCAATCGCGCAGGTTACCTGATGATGCGTAACCTGCTGGCTGGAGGCTTTAATGGCCCGGTATTACCTGTAACGCCCGCATGGAAAGCCGTCTTAGGCGTCCTGGCCTGGCCCGACGTCGCCAGTTTGCCTTTTACACCGGATCTCGCCGTTCTGTGCACCAACGCCAGCCGTAATATCGCGTTGCTGGAGGCGCTGGGGGAAAAAGGCTGTAAAACCTGCATTATTTTGTCGGCGCCCGCAGCGCAGCACGCTGAACTTCTGGCATGTGCCCAACGCTATAAAATGCGACTACTCGGCCCAAATAGCCTGGGTTTACTCGCCCCCTGGCAAGGGCTTAACGCCAGTTTCTCTCCGGTTCCGATCAAGCGTGGAAAACTCGCGTTTATTTCGCAATCCGCCGCCGTCTCCAATACGATTCTCGACTGGGCGCAACAGCGGGAGATGGGCTTTTCTTATTTTATCGCGCTTGGCGACAGTCTGGACATTGATGTTGATGAATTGCTGGATTATCTGGCGCGCGACAGTAAAACCAGCGCCATTTTGCTCTATCTCGAACATCTGAGCGACGCGCGACGCTTTGTCTCCGCCGCCCGTAGCGCATCGCGAAATAAACCCATTCTGGTGATTAAAAGCGGTCGCAGCCCAGCGGCGCAACGTTTGTTAAATACCAGTGTCGGCATGGACCCGGCATGGGATGCCGCCATCCAGCGTGCGGGGCTTTTACGCGTGCAGGATACTCACGAACTCTTTTCGGCGGTCGAAACGCTGAGCCATATGCGGCCATTACGTGGCGACAGGTTGATGATCATCAGCAATGGCGCTGCGCCCGCCGCGCTGGCGCTGGATGAGCTGTGGTCGCGCAACGGCAAGCTCGCCACCCTGAGCGAAGAGACCCGACTTAAGCTAAGCGAAGCACTACCTGCTCACGTCGATATCGCCAACCCGCTGGATTTGCGTGATGATGCCAGCTGTGAACACTACGTCAAAACGCTGAATATCTTACTCGCCAGCCAGGATTTTGATGCGCTGATGGTGATCCACTCACCCAGCGCCGCCGCACCAGGTACCGAGAGCGCACACGCGCTCATTGAAGCGGTAAAACATCATCCCAGAGGGAAATTCGTCACCTTACTCACCAACTGGTGCGGCGAGTTTTCCTCTCAGGAAGCCCGCAAAATGTTCAGTGAAGCGGGATTACCTACCTATCGAACACCGGAAGGCACCATCACTGCCTTTATGCACATGGTGGAATACCGGCGTAACCAGAAGCAATTACGGGAAACCCCGGTGTTGCCGGGCAACCTGACCTCAGACACGGCTCAAGCGCATAACCTGTTACAGCAGGCGATTGCAGAGGGTGCAACGTCGCTGGATACCCATGAAGTTCAGCCTATCTTGCAGGCGTATGGGTTACACACGCTTCCTACCTGGATTGCTGGCGACAGCGCGGAAGCAGTGCATATCGCCGAGCAAATTGGCTACCCGGTAGCGTTAAAACTGCGTTCGCCGGATATTCCGCATAAATCGGAAGTTCAGGGGGTAATGCTCTATCTGCGCACGGCAACGGAAGTTCAGCAAGCCGCGAATGCCATTTTCGATCGTGTAAAAATGGCCTGGCCTCAGGCGCGCATTCACGGTCTGTTAGTCCAGAGTATGGCGAACCGTGCCGGCGCGCAGGAACTTCGCGTCGTCGTCGAACACGACCCGGTCTTTGGGCCGCTGATTATGCTTGGCGAAGGCGGCGTAGAGTGGCGACCCGAAGAGCAGGCCGTCGTCGCGCTGCCGCCGTTAAACATGAATCTGGCGCGCTATTTGGTTATTCAGGGAATCAAAAGTAAAAAAATTCGTGGCCGGAGCGCGCTACGCCCGCTGGATATCACAGGGTTAAGCCAGCTGCTGGTACAGGTCTCGAACCTGATTGTCGATTGCCCGGAAATTCAGCGTCTGGATATCCATCCCCTGCTGGCTTCTGCTGGCGAGTTTACTGCGCTGGACGTCACGCTGGATATCGCCCCTTATGATGGCGACAACGAGAGCCGACTCGCTATTCGCCCCTATCCGCAGCAGCTTGAAGAGTGGGTTGAGATGAAAAACGGCGAACGTTGCCTGTTTCGCCCTATCCTGCCGGAAGATGAGCCTTATCTACAGCAGTTCATTTCTCAGGTGACAAAAGAGGATTTGTATTACCGTTATTTTAGCGAGATCAATGAATTTACTCATGAAGATTTAGCCAACATGACGCAGATCGACTACGATCGGGAAATGGCATTTGTTGCCGTGCGCCGTATTGATCAAACTGAAGAGATCCTCGGGGTAACGCGCGCGATCTCCGACCCGGATAACCTTGATGCGGAATTTGCCGTGCTGGTTCGCTCAGATCTCAAAGGGTTAGGATTAGGCCGGCGATTAATGGAAAAATTGATTGCTTATACCCGAGATCACGGACTGAGACGTCTGAATGGCATTACGATGCCAAACAATCGCGGCATGGTGGCACTGGCCCGAAAGCTCGGGTTTGATGTTGATATCCAGCTCGAAGAGGGGATTGTTGGGCTGACGCTGAATCTGGCCCAATACGAGGAATCGTGAGTAAGGTACTGGAAATGTTGACCACTTTAACGGGTACTGGTGTTATCATTGCTCGCTTATGTCGTCTGCATAGCACAGAGGACCCTTCAATGAACAGAGAAGAAATGCACTGTGATGTTGTCAAAATTTAAGCGTAATAAACATCAACAACACCTTGCCCAACTACCTAAGATCTCTCAGCCAGTTGATGATGTAGATTTCTTTTATGCTCCCGCTAATTTCAGGGAGACTCTGCTGGAGAAGATAGCCAGCGCGACGCAGCGTATTTGCATTATTGCCCTGTATCTTGAACAGGATGACGGCGGCAAGGGCATACTCGACGCGCTCTATGAGGCTAAACGGCAGCGTCCTGAGCTGGATGTTCGGGTACTTGTCGACTGGCACCGCGCTCAGCGTGGACGTATTGGCGCAGCCGCGTCTAATACCAACGCTGACTGGTATTGCCGAATGGCGCAAGAAAACCCAGGCATCGATATTCCTGTCTACGGCGTGCCGATTAACACGCGTGAAGCGCTTGGCGTACTGCATTTTAAAGGCTTTATCATTGATGATAGCGTCCTTTACAGCGGCGCCAGCCTGAACGACGTCTATCTGCATCAGCATGATAAATATCGTTATGATCGTTACCAGTTGATTCGTAATGCAAAGATGGCCGACATCATGTATGAGTGGGTCACGCAGAATCTGCTTAACGGTCGCGGCGTAAATCGCCTGGACAGTGCCCAGCGTCCGAAAAGCCCGGAGATTAAAAACGACATTCGTTTGTATCGCCAGGAATTGCGCGATGCGTCATACCATTTCCAGGGCGATGCCGACAACGAGCAACTTTCCGTTACGCCACTGGTTGGGCTGGGAAAATCGAGCCTGCTGAACAAGACCATTTTCCATCTTATGCCCTGTGCAGAGCATAAGCTCACAATTTGCACACCTTATTTCAACTTGCCTGCGCTGCTGGTTCGCAACATCATCCAACTGCTGCGCGAAGGGAAAAAGGTTGAGATTATCGTGGGTGATAAAACCGCCAACGACTTTTATATCCCTGAGGATGAACCGTTTAAAATCATCGGCGCGCTTCCCTATCTCTACGAGATTAACCTGCGTCGCTTCCTCAGCCGCTTGCAGTATTACGTCAACACCGATCAGCTCGTAGTGCGTTTGTGGAAAGATGACGACAATACTTATCACCTGAAAGGAATGTGGGTTGATGATAAGTGGATGCTGCTCACCGGGAACAACCTTAACCCGCGAGCATGGCGTCTGGATCTGGAAAACGCAATTCTGATTCACGATCCAAAACAGGAACTTGCTCCCCAGAGAGAGAAAGAGCTGGAGCTTATCCGCACTCACACCACGGTTGTTAAGCATTACCGCGATCTACAAAGCATCGCTGACTATCCGGTTAAAGTCCGTAAACTCATCCGCAGACTCCGTCGTATTCGAATCGACAGATTAATCAGCCGTATTCTGTAAATCAAAAAGCCCCGTCCCTGCGACGGGGTTTTTCCTGTGAGGGTCACGGTGCGTTTCCTTATACTTTTTGGCATGTTGTTGCTCTCAGGCTGTAGCCATATGTCTAATGACAGCTGGAGCGGGCAGGATAAAGCGCAACACTTCATTGCATCAGCCATGCTTTCCGCCGCCGGGAATGAGTATGCCCGGCATCAGGGAATGAGCCGCGATCGCAGTGCAACCGTTGGGCTGCTGTTCTCCATTAGTCTCGGTGCGTCAAAAGAGATGTGGGACAGCCGCCCCGGAGGGAGCGGCTGGAGCTGGAAAGACTTCGCCTGGGATGTTGCAGGCGCAACCACAGGTTACGCCGTCTGGCAAATGGCGCGGAACTAGAGACGTAACCCTTTTCCCTTGCGGTGCAGCATCAGCGACACCAGAAATGCCACGATAGCCATAATGGTCACATACCAGAAGAATGATGTCTCCATACCAACGGACTTCAGAGACAGCGCAACATATTCCGCAGAGCCGCCGAACAGCGCATTCGCCACCGCATAGGAAAGCCCTACCCCCAATGCCCGCACCTGGGCAGGAAACATTTCCGCCTTCAGGATCCCACTGATTGAGGTGTAGAAACTCACGATCAACAGGGCGCACATCACCAACCCAAAGGCTGCGTAAGGTGAAGTGACATTCTGTAATGCTGACAGAATAGGTACGGTAAATAGCGCAGCCAGAGCGCCAAAGCAGAGCATTGATGTCCGTCGGCCGATTTTATCTGAAAGAGCGCCAAACAGGGGTTGAATTAGCATGTAGACAAACAGCGCCGCCGTCATGATTCCGCTGGCGACATTGGCATGCATACCGGCGGTATTCACCAGATACTTCTGCATATAGGTTGTGAAGGTATAGAAACACAGCGAACCCGCAGCGGTAAATCCCAGTACCATGATAAACGCTTTACGGTTACGCCATAGTCCTTTGAGCGATCCAGCCTCTTTCAGCGCGCGGGTTTCTTGTTTTGAGGTTTCATCCAACTGTCGACGCAACCAAAGCGCGACAACGGCCAGTACGGCGCCCAATGCAAAAGGAATACGCCATCCCCATTCTCTGAGGGAAGATTCCTCCAGCGTTTGCTGCAAGATAACCACAACCAGCAGTGCCAGTAACTGACCACCGATCAGAGTGACATACTGGAACGATGCGTAAAAACCTTTGCGGCCTTCAACAGCTACCTCACTCATATAGGTCGCACTGGTTCCGTATTCTCCTCCAACAGACAGCCCCTGAAACAGACGAGCCAACAGCAGAAGAGCCGGAGCCCAGGTGCCGATCGTGGCATACCCCGGCAGGCAGGCAATGACTAACGAGCCCATACACATCATGCAAACAGAGAGAAGCATTGATTTCTTACGACCATGCTTATCGGCAATCCGACCAAAAAGCCAGCCGCCAATGGGACGCATCAGGAAGCCTGCGGCGAAAACCCCGGCGGTCTGTAAAAGCTGAGTGGTGGTATTTCCCGAAGGAAAAAAGATGTGCGCAAAGTAGAGAGAGCAGAAGGAATAGACATAGAAATCAAACCACTCGACCAGATTCCCTGATGATGCCCCCACAATTGCCCATACGCGACGACGGGTGTCGCTGCTTGCCAGCGACCCGTTTACAGTTACACTGCTTTCAGTCATTAGAAATATACTCCCGCCAAAGATCCACCCGAGCTCGTCGGTACTTTTCACTGTCTTTTTTAGTGAATGAAATGTTATATAATTGTTATTATTTATTTTGTGACAGAGATCGATATTTTAGTTAGCAGGAAAACGATTTAGGAATATACGGAGGGAATAGTCATCCGGCAGAACAGCGCATATATGCCGGATGGCGGTGTGAACACCTTATCCGGCCTACAAAAACATCCCGGGTATTTTGCACACAGTCTGTAGACCGGATAAGGCGCAGCCGACATCCGGCTGCACCCGGACGCATGAACGCAAAAAGGCCATCCCTCAGGATGGCCTCTTCACTTTAATTAATGCCTGGCAGTTCCCTACTCTCGCATGGGGAGACCCCACACTACCATCGGCGCTACGGCGTTTCACTTCTGAGTTCGGCATGGGGTCAGGTGGGACCACCGCGCTACGGCCGCCAGGCAAATTCTGTTCGTCTAATGCCTCTCGCATTAAACTCTAATCTGTA
>NZ_JAOWGB010000018.1:33716-35071 GCF_030333365.1 Citrobacter sp. CK195
GCTGAAAATCGTCTCTCAGTCCGCCAAAACATCTTCGGCGTTGTAAGGTTAAGCCTCACGGTTCATTAGTACCGGTTAGCTCAACGCATCGCTGCGCTTACACACCCGGCCTATCAACGTCGTCGTCTTCAACGTTCCTTCAGGACTCTCAAGGAGTCAGGGAGAACTCATCTCGGGGCAAGTTTCGTGCTTAGATGCTTTCAGCACTTATCTCTTCCGCATTTAGCTACCGGGCAGTGCCATTGGCATGACAACCCGAACACCAGTGATGCGTCCACTCCGGTCCTCTCGTACTAGGAGCAGCCCCCCTCAGTTCTCCAGCGCCCACGGCAGATAGGGACCGAACTGTCTCACGACGTTCTAAACCCAGCTCGCGTACCACTTTAAATGGCGAACAGCCATACCCTTGGGACCTACTTCAGCCCCAGGATGTGATGAGCCGACATCGAGGTGCCAAACACCGCCGTCGATATGAACTCTTGGGCGGTATCAGCCTGTTATCCCCGGAGTACCTTTTATCCGTTGAGCGATGGCCCTTCCATTCAGAACCACCGGATCACTATGACCTGCTTTCGCACCTGCTCGCGCCGTCACGCTCGCAGTCAAGCCAGCTTATGCCATTGCACTAACCTCCTGATGTCCGACCAGGATTAGCTGACCTTCGTGCTCCTCCGTTACTCTTTAGGAGGAGACCGCCCCAGTCAAACTACCCACCAGACACTGTCCGCAACCCGGATTACGGGCCCACGTTAGAACACCAGCCATTAAAGGGTGGTATTTCAAGGGCGGCTCCATGCAGACTGGCGTCCACACTTCAAAGCCTCCCACCTATCCTACACATCAAGGACCAGTGTTCAGTGTCAAGCTATAGTAAAGGTTCACGGGGTCTTTCCGTCTTGCCGCGGGTACACTGCATCTTCACAGCGAGTTCAATTTCACTGAGTCTCGGGTGGAGACAGCCTGGCCATCATTACGCCATTCGTGCAGGTCGGAACTTACCCGACAAGGAATTTCGCTACCTTAGGACCGTTATAGTTACGGCCGCCGTTTACCGGGGCTTCGATCAAGAGCTTCTCCCGAGGGATAACCCCATCAATTAACCTTCCGGCACCGGGCAGGCGTCACACCGTATACGTCCACTTTCGTGTTTGCACAGTGCTGTGTTTTTAATAAACAGTTGCAGCCAGCTGGTATCTTCGACTGATTTCAGCTCCATGGGTAAACCACTTCACCTACATATCAGCGTGCCTTCTCCCGAAGTTACGGCACCATTTTGCCTAGTTCCTTCACCCGAGTTCTCTCAAGCGCCTTGGTATTCTCTACCTGACCACCTGTGTCGGTTTGGGGTACGATTT
>NZ_JAOWGB010000019.1:0-27500 GCF_030333365.1 Citrobacter sp. CK195
GCATTCGACCAGATCGATAACGCGCCGGAAGAAAAAGCTCGTGGTATCACCATCAACACTTCTCACGTTGAATACGACACCCCGACTCGCCACTACGCGCACGTAGACTGCCCGGGCCACGCCGACTATGTTAAAAACATGATCACCGGTGCTGCGCAGATGGACGGCGCGATCCTGGTTGTTGCTGCGACTGACGGCCCGATGCCGCAGACCCGTGAGCACATCCTGCTGGGTCGTCAGGTAGGCGTTCCGTACATCATCGTGTTCCTGAACAAATGCGACATGGTTGATGACGAAGAGCTGCTGGAACTGGTTGAGATGGAAGTGCGTGAACTGCTGTCTCAGTACGATTTCCCGGGCGACGACACGCCGATCGTTCGTGGTTCTGCTCTGAAAGCGCTGGAAGGCGACGCAGAGTGGGAAGCGAAAATCATCGAACTGGCTGGCTACCTGGATTCTTACATCCCGGAACCAGAGCGTGCGATTGACAAGCCGTTCCTGCTGCCGATCGAAGACGTATTCTCCATCTCCGGTCGTGGTACCGTTGTTACCGGTCGTGTAGAGCGCGGTATCATCAAAGTGGGCGAAGAAGTTGAAATCGTTGGTATCAAAGAGACTGCGAAGTCTACCTGTACTGGCGTTGAAATGTTCCGCAAACTGCTGGACGAAGGCCGTGCTGGTGAGAACGTAGGTGTTCTGCTGCGTGGTATCAAACGTGAAGAAATCGAACGTGGTCAGGTACTGGCTAAGCCGGGTTCCATCAAGCCGCACACCAAGTTCGAATCTGAAGTTTATATCCTGTCCAAAGACGAAGGCGGCCGTCATACTCCGTTCTTCAAAGGCTACCGTCCGCAGTTCTACTTCCGTACAACTGACGTGACTGGCACCATCGAACTGCCGGAAGGCGTAGAGATGGTAATGCCGGGCGACAACATCAAAATGGTTGTTACCCTGATCCACCCGATCGCGATGGACGACGGTCTGCGTTTCGCAATCCGTGAAGGCGGCCGTACCGTTGGCGCGGGCGTTGTTGCTAAAGTAATGAGCTAATTATTTAATAATTAGTTCTGCACTTAAAAAGGGCGCTTCGGCGCCCTTTTTGCTGTCTGTCATATCTACCTGCTATATAAAGAGTGTCATATTTAGTCGCATTTTTTATTCCTCTCCCTGCACACAAACGTATTTGTGCTATTGTAATCATAACTATTCTCATTTACACTTTGCGCAGAAATTGAACGGGAGCGATCATGTACGTTTGTTTGTGTAATGGTGTAAGTGATAAAAAAATTCGTCAGGCTGTTCGTCAGTTTCACCCTCAATCTTTCCAACAATTACGTAAGTTTATTCCTGTTGGAAATCAATGCGGTAAGTGCGTCCGGGCGGCGCGTGAAGTGATGCAGGATGAGTTAATGCAAATGCCGGAGTTTAAAGAAATCGCCTGAGTCACATTCTTTTTTTTGACATCCTTGTAGCCCCATCTACGCTCTAAGAGTGGAAGCGGAGGGACTATAAAATGAAAGGTGATGTTAAAATCATAAATTATCTCAATAAACTATTGGGAAATGAGCTTGTCGCAATCAATCAGTACTTTCTCCATGCCCGTATGTTTAAAAACTGGGGGCTCACTCGTCTGAATGACGTCGAATACCATGAATCCATCGATGAAATGAAACACGCTGATAAATATATCGAGCGTATTTTATTTCTTGAAGGTATCCCAAACTTGCAGGATCTTGGCAAGCTGGGCATTGGTGAAGATGTCGAAGAGATGTTGCAGTCAGATCTCCGTCTGGAACTGGAAGGAGCGAAGGATCTACGTGAAGCCATAGCCTACGCCGACAGCGTTCATGATTACGTTAGCCGGGACATGATGATTGAGATCCTGACAGATGAAGAAGGGCATATCGACTGGCTTGAGACGGAGCTGGATCTGATTGCAAAAATTGGTCTACAGAATTACCTGCAATCGCAGATTAAAGTGGACGATTAACTCCCCGACAGCAGTGTTTTCCAGCCAATGATAAAACCCGCAGCCGCCAGAAATGGCCCGAACGGCAGCGGGTTTTTTAATGCCCCTTTCCCGTTTATTACGTACATCGCCATTACATTAATGCTGGCAATAAGCGCGGCCAGAAAGACCAGCAGGGGTAATGACTCCCAACGATGCCAGGCGCCAAGCGCGGCAAGAAATTTGATATCGCCGTACCCGAGCCCTTCTTTGCGATACAGCAGTCGATATCCCCAATAGAGAAGGGCGAACCCGCCGTAACCCGCAATGGCGCCCCAAAGCGCATCTGGCAAATGGTCAGGTAAACAGCACAGGTAATAAAGCAGGCCGCTCCAGAGCAAGGGACAGGTAAACCGATCGGGCAAGAGTCCTGTTCGCGCGTCATATATCCCGGATAGCGCAGATAATAAGAGGTAGATAATCAGGAAGGGGAGGTCGGGTTGCATCATGTCATCCTCATTAAACGTTGCGCTCACCATCCGTGAAACTCATTTTCCACGCAACGGAGGAATGATGACGTTGCGCAGTGTATTCCGAAGAAAATGCGCAAAACAAAAACGGCACAACGCGTGTGCGAAGTTGCTCGCATTACAGACGAAATGATTAATATCTACGCGGCACTTGCGTCAGGCTGAGATTTGCGTATAATGCGCGGGCTTGTCTTAGTTGACGGCAGGTTCGATCTGAACCTTAGGTAGCCGATTTGGTTATCTAACAATGCTCCCAATCGGGGAGCTACGTAAGAACGGTTACACTCTCCCATCAATCGTAATGGGCACGAGGAGTAATCATTTTCGTTTATAAAATAATTGGAGCTCTGGTCTCATGCAGAACCAAAGAATCCGTATCCGCCTGAAAGCGTTTGATCATCGTCTGATCGATCAATCAACCGCGGAAATCGTCGAGACTGCTAAGCGCACTGGTGCGCAAGTCCGTGGTCCGATCCCGCTGCCGACCCGCAAAGAGCGCTTTACCGTTCTGATCTCCCCGCACGTTAACAAAGACGCGCGCGATCAGTACGAAATTCGCACTCACAAGCGTCTGGTTGACATCGTTGAGCCAACCGAGAAAACCGTTGATGCTCTGATGCGTCTGGACCTGGCTGCCGGTGTAGACGTGCAGATCAGCCTGGGTTAATCAGGTCATCGAGCGATTGAGAGGTTGAAACAATGATTGGTTTAGTCGGTAAAAAAGTGGGTATGACCCGCATCTTCACTGAAGATGGCGTCTCTATCCCAGTAACCGTAATCGAAGTTGAAGCAAACCGCGTTACTCAGGTTAAAGATCTGGCTAACGATGGCTACCGCGCTGTTCAGGTTACCACTGGTGCTAAAAAAGCTAACCGTGTAACCAAGCCGGAAGCTGGCCACTTTGCTAAAGCTGGCGTAGAAGCTGGCCGCGGCCTGTGGGAGTTCCGTCTGGCAGAGGGTGAAGAATACACCGTTGGTCAGAGCATTAGCGTTGAACTGTTTGCTGACGTTAAAAAAGTTGACGTAACTGGCACCTCTAAAGGTAAAGGTTTCGCAGGTACCGTTAAGCGCTGGAACTTCCGTACCCAGGACGCTACTCACGGTAACTCCTTGTCTCACCGCGTTCCGGGTTCTATCGGTCAGAACCAGACTCCGGGCAAAGTGTTCAAAGGCAAGAAAATGGCAGGTCAGCTGGGTAACGAACGTGTAACCGTTCAGAGCCTGGACGTAGTACGTGTTGACGCTGAGCGCAACCTGCTGCTGGTTAAAGGTGGTGTTCCGGGTGCAACCGGTTGCGACCTGATCGTTAAACCAGCTGTGAAGGCGTAAGGGGATAGCAATGGAATTAGTATTGAAAGACGCGCAGAGCGCGCTGACTGTTTCCGAAACTACCTTCGGTCGTGATTTCAACGAAGCGCTGGTTCACCAGGTTGTTGTTGCTTATGCAGCTGGTGCTCGTCAGGGCACTCGTGCTCAGAAGACTCGTGCTGAAGTAACTGGTTCCGGTAAAAAACCGTGGCGCCAGAAAGGTACCGGCCGTGCGCGTTCTGGTTCTATCAAGAGCCCGATCTGGCGTTCTGGTGGCGTGACCTTCGCTGCACGTCCGCAGGACCACAGTCAAAAAGTTAACAAGAAGATGTACCGCGGCGCGCTGAAAAGCATTCTGTCCGAACTGGTACGTCAGGATCGTCTGATCGTTGTCGAGAAGTTCTCTGTAGAAGCGCCTAAAACTAAGCTGCTGGCTCAGAAACTGAAAGACATGGCTCTGGAAGATGTGCTGATCATCACCGGTGAGCTGGACGAGAACCTGTTCCTGGCTGCGCGCAACCTGCACAAGGTTGACGTACGCGATGCAACTGGTATCGACCCGGTTAGCCTGATCGCCTTCGACAAAGTCGTAATGACTGCTGATGCTGTTAAGCAAGTTGAGGAGATGCTGGCATGATTCGTGAAGAACGTCTGCTGAAGGTGCTGCGCGCACCGCACGTTTCTGAAAAAGCGTCTACTGCGATGGAAAAAACCAACACCATCGTTCTCAAAGTTGCTAAAGACGCGACCAAAGCAGAAATCAAAGCTGCTGTGCAGAAACTGTTTGAAGTCGAAGTCGAAGTCGTTAACACCCTGGTTGTTAAAGGGAAAGTTAAACGTCACGGACAGCGTATCGGTCGTCGTAGCGACTGGAAAAAAGCTTACGTCACCCTGAAAGAAGGCCAGAATCTGGACTTCGTTGGCGGCGCTGAGTAAGTCGGAGGAGTAATACAATGGCAGTTGTTAAATGTAAACCGACATCTCCGGGTCGTCGCCACGTAGTTAAAGTGGTTAACCCTGAGCTGCACAAGGGCAAACCTTTTGCTCCGTTGCTGGAAAAAAACAGCAAATCCGGTGGTCGTAACAACAATGGCCGTATCACCACTCGTCATATCGGTGGTGGCCACAAGCAGGCATACCGTATTGTTGACTTCAAACGCAACAAAGATGGTATCCCGGCAGTTGTTGAACGTCTTGAGTACGATCCGAACCGTTCCGCGAACATCGCGCTGGTTCTGTACAAAGACGGTGAGCGCCGTTACATCCTGGCCCCTAAAGGCCTGAAAGCTGGCGACCAGATTCAATCTGGCGTTGATGCTGCAATCAAACCAGGCAACACCCTGCCGATGCGCAACATCCCGGTTGGTTCTACCGTTCATAACGTAGAAATGAAACCAGGTAAAGGCGGTCAGCTGGCACGTTCCGCTGGTACTTACGTTCAGATCGTTGCGCGCGATGGTGCTTATGTCACCCTGCGTCTGCGTTCTGGTGAAATGCGTAAAGTCGAAGCAGACTGCCGTGCAACTCTGGGCGAAGTTGGCAATGCTGAGCATATGCTGCGCGTTCTGGGTAAAGCAGGTGCTGCACGCTGGCGTGGTGTTCGTCCGACCGTTCGCGGTACCGCGATGAACCCAGTAGACCACCCACATGGTGGTGGTGAAGGTCGTAACTTTGGTAAGCACCCGGTAACTCCGTGGGGCGTTCAGACCAAAGGTAAGAAGACCCGCAGCAACAAGCGTACTGATAAATTCATCGTACGTCGCCGTAGCAAATAATTTTAGAGGATAAGCCATGCCACGTTCTCTCAAGAAAGGTCCTTTTATTGACCTGCACTTGCTGAAGAAGGTAGAGAAAGCGGTGGAAAGCGGAGACAAGAAGCCCCTGCGCACTTGGTCCCGTCGTTCAACGATCTTTCCTAACATGATCGGTTTGACCATCGCTGTCCATAATGGTCGTCAGCACGTTCCGGTATTTGTAACCGATGAAATGGTCGGTCACAAACTGGGTGAATTCGCACCGACTCGTACTTATCGCGGCCACGCTGCTGATAAAAAAGCGAAGAAGAAATAAGGTAGGAGGAAGAGATGGAAACTATCGCTAAACATCGCCATGCTCGTTCTTCTGCTCAGAAGGTTCGCCTTGTTGCTGACCTGATTCGCGGTAAGAAAGTGTCGCAGGCTCTGGATATTTTGACCTACACCAACAAGAAAGCGGCTGTACTGGTCAAGAAAGTCCTGGAATCTGCCATTGCTAACGCTGAACACAACGATGGCGCTGACATTGACGATCTGAAAGTTACGAAAATTTTCGTAGACGAAGGCCCGAGCATGAAGCGCATTATGCCGCGTGCAAAAGGTCGTGCAGATCGCATCCTGAAGCGCACCAGCCACATTACTGTGGTTGTGTCCGATCGCTGAGACTCTGGAGACTAGCAATGGGTCAGAAAGTACATCCTAATGGTATTCGCCTGGGTATTGTAAAACCATGGAACTCTACCTGGTTTGCGAACACCAAAGAATTCGCTGACAACCTGGACAGCGATTTTAAAGTACGTCAGTACCTGACGAAGGAACTGGCTAAAGCGTCCGTATCTCGTATCGTTATCGAGCGTCCGGCTAAGAGCATCCGTGTGACTATTCACACTGCTCGTCCGGGTATCGTTATCGGTAAGAAAGGCGAAGACGTAGAAAAACTGCGTAAGGTCGTAGCGGATATCGCTGGCGTTCCTGCACAGATCAATATCGCCGAAGTTCGTAAGCCTGAACTGGACGCAAAATTGGTTGCTGACAGCATCACTTCTCAGCTGGAACGTCGCGTTATGTTCCGTCGTGCTATGAAGCGTGCTGTACAGAACGCAATGCGTCTGGGCGCTAAAGGTATTAAAGTTGAAGTTAGCGGCCGTCTGGGCGGCGCGGAAATCGCTCGTACCGAATGGTACCGTGAAGGTCGCGTACCGCTGCACACTCTGCGTGCTGACATCGACTACAACACCTCTGAAGCGCACACCACTTACGGTGTAATCGGCGTTAAAGTGTGGATCTTCAAAGGCGAGATCCTGGGTGGTATGGCTGCTGTTGAACAACCGGAAAAACCGGCTGCTCAACCGAAAAAGCAGCAGCGTAAAGGCCGTAAATAAGGAGCGTCGCTGATGTTACAACCAAAGCGTACAAAATTCCGTAAAATGCACAAAGGCCGTAACCGCGGTCTGGCGCAGGGTACGGATGTTAGCTTCGGCAGCTTCGGTCTGAAAGCTGTTGGCCGTGGTCGTCTGACTGCCCGTCAGATCGAAGCAGCACGTCGTGCTATGACCCGTGCAGTTAAGCGTCAAGGTAAGATCTGGATCCGTGTATTCCCGGACAAACCGATCACTGAAAAGCCGCTGGCAGTGCGTATGGGTAAAGGTAAAGGTAACGTGGAGTATTGGGTTGCCTTGATTCAGCCGGGTAAAGTCCTGTATGAAATGGACGGCGTACCGGAAGAGCTGGCCCGTGAAGCATTCAAGCTGGCAGCAGCGAAACTGCCGATTAAAACCACCTTTGTAACTAAGACGGTGATGTAATGAAAGCAAAAGAGCTGCGTGAGAAGAGTGTTGAAGAGCTGAACACCGAGCTGCTGAACCTGCTGCGTGAGCAGTTCAACCTGCGTATGCAGGCTGCAAGTGGCCAGCTGCAACAGTCTCACCTGTTGAAGCAAGTGCGTCGTGATGTCGCACGCGTTAAGACTTTACTGACTGAGAAGGCGGGTGCGTAATGACCGATAAAATCCGTACTCTGCAAGGTCGCGTTGTTAGCGACAAAATGGAGAAATCCATTGTTGTTGCTATCGAACGTTTTGTGAAACACCCGATCTACGGTAAATTCATCAAGCGTACGACCAAACTGCACGTACATGACGAGAACAACGAATGTGGTACCGGTGACGTGGTTGAAATCCGCGAATGCCGCCCACTGTCCAAGACTAAGTCCTGGACGCTGGTTCGCGTTGTAGAGAAAGCGGTTCTGTAATACAGTACCCATTCTCAACGAATAAACGGCTCAGCGATGGGCCGTTTATTTTTTCTACCCATATCGTTGAAGCGGTGTTATAATGCCGCGCCCCCGATATGGGGCTTTTTTAACGACCTGATTTTCGGGTCTCAGTAGTAGTTGACATTAGCGGAGCACTAAAATGATCCAAGAACAGACTATGCTGAACGTCGCCGACAACTCCGGTGCACGTCGCGTAATGTGTATCAAGGTTCTGGGTGGCTCGCACCGTCGCTACGCAGGCGTAGGCGACATCATCAAGATCACCATCAAAGAAGCAATTCCGCGTGGTAAGGTCAAAAAAGGTGATGTGCTGAAGGCGGTAGTGGTGCGCACCAAGAAGGGTGTTCGTCGCCCGGACGGTTCTGTCATTCGCTTCGATGGTAATGCATGCGTTATTCTGAACAATAACAGCGAGCAGCCTATCGGTACGCGTATTTTTGGGCCGGTAACTCGTGAGCTTCGTACCGAGAAGTTCATGAAAATTATCTCTCTGGCACCAGAAGTACTCTAAGGAGCGAATCATGGCAGCGAAAATCCGTCGTGATGACGAAGTTATCGTGTTAACCGGTAAAGATAAAGGTAAACGCGGTAAAGTTAAGAATGTCCTGTCTTCCGGCAAGGTCATTGTTGAAGGTATCAACCTGGTTAAGAAACACCAGAAGCCGGTTCCGGCTCTGAACCAACCGGGTGGCATCGTTGAAAAAGAAGCCGCTATTCAGGTTTCCAACATTGCAATCTTCAATGCGGCAACCGGTAAGGCTGACCGTGTAGGCTTTAGATTCGAAGACGGTAAAAAAGTCCGTTTCTTCAAATCTAACAGCGAAACTATCAAGTAATTTGGAGTAGTACGATGGCGAAACTGCATGATTACTACAAAGACGAAGTAGTTAATAAACTCATGACTGAGTTTAACTACAATTCTGTCATGCAAGTCCCTCGGGTCGAGAAGATCACCCTGAACATGGGTGTTGGTGAAGCGATCGCTGACAAGAAACTGCTGGATAACGCAGCAGCTGACCTGGCAGCAATCTCCGGTCAAAAACCGTTGATCACCAAAGCACGCAAATCTGTTGCAGGCTTCAAAATCCGTCAGGGCTATCCGATCGGCTGTAAAGTAACTCTGCGTGGCGAACGCATGTGGGAGTTCTTTGAGCGCCTGATCACTATTGCTGTACCGCGTATCCGTGACTTCCGTGGCCTGTCCGCTAAGTCTTTCGACGGTCGTGGTAACTACAGCATGGGTGTCCGTGAGCAGATCATCTTCCCAGAAATCGACTACGATAAAGTCGACCGCGTTCGTGGTTTGGATATTACCATTACCACTACTGCGAAATCTGACGAAGAAGGCCGTGCTCTGCTGGCTGCCTTTGACTTCCCGTTCCGCAAGTAAGGTAGGGTTACTGAATGGCTAAGCAATCAATGAAAGCACGCGAAGTAAAACGCGTAGCTTTAGCTGATAAATACTTCGCGAAACGCGCTGAACTGAAAGCGATCATCTCTGATGTGAACGCTTCCGACGAAGATCGTTGGAACGCTGTTCTTAAGCTGCAGACTCTGCCGCGTGATTCCAGCCCGTCTCGTCAGCGTAACCGCTGCCGTCAAACAGGTCGTCCACATGGTTATGTGGGCAAGTTCGGGTTGAGCCGTATCAAGTTACGTGAAGCCGCTATGCGCGGTGAAGTACCAGGCTTGAAAAAGGCTAGCTGGTAATTGTCACCAATTGAATCACGGGAGTAAAGACAGATGAGCATGCAAGATCCGATCGCGGATATGCTGACCCGTATCCGTAACGGTCAGGCCGCGAACAAAGCTGCGGTCACCATGCCTTCCTCCAAGCTGAAAGTGGCAATTGCCAACGTGCTGAAGGAAGAAGGTTTTATCGAAGATTTTAAAGTTGAAGGCGACACCAAGCCGGAACTGGAACTGACTCTTAAGTATTTCCAGGGTAAAGCTGTTGTAGAAAGCATTCAGCGTGTCAGCCGCCCAGGTCTGCGCATCTACAAACGTAAAGATGAGCTGCCGAAAGTTATGGCGGGTCTGGGTATCGCAGTTGTTTCTACCTCTAAAGGTGTTATGACTGATCGTGCAGCGCGCCAGGCTGGTCTTGGTGGCGAAATTATCTGCTACGTAGCCTAATCGGAGGAAAAAATGTCTCGTGTTGCTAAAGCACCGGTCGTTGTTCCTGCCGGCGTTGATGTAAAAATCAACGGTCAGGTTATTACGATCAAAGGTAAAAACGGCGAGCTGACTCGTACTCTCAACGATGCTGTTGAAGTTAAACATGCAGATAATGCACTGACCTTCGGTCCGCGTGATGGTTACGTAGACGGTTGGGCTCAGGCTGGTACCGCGCGTGCCCTGCTGAACTCAATGGTTATCGGTGTTACCGAAGGCTTCACTAAGAAGCTGCAGCTGGTTGGTGTAGGTTATCGTGCAGCGGTTAAAGGGAATGTAGTAAACCTGTCCTTAGGTTTCTCTCACCCGGTTGACCACCAGCTGCCAGCAGGTATTACTGCAGAATGTCCGACTCAGACTGAAATCGTGCTGAAAGGCGCTGATAAGCAGGTGATCGGTCAGGTTGCAGCAGATCTGCGCGCCTACCGTCGTCCTGAGCCTTACAAAGGCAAGGGTGTTCGTTACGCCGACGAAGTCGTGCGTACCAAAGAGGCTAAGAAGAAGTAAGGTAACACTATGGATAAGAAATCTGCTCGTATCCGTCGTGCGACCCGCGCACGCCGCAAGCTCCAGGAGCTGGGCGCAACTCGCCTGGTGGTACATCGTACCCCGCGTCACATTTACGCACAGGTAATTGCACCGAACGGTTCTGAAGTTCTGGTAGCTGCTTCTACTGTAGAAAAAGCTATCTCTGAACAACTGAAGTACACCGGTAACAAAGACGCGGCTGCAGCTGTGGGTAAAGCTGTCGCTGAACGCGCTCTGGAAAAAGGCATCAAAGATGTGTCCTTTGACCGTTCCGGGTTCCAATATCATGGTCGTGTCCAGGCACTGGCAGATGCTGCCCGTGAAGCTGGCCTTCAGTTCTAAGGTAGAGGTGTAAGATGGCTCACATCGAAAAACAAGCTGGCGAACTGCAGGAAAAGCTGATCGCGGTAAACCGCGTATCTAAAACCGTTAAAGGTGGTCGTATTTTCTCCTTCACAGCTCTGACTGTAGTTGGCGATGGTAACGGTCGCGTTGGTTTTGGTTACGGTAAAGCGCGTGAAGTTCCAGCAGCGATCCAGAAAGCGATGGAAAAAGCCCGTCGCAATATGATTAACGTCGCGCTGAACAACGGCACCCTGCAACACCCGGTTAAAGGTGTTCACACGGGTTCTCGTGTATTCATGCAGCCAGCTTCCGAAGGTACCGGTATCATCGCCGGTGGTGCAATGCGCGCCGTTCTGGAAGTTGCTGGGGTTCATAACGTTCTGGCTAAAGCATATGGTTCCACCAACCCGATCAACGTGGTTCGTGCAACTATTGATGGCCTGGAAAATATGAATTCTCCAGAAATGGTCGCTGCCAAGCGTGGTAAATCCGTTGAAGAAATTCTGGGGAAATAAACCATGGCAAAGACTATTAAAATTACTCAAACCCGCAGTGCAATCGGTCGTCTGCCGAAACACAAGGCAACGCTGCTTGGCCTGGGTCTGCGTCGTATTGGTCACACCGTAGAGCGCGAGGATACTCCTGCTGTTCGTGGTATGGTCAACGCGGTTTCCTTCATGGTTAAAGTTGAGGAGTAAGAGATGCGTTTAAATACTCTGTCTCCGGCCGAAGGCTCCAAAAAGGCGGGTAAACGCCTGGGTCGTGGTATCGGTTCTGGCCTCGGTAAAACCGGTGGTCGTGGTCACAAAGGTCAGAAGTCTCGTTCTGGCGGTGGCGTACGTCGCGGTTTCGAGGGTGGTCAGATGCCTCTGTACCGTCGTCTGCCGAAATTCGGCTTCACTTCTCGCAAAGCAGCGATTACAGCCGAAGTTCGTCTGTCTGACCTGGCTAAAGTAGAAGGCGGCGTAGTAGACCTGAACACGCTGAAAGCGGCTAACATTATCGGTATCCAGATCGAGTTCGCGAAAGTGATCCTGGCTGGTGAAGTCACTACTCCGGTAACTGTTCGTGGCCTGCGTGTTACTAAAGGCGCTCGTGCTGCTATCGAAGCTGCTGGCGGTAAAATCGAGGAATAAGTAGCAGATGGCTAAACAACCGGGATTAGATTTTCAAAGCGCCAAAGGTGGCTTAGGCGAGCTGAAACGCAGACTGCTGTTTGTTATCGGCGCGCTGATTGTGTTCCGTATTGGCTCTTTTATTCCGATCCCTGGTATTGATGCCGCTGTACTTGCCAAACTGCTTGAGCAACAGCGAGGCACCATCATTGAAATGTTTAACATGTTCTCTGGTGGTGCACTCAGCCGTGCTTCTATCTTTGCTCTGGGTATCATGCCGTATATTTCGGCGTCGATTATTATCCAGCTGCTGACGGTGGTTCACCCAACGCTGGCAGAAATTAAGAAAGAAGGGGAGTCTGGTCGTCGTAAGATCAGCCAGTACACCCGCTACGGTACTCTGGTGCTGGCGATATTCCAGTCGATCGGTATTGCTACCGGTCTGCCGAATATGCCTGGTATGCAAGGCCTGGTAATGAATCCGGGCTTTGCATTCTATTTCACCGCTGTTGTAAGTCTGGTTACAGGAACCATGTTCCTGATGTGGTTGGGCGAACAGATTACTGAACGTGGTATCGGCAACGGTATCTCAATCATTATCTTCGCCGGTATTGTCGCGGGACTCCCGCCAGCCATTGCCCATACTATCGAGCAAGCGCGTCAAGGCGACCTGCACTTCCTCGTGTTGCTGTTGGTTGCAGTATTAGTATTTGCAGTGACGTTCTTTGTTGTATTTGTTGAGCGTGGTCAACGCCGCATTGTGGTAAACTACGCAAAACGTCAGCAGGGTCGTCGTGTCTATGCTGCACAGAGCACACATTTACCGCTGAAAGTGAATATGGCGGGGGTAATCCCGGCAATTTTCGCTTCCAGTATTATTCTGTTCCCGGCAACCATCGCGTCATGGTTCGGGGGCGGTACTGGTTGGAACTGGCTGACAACAATTTCGCTGTATTTGCAGCCTGGGCAACCGCTTTATGTGTTACTCTATGCGTCTGCAATCATCTTCTTCTGTTTCTTCTACACGGCGTTGGTTTTCAACCCGCGTGAAACAGCAGATAACCTGAAGAAGTCCGGTGCATTTGTACCAGGAATTCGTCCGGGAGAGCAAACGGCGAAGTATATCGATAAAGTAATGACCCGCCTGACTTTGGTTGGTGCGATTTACATTACCTTTATCTGCCTGATCCCGGAGTTCATGCGTGATGCAATGAAAGTACCGTTCTACTTTGGTGGGACCTCACTGCTTATCGTTGTCGTCGTGATTATGGACTTTATGGCTCAAGTGCAAACTCTGATGATGTCCAGTCAATATGAGTCTGCATTGAAGAAGGCGAACCTGAAAGGCTACGGCCGTTAATTGGTCGCCCGAGAAGTTACGGAGAGTAAAAATGAAAGTTCGTGCTTCCGTCAAGAAATTATGCCGTAACTGCAAAATCGTTAAGCGTGATGGCGTCATCCGCGTGATTTGCAGTGCCGAGCCGAAGCATAAACAGCGCCAAGGCTGATTTATTCGCATATTTTTCTTGCAAAGTTGGGTTGAGCTGGCTAGATTAGCCAGCCAATCTTTTGTATGTCTGTACGTTTCCATTTGAGTATCCTGAAAACGGGCTTTTCAGCATGGTGCGTACATATTAAATAGTAGGAGTGCATAGTGGCCCGTATAGCAGGCATTAACATTCCTGATCAGAAACATGCTGTGATCGCGTTAACTTCGATCTACGGCGTCGGTAAGACCCGTTCTAAAGCCATTCTGGCTGCAGCGGGTATCGCTGAAAATGTTAAGATCAGTGAGCTGTCTGAAGAACAAATCGACACGCTGCGTGACGAAGTTGCCAAATTTGTCGTTGAAGGTGATCTGCGCCGTGAAATCAGCATGAGCATCAAGCGCCTGATGGATCTTGGTTGCTATCGCGGTTTGCGTCATCGTCGTGGTCTCCCGGTTCGCGGTCAGCGTACCAAGACCAACGCACGTACCCGTAAGGGTCCGCGCAAACCGATCAAGAAATAATCGGGGTGATTGAATAATGGCAAAGGCACCAATTCGTGCACGTAAACGTGTAAGAAAACAAGTCTCTGACGGCGTGGCTCATATCCATGCTTCTTTCAACAACACCATCGTGACTATCACTGATCGTCAGGGTAACGCGCTGGGTTGGGCAACAGCCGGTGGTTCCGGTTTCCGTGGTTCTCGCAAATCCACTCCGTTTGCAGCTCAGGTTGCAGCAGAGCGTTGCGCTGACGCCGTAAAAGAATACGGTATCAAGAATCTGGAAGTTATGGTTAAAGGTCCGGGTCCAGGTCGCGAATCTACCATTCGTGCACTGAACGCCGCTGGTTTCCGCATCACTAATATTACTGATGTGACTCCGATCCCTCATAACGGTTGTCGTCCGCCGAAAAAACGTCGCGTATAACGCTTCGTTTTCCAGGTTTGTTGGAGAAAGAAAATGGCAAGATATTTGGGTCCTAAGCTCAAGCTGAGCCGTCGTGAGGGCACCGACTTATTCCTTAAGTCTGGCGTTCGCGCGATCGATACCAAGTGTAAAATTGAACAAGCTCCTGGCCAGCACGGTGCGCGTAAACCGCGTCTGTCTGACTATGGTGTGCAGTTGCGTGAAAAGCAAAAAGTTCGCCGTATCTATGGTGTGCTGGAGCGTCAGTTCCGTAACTACTACAAAGAAGCAGCGCGTCTGAAAGGCAACACCGGTGAAAACCTGTTGGCTCTGCTGGAAGGTCGTCTGGACAACGTTGTATACCGTATGGGCTTCGGCGCCACTCGTGCAGAAGCACGCCAGCTGGTTAGCCATAAAGCAATTATGGTAAACGGTCGTGTTGTTAACATCGCTTCTTATCAGGTTAGTCCGAATGACGTTGTTAGCATTCGTGAGAAAGCGAAGAAGCAGTCTCGCGTGAAAGCCGCTCTGGAGCTGGCTGAGCAGCGTGAAAAGCCAACCTGGCTGGAAGTTGATGCTGGCAAGATGGAAGGTACGTTTAAGCGTAAGCCTGAGCGTTCTGATCTGTCTGCGGACATTAACGAACACCTGATCGTCGAGCTTTACTCCAAGTAAAGCTTAGTACCAAAGAGAGGACACAATGCAGGGTTCTGTGACAGAGTTTCTAAAACCGCGCCTGGTAGATATCGAGCAAGTGAGTTCGACGCACGCCAAGGTGACCCTTGAGCCTTTAGAGCGTGGCTTTGGCCATACTCTGGGTAACGCACTGCGCCGTATTCTGCTCTCATCGATGCCGGGTTGCGCGGTGACCGAGGTTGAGATTGATGGTGTACTACATGAGTACAGCACCAAAGAAGGCGTTCAGGAAGACATCCTGGAAATCCTGCTCAACCTGAAAGGGCTGGCGGTGAGAGTTCAGGGTAAAGATGAAGTTATTCTTACCTTGAATAAATCTGGCATTGGCCCTGTGACTGCAGCCGACATTACCCATGACGGGGATGTCGAAATCGTCAAGCCGCAGCACGTGATCTGCCACCTGACCGATGAGAACGCGTCTATTAGCATGCGTATCAAAGTTCAGCGCGGTCGTGGTTATGTGCCGGCTTCTACCCGAATTCATTCGGAAGAAGATGAGCGCCCAATCGGCCGTCTGCTGGTCGACGCATGCTACAGCCCTGTAGAGCGTATTGCCTACAATGTTGAAGCAGCGCGTGTAGAACAGCGTACCGACCTGGACAAGCTGGTCATCGAAATGGAAACCAACGGCACAATCGATCCTGAAGAGGCGATTCGTCGTGCGGCAACCATTCTGGCTGAACAACTGGAAGCTTTCGTTGACTTACGTGATGTACGTCAGCCGGAAGTGAAAGAAGAGAAACCAGAATTCGATCCGATCCTGCTGCGCCCTGTTGACGATCTGGAATTGACTGTCCGCTCTGCTAACTGCCTTAAAGCAGAAGCTATCCACTATATCGGTGATCTGGTACAGCGTACCGAGGTTGAGCTTCTTAAGACGCCTAACCTGGGTAAAAAATCTCTTACTGAGATTAAAGACGTGCTGGCTTCCCGTGGACTGTCTCTGGGCATGCGCCTGGAAAACTGGCCACCGGCAAGCATCGCTGACGAGTAACCGGATCACAGGTTAAGGTTTTACTGAGAAGGATAAGGTCATGCGCCATCGTAAGAGTGGTCGTCAACTGAACCGCAACAGCAGCCATCGCCAGGCTATGTTCCGCAACATGGCAGGTTCACTGGTTCGTCATGAGATCATCAAGACGACCCTGCCTAAAGCGAAAGAGCTGCGTCGCGTAGTTGAGCCGCTGATTACTCTTGCCAAGACTGATAGCGTAGCTAATCGTCGTCTGGCATTCGCCCGTACTCGTGATAACGAGATCGTGGCAAAACTGTTTAACGAACTGGGCCCGCGTTTCGCGAGCCGCGCCGGTGGTTACACTCGCATTCTGAAGTGTGGCTTCCGTGCAGGCGACAACGCGCCGATGGCATACATCGAGCTGGTTGATCGTTCTGAGTCGAAAGCAGAAGCTGCTGCAGAGTAATCTGTAGTAACGTAAAAAAACCCGCTCCGGCGGGTTTTTTTATATCCGCCGTATCCCCACTTATCTACAATATCTGTACTCTTTTTGTTCATCCCCTGGAGTTGTTGTATGTGGTTACTGGACCAGTGGGCAGAGCGCCATATTACCGATGCACAGACTAAAGGTGAGTTTGATAATCTGCCCGGCAGCGGTGAGCCGCTGACCCTGGATGATGACTCACATGTGCCGCCTGAATTACGGACTGGCTACCGTTTACTCAAAAATGCCGGTTGCCTTCCCCCGGAGCTTGAACAGCGTAAAGAAGCCGTTCAGCTATTGGATCTACTTAAAGGTATTCGTCAGGACGATCCACGGTATCAGGAAGTGAGCCGCCGTTTATCGCTCCTTGAACTAAAACTACGACAGGCGGGGCTGAGTACCGGGTTTTTACGCGGTGAATATGCAGATAAATTGCTGCATAAGATTAATGATGACTAACGGAGCTTATATGTATCGTATTGGTGAACTGGCAAAGCTGGCAGAAGTGACGCCCGATACCATCCGCTACTATGAAAAGCAGCAGATGATGGAGCATGAAGTGCGTACGGAGGGTGGTTTTCGACTCTACACGGAAAACGATCTTCAGCGCCTTAAGTTTATCCGCTATGCCCGGCAGTTGGGCTTTACGCTTGAGTCGATCCGGGAACTGTTGTCGATCCGTGTCGATCCTGAACACCATACCTGCCAGGAGTCGAAAGGGATCGTGCAGGAAAGGCTGAAAGAGGTCGAATCACGAATTGCGGAATTACAGAGTATGCAGCGTTCATTGCAGAGGCTGAACGATGCCTGCTGTGGAACGGCACACAGCAGCGTCTATTGTTCAATTCTGGAAGCACTGGAACAAGGCGCCAGCGGAGTAAAGCAGGAGTGTTGATTTATTGACCTGATGAGCCTACACTCGCGCCGTTAAACCATAAAAACTGGAGTTATTATGAGTCGTTATCAGCATACGAAAGGGCAGATAAAAGACAACGCCATTGAGGCATTATTGCACGATCCGCTTTTCAGACAACGTGTTGAAAAAAATAAGAAAGGGAAAGGAAGTTATCTGCGTAAAGGCAAACATGGCAATCGGGGTAACTGGGAGGCCAGTGGCAAGAAAGTGAATCACTTTTTTACCACTGGCTTTCTGCTTATTAAGGCTTGTTAAGAACGGTTGTTTTGTTCTTTCAGAAGATCGCGGATCTCAGAAAGCAATACTTCTTCCGTTGTCGGCGCTGGCGCTTCCGTCGGTTCTTCTTTCTTACGATTCAGTTTGTTGATCAGTTTGATAGCCATGAAGATAGCAAACGCCACAATAACAAAATCAAAGACGTTCTGAATAAACACACCGTAATGCATCACGACTGCCGGGATATCTCCTTGCGCTTCGCGTAGCGTAAAGGCAAACTGTTTAAAATCGATCCCGCCAATTAACAAACCCAGAGGCGGCATAATGATATCAGCAACCAGAGAAGAAACGATCTTCCCGAATGCCGCACCAATAATCACACCCACTGCCAAATCAACAACATTCCCGCGCATCGCGAATTCGCGAAACTCTTTAATAAAGCTCATTTTATTCTCCCTATGCAACAGACGTTTATAAGTTTAACAAATGTTAAGGCATTTTCCATTTATGGATTGTTTAAAGGAGCATTTATTAGGCCCTGATAAAACAGGGGAATTAAAGAGGGCGCTGCATTAGCGCCCAAATAATTACAGGAAGAAAGGACTTGGCTGGAATAAGCGTTCGACGTCGGTAATAAACTTTTTATCCGTCAGGAACATAATCACATGATCGCCTTGTTCAATGCGCAAATTGTCATTGGCAATCATTACATCGTTACCGCGAACCACTGCGCCAATTATTGTTCCCGGTGGAAGTTTAATTTCATCAATGGCGCGGCCTACGACGCGAGATGTACTTTCATCACCGTGGGCAACGGCTTCAATTGCTTCTGCTACACCACGACGTAGCGATGACACTCCCACAATATCGGCTTTACGCACATGGCTGAGTAACGCGGAAATCGTGGCCTGCTGTGGCGAAATGGCAATATCAATGACGCTCCCCTGGACGAGATCCACATAGGCGCGACGTTGAATGAGCACCATTACTTTCTTCGCACCCATCCGTTTGGCCAGCATTGCCGACATAATGTTGGCTTCATCATCGTTGGTGACTGCAATAAACAGATCAACCTGATCAATATGCTCTTCAGCCAGCAGTTCCTGATCCGACGCATCGCCAAAAAAGACGATTGTATTTTGCAGTTTTTCGGCAAGTTCGGAGGCCCGCTGTTGATCGCGCTCGATCAGTTTGACGCTGTAATCTTTTTCCAGACGACGCGCGAGACCGGCACCGATATTTCCCCCGCCGACTAACATAATACGCTTATAGGGTTTCTCCAGACGTTGCAGTTCGCTCATTACCGCGCGGATATGCTGCGATGCGGCAATAAAAAAGACTTCATCGCCTGCTTCTACAATAGTCGAACCCTGGGGGCGAATGGGGCGGTCATGACGGAATATCGCGGCGACGCGGGTATCAATATGTGGCATATGCTCACGCATCGTGGATAACGCGTTCCCGATCAGTGGCCCGCCATAATAGGCTTTCACTACCGCAAGACTGACTTTACCTTCGGCGAAATTAACGACCTGCAATGCGCCGGGATATTCGATCAGGCGATAAATGTTATCGATGACCAGTTGCTCTGGCGCAATAAGATGGTCGATGGGGACAGCTTCAGAGTGGAAGAGTTTATCCGCATCGCGGACATAATCTGGCGAACGGATACGGGCGATACGATTTGGCGTATTGAAGAGTGAATAGGCCACCTGGCAGGCGACCATATTCGTTTCATCGGAACTGGTCACGGCGACCAGCATATCCGCATCGTCTGCACCCGCTTCACGCAGCACGCGAGGGTGAGAGCCATGCCCTTGCACGACGCGGAGATCGAACTTGTCCTGTAAACTACGCAGGCGTTCGCCATTGATATCGACCACCGTGATGTCGTTGTTCTCTCCGACCAGGTTTTCAGCCAGCGTGCCGCCGACTTGCCCTGCGCCCAGAATGATAATTTTCATCAGTCGCGACCCGTTATCTCATCACTTTTTGATTAGCTTAGCGTAAAAGAAGCCGTCACCTTCTTCCGCACCAGGCAGATTTTGCACGCCCGGTTGAGCGGGGGTTCCGGTGCCGGTCAGGGTGGCGTCCGGGGTGCGCTGTAAAAAGGCCTGAATCTGTTGGCTATTCTCTTCCGGCAGGACAGAACAGGTCGCGTAGACCAGTGTTCCGCCTGACTTTAAATGTGGCCATATGGCATCCAGAATTTCCGACTGTAATTTTGCCAGTTCAGCAATATCACGATCGCGGCGTAGCCATTTGATATCCGGGTGACGACGAATGACGCCGGTGGCTGAACAAGGCGCATCCAGCAGAATACGGTCAAATTTCTGCTCGCCACACCATTGCGCGGGATATCGACCATCACCCTGTTTGACGGTTGCCTTCATCCCCAGACGTTTAAGGTTATCGTAAACGCGTGAAAGACGCTGTTCGTCGACATCGACAGCTAACACCTGCGCTTCAGGCGCGGCTTCGAGTATATGCGTTGTTTTACCCCCCGGTGCGGCGCACAAATCCAGGATTTGCTCGCCGTTTTGCGGGGCGAGGAAGCTAACACAGCCTTGCGCGGAAGCATCCTGAACCGTTACCCAACCCTCTTCAAAACCGGGTAAGGCATGAACCGGAGCCGGAGACTCAAGACGTAGGGCGTCAGGATAGGCCGAATGGGGAAAACCATTCATTCCTGCGTCCTGTAATAACGTGAGCCAGCTGTCGCGTGAATGATGTGTACGGTTCACGCGTAGCCACATTGGAGGACGTTGGTTGTTGGCTTCGACAATCGCTTCCCATTGGGTGGGATAGGATTTTTGCAGGCGCTTTAGCAGCCAGGACGGATGCAGAAAACGCGCCTCGCTGGTCGCAAACTCAGCCAGCAACGCCTCCTGCTGACGCTGAAACTGACGCAAAACGCCATTGATCAGCCCTTTAAGCTGTGGGCGCTTAATAGCAACAGCACCTTCAACCGTTTCCGCGAGGGCTGCATGTGGTGGAATTCGTGTGTGCAATAGCTGGTAAAACCCTACCATGATCAGGTAATGCACGGTGCGTTGCTTACCGGTCATCGGGCGAGACATTAATTTATTAATCAGCCACTCCAGCTGCGAAAGGGTGCGCAACACGCCAAAGCACAGCTCCTGAAGCAGCGCTTTGTCTTTATCGGAGACTTTTTGCTGTAGTGGTGGCAGGACATTACTTAAGGATTGCCCTTGCTCAACGACCTGCTCAACGGCCTGTGCCGCCAGACTGCGTAAATTTTGTTTTTTCATAACCGCAAAAATAAAAATGCCCGGTAACACCGGGCGTAGTAAGACGTGACCGTCAGGCCAGACGGTTGCCAGGAATAAACCATTCCCGACGTGAATTTAAAAGATCCTGCGCGCTCATTGCCTTCTTACCTGCGGGTTGAAGGGAGAGCAGGTTCAGGATGCCGTTGCCGGTTGCAACCTGAATACCTTGTTTAGTCGCGTCAAGAATGGTGCCCGGTTCCGCTTGCGTTACGCGCTCTATCACTGACGCCTGCCACACTTTTACCGGCTGACCGTCAATTTCCATCCAGCTCATTGGCCAGGGATTAAAGGCGCGGATGCAGCGTTCAAGCTGTGCGGCAGAGAGAGACCAGTCCATACGCGCCTCTTCTTTGCTAAGTTTCTCAGCGTGAGTGGCCAGGGTGTTGTCCTGTACTTCTGGCTTCGCGGTACCGTTTTCTAACTGTTTCAGCGTTTCAATCAGCCCCTGTGGGCCAAGATCCGCCAGCTTGTCATACAGCGTGCCGCTGGTGTCTTCCGCGGTGATTGGACAGGCAAGTTTATAGAGCATATCGCCAGTATCCAGACCCACATCCATTTGCATGATGGTTACGCCCGTTTCGGCATCACCAGCCCAAAGTGAACGTTGGATCGGCGCTGCGCCACGCCAGCGCGGGAGCAGGGAACCGTGAACGTTGATGCAGCCGAGTCGCGGCATATCAAGCACCGCTTTTGGCAGAATCAGGCCATACGCCACCACGACCATTACGTCAGCGTGTAAGTCCGCGACTAAATGCTGGTTTTCTTGTGGGCGCAAGGAGGCGGGCTGAAAAACCGCTATTCCTTTCTCTTCCGCCAGCACTTTCACCGGGCTGGGCATCAGCTTTTTACCGCGTCCAGCCGGGCGGTCGGGTTGGGTAAACACGCCAACGACGTTGTGTCCAGAAGACAACAGCGCGTCAAGATGACGCGCTGCAAAGTCAGGTGTACCCGCAAAAATAATACGTAGTGAATCTGACACGTTGATTCTTGTCCTTAAGCTCGGGCGTTCAGGCGGTCGAGTTTCTCAACTTTCTGACGAATACGTTGTTGCTTCAGCGGCGACAGATAATCAATAAACAGTTTACCAACCAGGTGATCCATCTCGTGCTGAATACAGATAGCCAACAGGCCGTCTGCTTCCAGCTCAAAAGATTGACCGTCGCGGTCAAGTGCGCGAATTTTCACTTTCTCCGCACGCGGCACTAAAGCACGCTGTTCTGGAATAGACAGACAGCCTTCTTCAATCCCCGTCTCACCGCTTTTTTCCAGCAGTTCCGGGTTGATTAACACCAGACGCTCGTCGCGGTTTTCCGAAACATCAATCACGATGATACGTTGATGAATATCGACCTGCGTTGCCGCCAGGCCAATACCTTCTTCTGCATACATCGTTTCGAACATATCATCGACGATACGCTGAATTTCTGCATTCACTTCTTCTACCGGTTTTGCGACTTTGCGAAGACGCTCGTCCGGAATATGTAACACTTGCAAAACTGCCATAATTATCCAGAGTTGTGTTCAGGAGTTGGAAAGATTATTACCTCTATTCTAGACAAAACCCCCTCCGATTGACAGCATCAGTGACCAATCGCAAAGATTGCCAGGACAGCTTGTGGCAGGGGGATAAAGGATGACCCGTACCGAAATTTGGTTACGTTTGATGCATGTGAGTGAATTGTATGGCGATGCAATGTTGAGCATTGCGAATTTGCTCATACAACAGCGTCAGATTGATAAGACTTTACTTCAGAACGCAGGGTTAACGTCCCGACAAGCGGAACGTTTTTTAACCGTCCCGCAAAAAGCACTGGATGACGCGCAGCACTGGCTTGAGCAACCTCATCACCATTTGATTCTGGCCGGCAGCGCGCGTTATCCGGCACAGTTGAATGCGATTGCAGATTATCCCGGCGCTTTTTTTGTTGCGGGTGATCCAGAATGTCTCCAGAACTTCCAGCTTGGCGTCGTAGGAAGCCGGACACCTTCCTGGTATGGCGAGCGATGGGGGCGCTTGTTCTGTGAAAGTCTTGCCGTAAAAGGGGTGACGATTACCAGCGGGCTGGCGAGAGGAGTTGATGGCGTTGCGCATAAAGCAGCCTTAAACGCGAACGGGAAAAGCGTGGCTGTGCTGGGCAACGGTCTGGGAAGTATCCATCCCCGACGACATACCCGGCTGGCTGAGGGGCTGATAGACGCCGGTGGCGCGCTGGTGTCGGAGTTTCCATTAGCGACGCTCCCTTTACCGCACCATTTTCCCCGACGAAACCGCATCATTAGCGGCCTGAGCAAAGGCGTGCTGGTGGTTGAAGCGGCACTACGAAGCGGCTCTTTGGTTACCGCGCGCTGTGCGCTGGAGCAAGGGAGGGATGTCTTTGCCTTGCCAGGGCCGATAGGCAGCCCTGGCAGTGAAGGGCCGCATTGGTTGATCAAACAGGGCGCCACTCTTGTGACGGCGCCAGAGGATATTCTGGAAAATTTGCAATACGGCTTACATTGGCTGCCAGATGAGGCCGAAAATTCACTTTATTCACCAGATCAGGAAGTCGCAGCATTGCCATTTCCTATGCTCCTGGCTAACGTAGGAGATGAGGTAACACCTGTTGACGTCGTCGCTGAACGTGCCGGCCAACCTGTGCCAGAGGTAGTGGCTCAGCTACTCGAACTGGAGTTAGCAGGATGGATCGCAGCTGTACCCGGCGGCTATGTCCGATTAAGGAGGGCAAGCCATGTTCGACGTACTAATGTATTTGTTTGAGACTTACATCCATAACGAAGCTGAATTGCGTGTGGATCAGGACAAACTGGAACGGGATCTTACCGACGCTGGCTTTGACCGTGAAGACATCTACAACGCGCTACTGTGGCTGGAAAAGCTTGCTGATTATCAGGAAGGCCTCGCCGAACCTATGCAACTGGCTTCCGATCCGCTCTCCGTACGTATTTACACGGCAGAGGAGTGCAATCGGCTGGATGCCAGCTGTCGGGGGTTTCTGTTATTCCTCGAGCAGATTCAGGTGCTAAACCTCGAAACGCGAGAAATGGTGATTGAACGCGTGCTCGCGCTGGATACCGCAGAATTCGATCTGGAAGACCTGAAGTGGGTGATCCTGATGGTTTTATTTAACATTCCGGGTTGTGAAAATGCGTATCAGCAAATGGAAGAATTACTCTTTGAAGTGAATGAAGGTATGCTGCATTAATCGACCTTCATTCAGCATGAGTTGTTATGGCTAAATCAGCACTGTTTACGGTGCATAAAAATGAGCCCTGCCCACAGTGCGGGGCTGAACTTGTTATTCGCTCCGGGAAACACGGTCCTTTTCTCGGCTGCTCACACTATCCAGAATGTGATTATGTCCGTCCGCTGAAATCGTCAGCAGACGGACATATCGTCAAAGTTCTGGAGGGGAAGTTTTGCCCGGCATGTGGTGCGGAGCTGGTATTGCGGCAGGGGCGGTTCGGCATGTTTATCGGTTGCAGTGACTACCCCGCGTGTGGTCATACCGAACTGATCGACAAACCAGACGAAACTGCCATTACCTGCCCTCAGTGCCAAAAAGGTCATCTGGTTCAACGGCGTTCCCGTTATGGTAAAACCTTTCATTCCTGCGATCGCTATCCTGAATGTCAGTTTGTCATTAACTTCAAACCGATAGCCGGAGAGTGTCCTGAATGTCACTATCCGCTACTCATCGAAAAGAAAACCGCGCAGGGTGTGAAGCACTTTTGCGCCAGTAAACAATGTGGAAAGCCGGTTCCGGCGGAACAACAAAGTGAATAATAACCTGCCCACAGACGCTATCGCGGCAGCGGTAGCGGTACTGCATAAAGAATGTGTCATCGCGTATCCCACAGAAGCTGTTTTCGGTGTCGGGTGCGATCCTGATAGTGAAACGGCGGTCAACCGCTTACTGGAATTGAAACAGCGTCCGGTTGAAAAAGGCCTCATTTTAATTGCGGCAAATTTTGAGCAGCTTAAGCCATATATTGATGACAGCATGCTGACAGATACGCAACGAGAAGCGATCTTTGCGTGCTGGCCTGGCCCGGTGACGTTTGTTTTTCCTGCACCGGCGACAACGCCGCGCTGGTTGACGGGACGTTTTGATTCGCTGGCGGTTCGCGTTACGGATCACCCGCTGGTGGTCTCATTGTGCCAGGCTTATGGCAAACCGTTAGTTTCCACCAGTGCGAATTTGACAGGGTTGCCTCCCTGCCGCACGGTCGAAGAAGTACGGGCGCAGTTTGGCGCGGATTTCCCCGTTGTTGAGGGGGAAACGGGAGGACGTCTGAATCCTTCTGAAATTCGTGATGCCCTGACGGGCGAGCTGTTTCGACAGGGGTAATACGATGGAAACCTATGCCGTTTTTGGTAACCCGATTGCGCACAGCAAGTCGCCATTTATTCATCAGCAGTTTGCGCAGCAACTGAAGATAGATCATCCCTATGGGCGTGTTCTGGCGCCGGTTGATGATTTCGTGAATACCCTTAATGCCTTTTTTGCGCAAGGAGGGAAAGGGGCGAACGTTACCGTTCCTTTTAAAGAGGAAGCGTTTGCACGCGCAGATGAACTGACGGAGCGTGCGGCGCTTGCCGGGGCGGTGAATACCCTGAAACGCCTTGATGATGGTCGCTTGCTGGGGGATAACACCGACGGCATCGGCCTGTTGAGCGATCTTGAACGTTTGTCTTTCATTCGCCCGGGGCTACGCATCCTGCTGATTGGGGCGGGGGGGGCTTCCAGGGGCGTACTGTTACCGCTGCTATCAATGGATTGTGCGGTTACTATCGCGAACCGAACCGCTTCCCGTGCTGAAGAACTGGCGCAAATCTTCGCTCATACCGGCAGTGTTCAGGCCCTTCGTCTTGATGCGCTGGAAGGCCATGAATTCGATCTGATCATCAATGCGACATCCAGTGGAATTAGCGGTGATATTCCCGCGATCCCGTCATCGCTCATTCATCCTGCTGTCTGTTGCTACGATATGTTTTATCAAAAGGGAAATACGCCGTTCCTTGCCTGGTGTGCGGAGCAAGGGGCAAAACGGTATGCCGATGGTTTGGGGATGCTGGTGGGGCAAGCCGCGCATGCTGTTTTTCTCTGGCATGGCGTGTTGCCTGACGTGGAACCTGTTATTGCAACGCTGAAGCAGGAACTGTCGGCATGAACCAGGCTATTCAGTTTCCTGACAGAGAAGAGTGGGACTCGGACCTTGAGGCCGTTAGCTTTCCCGCACTGGTGAATGGGATACAGTTAATGTGTGCTATCAAGGGAACCACGCTGGCGCATCGCTTTGGCGGCGATACGCCAGAACGGTGGCTGGCAGACTTTTGTGAACATCGCTGGGATCTGGAAGAAGAAGCGGAAGCGTTGATCCAGTCCCAGCAGGAAGACGATCAGGGTTGGGTCTGGCTGTCCTGACTCAGGTATTCATCTTTCCATTTCACATAGTTATTTGCGGAGTACTGTAGCCCGGCTTTCTCTTCATCACTTAGCGGACGGATCTGCTTCACCGGACTCCCCAGATACAGATAGCCGCTTTCCAGGCGCTTGTTTTGCGGCACCAGGCTGCCAGCGCCGATCATGACGTCATCTTCTATTACCGCGCCATCCAGCAGAATGGACCCCATGCCAACCAGAACCCGGTTGCCGATAGTGCAGCCGTGGAGCATGACTTTATGCCCGACAGTGACATCTTCACCCACAATAAGCGGATTACCTTGCGGGTTAGTGGTGGATTTGTGCGTCACATGCAGCACGCTGCCGTCCTGGATATTTGAGCGGGCGCCAATCTCTACATAGTTCACATCGCCACGAATGACGACCAGCGGCCAGATCCCGACGTCATCAGCCAGACGAACATCGCCAATGACGACGCTACTGGAATCGATCATCACGCGTTGCCCGATCTGTGGGAAAAGATCCTTATAAGGACGTAATACGTCAGACATGTTTACCTCAACGAAAGAGAACAGTAATGAAGACTTTGGTTGGATTATTGGCGCTACGCAAGTGTTTCAGGTATCAAAAATCAGCCAAATTGCGCAGGAATGTAGCGAAAGGGGTAAAAAACAGGCATTCAGCAAAAAAGATCCAAAAAACGCTTGTGCAAAAAAATGGGATCCCTATAATGCGCCTCCGTTGAGACGACAAAGTGAAACGCTTCACAAGATGGTCGGAACAACGAAGAGAAAAATCCTGAAAAATGGGGTTGACTCTGAAAGAGGAAAGCGTAATATACGCCACCTCGCGACAGAGCGCTAAAGCGCGTCGCAACTGCTCTTTAACAATTTATCAGACAATCTGTGTGGGCACTCAAAGTGACATGGATTCTTGACGTCGCAAGACGAAAAATGAATACCAAGTCTCTGAGTGAACACGTAATTCATTACGAAGTTTAATTCACGAGCATCAAACTTAAATTGAAGAGTTTGATCATGGCTCAGATTGAACGCTGGCGGCAGGCCTAACACATGCAAGTCGAACGGTAACAGGAAGCAGCTTGCTGCTTTGCTGACGAGTGGCGGACGGGTGAGTAATGTCTGGGAAACTGCCTGATGGA
>NZ_JAOWGB010000020.1:0-84748 GCF_030333365.1 Citrobacter sp. CK195
GTGGAGCGGTAGTTCAGTTGGTTAGAATACCTGCCTGTCACGCAGGGGGTCGCGGGTTCGAGTCCCGTCCGTTCCGCCACCCTAATTAGGGGCGTAGTTCAATTGGTAGAGCACCGGTCTCCAAAACCGGGTGTTGGGAGTTCGAGTCTCTCCGCCCCTGCCAGAAAATTATCCTTAGCATTTGCTAAGGATTTTTTTTGCCTGAAAAACGGCCCCCGGCATATCCATTCAACTCCTTTCCCGGCATCCTTGCCATTGCTGTCCCTTTAATCTTCCAGGACGTTTGTTTTTAACAGATCGCGGATCAACGTATGTTTATCGCTATTTTGTAGCCATATTGCATATAACGGGCGTGAAAGCGTAGCGCTGTCGGCAACGGTATGAAGCCCGCCTTTTTCTTTGGCCCAGCCAACAGGAAGCCAGCTGCATCCATTAAGAGCAGACAGTTGCTGTCTCGCCAGTTCAGCTGAACTGGTGGTAAGAACGGGAACCTCATCGCTCGCAATCAAACCCACTTCATGCTGTTGAAAATCAGGCCCCCACTCAAGACGCAGATAATTTAATTCATCTTTCATCTGTGATGGGCTGCTGCAATACAATGCGAGTGTGAAATGTCCCAGCAATTGGCTGCTAAACTCATCCATTTTTGGTGCTTCGGTGGTAATGAGCAGATCAAGCTGACGTTCATGGAGTTGCTTTACTAACGACTGGCGTTGAGCGATCCTGGCTTCAAATTGCAGACTGGCTTGCGGCTCCAGAGACTGATATAAGCGTGCCAGCCAGCCATTGAGCATGCACTCCCACAGAGAAGCGCTGGCACCGATAGAAAACTCATTATGCCGCGACGTATGCGCCACTTCCTTACGTGCCGCCTGCCACGTATTCATCAGCGTTTCTGCATAGGGTAGTAGCTTTTCACCTGCTGCGGTTAAGCGGATATTGTTTCTGTGCCGGGTGAACAGGTTCACACCAAGCTGATTTTCCAGTTGTCTTATCCGAAAACTGACCGCCGATTGGGTCAGGTAGAGCGCTTCTGCCGCTCGTCCAAAGTGGCGTGTCCGGCTAACTTCCAGGAAAGTTTTTAACAATTCCGTATCCACAACGCTCTCCACAAAATTATTTGTCGTAATGATTTAAATCTTTTGTTTTACACTCTGTCAAGCGTAACTAATACTCCGCGCCATAAATAGCTCGGCCAAAGAATTAGGAGCGTGCAGGATGGCGGAAAGCTTTACGACGACTAATCGATATTTCGACAACAAATATTATCCACGCGGATTCTCTCGTCATGGTGATTTCACCATCAAAGAGGCACAACTGCTTGAACGTCATGGTTATGCCTTCAATGAGTTGGATCTGGGGAAACGTGAGCCAGTAACCGAAGAAGAGAGACTGTTTGTCGCGGTATGCCGTGGCGAACGTGAGCCGGTGACAGAAGCAGAACGCGTCTGGTCTAAATATATGACGCGTATTAAGCGTCCAAAACGTTTCCACACTCTGTCTGGCGGTAAACCGCAGATGGAAGGTGCGGAAGACTACACCGAATCTGACGATTAATAAAAAAAGGGCGAAATGCCCTTTTTTTACGTCAGTAGTTTTTGTAAATGAATCAGTAGCCTGTCTATTGCCCGATAGCCCACAGCCTCCTGCAAATGCAGGCGTGTAATATTCTCCGTTTGTTCCAGATCGGCAATGGTACGGGCAACCTTCAGTAAGCGCTGCCAGGCTCGTATAGACAATCCCAGATGTATCAGCGTCTCCTCCAGCCAGTGCGCATCATCACTGTGTAGAGAGCAGTACTTTCGTATACCCTGGCTGTCCAGATGGGCGTTTAGCTTCCCCTGTCGTTCGTACTGGCGTTTCCGTGCGGATATCACCCGTACTTTCACTGTAGCGCTGTCCTCGCCTTTAACCGCTGCCTGACTGAGTATACCGGGCGGTGGCAGGGGAATTTCGAGCGAGAGATCGAATCGATCGAGAAAGGGGCCGGATAAACGGCTGAGGTAGCGCAACGTCTGTTCCGGGCTACAGCGATTATGGTTCCCCTGATAGTGACCGGTCGGGCTGGGATTCATCGCTGCAACCAGTTGGAAGCGCGCAGGATAGGTGATCTTTGCCCGGGTGCGCGAAAGGTGTATCTGACCAGACTCAATAGGTTCACGCAGCGCATCCAGCGTGCGTCGCTCAAACTCAGGCAGTTCATCCAGAAATAAAATACCGTTGTGCGCCAGCGATATTTCTCCTGGCGCGGGTATTGAACCTCCCCCTACCATTGCCGTTAATGACGCGCTGTGATGAGGCGAGCGGAAAGGACGTCGTTTCCACTGCCTTTGTACCGTATCGGCGTTCACCAGGCTGAGAATCGCCGCGCTTTCCAGCGCTTCTTTGTCGCTTAATGATGGCAGTAGCCCATTAATGCGGCTGGCCAGCATGGTTTTTCCCGTACCTGGCGGGCCTATCAGCAGCAGGTTGTGCCCTCCTGCGGCCGTGATTTCCAGGCCTCGTTTCCCCTGTTCCTGACCGATAACATCACTGAGATCGTCATGCAGTAAACAGGTGTCAGAATCGGTAGAGACTGGTTTCTCAAGATCCTGCTTCCCTTCCAGAAATGCGCATACCGTTTGCAGATGATCTGCAATCAGGCATCCCTCCCCGCTGATTAGCCCAACTTCCGCCGTATTCTCTTTTGCAACAATGATATGTCTGCCTGCCCGAATTGCCTCGGTTGCACTGGATATCGCGCCTGGAACGCCACGTAACGCACCTGTAAGGGCCAGTTCGCCCACCAGTTCATATTCATTAAGCTTATTTGTTGTAAGTTGCTCTGACGCCGCCAGAAGCGCAATTGCGATAGGTAAATCATATCTTCCGCCCTCTTTGGGTAAATCTGCCGGGGCCAGATTAATGGTGATTTTCTTCGCCGGAAATTCATACCCGCTATTGATGATTGCGCTGCGAACCCGATCCCGGGCCTCCTTTACCGTCGTTTCAGGTAGCCCAACCATTGTTAAACCCGGCAGGCCATTACTGATATGCACCTCGATGGTTATTGGCGGCGCATTAACGCCAAGTGCGGCGCGTGTGTGAACAATCGACAGTGACATAACTCCTCCCGTTGAGAGAATTATGCTGCATTAAAAACCAGAAATATCCTGCACGATTGTTAATTTTCGGCGCATATTCCGGTAATTTTATCGCGTTTTCAAAATATGCTTTGCTGTTCGGAAGCGTGCTCGCAAAAAATCACAGATGCGAAAAAAAGATGGGGGTTGCTGTTGTTTATGAGGCAAAAGTGAAAATTTTTCATTTCCTGTTTTTTGTATAAAAAACAATGATTTTTTGCTAAACCGTTAGCTGCGTCAGAAAAATGAAAATAAAAATATCTTGTGCTATTGGCGAAAGCTATGGTAACTCTTTAGGCATTCCTTCGAACAAGATGCAAGAATAGACAAAAATGACAGCCCTTCTACGAGTGATTAGCCTGGTCGTGATTAGCGTGGTGGTGATTATTATCCCACCGTGCGGGGCTGCACTTGGACGAGGAAAGGCTTAGAAATCAAGCCTTAACGAACTAAGACCCCCGCACCGAAAGGTCCGGGGGTTTTTTTTGACCTTAAAAACATAAACGAGGAGCAGATAATGACTAATAGCATAAAATTCTGTTTCTCCAGATTTACGGCGGGGATGTAGCTATGAATGGGGCACAGTGGGTGGTACATGCTTTGCGAGCACAGGGCGTTGAAACCGTTTTTGGTTATCCCGGTGGCGCAATTATGCCGGTTTACGATGCGTTGTATGACGGCGGCGTGGAACATCTGTTGTGTCGTCACGAGCAGGGTGCGGCGATGGCGGCAATCGGCTATGCGCGTTCAACGGGCAAAACGGGCGTCTGTATCGCCACGTCCGGCCCTGGCGCTACCAATTTGATCACCGGTCTGGCTGACGCACTGTTAGATTCCGTGCCGGTTGTGGCCATCACGGGTCAGGTTTCCGCTCCGTTCATCGGAACGGACGCTTTTCAGGAGGTTGATGTGCTGGGGCTGTCGTTGGCATGTACGAAGCACAGCTTCCTCGTGCAATCGCTGGAAGAGCTGCCGCGCATCATGGCTGAGGCTTTCCGGGTTGCGAACTCGGGTCGTCCTGGCCCTGTTCTGGTTGATATCCCCAAAGATATCCAGTTAGCCAATGGTTCACTGGAGCCGTATTTCACCACCGTTGAAAACGAAACGGCTTTCCCGCACGCGGATGTTGAGCTGGCGCGTCGGATGATGGCGCAGGCGCAAAAACCGATGCTGTACGTGGGCGGCGGCGTAGGCATGGCACAGGCCGTACCCGCGCTGCGTGAATTTATCGCTGCGACGCAAATGCCGGTGACCTGCACGTTAAAAGGCTTGGGTGCGGTGGATGCCGACTATCCGTATTATCTCGGTATGTTGGGGATGCATGGCACCAAAGCGGCAAACTTTGCGGTGCAGGAGTGCGATCTGCTGATTGCCGTAGGGGCGCGTTTTGATGACCGGGTGACGGGCAAGCTGAATACCTTTGCGCCGAACGCCAGCGTGATCCACATGGATATCGATCCGGCGGAAATGAACAAACTGCGTCAGGCGCATGTCGCGTTGCAGGGCGATCTGAACGCATTATTGCCCGCGTTACAGCAACCGTTAAATATTGACGCCTGGCGTCAGCACAATGCTGAACTGCGTACTGAGCACGCCTGGCGTTACGATCATCCCGGTGAAGCCATCTATGCGCCGCTGCTGTTAAAACAGTTGTCGGAACGTAAACCCGCAGACAGCGTGGTGACAACGGATGTGGGCCAGCATCAGATGTGGTCCGCGCAGCATATGACGTACTCGCGCCCGGAGAATTTCATCACCTCCAGCGGCTTAGGTACGATGGGTTTTGGCCTGCCTGCGGCGGTTGGCGCGCAGGTTGCGAGGCCGAATGATACCGTTATCTGTATCTCCGGTGACGGCTCTTTCATGATGAATGTACAAGAGTTGGGCACCGTAAAACGCAAGCAGTTGCCGTTGAAGATTGTCTTACTCGATAACCAGCGGTTAGGCATGGTTCGACAATGGCAACAACTGTTTTTCCAGGAACGATATAGCGAAACCACCCTTACCGATAACCCCGATTTCCTCATGTTAGCCAGCGCCTTCGGCATTCCTGGCCAACACATCACCCGTAAAGACCAGGTTGAAGCGGCGCTCGACACCATGCTGAACAGTGATGGGCCATACCTGCTTCATGTCTCAATCGACGAACTTGAGAATGTCTGGCCCCTGGTGCCGCCTGGCGCCAGTAACTCAGAAATGCTGGAGAAATTATCATGATGCAACATCAGGTCAATGTGGCAGCTCGTTTCAACCCGGAAACGTTAGAACGTGTTTTACGCGTGGTTCGCCACCGTGGTTTTCAGGTGTGCTCCATGAATATGGAAGCCGCCACCGATGCGCAAAATATAAATATCGAATTGACCGTTGCCAGCCCCCGGTCGGTCGACTTACTGTTTAGTCAGTTAAGTAAACTGGTAGATGTTGCACATGTTGCTATCTGCCAGAGCACAACCACATCACAACAAATCCGCGCCTGAGCGCAAAAGGAAGAAAAATGACGACGAAAAAAGCTGATTACATCTGGTTCAATGGTGAGATGATTCGTTGGGAAGATGCGAAGGTTCATGTGATGTCCCACGCACTGCACTACGGTACTTCCGTGTTTGAAGGGATCCGTTGCTACGACTCTCACAAAGGTCCAGTGGTGTTCCGCCATCGTGAACACATGCAGCGTTTGCATGATTCAGCCAAAATCTATCGTTTTCCCGTCTCCCAGAGCGTTGATGAGCTGATGGAAGCCTGCCGCGATGTTATCCGTAAAAACAACCTGACCAGCGCATATATTCGTCCGCTGGTGTTTGTGGGCGATGTGGGGATGGGCGTTAACCCGCCTCCGGGGTACAGCACTGACGTCATCATCGCGGCGTTCCCGTGGGGCGCATACCTGGGCGCAGAAGCGCTGGATCAGGGGATCGATGCGATGGTTTCTTCCTGGAACCGCGCAGCGCCAAATACCATTCCGACAGCGGCAAAAGCGGGCGGTAACTACCTTTCTTCACTGCTGGTAGGGAGTGAAGCGCGTCGTCATGGCTACCAGGAAGGTATCGCGTTGGATGTGAATGGTTATATTTCCGAAGGCGCAGGCGAAAACCTGTTTGAAGTGAAAGATGGCGTGTTGTTTACCCCGCCGTTTACCTCCTCCGCGCTGCCAGGTATTACCCGTGATGCGATCATCAAGCTGGCGAAAGAGCTGGATATCGAAGTGCGTGAGCAGGTGCTGTCTCGCGAATCTCTGTATCTGGCGGACGAAGTGTTTATGTCCGGTACTGCGGCAGAGATCACACCGGTTCGCAGCGTGGACGGTATCCAGGTAGGCGAAGGCCGCTGCGGTCCGGTCACTAAACGTATTCAGCAAGCATTCTTTGGCCTCTTCACCGGTGAAACCGAAGATAAATGGGGCTGGTTGGATCAGGTAAATCCATAAATTAAAAATAAATGGGACGGCACGCACCGTCCCATTTAACAGACAGACACTGGGAGTAAATTACGCATGCCTAAGTATCGTTCCGCCACAACCACACATGGTCGCAATATGGCGGGTGCCCGCGCGCTGTGGCGCGCCACCGGGATGACCGATGCCGATTTTGGCAAACCGATCATCGCTGTCGTGAACTCATTCACCCAGTTTGTGCCGGGTCACGTTCACCTGCGCGATCTCGGTAAACTGGTCGCCGAACAGATTGAAGCCGCTGGCGGCGTCGCCAAAGAGTTCAACACCATTGCCGTGGATGATGGCATCGCTATGGGTCACGGGGGCATGCTGTATTCACTGCCGTCTCGCGAACTGATCGCCGACTCGGTGGAGTACATGGTGAACGCCCACTGTGCGGATGCGATGGTCTGTATCTCCAACTGCGACAAAATCACCCCAGGGATGCTGATGGCCTCGCTGCGCCTGAACATTCCGGTAATTTTTGTCTCCGGCGGCCCGATGGAAGCCGGGAAAACCAAACTTTCCGATCAGATCATCAAGCTCGATCTGGTTGATGCGATGATTCAGGGCGCGGACCCGAAAGTTTCTGACGATCAGAGCAATCAGGTCGAACGCTCCGCCTGCCCGACCTGTGGGTCGTGTTCCGGGATGTTCACCGCTAACTCAATGAACTGCCTGACGGAAGCGCTGGGCCTGTCGCAGCCGGGCAACGGCTCGTTGCTGGCAACCCACGCCGATCGCAAGCAGCTGTTCCTCAATGCCGGTAAGCGCATTGTTGAGCTGACTAAACGTTACTACGAGCAGGATGACGCTTCCGCACTGCCGCGTAATATTGCCAGTAAAGCGGCGTTTGAAAACGCCATGACGCTGGATATCGCTATGGGCGGTTCGACCAACACCGTTTTACACCTGCTGGCGGCGGCGCAGGAAGCGGAAATCGACTTCACCATGAGTGATATCGACAAGCTTTCCCGCAAGGTTCCACAGTTGTGTAAAGTCGCGCCAAGTACGCAGAAATACCACATGGAAGACGTCCACCGCGCAGGCGGCGTGCTGGGTATTCTGGGCGAGCTGGATCGCGCCGGGCTGATGAATCGCGATGTAAAAAACGTGCTGGGTCTGACGCTGCCGCAAACGCTGGAGCAGTACGACGTTATGGTCAGCCAGAATGAAGCGGTAAAACAGATGTTCCGTGCAGGCCCGGCGGGTATCCGCACGACGCAGGCGTTCTCGCAGGATTGCCGCTGGGATTCGCTGGATACCGACCGCGCCGAAGGCTGCATTCGCTCGCTGGAACATGCCTACAGCAAAGATGGCGGTCTGGCTGTGCTCTACGGTAACTTTGCTGAAAACGGCTGTATCGTAAAAACCGCAGGCGTGGATGACAGCATCCTGAAATTTACCGGCCCGGCGAAAGTCTATGAAAGCCAGGACGATGCGGTTGAGGCGATCCTCGGCGGTAAGGTGGTTGCCGGTGATGTGGTGGTTATTCGCTACGAAGGGCCTAAGGGTGGGCCTGGTATGCAGGAAATGCTCTATCCGACCACCTTCCTGAAATCGATGGGGCTGGGTAAAGCCTGTGCGCTGATCACCGATGGCCGTTTCTCCGGCGGCACGTCTGGCCTCTCTATCGGTCACGTCTCACCGGAAGCGGCCAGCGGCGGTAATATTGCCATCATCGAAGATGGCGACATGATTGCTATTGATATTCCAAACCGTGGTATTCAACTGCAACTGAGCGATGCGGAAATCGCCGCGCGTCGCGAAGCGCAGGAAGCCCGTGGTGATAAAGCCTGGACGCCGAAAGATCGTCAGCGTCCGGTCTCCTTTGCGCTGCGTGCTTATGCCAGCCTGGCGACCAGCGCCGATAAAGGCGCGGTACGCGATAAATCGAAGCTGGGAGGTTGATGATGGCCGAGTCGCAACCCCTGTCAGCCGCCCCGGAAGGGGCGGAGTACCTGCGTGCGGTACTCCGCGCGCCGGTATATGAAGCAGCGCAGGTGACGCCGCTGCAAAAAATGGAAAAACTCTCTTCGCGCCTCGACAACGTTATTCTCGTGAAGCGTGAAGACAGGCAGCCTGTACACAGCTTCAAGCTGCGCGGAGCCTACGCGATGATGGCGGGGCTCACCGAAGAACAAAAAGCCCACGGCGTTATCACCGCATCGGCGGGTAACCATGCTCAGGGCGTGGCGTTCTCCTCCGCGCGTTTGGGTGTGAAAGCATTGATTGTGATGCCGCTGGCGACCGCCGATATCAAAGTGGACGCGGTGCGTGGGTTTGGCGGGGAAGTGCTGCTGCACGGCGCGAACTTTGATGAAGCGAAAGCAAAAGCTATCGAGCTGGCGCAACAGCAGGGCTTTACCTGGGTTCCGCCGTTCGATCATCCGATGGTGATTGCCGGGCAGGGCACGCTGGCGCTGGAACTGCTCCAGCAGGATGCGCATCTCGACCGCGTATTCGTGCCGGTTGGCGGCGGTGGACTGGCGGCAGGCGTAGCGGTGCTCATCAAACAGCTGATGCCGCAAATCAAAGTGATCGCCGTTGAAGCGGAAGATTCGGCCTGCCTGAAAGCGGCGCTGGATGCCGGTCATCCGGTGGATCTCCCGCGTGTGGGACTGTTTGCCGAAGGCGTGGCGGTTAAACGTATCGGCGATGAAACCTTCCGTCTGTGCCAGGAATATCTCGACGACATTATCACCGTTGACAGCGATGCGATTTGCGCAGCGATGAAAGATCTGTTCGAGGATGTGCGTGCGGTGGCGGAACCTTCCGGTGCGCTGGCGCTGGCGGGAATGAAAAAATACATCGCCCAACACAATATTCGCGGCGAACGCCTGGCGCATGTGCTTTCTGGCGCGAATGTGAACTTTCATGGTCTGCGCTATGTGTCTGAACGCTGCGAGCTGGGTGAACAGCGCGAAGCGCTGCTGGCGGTGACTATCCCGGAAGAGAAAGGCAGCTTCCTGAAGTTTTGTCAGCTGCTGGGCGGCCGTTCCGTTACCGAATTTAACTACCGTTTTGCCGACGCTCAAGATGCCTGCATTTTTGTCGGCGTCCGTCTGAGCCGTGGACTGGAAGAGCGCAAAGAGATTCTCGCGCTGCTGCATGAAGGCGGCTACAGCGTGGTGGATCTCTCCGACGACGAAATGGCGAAACTGCATGTGCGCTATATGGTTGGCGGACGCCCATCGAAACCGTTGCAGGAACGTCTGTACAGTTTCGAATTTCCAGAGTCACCCGGCGCGCTGCTGAAGTTTCTGCACACGCTGGGAACGCACTGGAATATTTCGCTGTTCCACTATCGCAGCCACGGCACCGACTATGGTCGTGTGCTGGCGGCGTTCGAACTGGGCGAAAACGAGCCAGATTTCGAAACCCGGCTGAATGAGTTGGGCTACGAGTGCCACAACGAAAGCGACAACCCGGCGTTCCGCTTTTTCCTGGCGGGTTAGGGTGTTCGGGAAAATGCCTGATGGCGCTGCGCTTATCAGGCCTACGTTCTTTTGAGCCGTAGGCCGGATAAGGCGCTTGCGCCGCCATCCGGCATTAGTGGCCAGGCAGTAAATTCCAGAACGCATCAATAAGCGGCTCATGCAGCCGCTTTTTTTGTGCGCAAACGCCCAGCTCAAACGGCGTTTTCTCGTCGCTGCGCTCCAGGATCATCACGCGGTTACGCACGGGTTCAGGGCTATTTTCCAATACCACTTCTGGCAGCAGCGCCACGCCGCAGCCGAGCGCGACCATTGACACCATCGCTTCATGTCCACCGACCGTCGCGTATATCGACGGATTGCTGATTTTCTGACGGCGGAACCACAGCTCAATACGGCGACGCACCGGGCCTTGATCGGCCATGATAAACGGCACCGTTGACCAGTCGGGTTTATCCACTGAGACCTGATTTCGCACCGGGCAAGGCAATGCGGGAGCTATCAGCACCACCGCCAGATTCTCCAGCATTGAGAACGCGACCGCGCCGGGCAGGGTTTCCGGTTTACCAGCAATCGCCAGATCCGCCTCGCCCGTCACCACTTTTTCCATCGCATCGGCGGCATCGCCGGTGGTGAGTTTGATTTCCACAGAGGGATGCTCCGCCCGGAAACGGTCAAGAATGGGCGGCAGATGGCTATAAGCGGCAGTGACCGAGCAGAAGATATGCAGCTCGCCCGACAGCGACGGGCCTTGTTGGTCGATGGTGTGACGTAACTGCTGATACTGCAACAGCGTTTGCTGGGCGAACGTTCGCAGCTCTTCTCCCGCTTCGGTGAGCGTAACGGTACGGTTATCGCGAATGAACAGCGGCTGGCCGAGATCCTCTTCGAGGCGTTGAATCTGCCGGGAGAGCGTGGAAGGGCTGACGTGCATTGCCCGCGCGCTGCGGCCAAAATGGCGACTTTCCGCCAGATGCAGGAAGGTTTTCAGATCGCGTAAATCCACTGGCTTTACTCCCGATGTCTACGTTGCATAAATTGCAATGTGATGTTGTGAATATATCAATTTCCGCAATAAATTTCCTGTCATATAGTGAGTTCATTCTCTCTTGCACAGACACGGCAAGCGAACCGAACAATAAGCACGACACAACATCACGGAGTTACAGATATGGCTAACTACTTTAATACACTGAATCTGCGCCAGCAGTTGGCGCAACTGGGTAAATGTCGCTTTATGGGCCGCGATGAATTTGCCGATGGCGCGAGCTACCTTCAGGGTAAAAAAGTGGTCATCGTCGGCTGTGGCGCCCAGGGGCTGAACCAGGGCCTGAACATGCGTGACTCCGGTCTGGATATCGCCTACGCCCTGCGTAAAGAGGCGATTGCCGAGAAACGTGCTTCCTGGCGTAAAGCGACCGAAAACGGCTTCAAAGTGGGGACTTACGAAGAGCTGATCCCGCAGGCTGATCTGGTGGTTAACCTGACGCCGGACAAACAGCACTCCGACGTGGTGCGTTCCGTACAGCCGCTGATGAAAGACGGCGCGGCGCTGGGTTACTCCCACGGTTTCAACATCGTGGAAGTGGGCGAGCAGATCCGCAAAGATATCACCGTGGTGATGGTGGCGCCGAAGTGCCCGGGTACTGAAGTCCGTGAAGAGTACAAACGTGGTTTCGGTGTACCGACGCTGATCGCTGTTCACCCGGAAAACGATCCGAAAGGCGAAGGAATGGCGATTGCTAAAGCATGGGCGGCGGCAACTGGCGGTCATCGTGCGGGCGTGCTGGAGTCCTCCTTCGTGGCGGAAGTGAAATCTGACCTGATGGGCGAGCAGACCATCCTGTGCGGTATGCTGCAAGCGGGTTCTCTGCTGTGCTTCGATAAGCTGGTGGAAGAAGGTACTGACCCGGCATATGCGGAAAAACTGATTCAGTACGGCTGGGAAACTATCACCGAAGCGCTGAAGCAGGGCGGCATTACGCTGATGATGGATCGTCTGTCCAATCCGGCAAAACTGCGTGCTTATGCGCTGTCTGAACAGCTGAAAACCATCATGGCGCCGCTGTTCCAGAAACACATGGACGACATCATCTCCGGTGAATTCTCCTCCGGCATGATGGCGGACTGGGCGAACGATGATAAGAAACTGCTGACCTGGCGCGAAGAGACCGGTAAAACCGCATTCGAAACCGCGCCGCAGTATGAAGGTAAAATCGGTGAGCAGGAGTACTTCGATAAAGGCGTTCTGATGATCGCGATGGTGAAAGCGGGCGTTGAGCTGGCATTCGAAACCATGGTGGATTCCGGCATCATCGAAGAGTCTGCGTACTATGAGTCACTGCACGAACTGCCGCTGATCGCCAACACTATCGCCCGTAAGCGTCTGTATGAAATGAACGTGGTTATCTCTGATACCGCCGAGTACGGCAACTACCTGTTCTCTTACGCTTGCGTACCGTTGCTGAAAGCGTTCATGACTGAAATTCAACCGGGCGATCTGGGTAAAGCGATTGCTGAAGGTGCGGTTGACAACGCACAGCTGCGTGATGTGAACGAAGCGATTCGTGGTCACGCTATTGAGAAAGTGGGCCAGAAACTGCGTGGCTATATGACGGATATGAAACGCATTGCGGTAGCTGGCTAAACAGGTTGTCGGGTGGCGCTAGCGCTTACCCGACCTACAAAAAGCCATTATTTCGTAGGCCGGGTAAGCGTTAGCGCCATCCGGCAAAAAAGCCCGGTGTTTATACTCACCGGGCTTTTTATTAGTTGCGATACAGCACCTTAATGATGTGGTATCCGAACTGGGTGTGCAGTGGGCCGGTTGGCTCCAGCACCGGGCAGGAGAAGACCACTTTGTCGAACGCCGGAACCATCTGGCCCTGACGAAACTCACCTAAGTCACCGCCTCTTTTGCCTGACGGGCAGATAGAGTGCTTTTTCGCCAGTTTGCCGAAGTCGGCGCCATTCTTGATTTGTTCCAGAAGATCCAGCGCCAGCTTCTCTTCTTTTACCAGGATATGCAGTGCTGCTGCGGTTTTCGCCATTATTTCGCTCTCATGTCTCAAAGGTTGCCCGCCACTTTATCATTCCTTAGGGCGTCGGACATATACTCTTCGCCATCGCAGGACAGATGTCCCTCCGGGTTTAATGAACCGGGAGATGAACGACACTTTTATCAGACATATTCCCTCTGCAACAGGACAGCCGTCCTGTCTTTCCATCTCAGGAGAGAGATAACATGAGCTCAATGAAAAACGCAGAATTTTCAGGCGACTGGCTGACAGGGCTAATCCAAATCGTACGCGATCCGCAGCTGTATGAGCTGCTCAAATATTGCCCGCTGGACATCATGCAGCGCTGGCGCGTTGAGGAAATACCTCGCGGAGCGCTGATTTGCCGTCAGGGCGACATTTGTCGGCAATTCTCGCTGATTGTTTCCGGTGAGGTGGATGTCTTTTACGAAGCTGAAGACGGGCGCCGTTATCGGCAGGCACATTACCGCAAAGGCGACATGCTGGGCGAGCTGGAGATTTTTGAGTCGCGGCATTACATCTGTTCGGTGATGGCGGTTGGTAGCGTTCAGTTGTTAAGCCTGCCGCAGGCGGATTTTCATCGCTGGCTGGCGCTGGATAACCATTTTAACCAGCGGATGCTGCGCTTTTTCAGCCAGCAATATTATCAGTTGTCGAAAAAAGCCAGCAGCGACAATTTGTACTCGCTGTATCAACGGGTTTGCCAGGCATTATGGCAGCGATATCAACATGATGAATCGACCACGATTTTGCTGGATAAACAAAATCTCAGTCAGGAATTTGCGGCGACGACGCGCAGTATCAACCGTATTTTGCACGATCTGAAATCGCTGAAAATTATTGATACCGACGGTGAGCGGATCGTCTTATTAGCCCCTGAAAAACTGAAACAGGAGGCGGAGATCTGAGTCCCTCAGCACAGTAAGGAGACAGAAGATGCAACCCCATATTCGATTAAGCAATAGCATGACCGGTACGCGGTATGCGCTATTGCCCGGCGATCCCGAGCGGGTGGACAGGATCGCCCACTTTCTTGATAACCCTGAGATACTGGGGCAAAACCGGGAATTTCGGGCGGCGCGCGGCACATATAAAGGGATTGAGATTCTGGTGCTGTCGACGGGAATCGGCGGGCCATCAACGGCCATTGCCATTGAAGAGTTACGGCAAATTGGTGTAGACACGCTGATTCGCATCGGTAGCTGTGGGGCATTGCAGGATACGCTGGCGCTGGGCGATCTGATTATCGCCAACGGTGCGGTCGCCGATGACGGCACCAGCAAAACCTACGCGCCAGCCTGCTATCCGGCCTGCGCAGACCCGCAGCTTATCGCCACGTTGATCCAGCAGGCGAAGCAGATGAACATTCCTGCGATTTGCGGACTGGTGCGCAGCCACGACAGCTTTTATACCGATCGTGAAGCTGAACTGGATGCGGAATGGTCAGCGCGCGGCATTCTCGGGGCGGATATGGAAACGGCGGCGCTGATGGTGGTCGGCGCATTACGTGGGCTGCGTACGGCGTCGTTGCTGAACGTGGTCGTTGCCCACAACGGCTGTCTGGACAGCAGTATTAATGATTATGTTCAACAGGAAACGCTGTGCCTGCGGGGTGAAGAACGTCAGATTTCCCTGGCGCTACAGGCCATTTATTTCGATAGCCAGCAAGGAGAGCAGTGATGGACTTTTTCAGTATTAACAACGTGATGGTCAACATTCCTCTCGGCGAAGGCGGGTATGCGCTGTCGTGGATTGAGGCTATCGGCACGGTCTTTGGTTTATTGTGCATCTGGTGCGCCAGCCGGGAAAAAATCATCAATTACCTGTTTGGTCTGATTAATGTCACCCTGTTTGCCGCGATCTTTTTCCAGATTCAGCTATATGCCAGCCTGTTGCTTCAGGTGTTCTTCTTTGCCGCCAATATCTATGGCTGGTATGCGTGGAGCCGTCAGAATGAGGCGCAAGAGGCGGCGCTGAAGGTGCGCTGGCTCTCCCGCCAGCAAACGCTGGTGCTGAGCGGTGTGTGTATTGTCGCCATCCTGCTGATGACGCGGTTTATCGACCCGGTGTTCGCCATGCTGACCCATATTATGCTCGGGATGCTGCAAACGGTAGGGGTTCAGGTGATGATGCCAGAGCTACAGCCGGACGCGTTCCCGTTCTGGGATTCCACCATGCTGGTGCTGTCGATCGCGGCGATGGTGCTGATGACTCGCAAATATGTGGAAAACTGGCTGCTGTGGGTGCTTATCGACGTCATTAGCGTGGTGATTTACGCAGTACAGGGCGTCTATGCGATGTCGCTGGAGTATGTCCTGCTAACGGCGATTGCGATTATGGGATCGTACAGCTGGATCCTGAGCGCAAAACGCAACGGCTATGCGCCGCTTGCCGCCAGCGCCACCTGATTAACGCTTTCCAGGCTGTCTGAAAGGGCAGCCTGTTACTCCCTCGGCCCTGCTTTCTGCTACAATCTTTCCCCCGTTCGAAGATTGAGCAATATTCCCATGCGTTTAAACCCCGGCCAACAACACGCTGTCGAATTCGTCACCGGCCCCTGCCTGGTGCTGGCGGGCGCGGGTTCTGGTAAGACTCGCGTTATTACCAATAAAATCGCCCATCTGATTCGTGGTTGCGGCTATCAGGCGCGCCATATTGCGGCAGTGACCTTTACCAATAAAGCGGCACGTGAAATGAAAGAGCGTGTCGGGCAAACGCTGGGGCGTAAAGAGGCGCGCGGGCTGATGATCTCCACTTTCCATACGTTGGGGCTGGATATCATCAAACGTGAATATGCGGCGTTGGGGATGAAATCGAACTTTTCGCTGTTTGACGATACCGATCAGGTCGCATTGCTGAAAGAGCTGACTGACGGTCTGATTGAAGATGACAAAGTTATCTTGCAACAGCTGATCTCGACGATCTCTAACTGGAAAAACGATCTGATGACGCCCGCTCAGGCGGCGGCAAGCGCAAAAGGGGAGCGCGACCGCATCTTCGCTCACTGTTATGGTCTGTACGATGCACATCTGAAGGCCTGCAATGTGCTCGATTTTGATGACCTGATTCTATTGCCGACGCTGCTGCTACAGCGTAATGAAGAGGTGCGTGAGCGCTGGCAGAACAGGATTCGCTATCTGCTGGTGGATGAATACCAGGATACCAACACCAGTCAGTATGAACTGGTGAAGCTGCTGGTAGGAAGCCGCGCGCGCTTTACGGTGGTGGGTGATGATGACCAGTCGATCTACTCCTGGCGCGGCGCGCGTCCGCAAAACCTGGTGTTGTTGAGTAAGGATTTCCCGGCGCTACAGGTGATCAAGCTGGAGCAGAACTATCGTTCCTCCGGGCGCATTCTGAAAGCGGCGAATATCCTGATTGCCAATAACCCCCACGTCTTTGAAAAACGCCTCTTTTCTGAACTGGGTTATGGCGCGGAACTCAAGGTGCTGAGCGCGAACAATGAAGAACACGAGGCCGAACGCGTTACCGGCGAGCTGATTGCCCATCACTTTGTGAATAAGACTGAATACAAGGATTACGCCATTCTGTATCGCGGGAACCACCAGTCGCGGGTGTTTGAAAAATTCCTTATGCAGAACCGTATTCCCTACAAAATTTCTGGCGGCACGTCGTTCTTCTCCCGCCCGGAGATTAAAGACCTGCTGGCCTATCTGCGCGTACTGACCAACCCGGATGATGACAGCGCTTTCCTGCGGATTGTGAATACGCCAAAACGAGAAATCGGCCCGGCCACGCTGCAAAAGCTGGGCGAATGGGCGATGGCGCGCAACAAGAGTCTGTTTACCGCCAGTTTTGATGTGGGGCTGAACCAGACGCTGACCGGGCGCGGCTATGATTCACTGACCCGCTTTACCCATTGGCTGGGGGAAATTCAGCGTCTGGCGGAGCGTGAGCCGATTGCCGCCGTGCGCGATCTCATCCACGGTATTGATTACGAATCCTGGTTGTATGAGACCTCGCCGAGCCCAAAAGCGGCGGAAATGCGCATGAAGAACGTCAACCAGCTGTTTAGCTGGATGACCGAAATGCTTGAAGGTAACGAACTTGACGAACCCATGACGCTCACCCAGGTGGTGACGCGCTTTACGCTACGCGACATGATGGAGCGTGGTGAAAGTGAAGAAGAGTTGGATCAGGTACAGCTCATGACGCTGCATGCCTCGAAAGGGCTGGAGTTCCCGTACGTGTTTATGGTGGGAATGGAAGAAGGATTCCTGCCGCACCAGAGCAGCATTGACGAAGACAATATCGATGAGGAGCGCCGTCTGGCCTATGTGGGGATCACCCGCGCGCAGAAAGAGCTGATCTTCACGCTGTGCAAAGAGCGTCGTCAGTACGGCGAACTGGTGCGCCCGGAACCAAGCCGCTTTTTGCTGGAACTGCCGCAGGACGATCTTATCTGGGAGCAGGAGCGTAAAGTGGTAACGGCTGAGGAGCGGATGCAGAAAGGGCAGGCCAGCATAGCCAATATCCGCGCCATGATGGCGAAAGCAAAAGCGAAGTAGGTATTTTCCAGGCCGGATAAGCGTAAGCGCCATCCGGCAGCCAGCATCTAATGAACGTCCAAAGGCCAGTGGACATAGCTTTGCCACTGGCTTTCCTGATCGATCAACTCTTTACCCAGCGGGTGATGCTCCAGCCACCCTTGCGGCAAGGTTAACGTCAGATTCTCATCCTGCGCCTGCAACGTAATCTGTGGCACCAGATCGTCACGGCGACGGCTGGCAAAAATGATCGCCAGACGCAACAGGCGACAAAGATGTTCAGCGACGCGCGGCGGCACCGCATTCTGCTGGTGGAGGGAAGAGAGGTCGATCGGGTTGGTCTGATTTAACAACAGGGTGGCTAACAGCTTCTTTTGCGCGGGGGTGAATCCCGGTAAATCCAGATTACGCACCAGATAAGCCGCGTGCTGCGGCGCCTGTTTAAAATCAACGCTCAGGCCGATTTCATGCAGCTGACAGGCACTGGTCAGGAGTTCGCGACTGATCGGCTCAAGATGCCACTTATCTTCCACCTGATCGAGAAAGTTTACCGCCAGATCCGCTACGCGATGCGCCTGTTCGGTATCGACCATAAATCGACGCTGAATGTTACGCAGCGTGCGGCTGCGAATATCCTGATCCACCGCCAGATGCAGCATGCCATACACCAACCCTTCGCGCAGCGCTCCGCCTGCAAGCGTCATACACTGGATGTCCAGTTCGGTGAAAATCGCGATCAGAATGGCCAGACCGCTGGGGAATACCAGCGCGCGTTCCAGCGTTAACCCTTCAATTTCCAGCTCTTCCAGACGGCCGCAATGAATTGCGCGTTGCTTCAGCTGTTGAAGTTTCGCCAATGTGATGCGCTCATCCATGCCCTGCGCCATCATGATTTCCTGCAACGCCTGGACGGTGCCAGACGCGCCTACGCAGACTTTCCAGCCATGCTTGCGTAGCTCATCGGCGACCGGACGCAGCACTTCACGCGCGGCTTTTTCCGCTTCATCGAAGTTTTCTTGCGCCAGATTGCGATCGGTAAAGTAGCGTTCAAGCCAGGTGACGCAGCCCATTGACAGGCTAAACAGAGAGGTGGTTTGTGCGCCGGTTCCGGTGACCAGTTCGGTGCTGGCGCCGCCAATATCGACCACCAGACGCTGATCGGCGCCGCCGGTGGTATGGGCAACACCCTGATAAATCAGCCGCGCTTCTTCTTCGCCGCTAATGACCTGGACAGGGCAACCGAGGATCTCCTGCGCTTTGGCGATAAACTCGCCCGCATTGACGGCGAGACGCAGCGTTGCCGTGGCGACGACGCAGATTTGCGGTTGAGGAATATCCTGTAGGCGTTCAGCGAAAAGGCGCAGGCATTGCCAGCCGCGCTCCATTGCTTCAGCGGAAAGCGAATTATCACTGTTCAGGCCCGCAGCCAGACGCACCTTGCGCTTAATTCGCGTGAGCGTCTGGATGCTTCCAGCCACCTCGCGTACGACCAGCATATGAAAACTATTGGAACCGAGATCAATTGCGGCATACAGCGAAGTGGAAGTGAGCATATATTACGTTAACCTGAACGACGACGATTACGCGGCGCGCCGGTGCGACGCGGTCCATTGCCTGGGCGCGAGCGCGTCAGGCGCAACGGCTTCGGCAAATTGGTCATCAGCGCTTCCGGGTTATATTTGCTGACCGGGATAGAGTGACCAATATAAGCCTCAATGGCAGGCAGGTTCAGCGCGTACTCTTCACAGGCCAGGCTGATAGAGTGACCGCTCGCTCCTGCGCGACCCGTACGTCCGATACGGTGAACGTAGTCTTCGCAGTCATCCGGCAGGTCATAGTTAAAGACGTGCGTTACGGCCGGAATGTGCAGACCGCGCGCGGCAACGTCGGTTGCGACGAGGATATCGAGATCGCCACGGGTAAACTCGTCGAGAATACGCAGACGTTTTTTCTGCGCAACGTCGCCGGTCAACAGGCCGACACGATGACCGTCAGCTGCCAGATGCCCCCAGATGTCTTCGCAGCGGTGCTTGGTATTGGCGAAAACAATGGCGCGATCCGGCCACTCTTCTTCGATCAGCGTTTGCAGCAAACGCATCTTCTCTTCGTTAGAAGGGTAGAAGAGCTCTTCTTTAATACGGTGGCCTGTCTTTTGTTCCGGTTCCACTTCAACATATTCGGCGTTGTTCATCTGCTCGAACGCCAGTTCGCGAACACGGTAAGAGAGGGTTGCGGAGAACAGCATGTTCAGACGCTGATTGGCCGGCGGCATGCGGCGGAACAGCCAGCGGATGTCTTTAATAAAGCCCAGATCGTACATGCGATCGGCTTCATCCAATACGACGACCTGAATGGCGCCGAGGTTAATGTGGTTTTGTTTCGCGTAGTCGATCAGACGACCCGTGGTGCCGATCAGAATATCGACGCCGCTTTCCAGCACTTTCAGCTGTTTGTCGTAGCCGTCACCGCCGTAGGCCAGGCCTAATTTCAGGCCGGTGGTCTGCGCCAGCGGTTCCGCATCGGCGTGGATCTGCACGGCCAACTCACGCGTCGGCGCCATAATTAAGGCGCGCGGCTGGTTCACCTTGCGATCGTCAATCGCGGGATGAGAGAGAAGATAATGAAACGAAGACGTCAGGAACGCCATCGTTTTTCCGGTTCCGGTTTGCGCCTGCCCTGCGACATCACGACCCGCCAGCGTTAGCGGGAGGGCCAATGCCTGAATGGGCGTACAATTATGAAACCCTTTATTTTCAAGGGCTTCTATCACCTTTGGGTGCAGGGCGAAGTCGGAAAACTTCTGTTCTGTTAAATGTGTTTTGCTCATAGTGTGGTAGAATATCAGCTTACTATTGCTTTACGAAAGCGTATCCGGTGAAATAAAGTCAACCTTTAGTTGGTTAATGCGACATCAACACGTCGTTGATGAAGGCGAAACCAACACACCAGGCTTATTCCTGTGGAGTTATTATGAGCGATAAAATTATTCACCTGACTGACGACAGTTTTGACACGGATGTACTCAAAGCGGACGGGGCTATCCTCGTTGATTTCTGGGCAGAGTGGTGCGGACCGTGCAAAATGATCGCCCCGATTCTGGATGAAATCGCTGACGAATATCAGGGCAAATTGACGGTTGCTAAACTGAACATCGACCAAAACCCAGGCACCGCGCCGAAGTATGGTATCCGTGGCATCCCGACCCTGCTGTTGTTCAAAAACGGTGAAGTCGCAGCAACCAAAGTGGGCGCACTGTCCAAAGGTCAGCTGAAAGAGTTCCTCGACGCCAACCTGGCGTAAGACGGAAGTTTCATGTTCGGGTGACCAGCATCCTAAATTATTCGGATGACTGGACGCCCGGCTTGAGTCGTGCTAACTTAGTGTTGACTTCGTATTAAACATACCTTATTAAGTTTGAGTCTTGTTTTTTCCAACGCTTCCCGTTTTTTCTCGCGCGAGAAGTGAACAGATTCCTGGCTTGTCACTCAATCCGTCTTGTCGTTTCAGTTCTGTGTACTTTCCTGTGACCAGACAGCGAACAGACATGAGTTGGTGGCCGTAAACAGGCATGGATGATCCTGCCATACCATTCACAACATTAAGTTCGAGATTTACCCCAAGTTTAAGAACTCACACCATTATGAATCTTACCGAATTAAAGAATACGCCGGTTTCTGAGCTGATCACTCTCGGCGAAAATATGGGGCTGGAAAACCTGGCTCGTATGCGCAAGCAGGACATTATTTTTGCCATCCTGAAGCAGCACGCAAAGAGTGGCGAAGATATCTTTGGTGACGGTGTGCTGGAGATATTGCAGGATGGATTTGGTTTCCTCCGCTCTGCAGACAGCTCCTACCTCGCCGGTCCTGATGACATCTACGTTTCTCCCAGCCAAATCCGCCGTTTCAACCTCCGCACTGGTGACACCATTTCTGGTAAGATTCGCCCGCCAAAAGAAGGCGAACGTTACTTTGCGCTGTTGAAAGTTAACGAAGTTAACTACGACAAACCTGAAAACGCCCGTAATAAAATCCTCTTTGAGAACTTAACGCCGCTGCACGCGAACTCACGTCTGCGTATGGAACGTGGTAACGGTTCTACTGAAGATTTAACGGCTCGCGTACTGGATCTGGCTTCCCCGATTGGCCGTGGTCAGCGTGGTCTGATCGTCGCACCGCCGAAAGCGGGTAAAACTATGCTGTTGCAGAACATCGCGCAGAGCATTGCTTACAACCACCCTGACTGCGTACTGATGGTGCTGCTGATCGACGAACGTCCAGAAGAAGTGACCGAAATGCAGCGTCTGGTAAAAGGTGAAGTGGTTGCTTCCACCTTCGACGAACCGGCATCCCGTCACGTTCAGGTTGCTGAAATGGTAATCGAGAAGGCGAAGCGTCTGGTTGAACACAAAAAAGACGTCATCATTCTGCTCGACTCCATCACTCGTCTGGCTCGCGCCTACAACACCGTGGTTCCGGCTTCTGGTAAAGTCCTGACCGGTGGTGTGGACGCCAACGCCCTGCACCGTCCGAAGCGTTTCTTCGGCGCGGCGCGTAACGTGGAAGAGGGCGGCAGCCTGACCATTATCGCAACGGCGCTGATCGACACCGGTTCTAAGATGGATGAAGTGATCTACGAAGAGTTTAAAGGCACCGGTAACATGGAACTGCACCTCTCCCGTAAGATCGCTGAAAAACGCGTCTTCCCGGCTATCGACTACAACCGTTCCGGTACGCGTAAAGAAGAGCTGCTCACCACTCAGGAAGAGCTACAGAAAATGTGGATCCTGCGCAAAATCATCCATCCGATGGGTGAAATCGACGCGATGGAATTCCTCATTAACAAGCTGGCAATGACCAAGACCAACGACGACTTCTTCGACATGATGAAGCGTTCGTAAGTCCGGCTGATACCGAAAACGCCACGTTTTTACGTGGCGTTTTTCTTTTGCGATTTATCTGATCTGTTAGTCAAATAAACAAGTCATCATCACATTCATTATGTGGAATTGCTGTGGGCTGTATAAACTACGAGTGGTCGAAAGTGTAATGTTCTGAATGCTCTCTTCTAGAGACAGACGTAACGCATTATACTTTAAGGAAATGATATATGCTGAGAGCACATACACTGTGAATTTACTCGCTGCTTTATCTGAGCTAATCAGTATTTTTTTATTCACAACCATTTTTATTTTTCTTGCGCGAAAAGTAGCCATCAAGATAGGTTTAGTGGATAAACCCAATTTTCGTAAACGGCACCAGGGGGTGGTTCCTTTGGTTGGCGGGATTTCTGTGTTCGCAGGAATCAGCTTTATGTTTGCTCTCTCGGATTACTATATTCCGCACGCATCGTTATACCTTTTTTCTGCTGGTGTGCTGGTGTTGGTCGGCGCATTGGATGATCGTTTTGACATTAGCGTGAAAATTCGCGCTGTAGTACAGGCCGCTATTGCTGTTGTCATGATGGTGATAGGGAAACTCCATCTCAGTAGCCTGGGGTATATTTTCGGTCCCTGGGAATTGGTGCTCGGCCCCTTTGGCTATTTCCTCACGCTCTTTGCCGTCTGGGCGGCGATCAATGCTTTCAATATGGTTGATGGTATTGATGGCTTACTTGGCGGGCTGTCCAGCGTCTCATTTGCCGCAATGGGGCTGATTCTGTGGTTTGATGGGCAGACGAGTCTGGCGGTATGGTGTTTCGCCATGATCGCCGCGATTCTGCCCTATATCATGTTAAACCTTGGTGTTCTGGGGCGTCGTTATAAAGTCTTTATGGGCGATGCGGGCAGTACGCTGATTGGCTTCACGGTTATCTGGATCCTGCTGGAAACCACGCAGGGTAAAACGCATCCTATCAGCCCGGTTACTGCGCTGTGGATTATTGCGATTCCATTAATGGACATGGTGGCGATTATGTATCGTCGCCTGCGTAAGGGCATGAGCCCCTTTTCTCCCGATCGCCAGCATATTCATCATTTGATCATGCGTGCAGGGTTTACTTCCCGACAGGCATTTGTTCTCATTACGCTCGCCGCTGCGATTCTGGCTTCCATTGGCGTTGCCGCAGAATATTCCCATTTTGTTCCAGAATGGGTCATGTTGGTGCTCTTTTTGCTAGCATTCTTCCTTTACGGTTACTGCATTAAGCGTGCCTGGAAGGTGGCGCGATTAATTAAGCGCGTGAAGCGCAGACTACGCAGAAACCGTGATAACAATCCAACGATAACCAAGTAAATTGAGGATGCGATGACACAACCATTACCGGGGGCACACGCCGTGAGCGCTGAAAATGAACTGGATATTCGTGGGTTGTTTCGTACCTTGTGGGCTGGGAAGCTATGGATTGTGGGAACAGGGCTGGCCTTTGCGCTGATTGCGTTAGCGTATACGTTTTTTGCCCGTCAGGAGTGGAGCGCAACGGCGATTTCCGACCGCCCCACCGTCAATATGCTGGGCGGCTATTACTCCCAACAGCAGTTTTTGCGCAACCTTGATATCAAAGCCAGCCTCGCGCCGGCCGATCAGCCTTCGGTAATGGATGAAGCGTATAAAGAGTTCGTCATGCAACTGGCGTCCTGGGATACGCGTCGCGATTTCTGGCTACAGACCGATTATTACAAGCAGCGCATGGTCGGCAACAGCAAAGCCGATGCCGCGATGCTGGATGAAATGATCAATAACATTCAGTTCACGCCAGGCGATTTCACTCGCAACACCAATGATAGCGTGAAGCTGATTGCGGAAACGGCGCCCGATGCCAACAACCTGCTTCGCCAGTATGTGGCGTTTGCCAGCCAGCGTGCGGCGAGCCATCTGAATGATGAGTTAAAGGGTGCATGGGCCGCGCGGACTATCCAGATGAAAGCGCAGGTTAAACGCCAGGAAGAGGTGGCGAAAAGCATTTTCTCTCGTCGTGTTCATAGCATTGAACAGGCGCTCAAAATTGCCGAGCAGCATAATATTTCTCGTACGGCGACCGATGTTCCTGCCGATGAATTACCCGACTCTGAGCTGTTTTTGCTTGGCCGCCCTATGCTACAAGCGCGTCTTGAAAACCTTCAGGCTGTCGGTCCGGCATTCGATCTGGACTATGATCAAAACCGGGCCATGTTGAACACGCTGAACGTGGGGCCGACGCTGGACCCGCGTTTCCAGACCTATCGTTATTTGCGCACGCCGGAAGAACCGGTAAAACGCGATAGCCCGCGCCGTGCTTTCCTGATGGTTATGTGGGGCATTGTTGGGGCGCTGATCGGGGCTGGCGTCGCATTAACCCGCCGCCGCGCGATTTAGCAACATCTCAGCAGTGAGGGGTTAGGCCCTCACTGCCTATTCGAAGAGAATCGATGTGAAAGTACTGACTGTATTTGGCACGCGACCGGAGGCCATCAAGATGGCGCCTCTGGTTCATGCGCTGGCAAAGGACCCTCATTTTGAGGCAAAAGTCTGCGTTACTGCGCAGCATCGGGAGATGCTCGATCAGGTTTTGAATCTCTTTTCTATTGTGCCTGACTACGATCTCAATATTATGCAGCCGGGTCAGGGGCTGACAGAGATTACCTGTCGAATCCTGGAAGGATTAAAACCGATTCTTGCCGATTTTAAACCTGATGTCGTATTGGTGCATGGCGATACGACAACCACTCTCGCCACCAGTCTGGCGGCTTTCTACCAGCGTATCCCTGTCGGTCATGTAGAGGCCGGGCTGCGAACCGGCGATCTCTACTCCCCCTGGCCTGAAGAGGCGAACCGCACCTTGACCGGTCGCCTGGCGATGTACCATTTTGCGCCGACGGAAAATTCACGGCAGAATTTACTGCGGGAACAGATCCCTGATAACCACATCTTTGTCACCGGCAATACCGTGATTGATGCGCTGATCTGGGTGCGCGATCGCGTACTGGCCAGCGATACGCTACGCGCCGAACTGGCAAAGCGGTATCCTTTCCTGTGTGACGATAAAAAAATGATCCTGGTGACCGGACATCGCCGTGAGAGCTTTGGCCGGGGGTTTGAGCAAATCTGTCATGCGCTGGCGGAGATAGCCGCTACCAATCAGGATGTACAAATTGTGTATCCGGTTCACCTGAATCCCAACGTCAGCGAACCGGTTAACCGCATCCTGGGTCATGTTGAAAATGTGATACTGATTGAGCCGCAGGATTACCTGCCGTTTGTCTGGCTGATGAACCACGCCTGGCTGATCCTTACCGACTCCGGCGGGATTCAGGAAGAGGCGCCGTCATTAGGCAAACCGGTGTTGGTTATGCGCGAAATGACGGAACGGCCAGAAGCCGTTACCGCTGGCACGGTGCGTCTGGTGGGAACCGATTCACACCGTATTGTGGAAGAAGTCACACGTTTGCTGCACGACGAAAATGAATATCAAACCATGAGCCGCGCCCATAATCCTTATGGCGACGGGCAGGCGTGCGGCCGCATTTTACACGCGTTAAAAAATAATCGGGTATCGCTATGAGTTTTACGACCATTTCTGTTATTGGGCTGGGATACATCGGGTTGCCGACGGCTGCGGCCTTTGCTTCTCGCCAAAAGCACGTTATTGGCGTGGATATCAATCAGCAGGCGGTGGACACCATCAACCGTGGAGCCATCCATATTGTTGAGCCGGATCTGGATAGCGTCGTGAAAACTGCGGTTGAAGGCGGATTCCTCCGGGCAACAACAACGCCGGTAGCAGCCGACGCGTACTTGATCGCCGTGCCGACGCCGTTCAAGGGCGATCACGACCCCGATATGGTTTATGTCGAAGCGGCCGCGAAATCTATTGCTCCCGTACTGAAAAAAGGCGCGCTGGTCATCCTCGAATCCACCTCGCCGGTGGGCGCGACAGAACAAATGGCCGCATGGCTGGCGGAAATGCGCCCGGATCTGACTTTCCCGCAGCAGGCGGGGGAACAGGCTGATGTGAACATTGCCTACTGCCCGGAGCGCGTATTGCCAGGTCAGGTCATGGTGGAGCTCATCAAAAATGACCGCGTGATTGGCGGCATGACGCCGGTATGCTCCGCGCGTGCCAGCGAGTTGTACAAGATTTTCCTTGAAGGCGAGTGTGTGGTGACTAATTCCCGCACCGCCGAAATGTGTAAGCTCACGGAAAACAGCTTCCGTGACGTCAATATCGCCTTTGCGAACGAGCTGTCGCTGATTTGCGCCGATCAGGGGATTAACGTCTGGGAACTGATTCGTCTGGCGAATCGTCATCCACGCGTGAATATTCTCCAGCCTGGGCCGGGCGTGGGCGGCCACTGCATCGCCGTCGATCCGTGGTTTATTGTGGCGCAAAACCCGCAGCAGGCACGGCTGATCCGTACCGCGCGTGAAGTGAACGACGGTAAACCACACTGGGTGGTGGCGCAGGTGAAAGCCGCAGTGGCGGATTGCCTGACGGCAACGAATAAGCGCGCCAGCGACATCAAAATCGCCTGCTTTGGTCTGGCGTTTAAACCGAATATTGACGATCTGCGTGAAAGCCCGGCGATGGGCATTGCGCAGGAGATTGCGCAATGGCATGCCGGTGAAACGCTGGTGGTAGAGCCTAATATTCATCAGTTGCCGAAAAAACTGGAAGGTCGCTGCACGTTAGCCACGCTGGAAAATGCGCTGGCGGAAGCAGATGTGCTGGTCATGCTGGTTGACCATCATCCGTTTAAAGCGATTAACGGCGACGCCGTGCGGCAACGCTACATTGTGGATACGAAAGGAGTCTGGCGCTGATGAAACGGATTCTGGTCACTGGCGGCGCGGGATTTATCGGCTCTGCCGTTGTGCGCCACATCATTGATGAAACCCCCGACGCCGTAGTGGTGGTGGATAAGCTCACCTACGCCGGAAACCTGATGTCGCTGGCGCCAGTTGCACAGCATGAGCGCTTTGCCTTTGAGAGAGTGGATATCTGCGATCGGGCATCGCTGGATCGCGTTTTTCAGCAGTACCAGCCGGATTACGTGATGCATCTGGCGGCGGAAAGCCACGTTGACCGGTCTATCGACGGCCCGGCTGCGTTTATTGAAACCAATATCGTGGGAACCTACACGCTGCTGGAAGCGGCCCGGACTTACTGGGCGACGCTCAATGATGAGAAAAAATCAGCGTTTCGTTTCCACCATATCTCCACTGACGAGGTGTATGGCGATCTGCATTCCACGGATGATTTCTTTACTGAGACCACGCCGTATGCGCCGAGCAGTCCTTATTCCGCCTCGAAAGCCAGCAGCGATCACCTGGTGCGCGCATGGTTGCGAACCTATGGTCTGCCGACGCTGGTCACTAACTGTTCCAATAATTACGGCCCTTACCACTTCCCGGAAAAGCTGATCCCATTGATGATCCTGAACGCGCTGGCGGGTAAACCGCTGCCGGTGTATGGCAATGGACAACAGATCCGCGACTGGCTGTACGTTGAAGATCACGCCAGGGCGCTGTATCGCGTGCTGACGGCGGGTGAAGTGGGGGAGACATATAACATTGGCGGCCATAATGAGCGTAAGAATCTGGAGGTTGTGGAAACGATTTGCGATCTGCTGGAAGAGCTTGCGCCACAAAAACCGCAGGGCGTGGCGCATTATCGTTCCCTGATCGCTTTTGTGGATGACCGTCCAGGCCATGATTTACGCTATGCCATCGACGCAGCGAAAATTGCGCGTGAACTTGGCTGGACGCCGCAGGAAACCTTTGAAAGCGGAATGCGGAAAACCGTGCAGTGGTATCTGGCGAATGAGGCCTGGTGGAAGCCCGTGCAGGATGGCAGCTATCAGGGTGAACGTTTAGGTCTGAAGGGCTAAACCCGGAGGAGGAACGCATGAAAGGTATCATTCTGGCGGGCGGCTCTGGCACCCGCCTGCATCCGATTACGCGCGGTGTGTCGAAGCAGCTTCTGCCGATTTATGACAAGCCGATGATCTACTATCCGCTGTCGGTACTGATGCTGGCGGGTATCCGGGAAATCCTGATTATCACCACACCGGAAGATAAGCACTATTTTCAGCGTCTGCTGGGCGATGGTTCGGAGTTTGGCATTGAGTTGCAATATGCCGAACAACCCAGCCCGGATGGGCTGGCGCAGGCCTTTATCATTGGTGAAACATTCCTTAACGGCGAGCCGTCCTGTCTTGTACTGGGCGACAATATCTTCTTTGGTCAGGGTTTCAGCCCGAAATTGCGTCATGTGGCGGCGCGAACCGAAGGGGCGACCGTTTTTGGTTATCAGGTTATGGACCCGGAACGTTTTGGCGTCGTGGAGTTCGACGACAATTTTCGCGCGGTCTCGCTGGAAGAGAAGCCGAAACAGCCGAAATCAAACTGGGCGGTGACAGGTCTCTATTTTTACGACAGCAAGGTAGTAGAGTATGCGAAGCGCGTGAAGCCTTCCGAGCGCGGTGAACTGGAGATTACGTCCATTAATCAGATGTACCTTAATGACGGCAAGCTGACGGTTGAGTTGCTCGGTCGCGGCTTTGCGTGGCTGGATACCGGCACCCATGACAGCCTGATTGAAGCGAGCACGTTTGTGCAGACGGTTGAAAAACGCCAGGGCTTCAAAATTGCCTGTCTGGAAGAGATCGCCTGGCGCAACGGCTGGCTGGATGACGAGGGCGTAAAACGCGCCGCCAGTTCTTTAGCGAAAACCGGCTATGGCCAATATTTACTGGAGCTACTCCGTGCCCGTCCGCGCCAGTATTGAACCATTAACGTGGGAAAATACGTTCTTTGGCGTCAATAGCGCTATTGTTCGCGTGAACCCTGCCGCGCCGGTGTTAACGCCAGAGGCATTGCAACCCTGGTCGCGCGTGCAGGCGAAAATTTCTGCTGCGCGCACGGATGAATTAGATGCGCTGCAACAGTTGGGGTTTTCGCTGGTAGAAGGCGAAGTCGACTTCAGCCTGCCGGTCGCTGGCGTTGAACGTATTTCTGGCGTGGAAATTGCACAAATTGCCGATATTCCCGCGTTACGTCAACAGGCGTCCGCCGCGTTTGCGCAAAGCCGTTTCCGCGCACCGTGGTATGCGCCGGACGCCAGCGCCCGTTTTTATGCTCAGTGGATTGAAAATGCCGTGCGTGGCACCTTCGATCACCAGTGTCTGGTTATCCGGGCGGCGAATAACGATATTCGCGGGTTTGTCTCGCTGCGCGAACTGAACGACACCGATGCGCGCATCGGCCTGCTGGCCGGGCGTGGCGCAGGAGCAGAATTAATGCAGGCGGCGCTCGCGTGGGCGCAGTCTCGCGGGAAGACGACATTGCGGGTGGCGACCCAGATGGGCAACACCGCCGCGCTTAAACGTTATATACAGAGCGGTGGCAACGTAGAAAGCACCGCGTACTGGTTATACAGGTGACAAAATGATTCCATTTAACGCGCCGCCGGTGGTGGGAACCGAACTCGATTACATGCAGTCAGCGCTGGGAAGCGGCAAACTTTGCGGAGATGGCGGCTTTACGCGCCGTTGCCAGCAGTGGCTGGAGCAACGTTTTGGCAGCGCTAAAGTGTTGCTGACGCCATCCTGTACGGCGTCACTTGAAATGGCGGCATTGCTGCTGGACATCCAGCCGGGCGATGAAGTCATTATGCCAAGCTACACCTTCGTTTCTACCGCCAACGCCTTTGTGCTGCGCGGGGCGAAAATCATTTTCGTCGATATCCGCCCGGATACCATGAACATTGATGAAACGCTGATTGAAGCGGCGATTACCGACAAGACGCGCGTCATTGTCCCGGTGCATTACGCGGGCGTCGCCTGCGAAATGGACACCATTATGGCGATTGCGAAGCGTCATAATCTGTTTGTGGTGGAAGATGCCGCGCAGGGCGTGATGTCGACCTGGAAAGGCCGTGCGCTGGGGACGATTGGTCATATCGGTTGCTTCAGTTTTCACGAAACCAAAAACTACACGGCAGGTGGTGAAGGCGGCGCGACGCTGATTAACGACCGTTCCCTGATTGAACGTGCGGAAATCATCCGTGAAAAAGGCACCAACCGCAGCCAGTTCTTCCGGGGACAGGTGGATAAATACACCTGGCGGGATATCGGCTCCAGCTATCTGATGTCCGATCTCCAGGCGGCGTATCTGTGGGCGCAGCTGGAAGCGGCCGATCGCATCAATCAACAGCGTCTGGCGCTGTGGCAGACCTACTATGACGCACTGGCGCCGCTGGCGCGCGCGGGACGTATTGACCTGCCCTCTATCCCGGACGACTGTAGGCACAACGCGCATATGTTTTATATCAAGTTGCGGGATATTACCGATCGCAGCGCGCTGATCAACTTCCTGAAAGAAGCGGAAATCATGGCGGTGTTCCATTACATCCCGCTACATGATTGTCCGGCAGGCGACAAGTTTGGCGAGTTCCGTGGCGAAGATCGGTACACCACCAAAGAGAGCGAGCGCCTGCTGCGCTTGCCGCTGTTTTATAATCTGTCTCCCGTTAATCAGCGAACGGTGATTTCGACCTTGCTGAACTATTTCTCCTGATATGTCGCTTGCGAAAGCGTCCCTGTGGACGGCCGCCAGTACGCTGGTGAAAATTGGCGCAGGCTTACTGGTCGTAAAACTGCTGGCGGTGTCGTTTGGCCCTGCGGGCGTCGGCCAGGCGGGTAACTTCCGCCAGATGGTGACCGTGCTCGGCGTGCTGGCCGGGGCCGGGATATTTAACGGGGTGACGAAGTATGTCGCTCAGCATCATGATAACCCTGCCCGGTTGCGTAACGTGGTGGGCACTTCATCCGCAATGGTGATGGGGTTCTCCACGCTACTGGCGCTGGTCTTCGTGCTGGCGGCGGCCCCCATTAGCCAGGGGCTGTTTGGGCACAGCCACTACCAGGGGCTGGTGCGTTTAGTGGCGCTGGTGCAGATGGGGATCGCCTGGGCGAACCTGCTGCTGGCGCTGATGAAAGGGTTTCGTGACGCTGCCGGGAATGCGCTGTCGCTGATTGTGGGGAGCCTGGTGGGAGTTGTTGCCTACTATGGCTGCTACCGTCTGGGCGGCTATGAAGGTGCGCTGCTGGGTCTGGCGCTGGTGCCTGCGCTGGTGGTGATCCCGGCGGCGATTATGCTGATTAAACGCGGCGCGATCCCGCTTAGCTACCTGAAACCGTCGTGGGATAAAGGGCTTGCCGGACAGCTCAGCAAATTTACGCTGATGGCGCTGATTACGTCCGTCACGCTACCGGTGGCTTATGTGATGATGCGAAACCTGCTGGCGGCGCATTACAGCTGGGATGATGTTGGTATCTGGCAGGGCGTAAGCAGTATTTCCGATGCCTATCTACAATTTATTACCGCCTCGTTTAGCGTGTACTTATTGCCAACGCTGTCGCGTCTGACCGAAAAGCAGGCGATTACGCGCGAAGTGGTGAAATCGCTGAAATTTGTTCTGCCTGCGGTGGCGGCGGCGAGTTTTACGGTCTGGCTGCTGCGTGATTTCGCCATCTGGCTGCTCTTTTCCGCCAAATTCACCGCCATGCGCGATCTGTTCGCCTGGCAACTGGTGGGCGATGTGCTGAAAGTGGGCGCGTACGTTTTTGGCTATCTGGTGATCGCAAAAGCGTCGCTGCGGTTTTATATTCTGGCTGAGATTAGCCAGTTCATTTTGTTGACGGCATTCGCTCACTGGCTGATCCCCGCGCATGGCGCGCTGGGGGCGGCACAGGCGTATATGGCCACCTATGTGGTCTATTTCTCTCTCTGTTGTGGCGTGTTTTTACTCTGGCGTAGGCGGGCATGACTGTACTGATTCACGTACTGGGATCGGATATCCCTCACCATAATCAAACCGTGCTGCGGTTTTTCAATGATGCGCTGGCCGCGACAAGCGAGCATGCGCGCGTGTTTATGGTTGCAGGTCAGGATGCGGGGCTCAGGGAAAGCTGCCCGGCTCTGTCGCTGAGTTTCTACGCCGGGAAAAAAACGCTGGCTGAGGCGGTCATCGCCAAAGCGAAAGCCAATCGCCAGCAACGTTTCTTCTTCCACGGTCAGTTCAATACCAGCCTGTGGCTGGCGCTGCTAAGTGGCGGAATCAAACCTGAGCAGTTTTACTGGCACATCTGGGGCGCGGATCTGTATGAAGTTTCCCGTGGGCTGAAATTCCGTCTGTTTTACCCCGTTCGCCGCATGGCGCAAAATCGAGTGGGCTGTGTGTTCGCTACTCGTGGCGATTTGAGCTATTTCGCCCGTCAGCACCCGCGCGCGCGTGGTGAACTGCTCTATTTCCCGACGCGAATGGACTCTTCGCTTAATAACATGGCAAACGATCGTCCGCGTGAAGGGAAAATGACGGTTCTGGTGGGTAACTCCGGCGATCGCAGTAACGAACATATTGCGGCGTTACGCGCGGTGTATCAGCAGTTCGGCGACACAGTAAATGTGATCGTGCCGATGGGCTATCCGGCCAATAACGACGCGTACATTGATGAAGTCCGTCAGGCGGGGCTGGCGCTGTTCAGTGCGGAAAATTTACACATCCTCAGCGAAAAACTAGAATTCGATGCCTATCTGGCGCTGCTTCGCCAGTGCGACCTCGGGTATTTCATCTTTGCCCGTCAGCAGGGAATCGGCACGTTGTGCCTGCTTATCCAGGCAGGTGTCCCGTGCGTGCTTAACCGTGAGAACCCGTTCTGGCAGGATATGGCGGAGCAGCATCTGCCCGTGTTGTTCACGACGGACGCGCTTAATGAGGGCGTGGTTCGTGAGGCGCAGCGGCAGCTGGCGTCCGTGGATAAAAGCGGGATCACCTTCTTTAGCCCAAATTACCTTGAAGCGTGGCATAACGCGTTACGCATTGCCGCAGGAGAAGCCGCATGAGCCTGATGCAATTTAGCGGGTTACTGGTCGTCTGGCTGCTCTCCACGCTGTTTATCGCCACGTTGACCTGGTTTGAGTTTCGCCGCGTGCGCTTTAACTTCAACGTATTCTTTTCATTGCTGTTTTTGCTGACCTTTTTCTTCGGCTTCCCGTTGACCAGCGTGCTGGTGTTCCGCTTTGACGTCGGCGTGGCGCCGCCGGAAATCCTGTTGCAGGCGTTATTGTCCGCTGCGTGTTTTTATGCCGTTTATTACGTGACCTATAAAACCCGCTTACGTAAACGCGTGACGGATGTGCCGCGCAAGCCGCTATTTACCATGAACCGGGTGGAGACTCACCTTACCTGGGTCATGCTGATGGGGATTGCACTGGTGAGCGTTGGCATCTTCTTTATGCACAATGGGTTCCTGCTGTTCCGGCTGCACTCTTACAGCCAGATCTTCTCCAGCGAAGTCTCCGGCGTGGCATTGAAACGCTTCTTCTACTTCTTTATTCCGGCGATGCTGGTGATCTACTTCCTGCGCCAGGACAGTAAAGCGTGGCTGTTTTTCCTGGTGAGTACCGTTGCGTTTGGCCTGCTGACCTACATGATTGTTGGCGGCACGCGCGCTAACATCATCATCGCGTTTGCCATCTTCCTGTTTATCGGCATTATTCGTGGCTGGATCTCGCTGTGGATGCTGGTGGCGGCGGGGGTGCTGGGAATTGTCGGGATGTTCTGGCTGGCGCTGAAGCGCTATGGGCTGAACGTGAGCGGCGATGAGGCGTTTTACACTTTCCTGTATCTGACCCGCGATACCTTCTCGCCGTGGGAGAACCTGGCGCTGCTGTTGCAAAACTACGACAACATCGATTTCCAGGGACTGGCGCCGATCGTCCGTGATTTTTATGTCTTTATTCCTTCGTGGCTGTGGCCTGGGCGTCCGGGCATTGTGCTGAATTCAGCCAACTACTTTACCTGGGAAGTGCTGAACAACCACTCTGGCCTCGCCATTTCCCCCACGCTGATTGGTTCGCTGGTGGTGATGGGCGGCGCGCTGTTTATCCCTCTGGGGGCGGTCGCGGTTGGGCTGATTATTAAATGGTTTGACTGGCTGTATGAGCTTGGCAACCGTGAGACGAATCGCTATAAGGCGGCGATTTTGCACAGTTTCTGCTTTGGCGCCATCTTCAATATGATTGTTCTGGCGCGAGAAGGGCTGGATTCTTTTGTCTCGCGAGTGGTCTTTTTCCTCGTGATTTTTGGTGCCTGCCTGCTGGTGGCAAAACTCTTGTTCTGGCTTTTCGATTGTGCCGGGTTGGTCCATCAACGGGCGAAACCGCAGCCGCAGACTCAGGTTGAAGGATAATAATGACGGATAACACGACAGCGCCGCTCTATTCACTTCGTGGATTGCAGCTGATTGGCTGGCGCGATATGCAACATGCGCTGAATTACCTGTTTGCCGATGGGCAAATGAAGCAGGGTACGCTGGTGGCGATCAATGCTGAGAAAATGCTGACCGCAGAAGATGACCCGGAAGTCAGGGCGTTGATTGATGCCGCCGAGTTTAAATATGCGGATGGCATTAGCGTCGTGCGCTCAGTGCGTAAGAAATTCCCCCAGGCGCAGGTTTCACGGGTGGCCGGGGCCGATCTCTGGGAAGAACTGATGGCGCGCGCCGGTAAAGAAGGGACGCCTGTTTTTCTGGTCGGCGGTAAACCGGAGGTGCTGGCGCAGACGAAAGCGAAACTGCGTGCGCAGTGGAACGTCAATATTGTCGGTAGCCAGGACGGTTATTTTAAACCTGAGCAGCGCCAGGCGCTGTTTGAGCGCATCCATGCCAGCGGGGCGAAGATTGTGACCGTGGCGATGGGATCGCCGAAACAAGAAATCCTGATGCGCGACTGTCGGGTGATTCATCCTCAGGCCTTATATATGGGGGTGGGCGGCACCTACGATGTCTTTACCGGTCATGTGAAACGCGCGCCCAAAATGTGGCAGACGCTGGGGCTGGAGTGGCTGTATCGCCTGCTGTCTCAGCCGAGCCGTATCACCCGCCAGCTGCGTCTGTTGCGCTATCTCCGCTGGCATTACACCGGCAATCTCTGAACGCTGCTTTTCTTACGGGCAGCGCATTCTGCTTAATGCGTTGCCCGCCTCCCACATTTTTGTTCCTTTTTTACACAAAACATGCATTTTTTTAATGCTTCATTTGCCATTTTGCCAAATTTAAGAAACCATTCGCATCGCTTGATGTACCCATAACAATAACCGGCAACAACGCCGGAACGAGTGCAAACACGACAAGAGGATTTATGGCAGAGAAAAAACCGGAGCTACAGCGTGGGCTGGAAGCTCGTCATATCGAATTGATCGCCCTTGGGGGCACGATTGGCGTTGGGCTGTTTATGGGCGCCGCCAGTACGCTGAAATGGGCGGGGCCCTCCGTGCTGCTGGCGTATATCGTCGCCGGGCTGTTCGTCTTTTTCATCATGCGCTCAATGGGCGAAATGCTGTTCCTGGAGCCGGTTACTGGCTCATTCGCCGTTTATGCGCACCGTTACATGAGCCCCTTCTTTGGCTATCTCACCGCGTGGTCATACTGGTTTATGTGGATGGCGGTGGGGATATCGGAAATAACCGCTATCGGGGTATACGTGCAGTTCTGGTTCCCGGATATGGCGCAATGGATACCCGCCCTGATCGCCGTTGGGCTGGTGGCGCTGGCTAATCTGGCCGCCGTCCGTCTGTATGGCGAAATCGAGTTCTGGTTTGCGATGATCAAAGTCACCACCATCATTGTGATGATTGTGGTCGGACTGGGGGTGATTTTCTTTGGCTTTGGCAATGGCGGCCAGGCGATCGGTTTTGGCAACCTGACGGAACACGGCGGCTTCTTTGCCGGTGGCTGGAAAGGGTTCCTGACGGCGTTGTGTATTGTGGTCGCCTCCTATCAGGGCGTGGAGCTGATCGGCATTACCGCGGGTGAAGCGAAGAATCCGCAGGTTACGCTGCGCAGCGCGGTAGGCAAAGTTCTGTGGCGTATCCTGATTTTCTATGTAGGGGCGATTTTCGTTATCGTGACGATCTTCCCGTGGAACGAAATCGGCAGTAACGGCAGCCCGTTTGTACTCACTTTTGCCAAAATCGGGATTACCGCTGCGGCGGGCATTATTAACTTCGTGGTGCTGACCGCCGCGCTTTCCGGCTGTAACAGCGGCATGTATAGCTGTGGACGTATGCTGTATGCCCTGGCGAAAAACCGCCAGCTTCCGGCGGCGATGGCGAAAGTCTCCCGTCATGGCGTACCGGTCGCCGGGGTGGCGCTGTCGATCGCGATTCTGCTGATTGGCTCATGTCTGAACTACATTATTCCGAACCCGCAGCGGGTGTTTGTGTATGTCTACAGCGCCAGCGTATTGCCGGGTATGGTGCCGTGGTTCGTGATCCTGATTAGCCAGTTGCGTTTCCGTCGTGCTCATAAAGACGCGATGGTCAGCCATCCTTTCCGTTCTATTATGTTCCCGTGGGCGAATTATTTGACGATGGCGTTCCTGGTTTGCGTTTTAATTGGCATGTACTTGAATGAAGATACTCGTATGTCGCTGTTTGTCGGCATCATCTTCCTGCTTGCCGTCACGCTCGTCTACAAGGTTTTCGGCCTGAATCGCGCCGGAACTGCCCACAAGGTGGGGGAATAAGCAGCAAAACGCGCAAAGCGTAACCAAACGCGCATTTTATTTAAAAAGGCACTAGACAGAGGGGTGGGAAGTCCGTATTATCCACCCCCGCAACGGCGCTAAGCGCCCGTAGCTCAGCTGGATAGAGCGCTGCCCTCCGGAGGCAGAGGTCTCAGGTTCGAATCCTGTCGGGCGCACCATTTACCCGGTGCTGGAGCTGCGGTGGTTTTAATACCGCGTAAAAGATTTCAGTGGTGGCTATAGCTCAGTTGGTAGAGCCCTGGATTGTGATTCCAGTTGTCGTGGGTTCGAATCCCATTAGCCACCCCATTATTAAAAGTTGTGAAATGCGAAGGTGGCGGAATTGGTAGACGCGCTAGCTTCAGGTGTTAGTGTCCTTACGGACGTGGGGGTTCAAGTCCCCCCCCTCGCACCACGACTTAAAGAGTTGAACTAAAAATTCAAAAAAAGCAGTACATCGGCGAGTAGCGCAGCTTGGTAGCGCAACTGGTTTGGGACCAGTGGGTCGGAGGTTCGAATCCTCTCTCGCCGACCAATTTTGAACCCCGCTTCGGCGGGGTTTTTTGTTTTCACCTCTTTCTTCCTCTTCTTTCCCGATCCCCCTGTATCTCTGTCGCAATGTTGAGACATTCCAGGCTTCTGTTGTCGCTATCTGGTGACGTCTAACGCCATGATTTATCAATAATTATCGGTATTGCGTGTTATTTGTCTCCGTTCAGAGACAAAGAGGGGATTTTTATGGCGAAGAAGGCTGGCAGAAACCGCCGCAGAGCCGCGAATGACCTGATACGTTAAAAAGTCTGAATCCTTATTTTTGGCGGTGCAATCCTGGCATGCAATGTGCAATAATATCCCTGTAGATGCTCATTCCATCTCTTATGTTCGCCTTAGTGCCTCATAAACTCAGGAATGATGCAGAGCCGTTTACGGTGCTTATCGTCCACAGACAGATGTCGCTTACGCCTCATCAAACACCATGGACATAACGTTGAGTGAAGCACCCATTTATGTTGTCATACAGACCTGTTTTGACGCCTGCTCATTTGAGCAGGCGTTTTTTTATGGGTAAGCGGAAGAGAACTGCCGGATGGCGGCTTCGCTTTATCCGGCCTACGGTGACCTGGCAGGCCCGGTAAGCGTAGCGTCACCGGGCAATGGGAAATTACTGCGGAGGATTGTTCTGCAAGGTCAGCATAAGACCGTCGCGGCGCATGGTGGCCGCTTCTTCCGGCTGATGCAACCGGTCCAGCGCATCGGCGAGCCAGGCGTAGTCGTAGGCGTCAGGGCGTTGCTTGAGCGCGGCGCGGAAAGCGAACGTAGCCTCCTGCCATTCGCCATGCTTCATCAACGACTGACCCAGCGTGCTCCACAGTAGCGGGCGATCGCCAACGGTTTTAATCTGCTGGCGCAACACTTTTTCCAGCTGCTCCGGGTTGTTGGTTTTCAGGCGCGGGATCGGCAGAACCAGGCGGTCGTCATACTGGCGCTTCAGGCCGTCGATGATGATCTGCTGCGCCATATCGTGATCGTCACACTCAATCAGATGCTCTGCCATTGCCACTTGCAGCGGAACCTGGTGGCGAGTTTTACGGCTCTGGTTCTTCCACCATTCGCGTAATCCTTCGCTGCCCTGATCGGCTCGCGCCTGATCCATCAGCCCAATCCAGGCCTGCTGTTCCAGCATGGCGCGATGTTCTTCATCACCGACGTTGGCCTTCGCCATTGACGGGATGATGTCCAGCAGCGAACTCCATGCTCCGGTGCGGATGTAAGCCTGTTCCGCCAGGCGCAGCACTTCTGGATGACGCGGGGTAACTTCCAGCAGTTTATCCACGCCGTGACGCGCCGCATGGTTCTCGTTGCGCGCCAGTTGCAGACGTACGCGGGCGATCTCCACCGGAATCGTGTCATTGCCCGCCAGTTCTGCGGCACGTTCCAGATGCTGATTAGCGCGCGCTTCGTCACCACGCTGCTGCGCGGCTTCGGCGGCCAGCAGATAGTTCACCACCGGCTGTTCAGCGTGATCGGCATTCTTCGCCATCAGCTTCTCGACCTGCTGGTAATCGCCTTCTGCCAGCTTAAGCAGCGCCTGTTCAGTCTGCTTACGTGCGCGGCGGCGTTTACGCCCGACAAACCAGCCGCGAGTGTGCGCGCCGGTGCGGAAAACGCGTCGCAGCAGCCACTCAATGGCGAACAGAATGACCATCATAACGATCAGGATGATCACCAGCCCCGTTACGCTGGTCTCAATGTTGTAATTATCGGTCTGGATCAGAACATAGCCCTGATGACCGGCGATCATTGGGCCTATGACGATACCGGCGATCAACAACACAAAGAGCAATAATACTTTCAGCATCATTATTCTCCTTGCGGCGCGGCTGCCGGTGCTTCTGCCTGCGGAGCAGGGGCCTGAGCCGCTTCGGTCGTGGCCGCCGCCGGCTGCGCCAGCAGGTTACGCACGCGAGTCTGCATCAGTTTCTCAAGAATCGGCTGGCTCTGTAACGTCTCCGGCACGTCCATCGTGATGTTCTGTTGACTCAGTTTATCCACGTCATCAAGAAACGCTTTGGTCGTTGCGTCGTCGGTGTCGTAGTACGCGCGTACCCAGGTGGAGACATTATCCAGCGCCTGACGGTAAGTCTCTTCCTGATGACGCGGCACGGCTTGCGCCGCCACTAACAGGCGGGAGCGGATGTTTTCACGTAAGTAAACGTCCTGGTTCGGTGCCAGCAGCGGGACGGCGGTGTCATCACGACGGCGAATAGTAATAAAGCTGTCCATAAAGTTCTGCCAGCTTTTTTGCAGGTTAACGCGCCATTCGCTGATCGAGCTGGACAGCTCGCTGCTGTCGGAGTCCATTGGCGAATCGTCGGTGTCATTATCGGCCAGACGCAGGTTATCAATCTGGTTAGAGAGCTGGTTCACTTTGAGGATAATGCCGTCGTAGTCCACCTGCGCCACCGCCGACAGGCTGGCAATATCATCGGTAATGGCGCGGCGCGCGGCGATCAGACTGGGGTCGTTCATGTCCGCCAGGCTGGCATCCGCGCTTTTGAGCAGCGCCGCAGCGGTGGTGACATCCTGATCGCTCCACAATTTACGTCCGGCGAGTTTGACCAGAAAATCAGATTGCGCCAGCAGCCAGGTTTTGGCATCGCTGCCGGAGATCGTCGCGACTTTCTGTTGCACTTCATCCAGCTGTTTCGCCAGCGCGGCCTGTTGGCGATTTGCATCATCCAGTTGCGTCGCCTGCTGTTTGATAATGCCTTCCAGCTCCGCTTTTTGGCTTTCCTGGGCTTTTTGCAGCGCCGTAAGTTGGTTAACCAGCGCATCGCTGGTGGCCGTTTGTTTAACGGCCTGCTGCTTTCCCCAGCCATACAGACCGACGCCCGCCGCCAGGGCAATGGCGATTGCCACCGCACTCAATACCAGCGCGGCGCCGTTCTTACTCTTCTTTTCTGCATTGACTGGCTGCGGCGTGGTTTCCACGGCCTCCCTGGTCTCTTCAACCACGGCGGAGGATTTTTCTTGTTCCGTCATTATGGCATCCCATTATGAGAGTTATTGTAATGCGCGCAGTAGCGCATCGTTGTCGGCGTTATCAGCGACCTTAATATCTTGCCAGCCCAGTTCCCGGGCGAGGTGCGCCAGACGCTCACTGACGACCAGCAGCCGACAGCGTAGTAACCAGTGCTCACGATACCACTGCGGGATCAGCGACCAGAGCTGTTGCAGCATTTCGCCGCTGGTGACAACAATCGTCGTCACGCCGCGAGAGTGCCAGCGCATCGCCTCTTCCGCGCCATCGTAATGTTTTGCACTGCGTTGATAACATTCACAAAAGGTGACTTCAGCGCCGCGTTCTGTGAGGGTTTTGCCTAACAGTTCACGCCCGCCGTTGCCCCGTAAAATAAGCGCTCGTTTTCCCGCAATATTTTGTAATTCAGGTAATTGTAGCAAGACTTCGCTGATTTCCCGATCCAGAGGATAGCGAATATCGCATCCGCTAACGGTATGCAGCGCCAGCGCCGTTGTGCGCCCGATGGCGAAGTAGCGTGGTTGCACAGGCCAGTCCAGCCCCTGCTGTTGCAGTTGGGCGTGGGCAAAGGCGACGGCGTGTTGCGAGAGGGCGAACACCAGATCGTTGTCCGTGAGCGCCGCCAGGCGATCGGCAAGCGTTGCCAGTTCCCGGCCTGGCGTAAACTCAATAAGCGGAAAACTCCAGGCCACCTGCCCCAGTGTGCGCAGACGGCTCACTAACTCTTCCCCGGAGGGAGACGGGCGGGTGACCAGAATACTCATGCGGGCGCTTCTCCGTTATAAACCTCGGTCAGAATCGCGCGGGCGCCGTTTGCCAGCAGCTCTTCCGCCAGGGAAATGCCCATTTGCGCGGCGTCCTGCGGCAATCCACGACGTTCTCCGCGAATCATCTGCGAACCGTCAGGCGCGCCAACCAGCGCACGCAGCCAGACTTCACCATCAATGATTTCAGCATAGCTGCCAATCGGCACCTGACAGCCCCCTTCCAGGCGGGTGTTCATGGCGCGTTCGGCTTTTACACGTAGCGCGGTTTCTTCATGATTCAGCGGCGCTAACAGCGCCTGAGTACGTGCGTCATCCAGTCGGCATTCAATGCCCACTGCGCCTTGCCCTACGGCAGGGAGAGAGATTTCGGGAGGCAGCGCGGTGCGAATACGCGACGTCAGACCTAACCGTTTTAACCCGGCAACCGCCAGGATAATTGCGTCATAATCACCGTTATCGAGCTTGCTCAGGCGTGTGCCGACGTTGCCGCGCAGCGAGCGGATGACGAGATCCGGGCGACGCTCGGCCAACTGGCACTGGCGACGCAAACTTGATGTGCCGACGATGCTGCCTGCGGGCAGTTCATCCAGATTGTTGTATTGGTTCGAGACGAAAGCATCGCGTGGATCTTCGCGTTCGCAAATCGTGACCAGGCCAAGCCCTTGCGGGAATTCTACCGGCACATCTTTCATCGAATGCACGGCGATATCGGCGCGCTTTTCCAGCAGCGCGACTTCCAGCTCTTTTACAAACAAGCCCTTACCGCCCACTTTTGCCAGAGGGGTGTCCAGAATCACGTCGCCGCGCGTTACCATCGGCACCAGTTCCACGACCAGTCCCGGATGCTGTGCTATCAACGCGTCTTTGACATAATGTGCCTGCCAGAGCGCAAGGGGGCTTTGGCGTGTGGCAATTCTTAAAACATTGTCTAACATGCTTGTTACCGTCATTATCGTCCGTGGACCATCCTAACATCCTTACAAGTGGGATGTCAGTGTTACGGTCAAAGGTGAGTAAGAGGATCAGGCGCGGCGTCGCGACTGGCAGTGAATAATGACGAGAAACCGCCTGACCGTATTAAGGAATTTACACGCAGCTAACGGTGCTACACTTGTATGTAGTGCATCTTTCTTTACGGTCAATGAGCAAGGTGTTAAATTGATCACGTTTTAGACCATTTTTTCGTCTTTACCCCTTAATGGGGAGAAGGATGAAAAAGGTAACGGTTATTTTTGACATACGGTTTATCCCGAATGGTTTGGTTGTCCGCACTCGCGATGGCAATCAGACGCATGACGGGTAGCAACATCAGGCGATACGTCTTGTACCTCTATATTGAGACTTTGAAACAGAGACTGGATGCCATCAATCAATTGCGTGTGGATCGCGCGCTTGCTGCCATGGGCCCTGCCTTCCAGCAGGTATACAGTCTGCTGCCGACATTATTGCACTACCATAATCCGCTGATGCCGGGTTACCTCGACGGTAACGTTCCCAAGGGCATATGCTTTTACACGCCTGATGAAACCCAACGCCACTACCTGAATGAACTTGAACTGTACCGGGGAATGTCCCCGCAGGACCCGCCGAAAGGCGAGCTGCCGATCACCGGCGTGTACTCAATGGGCAGTACATCTTCAGTAGGGCAAAGCTGTTCTTCTGACCTGGATATCTGGGTCTGCCACCAGTCCTGGCTTGATAGCGAAGAGCGCCAGTTGCTGCAACGTAAATGCAGCCTGCTGGAAAGCTGGGCCGCTTCGCTGGGCGTGGAAGTCAGCTTCTTCCTGATTGACGAAAACCGTTTCCGCCATAATGAAAGCGGCAGTCTGGGTGGTGAAGACTGCGGCTCGACGCAGCACATCCTGCTGCTCGACGAATTTTATCGCACCGCTGTGCGTCTGGCCGGTAAGCGTATTCTGTGGAATATGGTGCCGTGCGACGAAGAAGAGCATTACGACGACTACGTCATGACGCTTTACGCGCAGGGTGTCCTCACGCCAAACGAATGGCTGGACCTGGGCGGATTAAGCTCGCTCTCCGCCGAAGAGTACTTTGGCGCCAGCCTCTGGCAGTTGTACAAGAGTATCGATTCCCCGTATAAAGCGGTGCTGAAAACGCTGCTGCTGGAAGCCTACTCCTGGGAATATCCCAATCCGCGCCTGTTGGCGAAAGACATTAAACAGCGCCTGCATGACGGCGAGATCGTTTCGTTTGGTCTCGACCCGTATTGCATGATGCTGGAACGCGTGACCGAATACCTCACGGCTATCGAAGATCCGACGCGTCTTGATTTAGTCCGTCGATGTTTCTACTTAAAAGTGTGTGAGAAACTGAGCCGCGAACGCGCCTGCGTTGGCTGGCGTCGTGAAGTGTTAAGTCAGTTAGTGAATGAGTGGGGATGGGACGACGCCCGTCTGACAATGCTCGACAACCGGGCGAACTGGAAGATCGATCAGGTACGCGAAGCGCATAACGAACTGCTCGACGCCATGATGCAGAGCTATCGTAATCTGATCCGTTTTGCCCGCCGTAACAATCTCAGCGTTAGCGCCAGCCCGCAGGATATTGGCGTGCTGACGCGTAAACTGTATGCCGCATTTGAAGCCCTGCCGGGCAAAGTGACGCTGGTGAACCCGCAGATTTCACCGGATCTCTCCGAACCGAACCTGACCTTTATCCATGTGCCGCCGGGCCGGGCCAACCGTTCTGGCTGGTATCTCTACAACCGTGCGCCGAACATGGATTCGATCATCAGCCATCAGCCGCTGGAATATAACCGCTACCTGAACAAACTGGTAGCGTGGGCCTGGTTTAACGGTTTGCTGACGTCGCGTACCCACCTGTTTATTAAGGGCAACGGCATTGTGGACCTGCCTAAGTTGCAGGAGATGGTGGCCGATGTGTCGCACCATTTCCCGCTGCGTTTGCCTGCGCCAACGCCGAAAGCGCTCTACAGTCCGTGTGAAATTCGCCATCTGGCGATCATCGTTAACCTTGAATATGACCCGACGGCGGCGTTCCGCAATCAGGTGGTGCATTTCGATTTCCGTAAGCTGGATGTCTTCAGCTTTGGCGAAGAGCAAAACTGCCTGGTCGGCAGTGTCGACCTGTTGTATCGCAACTCGTGGAACGAAGTGCGTACCCTGCACTTCAACGGCGAACAGGCGATGATTGAAGCGCTGAAAACGATTCTCGGCAAAATGCACCAGGATGCCGCGCCGCCGGACAGCGTGGAAGTGTTCTGCTATAGCCAGCATCTGCGCGGCCTGATCCGTACCCGCGTACAGCAACTGGTCTCCGAGTGCATTGAACTGCGCCTCTCCAGCACCCGCCAGGAAACCGGACGTTTTAAAGCGCTGCGCGTTTCGGGTCAAACCTGGGGGCTGTTCTTCGAGCGCCTGAATGTTTCGGTGCAGAAACTGGAAAACGCCATTGAGTTTTACGGCGCGATTTCGCACAACAAACTTCACGGACTTTCCGTTCAGGTTGAGACCAACCATGTGAAATTACCGTCGGTGGTGGATGGGTTCGCCAGCGAAGGGATCATCCAGTTCTTCTTTGAAGAAACCGGCGATGAGAAAGGCTTTAATATTTACATTCTGGACGAGAGTAACCGGGCGGAAGTGTATCACCACTGCGAAGGCAGCAAAGAAGAGCTGGTACGCGACGTGAGCCGCTTCTATTCGTCGTCGCACGATCGCTTCACCTACGGCTCCAGCTTCATCAACTTCAACCTGCCGCAGTTCTACCAGATTGTGAATACCGATGGTCGCGAGCAGGTCATTCCGTTCCGTACCCAGCCCATCAGCGCCGTGCCACCGGCAAACCAGGACAACGACGCGCCGCTGTTGCAGCAGTATTTCTCGTGAACATGATGCCGGGTGGCGGTGTTACAAATGACGCGAGATACGTAGGCCGGATAAGCGCAGCGCCATCCGGCAATAAAACTTAGCGGAAGCTCACCGCTTCTCCAGCCTGTTGTGTCGCGGCCTGCTCCAGCAGATCCCAGAAGGTTTCGCCGCTGCGATCGCAGATCCATTCGTCGCCTTTCAGGTCAAAATGGTAGCCGCCCTGTTTGGTCGCCAGCCATACCTGGTGCAGCGGCTCCTGACGGTTGATGATGATTTTGCTGCCGTTTTCAAAGGTAATGGTTAGCACGCCGCCGTTGATTTCGCAGTCGATATCGCTGTCGCCGTCCCAGTCGTCCAGACGTTCTTCAATGGTCATCCACAGGGTGTCTGCGAGGCGATGAAATTCACTGTCGTTCATTGTTGTTTCCCGTTTTTTACGTGATGGCGGCAGTATAACCTGGAAGAATTCATGATGCAGTTTTCAGCCAACTCTTGCTTTTACGTCTTCTCCTGCGATGATAGAAAACAGAAAGCATGAACTTACAGGCAATCCATAATGAAAAATGTGTTTCAGGCACTCGCTGTACTTCTCACTCTGTTCAGCCTGACCGGCTGCGGTCTGAAAGGCCCGCTCTATTTTCCACCTGCTGACAAAAACGCGCCGCCGCCGACGCATGAGGTTGATTCACAAATCCAATCGACGACGCCCGATCAAAACGATCGCGCTACGGGAGACGGCCCTTCTCAGGTGAACTATTGACGGTACGTTTCTGTCCCCGCGTAAATGGAGTGAATGATGCAATTCTCTAAAATGCATGGCCTTGGCAACGATTTTATGGTCGTCGACGCGGTAACGCAGAATGTCTTTTTCTCGCCGGAGTTGATCCGCCGCCTGTCAGACAGGCATCTGGGCGTGGGGTTCGACCAGCTTCTGGTTGTCGAGCCTCCTTACGATCCTGAACTGGATTTTCATTACCGCATCTTCAACGCCGATGGCAGCGAAGTGTCGCAGTGCGGTAACGGCGCCCGCTGCTTTGCGCGATTTGTGCGTCTGAAAGGGCTGACCAATAAGCGCGATATCCGCGTCAGCACGGCCAATGGCCGGATGGTGCTGAGCGTCACAGATGATGAGCTGGTGCGGGTGAACATGGGTGAGCCAAACTTTGAACCCGCGCAGGTTCCTTTTCGCGCCAACAAAGCGGAAAAGACCTATATTATGCGAGCGGCCGAGCAGACAATATTGTGCGGCGTGGTTTCAATGGGGAACCCGCACTGCGTGATTCAGGTCGATAATATCGACACGGCGGCAGTCGAAACGCTGGGACCGGTTCTGGAAAGCCATGAACGTTTTCCAGAACGAGCGAATATTGGGTTTATGCAGGTTGTGAAGCGCGAGCATATCCGATTACGCGTTTATGAACGTGGGGCAGGAGAAACTCAGGCCTGCGGCAGCGGCGCATGCGCCGCCGTTGCGGTGGGCATTCAGCAGGGTTTGCTGGCAGAAGAAGTACGCGTGGAATTACCTGGCGGTCGCCTTGATATCGCCTGGAAAGGCCCGGGTCATCCGTTGTATATGACTGGCCCGGCGGCACATGTCTACGACGGATTTATTCATCTATGAAGCAACCAGGGGAAGAACTACAGGAAACACAGATGGAACTGGACGACCGGGCGGTCGTCGATTATCTACTGCGTAACCCTGAGTTTTTTATCCGTAATGCGCGCGCCGTTGAGGCGATGCGCGTTCCGCATCCCGTGCGGGGTACGGTGTCGCTTGTTGAGTGGCACATGGCCCGCGCCCGGAATCATATCCATGTTCTTGAAGAGAACATGACGCTGCTAATGGAACAGGCGAATGCCAACGAAAGCCTGTTCTACCGTCTGCTGCATTTGCAGGGACGGCTGGTTTCCGCCAGTAGCCTGGATGAAATGCTGATGCGTTTTCATCGCTGGGCGCGGGAGCTGGGGCTGGCGGGCGCGACCATCCGGCTGTTTCCCGATCGCTGGCGACTCGGCGCGCCGTCGAATCATACCCATCTGGCGTTAAGCCGTCAGGCCTTTGAACCGCTGCGTATCCAGCGTCTGGGGCAGGCGCAACACTATCTTGGCCCATTGAATGGCCCGGAACTGCTGGTGGTGCTGCCTGAAGCCAAAGCGATTGGCTCGGTGGCGATGTCGATGCTGGGGCGCGATGGCGATCTGGGGGTCATACTCTTCAGTAGCCGCGATGTGCATCATTACCAGCAGGGGCAGGGGACACAGTTACTGCAAGAAATCGCCTTGATGTTGCCGGAACTGCTGGAGCGCTGGATTGAACGTGTATGACCGAATTATCGCTTTCTCAGGACGTTGCGCGCTTCTTGCGTTACCTGGGCGTAGAACGGCAACTTAGCCCCATCACGCTACTGAACTATCAGCGTCAGCTTGATGCCATTATCGCTTTAGCCGGAGAAACCGGTCTGCAAAGCTGGCAACAATGTGACGCTGCGATGGTGCGCGCTTTCGCGGTACGTAGCCGCCGTAAAGGGTTAGGGCCCGCCAGCCTGGCGTTGCGCCTCTCTGCTTTACGCAGTTTCTTTGACTGGCTGGTGAGCCAGGGTGAACTCAACGCCAACCCGGCGAAAGGCGTTTCCGCGCCGAAAGCGCCTCGCCACCTGCCGAAAAATATCGACGTGGATGATATTAACCGCCTGCTGGATATCGACCTTAACGATCCGCTTGCCGTGCGCGATCGGGCGATGCTGGAGGTGATGTACGGCGCGGGGTTGCGTTTGTCTGAACTGGTGGGATTAGACATCAAACACCTCGATCTCGATACGGGCGAAGTGTGGGTGATGGGGAAGGGCAGCAAAGAACGGCGTCTGCCCATTGGCCGCAATGCGGTGGCGTGGATTGAGCATTGGCTGGATCTGCGCGGCCTGTTCGGCAGCGATGACGATGCGCTGTTTCTCTCGAAGCTCGGGAAACGGATCTCCGCGCGCAATGTACAAAAACGGTTTGCGGAGTGGGGCATTAAGCAAGGGCTGAACAGCCATGTCCATCCGCATAAACTGCGTCACTCGTTCGCGACCCATATGCTGGAGTCGAGCGGCGACCTGCGCGGCGTGCAGGAGCTGTTAGGCCATGCCAATCTGTCTACCACGCAAATCTATACTCATCTTGATTTTCAACACCTGGCCTCGGTGTACGATGCGGCGCATCCACGCGCCAAACGGGGGAAATAATGCGTTTTTACCGGCCTTTGGGACACATCTCAGCACTCACGTTCGATCTGGATGACACCCTTTATGATAACCGTCCGGTTATCCTGCGCACCGAGCAGGAAGCGCTCACCTTTGTGCAAAACTACCATCCTGCGCTGCGTACATTGCAGAATGCCGACCTGTATCGCCTGCGTCAGGCGGTACGCGAAGCAGAGCCGGAAATTTATCATGATGTGACGCGATGGCGTCATCGCGCCGTGGAGCGCGCCATGCTGGAAGCGGGCCTGTCAGCGGAAGAGGCAATGGCGGGGGCGAACGCCGCGATGATCAATTTCGCAAAGTGGCGCAGTCGTATCGATGTTCCACAAGTGACGCATGACACGCTGAAGCGGCTTGCAAAAAAATGGCCGCTGGTGGCCATTACTAACGGCAATGCGCAGCCGGAACTGTTTGGGCTGGGCGATTACTTCGAATTTGTGCTGCGCGCGGGCCCGGACGGGCGCTCTAAACCGTTCAGCGACATGTACTCTCTGGCGGCGGAGAAGCTCAACATGCCGATCGGCGAGATCCTCCACGTCGGCGACGATCTGACGACCGATGTCGCCGGGGCGATCCGCTGTGGAATGCAGGCCTGCTGGATCAAACCAGAAAATGCCGACCTGATGCAGACCACTGACAGCCGTTTACTGCCGCATATCGAAATTTCACGGTTGGCATCTTTGACCTCGCTGATATAATCACCAGCAGTATTGTATATATACCCAGCTTTTTGGCGGATGGCGCTGCGCTTATCCGCCCAACACACTTTTACGCGGCGGTGCCAATGGACGTTTCTTACCTGCTCGAAAGCCTTAATGATAAACAGCGCGAAGCGGTGGCTGCGCCACGTAGCAACATGCTGGTGCTGGCGGGAGCGGGGAGCGGCAAAACCCGCGTGCTGGTGCACCGTATCGCCTGGCTGCTGAGCGTAGAGAATAATTCGCCCTATTCCATTATGGCCGTTACCTTCACCAATAAGGCGGCGGCGGAAATGCGCCACCGTATCGGTCAGTTAATGGGAACCACGCAGGGCGGGATGTGGGTCGGCACCTTCCACGGTCTGGCGCACCGTCTGCTGCGCGCGCACCATATGGACGCCAACCTGCCGCAGGATTTCCAGATCCTCGACAGCGAAGATCAGCTGCGCCTGCTCAAGCGCCTTATTAAAGCGATGAACCTTGACGAGAAGCAGTGGCCGCCGCGTCAGGCAATGTGGTACATCAACAGCCAGAAAGACGAAGGGCTGCGTCCGCACCATATTCAGAGCTACGGCAACCCGGTGGAGCAGACCTGGCAGAAGGTTTACCAGGCCTATCAGGAAGCGTGCGATCGCGCAGGGCTGGTGGACTTTGCCGAACTGCTGCTGCGCGCGCATGAACTGTGGCTCAACAAGCCGCATATCCTTCAGCACTACCGCGAACGTTTTACCAATATCCTGGTGGACGAATTCCAGGATACCAACAACATCCAGTACGCGTGGATCCGTCTGCTGGCAGGCGATACCGGCAAAGTGATGATCGTCGGCGATGATGACCAGTCTATTTACGGCTGGCGTGGAGCGCAGGTAGAGAACATCCAGCGTTTCCTCAAGGATTTCCCGGGCGCGGAAACCATTCGTCTGGAGCAGAATTACCGCTCGACCAGCAACATCCTCAGCGCGGCGAACACCCTGATTGAAAACAACAATGGCCGTCTGGGGAAAAAGCTGTGGACCGATGGCATTGATGGCGAACCGATTTCACTGTATTGCGCGTTTAATGAGCTGGATGAGGCGCGTTTTGTCGTTAACCGCATCAAAACCTGGCAGGACAACGGCGGGGCGCTGGAACAGTGCGCCATTCTCTATCGCAGCAACGCCCAGTCGCGCGTGCTGGAAGAGGCGCTGTTGCAGGCCAGTATGCCGTACCGTATTTATGGCGGTATGCGCTTCTTCGAACGTCAGGAAATTAAAGATGCGCTCTCCTATCTGCGCCTGATCGCCAATCGTAATGATGATGCGGCGTTTGAGCGCGTGGTGAACACCCCGACGCGCGGTATTGGCGATCGCACGCTGGACGTTGTGCGCCAGACCTCGCGCGACCGTCAGTTAACCTTGTGGCAGGCGTGCCGCGAGCTGTTGCAGGAGAAAGCGCTGGCTGGCCGCGCCGCAAGCGCCCTGCAACGCTTTATCGAGCTAATTGACGCGCTGGCGCAGGAGACGGCAGATATGCCGCTGCATGTTCAGACCGATCGGGTGATTAAAGACTCGGGTCTGCGCATGATGTACGAGCAGGAAAAAGGCGAGAAAGGCCAGACGCGTATTGAGAACTTAGAAGAACTGGTGACGGCGACGCGCCAGTTCAGCTACAACGAAGAAGATGAAGACCTGATGCCGTTGCAGGCGTTTCTCTCTCACGCCGCGCTGGAAGCGGGCGAAGGGCAGGCGGATACGTGGCAGGATGCGGTTCAACTGATGACCTTGCACTCGGCGAAAGGGCTGGAGTTTCCGCAGGTGTTCATCGTCGGCATGGAAGAGGGGATGTTCCCCAGCCAGATGTCGCTGGATGAAGGCGGGCGCCTTGAAGAAGAGCGTCGCCTGGCCTACGTCGGCGTAACCCGCGCGATGCAGAAGCTGACGTTGACCTATGCGGAAACTCGCCGTCTGTATGGCAAAGAGGTCTACCACCGCCCGTCGCGCTTTATCGGCGAATTGCCGGAAGACTGTGTGGAAGAAGTGCGGCTGCGTGCCACGGTCAGCCGTCCGGTGAGTCACCAGCGGATGGGAACCCCGATGGCGGAAAACGACACCGGGTACAAGCTGGGACAGCGCGTGCGTCACCCGAAATTCGGTGAAGGCACGATCGTCAATCTGGAAGGCAGTGGCGAGCACAGCCGGTTACAGGTCGCGTTCCAGGGGCAGGGGATCAAATGGCTGGTAGCGGCCTACGCCAGACTGGAAACGGTTTAATCGGTTTGGCTTTGCCGGATGGCGACGCTGGCGCGTTTTATCCGGCCTACAGACCGGGTAACATTTTGATTTGTAGGCCGGATAAGGCGAAGCCGCCATCCGGCTATCTGTCGGTTAATATTCTGAATATCATAGATAAATAACTCCCCTCTGCTAACATTTTTGCATAAGGGGAAATTATTACTTTTTCGCGTTTCGTTGCGTGTTGACGTCAAATTTTTGCTGGCGTAACATGCGCGCACGATTACGCTAAGAGGACATTCGCCTTGGACACACCCAGTAGATGCTGGCTCATTATCCTGTCATTCAGGATCAACTCCTAAGGCTATCCCTTTTTGCTGATAGCCTTAGCGGTTGTCAGCGACCTTCTCTTTTTCCCGTCGCGCTGAGTCAGGCTGTTTAATGGTCTGAAACCCAATTTGTTTCTGTGTGCCCACCCGAACTGTCCGATATTTTTAAGCATTGGGAGTCCCGGTCATGCTGAGCGCATTTCAACTGGAAAATAATCGACTGACCCGGCTGGAAGTCGAAGAGTCACAAACCCTGATTGATGCCGTATGGGTCGATTTGGTCGAACCGGACGACGACGAGCGACTGCGCGTACAATCTGAACTGGGCCAAAGCCTGGCGACACGTCCTGAACTGGAAGACATCGAAGCATCCGCGCGTTTCTTTGAAGACGAAGACGGGCTGCACATCCACTCCTTTTTCTTTTTCGAAGATGCGGAAGACCACGCCGGTAACTCCACGGTGGCATTCACCATTCGCGATGGCCGCCTGTTTACGCTGCGTGAACGCGAACTGCCCGCTTTCCGTTTGTACCGTATGCGTGCCCGTAACCAGGCGATGGTGGACGGCAATGCCTATGAATTACTGCTCGACCTGTTTGAAACCAAAATCGAACAGCTGGCGGATGAAATTGAAAACATCTACAGCGATCTGGAAGAACTGAGCCGCGTGATCATGGAAGGGCATCAGGGCGATGAATATGACGAAGCGCTCTCCACGCTGGCAGAGCTGGAAGATATCGGCTGGAAAGTTCGCTTATGTCTGATGGATACCCAGCGCGCGCTTAACTTCCTGGTACGCAAGGCGCGTCTTCCGGGGGGGCAACTGGAGCAGGCGCGTGAGATCCTGCGCGATATCGAGTCCCTGCTGCCGCACAACGAATCCCTGTTCCAGAAGGTGAACTTCCTGATGCAGGCGGCGATGGGCTTCATCAACATCGAGCAGAACCGCATTATCAAGATCTTCTCGGTGGTATCTGTAGTGTTCCTGCCGCCGACGCTGGTGGCGTCCAGCTATGGGATGAACTTTGAGTTTATGCCGGAGCTGAAGTGGAGCTTTGGTTACCCTGGCGCGATTATCTTTATGATCCTTGCGGGTCTGGCGCCGTATTTGTACTTCAAGCGTAAGAACTGGCTGTAATATTGCGCCCGGTGGCGCGTCGCTTACCGGGCCTACCGATCCCGTAGGCCGGATAAGCGTAGCGCCATCCGGCACGCTTTTATCCTCGAACTTTGCGTCTTTGTGTATAAATCGCATCCATCACAAAAATCGCCAGCGCCACCCAAATAAAGGCGAACGTCACCATCTTATCGGCGCCCGGTATTTCTCCATAGAACGTCACGGCCAGCAGGAACATCAGGGTTGGGCCAATGTACTGGAAAAAACCCAGCGTGGAGAGGCGCAGGCGCGTCGCCGCCCCGGTAAAGCACAGCAGCGGTACCGTAGTGACGATACCTGCCGCAATCAGCAACAGATTCAGCGACAGCGGATTCTGCCCCATATGGCTGGTTGGGCTATCCGCGATGCCAAACAGATAAATCGCGGCGACCGGCAATAGCCACAGCGTTTCGATCAGCATCCCCGTTTGTGCTTCAACTGCAATCTTCTTACGTACCAGGCCGTAAAACGCAAAGCTAAACGCCAGCCCCAGTGCGATGACCGGCAGAGAGCCGAAGGTCCAGAGCTGCACCAGTACGCCGCAGGCCGCCAGAATCACCGCCAGCCACTGCATACGACGGAAGCGCTCGCCGAGGAACAGCATTCCCAGCAGAATGTTAACCAGCGGGTTAATAAAATACCCGAGGCTGGCTTCCAGCATATGGTGGTTATTGACCGCCCAGATAAAGAGCAGCCAGTTTCCACCGATCAGCACGGCTGACAGCGCCAGCATGAAAATTTTCTTCGGCGTTTGCAGCAGTGTTTTAACGCCAGACCACTGGCGGCTGATGCTCATCAGCGCGATCATAAAGAAAAATGACCAGATCACGCGGTGCGTCAGGATCTCGTCTGCGGGCACGTAGTAAATCAGTTTGAAGTACGCGGGTGCGATGCCCCAAATAAAATAGGCGGCAAGAGCGAGTAACACGCCCTGCCGCGTTTGCTTAGCATCCATCGGGAAAACTCATATCAGAAATGTAACAACAGTTTACCTGTTTTTATCCCACCATATAAGTTGCGGTCGCACTGGCAATGTAAAGCTGTTCTTCGTTGTGCAGTTCCACACGCGCCACAGCGACTTTATTGCCCGCGCGCAACAGGCTGCTGGTGGCGGTAAAGCGGTTGCCTCTGCCCGGGCGCAGGTAGTCAACGCGCAGATCGATAGTTCCCATACGCGACATGCGCTGACGTAGCTCGTCTTCGCTGATGGTCTCATGGCGGGTCAGCGTGCTGCCCACGCACACCAGTCCGGCGGCGACGTCCAGCGCGGAGGCGATCACCCCACCGTGTAAAATACTTTGCGCCCAGTTGCCTACCATCATCGGCTGATTGTTAAAGGCCAGTTGGGCAAACTCCTTTTCATAGCGTTCCAGCTCCAGTCCTAATGCCCGGTTAAAAGGCATATGGTAAACAAACATCTCGCCCACCAGTTTCAGGGCCTGCTCAGCGGTAAGTACGGAAGACATACGATCCAGACACTCCATTGGTTAATGAAATGTTGATATTATGCTTCTTATTTGTTGTTTTCTACTTTAAGAGAGGATAACTAAACAGGGATTAAGTAAGTATGTAGAATGGCTGGCAGATAATTATACCATTCAACACTTATTGCGTTCAGGAGAACACGACCGATGCGGGCGATTTTGGGTTGGTTATTACCAGCAGCAATGATGCCATTGGCTGTATATGCGCAGGAAGCGACAGTGAAAGAAATTCATGACGCGCCTGCGGTACAGGGCAGTATTATCGCAAACATGTTGCAGGTGCATGATAATCCCTTCACGCTTTATCCTTATGATACGAACTACCTGATCTACACCAATACCAGCGATCTGAACAAAGAAGCGATCAGCTCTTATAACTGGTCTGAAAACGCGCGCAAAGACGAAGTGAAGTTTCAGCTGAGCCTGGCCTTCCCGTTCTGGCGTGGGATTGTTGGGCCAAACTCGGTGCTGGGGGCGTCGTACACGCAGAAATCCTGGTGGCAGTTGTCCAACAGCGAAGAGTCCTCGCCGTTTCGTGAGACTAACTACGAACCGCAGTTGTTCCTCGGCTTTGCCACGGATTACCACTTTGCAGGCTGGACGCTGCGCGATGTGGAGATGGGGTATAACCATAACTCCAACGGGCGTTCCGATCCGACTTCGCGGAGCTGGAACCGCCTGTATACGCGTCTGATGGCGCAAAACGGTAACTGGCTGATGGAAGTGAAACCGTGGTACGTCGTTGGCGGCACCGGCGATAACCCCGATATCACTAAATATATGGGCTACTATCAGCTTAAAATCGGCTATCACCTGGGAGATGCGGTGCTGAGTGCGAAGGGCCAGTACAACTGGAATACCGGTTACGGCGGGGCGGAAGTGGGGTTAAGTTACCCGATGACGAAACATGTGCGTCTCTATACCCAGGTATACAGTGGCTATGGCGAATCGTTAATCGACTATAACTTTAATCAGACGCGTGTCGGCGTGGGTGTTATGCTGAATGACATATTCTGATCTGCGCAATGATTGTGTTTAAAACATTGCAGTTTCTTTCGCAGGCGCTGAAAATAGCGCCTGTTTTTATTTCAGGCAAACGGGGTTAATGTGGCGCAGGCGGAAGTGTTGAATCTGGAATTGGGGGCTAAACAGGTTTTACAGGAAACCTTTGGCTACCAACAGTTTCGCCCAGGCCAGGAAGAGATCATTGAGACGGTCGTCTCGGGTCGTGATTGCCTGGTCGTCATGCCGACCGGCGGCGGCAAATCCCTGTGTTACCAGATTCCAGCCTTACTGCTTAACGGACTCACCGTTGTCGTTTCGCCGCTTATCTCCCTGATGAAAGATCAGGTCGACCAGTTGCTGGCAAACGGCGTGGCGGCGGCGTGCCTGAACTCGACGCAGAGCCGTGAACAGCAGCATGAGGTGATGGCCGGTTGCCGAACCGGGCAGGTTCGCCTGCTGTATATTGCGCCGGAGCGCCTGATGCTGGATAACTTCCTTGAGCATCTGGCGCACTGGAATCCGGTCTTACTGGCCGTTGATGAAGCGCACTGTATCTCGCAGTGGGGGCATGACTTCCGCCCGGAATACGCCGCGCTCGGTCAGCTCCGCCAGCGTTTTCCTTCCCTGCCGTTTATGGCGTTGACCGCCACCGCAGATGACACCACCCGACTGGATATTGTTCGCCTGCTGGGGCTGAACGATCCGTTAATCCAGATCAGCAGCTTTGACCGTCCGAACATTCGCTACATGCTGATGGAGAAATTTAAGCCGCTCGATCAGCTGATGCGCTATGTGCAGGAACAGCGCGGCAAGTCCGGTATCATCTACTGTAACAGCCGGGCGAAGGTGGAGGACACCGCCGCACGTCTGCAAAGTCGCGGCATCAGCGCGGCGGCGTATCATGCTGGTCTGGAAAATAACGTGCGCGCCGATGTGCAGGAGAAGTTCCAGCGCGACGATCTGCAAATCGTCGTGGCGACCGTCGCATTTGGTATGGGTATTAACAAACCCAACGTGCGTTTTGTGGTGCATTTCGATATTCCCCGCAATATTGAATCCTACTATCAGGAAACCGGCCGCGCCGGGCGTGACGGCCTGCCCGCAGAGGCGATGCTGTTCTACGATCCGGCTGATATGGCGTGGCTGCGCCGCTGTCTGGAGGAGAAACCCGCCGGGCAGCTACAGGATATTGAACGGCATAAACTGAACGCGATGGGGGCGTTTGCCGAAGCGCAGACCTGTCGTCGTCTGGTGCTGCTGAACTACTTTGGCGAAGGGCGGCAGGAACCCTGCGGCAACTGCGATATTTGCCTCGACCCGCCAAAACAGTACGACGGCCTGATGGATGCGCGTAAAGCTCTGTCGACGATTTATCGCGTTAATCAGCGTTTTGGTATGGGCTATGTGGTGGAAGTATTGCGCGGCGCGAACAATCAGCGTATCCGCGATTTAGCGCATGACAAATTGCCGGTGTACGGCATTGGTCGCGATCAGAGCCATGAGCACTGGGTCAGCGTGATTCGTCAGCTTATTCATCTGGGTATGGTTACGCAGAATATTGCCCAACATTCGGCGTTGCAGTTAACCGAAGCGGCGCGTCCGGTGCTGCGTGGCGAAGTGCCGTTGCAGCTTGCCGTGCCGCGTATCGTCGCGTTGAAGCCGCGAGTGATGCAGAAATCCTTCGGCGGCAATTACGATCGCAAACTGTTCGCCAAACTGCGCAAATTGCGTAAGGCCATTGCCGATGAAGAGAATATCCCGCCGTATGTCGTCTTTAACGATGCGACGCTGATTGAAATGGCCGAACAGATGCCGGTTTCGCCGAGCGAAATGCTGAGCGTTAACGGCGTCGGCATGCGCAAACTGGAGCGTTTCGGTAAAGAGTTTATGGCGCTGATCCGCGCGCATGTCGATGGTGACGACGAAGAGTAGTCAGCCAGGTAAAAAAGTGCCAGGATGGTGACTCGGTAAACTATTCCCCCGCGAGTCATTTTTATGTTGATGCTATTTCTCACCGTGGCGATGGTGCATATCGTTGCGTTAATGAGTCCTGGACCGGACTTTTTCTTTGTCTCTCAAACCGCCGTGAGCCGCTCGCGCAAGGAAGCGATGATGGGCGTGTTGGGCATTACCTGCGGCGTCATGGTTTGGGCGGGCGTTGCGTTGCTCGGCCTGCATCTGATTATCGAGAAAATGGCCTGGCTGCATACCATCATTATGGTGGGTGGTGGTTTGTACCTGTGCTGGATGGGCTATCAGATGCTGCGTGGCGCGCTGAAAAAACAGGACGTCGCCGCGCCTGCGCCGCAGATTGAACTGGCGCAAAGCGGTCGTAGCTTTGTGAAAGGTTTGCTGACGAACCTGGCGAACCCGAAAGCGATCATCTATTTCGGATCGGTCTTTTCACTGTTCGTTGGCGATAACGTCGGCGTAGCCGCGCGCTGGGGTATTTTCGCGTTGATTATCGTGGAAACGCTGGCCTGGTTTACCGTGGTCGCCAGCCTGTTCGCGCTACCGAAAATGCGTCGCGGTTATCAGCGTCTGGCGAAGTGGATCGACGGCTTTGCCGGTGCGTTGTTTGCCGGTTTCGGCATTCACCTGATTATTTCGCGTTAATTATCGTAGGCCGGATAAGCGTTAGCGCCATCCGGCAATTTCTCAGGCATGCCTTGCGGACGCCAACAGCGCACCCACCAGCATAAACAGCGAACCAAATACCTTATTTAACGCCTTCATTTGCTTCGGCCCTTTAATCCAGCCTGCGATACGTGTCGCCAGCGTCGCGTAACCGATCATCACAATGATATCAACGACAATGGTTGTGATGCCGAGCACGACGTACTGCATCAGCTGCGGCTCCTGCGGCTTGATAAACTGCGGAAATAGCGCGGCGAGGAAAACAATGCTCTTTGGGTTGGTCAGGTTTACAAATACCGCGCGCCTGAACAGACGGCTTCGGGACTGTGTGTGCGCCAGCGTGTTGAGATCGATAGCGCCTGCGGCACGCCATTGCTGGATACCCAGCCAGATCAGATAAGCGGCGCCCGCCCATTTCAGGACTTCGAATGCGACGACGGAACGTGAAAACAGCGTCCCCAGGCCCACGCCAACCAGTACGATGTGAATGCCAAGCCCGGTCTGTAAACCCGCAATAGACGCCGTTGCGCCGCGATAGCCGTGGCTGATTGCCGTGGTCATGGTATTGATGGCGCCGGAGCCGGGAGAAAGGCTCAAAATAATGGATGTCAGCAGATAAGCGAACCACCATTCGAAGGTCATGAGGAACTCCCTGATTGTCTGTTTTTATGCCACAATACCCTACTGTCGCTGTATTGTGTCAGGCATCATAAAGAAAACGATTTTTACCTGGTAAACGAGGCTGGATACCCGATGTTTCAGCAGCAAAAGGACTGGGAAACGAGAGAAAACGCGTTCGCTGCTTTTTCTATGGGGCCACTGACAGATTTCTGGCGTCAGCGGGAAGAAGCAGAATTCACGGGCGTGGACGACGTTCCCGTACACTTTGTCCGCTTTCACGCAAAGAAAAACGATCGTGTCATCGTCATCTGTCCAGGTCGCATTGAAAGCTACGTAAAGTATGCCGAACTGGCGTATGACCTGTTCCATCTTGGTTTTGATGTCCTCATCATCGACCACCGCGGGCAAGGGCGCTCCGGGCGTTTGCTGTCGGATACGCACCGTGGTCATGTGGTCAATTTTAACGATTATGTCGATGACTTAACCGCATTCTGGCAGCAGGAAGTGCAATCGGGGCCGTGGCGGAAACGCTATATTCTGGCGCACTCTATGGGGGGCGCTATTGCCACGCTGTTCCTGCAACGCAACGCCGTCCAGTGTGATGCCATCGCGCTTTGCGCGCCGATGTTTGGTATCGTGATGCGCTTACCGGAATGGATGGTGCGCCACATTCTTGACTGGGCCGAGGGGCATCAGCGAATCCGTGAAGGGTATGCCATTGGCACCGGGCGCTGGCGAGCGCTGCCCTTTAGTATGAATGTGCTAACGCACAGTCGGCAGCGCTATCGGCGCAATTTACGTTTCTATGCTGATGAACCCCGGCTACGCGTCGGGGGGCCGACTTACCACTGGGTGCGTGAAGGTATTCTGGCGGGTGAGCAGGCTCTGGCGGGGGCGGGTGATGATGCAACCCCTGTGCTACTCGTTCAGGCTGAAGAAGAGCGTGTGGTGGATAACCGCGCGCATGACCGTTTTTGTGAAATCCGCGCCGCAGCGGGCCATCCCGTAGAGGGAGAGCGACCGCTTGTCATAAAAGGCGCATACCATGAGATCCTTTTTGAAAAGGACGCAATGCGCTCAGTCGCGCTTAACGCCATTGTCGAATTTTTCGACAGGCATAACTAATTCATCCAGCGGAAACCGCTTTGCCTTGAGGTTTAATTTTCTTATGTATCAGGTTGTTGCGTCTGATTTAGATGGTACGCTGCTCTCTCCCGATCACACGTTGTCCCCTTACGCGAAAGAGACGCTGAAATTATTGACCGCCTGTGGCGTGAATTTTGTGTTCGCGACTGGCCGTCACCACGTCGATGTGGGGCAAATCCGCGATAATCTTGAGATTAAGTCTTACATGATTACCTCCAACGGCGCGCGCGTGCATGACACCGACGGGAACCTGGTGTTCACCCACAACCTTGACCGTGACATCGCCAGCGATCTGTTTGGCGTAGTGAATGCAAGCCCGGATATCGTGACTAACGTCTATCGCGATGATGAGTGGTTTATGAACCGCCACCGCCCGGATGAAATGCGTTTTTTCAAAGAGGCGGTATTTCACTATTCGCTGTTCGAACCGGCGATGCTGGAGCCTGAAGGGGTCAGCAAAGTGTTCTTCACCAGCGATGCGCATGAAAAACTACTGCCGCTGGAGCAGGCGATTAACGCACGCTGGGGCGATCGCGTGAACGTCAGTTTCTCTACGCTGACCTGTCTGGAAGTGATGGCGGGAGGCGTGTCGAAAGGGCATGCGCTGGAAGCCGTCTCGAAAGCGATGGGCTACAAATTGCAGGATTGCATTGCGTTTGGCGATGGCATGAACGACGCGGAAATGCTCTCAATGGCGGGGAAAGGCTGCATTATGGGCAATGCCCATCAGCGCCTGAAAGATCTGCATCCGGGTCTGGAAATCATTGGCATCAATGCCGACGATGCCGTACCGCATTATCTGCGTAAGCTCTTTTTGCGGTAATGCGATTGCTCTTTAGTTGACCAGTTGTCAACTAAACTCTCCGCTACAATGGGTGTCCCTTATTCAAAGAGACATCCATTGTGGCGCTACTCATCATTACCACTATCCTGTGGGCCTTCTCCTTTAGCCTGTTCGGCGAGTATCTCGCGGGTCATGTTGATAGCTATTTTGCGGTGCTGGTGCGTGTTGGGCTGGCAGCGCTGGTGTTTCTCCCGTTTCTGCGTACCCGTGGGCATAGCGTAAAAACCATTGGCCTGTATATGCTGGTGGGAGCGATGCAGCTTGGCATTATGTATATGCTGAGTTTCCGCGCCTATCTCTATCTGACGGTCTCTGAACTGCTGCTGTTTACCGTCCTCACGCCGCTTTATATCACGCTGATTTATGATTTGATGAGCAAGCGTCGCCTGCGCTGGGGTTATGCCTTCAGCGCGTTGCTGGCGGTCATCGGCGCTGGGATTATTCGTTACGACCAGGTTACCGATCATTTCTGGACGGGGTTACTGCTGGTACAGCTTTCCAATATCAGTTTTGCCATCGGGATGGTGGGCTACAAGCGTCTGATGGAAACCCGGCCTATGCCGCAGCATAACGCGTTCGCCTGGTTTTACGTCGGGGCATTTCTGGTGGCCGTTGTCGCCTGGTCTATGCTGGGGAACGCGCAGAATATGCCGGAAACGACGCTACAGTGGAGCATTCTGATCTTCCTGGGCGTGGCGGCATCGGGTATCGGCTACTTCATGTGGAACTATGGCGCGACCCAAGTGGATGCCGGTACGTTAGGCATCATGAACAATATGCATGTGCCTGCGGGACTGTTGGTTAATCTGGCGATCTGGCATCAACAGCCCCACTGGCCGAGTTTTATTACAGGCGCGCTTGTGATACTGGCTTCCCTGTGGGTACATCGGAAGTGGGTCGCTCCGCGCTCCGTACAAACGGCAGATGGTCGCATGCGTGGTTCCGCGCCGAGCGAATAAACGCTTCAGTCACCGCCTGACGCTGCTCGCCATCGCGCACCGCAGCGTAGAGGCGGCTCCATAAACCGTCGCCCAGGGTTTTGGTGACGACCAGCCCCTGGCGTTCGAAACTCTCCACTACCCAGTGCGGCAGGGCGGCAATGCCCATTCTGGCGGCGACCATCTGAATCAGCAGCAGGGTGTTATCCACGTTTTTCAGTGACGGGCTGATGCCGGCGGGTTGCAGGAAATGCCGCCAGACATCCAGTCGGCTGCGCTGTACCGGATAGATCAACAGCGTCTCGCTGGCTAAATCTTCCGGCGTAATCTGCGCCTTACTGGCCAGCGGATGATCGGGCGCCAGCACCAGTCGTACTTCAAAATCGAACATCGGCGAATAGTGCAGCCCGCTGCGCGGCAGGATGTCTGATGTCATCACCAGATCCAGCTCCCCCTGTTGCAGCGCGGGCTGGGGATCAAACGTCACGCCGGATTTGAAATCCATCTCAACCTGCGGCCACCTGGCGTGGAAGTTTTCCAGCGCCGGGGTCAGCCACTGAATACAGCTATGACATTCAATCGCAATGCGTAATCGGGTCTGCTGTGGTTCGTTACAGGCCTGTAGGGCGCGGCTAATCTGCGGCAGTACCTGGTTTGCCAGTTGCAGGAGAATTTCCCCCTGTGGCGTAAAACGCAGCGGCTGACTCTTACGGACAAATAACCGGAAGCCAAGGCGCTGTTCCAGATCGCTGAACTGGTGAGACAAGGCGGATTGGGTCTGGTGCAGCGTAGCCGCCGCAGCCGCCAGCGAACCGCTATTCCGCAACGCCTGGAGCGTTTTCAGGTGTTTAATCTCGATCATGAAAGTCCTTCACTTCGGCATGAGTAAATTGCGCTTGAGGAATATACAGTACCTGCCAATTATAGATGTGTAAACATCTGGACGTCTAAAACTCGTCATATTTCGACTTGCAGATGCGTTGGCTTCCTCGCTTACCCCAGTCACTTACTTCAGTAAGCTCCTGGGGATGCGCATCGTTGCCGCCTTCCTGCAAGCCGAACTATTTAGAGTTTTTTATTCAGATTCAATGAAATAAGAGAGGAATAAACATGACAATCCGCAATCACACCCTCGGTTTTCCTCGCGTTGGCCTGCGTCGTGAGTTAAAAAAAGCGCAAGAGAGCTACTGGGCGGGCAACGCCACCCGTGAAGACCTGCTGGCAACCGGACGTGAACTGCGTGCGCGCCACTGGGATCAACAAAAGCAGGCGGGCATCGATCTGCTGCCGGTGGGCGATTTCGCCTGGTACGACCATGTTCTGACCACCAGCCTGTTGCTGGGCAATGTACCGGCTCGTCATCAGAACAGCGACGGCTCGGTGGATATCGACACTCTGTTCCGCATTGGCCGCGGTCGCGCGCCGACCGGTGAGCCGGCTGCGGCGGCGGAAATGACCAAATGGTTTAACACCAACTATCACTATATGGTGCCGGAGTTTGTGAAGGGTCAGCAGTTTAAACTGACCTGGACTCAGCTTCTGGATGAAGTGGACGAAGCGCTGGTGCTGGGTCACAAGGTGAAACCGGTACTGCTGGGGCCTGTAACCTACCTGTGGCTGGGTAAAGTGAAAGGGGAGTCGTTCGACCGTCTGAGCCTGCTGAACGACATTCTGCCGGTCTACAAACAGGTACTGACCGAGCTGGCGAAACGCGGCGTTGAATGGGTACAGATTGATGAACCTGCGCTGGTGCTGGAACTGCCGCAGGAATGGCTGGATGCTTACAAGCCTGCGTATGATGCGCTGCAAGGCCAGGTGAAGCTGCTGCTGACGACCTATTTTGAAGGCGTCACGCCGAATCTGGATACCATCGCCGCGCTGCCGGTGCAGGGTCTGCACGTTGATCTGGTACACGGTAAAGATGACGTTGCCGAACTGCACAAGCGTCTGCCGTCTGACTGGCTGCTGTCTGCGGGTCTGGTTAACGGTCGCAACGTCTGGCGCGCCGATCTTACGGAAAAATATGCGCAAATTAAGGACATTGTCGGCAAACGTGACCTGTGGGTGGCCTCGTCCTGCTCTCTGCTGCACAGCCCGATCGACCTGAGCGTCGAAACCCGTCTGGATGCGGAAGTGAAGAGCTGGTTTGCTTTCGCGCTGCAAAAATGCGGTGAACTGGCGCTGCTGCGCGATGCGCTGAACAGCGGCGACACGGCAAAACTTGAAGCGTGGAGCGCGCCGATTCAGGCTCGTCGCCACTCCACCCGCGTGCACAACGCGGCGGTGGAGAAACGTCTGGCGGCAATTACCGCCCAGGACAGCCAGCGTGCCAGCCCTTATGCCGAACGTGCCCAGGCGCAGCGTAACCGTTTTAACCTGCCGTCATGGCCGACCACCACGATCGGCTCATTCCCGCAGACGACGGAAATCCGCGGCCTGCGTCTGGACTTCAAAAAGGGCAACCTTGATGCGAATCACTACCGTACCGGCATCGCTGAACACATCAAACAGGCGATCGTTGAGCAGGAGCGTTTAGGTTTAGACGTACTGGTACACGGTGAAGCTGAGCGTAATGACATGGTGGAGTACTTCGGTGAACATCTGGATGGTTTTGTCTTCACCCAGAATGGCTGGGTGCAGAGCTATGGCTCCCGCTGCGTGAAACCGCCGGTCGTCATTGGTGATGTCAGCCGCCCGGAACCGATCACCGTGGAGTGGGCGAAATACGCGCAGTCCCTGACTGATAAACCGGTGAAAGGGATGCTGACCGGCCCGGTGACGATCCTCTGCTGGTCATTCCCGCGTGAAGATGTGAGCCGTGAAACTATCGCTAAACAGATTGCGCTGGCGCTGCGTGATGAGGTTGCCGATCTGGAAGCGGCGGGAATCGGCATCATTCAGATTGATGAACCGGCACTGCGTGAAGGGTTGCCGCTGCGTCGCAGCGACTGGGATGCTTACCTGCAATGGGGTGTGGAAGCCTTCCGCATCAACGCTGCGGTGGCGAAGGATGATACCCAGATCCATACCCACATGTGTTACTGCGAGTTCAATGACATCATGGATTCTATCGCGGCGCTGGATGCGGACGTGATTACCATTGAAACGTCGCGTTCTGATATGGAGCTGCTGGAATCGTTCGAAGAATTTGAATACCCGAACGAAATCGGGCCGGGCGTCTACGACATTCACTCGCCGAACGTACCGAGCGTAGAGTGGATTGAAGCCCTGCTGAATAAAGCCGCTCAGCGTATTCCGGCGGAACGTCTGTGGGTGAACCCGGACTGCGGCCTGAAAACCCGCGGCTGGCCGGAAACCCGCGCCGCGCTGGCGAACATGGTCAAAGCCGCGCAGAATCTGCGTCAGGCGTAATTCGCTGCTCGGGAGCGCTAGCGCTTACCCGGGTTACAGGAAATCGCAACTGTTGTAGGCCCGGTAAGGCGTAGCCGCCACCGGGCAATTAACGTTTATTTCTTCCCGCCGTACTGCGCAAACCACTCAAGCATTCTTTGCCAGCCATCTTTCGCCGACTCTTCATGATAGCTCGGACGATAATCCGCATTAAAAGCATGTCCTGCATCCGGGTAAACGACGATCTCCGCTTTGGCGTTTGCTGCGCGCAGCGCCTGCCGCATGGTTTCGACGGTATCCACGGGAATGCCAGTGTCCTGCCCGCCATACAGCCCCAGAACCGGCGCGTTCAGATCGGTCGCGATATCCACCGGGTGTCTGGGCGAGTTCAGGGTTTTGTCCCCGACCAGCTTTCCATACCATGCTACCGCGGCTTTTAACTGTGGATTGTGTGCTGCATACAGCCAGGTAATGCGCCCGCCCCAGCAAAAGCCGGTTATCATCAGACGATGCACATCGCCGCCGTTGCGGGAGGCCCAACTGGCGACGTGGTCCAGATCCGCCAGTACCTGAGAGTCCGGTACTTTGGCCACCAGACCGCTTAACAGCGTTGGGATATCGGCAAAATCGTTCGGATCGCCTTCGCGGAAATAGAGTTCTGGTGCGATAGCCAGATACCCTTCCAGCGCCAGGCGACGGCAAACGTCGCGAATATGTTCATGAACGCCAAAGATCTCCTGCACCACAATGACAACGGGTAACGCGCCATCGTTCACTTTTGGCCGCGCGTGCCAGGCGGGCATCTCATCACCCTGAGTAGGAATAGATGTTACGCCTGCGATAATGGCGTCATCCGGGGTGTGAACCGTTGTGGTAGCAAGGGGGGAAGCAGCAGGTGCAAAGCCAGATTGTTGTGTCGTTGTCATGGTATTCTCCGTACCCTTAAGGAAATAGCGCAATGTTAAATATAGACAGCATGCAACAAATCACATTGCCTGAAACAGGCTATCTTTTGTGCAATGCTGCGCGGTATTGATATGTTTATGTGATTAACATCACTATTTCATGGTAATTCAATGCAATTTATTTACTTCATGGTGATGAGTGTCACGAAACTATTTTTAGCTCTTCGGTAAAGTGTCTTTTTGCTTCTTCTGACAAACCCGATTCACAGAGGAGTTTTTATGTCCAAGTCTGATGTTTTTCATCTCGGCCTCACCAAAAATGATTTACAAGGGGCTACGCTGGCTATCGTCCCTGGCGACCCGGAGCGTGTGGAAAAGATCGCCGCGCTGATGGAAAAGCCGGTTAAGCTGGCATCTCATCGCGAATTCACCACCTGGCGTGCTGAGCTGGATGGTAAAGCTATCATCGTCTGCTCTACCGGTATTGGCGGCCCGTCCACCTCTATTGCGGTAGAGGAACTGGCGCAACTGGGTATTCGTACTTTCCTGCGTATCGGCACCACTGGCGCTATTCAGCCGCATATCAACGTGGGCGATGTGCTGGTCACAACCGCGTCTGTACGTCTGGACGGAGCGAGCCTGCACTTTGCGCCGATGGAGTTCCCGGCCGTCGCCGATTTTGAATGTACGACTGCGCTGGTTGAAGCGGCGAAATCCGTGGGCGCGACCACTCACGTTGGCGTTACCGCCTCTTCTGACACCTTCTATCCGGGTCAGGAACGTTACGACACCTTCTCTGGCCGCGTCGTTCGTCGTTTCAAAGGTTCTATGGAAGAGTGGCAATCGATGGGCGTCATGAACTACGAAATGGAATCCGCCACGCTGCTGACCATGTGCGCAAGCCAGGGTCTGCGTGCCGGTATGGTGGCGGGCGTTATCGTTAACCGCACTCAGCAAGAGATCCCGAATGCGGAAACGATGAAACAGACCGAAAGCCATGCGGTGAAAATTGTCGTGGAAGCGGCGCGTCGTCTGCTGTAATTCTTCCCTTCCCCACGAAAGGCCGACGCGTTCGGCCTTTTCTTTTTGCGTAGCGCCTCGCAGGAAAACCCTTTCAAACTGGACGTTTATACAGCACAATTCTATTTTGTGCGGGTAATTCCTTGATGCAGGGGGCGTGGTGGATATCACAATCATTTTGTATGCCGTGTTGGCGCTGGCAGGTGTGGGGGTAGGCTGGCTGATCGCCAGTTATCAACAGGCGCAGCATAAGGCCGAACAGCTAGCGGAACGTGAAGAGATTGTGGCGTCGCTCAGCGCTGCAAGACAGCAGGTTGCGTTAAGCGAACACTGGCGCGAAGAGTGTGAACTGCTCAATAACGAACTGCGCAATCTGCGGGACATCAACACCTCGCTGGAAGCGGATCTGCGTGAAGTTACCACGCGGCTGGAGGCCACTCAGCTGCATGCGGAAGATAAAATCCGCCAGATGATCAACAGCGAACAGCGCTTAAGCGAGCAGTTTGAGAACCTTGCCAACCGCATCTTCGAGCAGAGCAACCGCCGGGTTGATGAGCAAAACCGCCAGAGTCTGAATAGCCTGTTAACGCCGCTGCGCGAACAGCTGGATGGCTTCCGTCGCCAGGTGCAGGACAGCTTTGGTCAGGAGGCGCGTGAACGCCACACCCTGGCGCATGAGATCCGCAATCTACAACAGCTGAATGCGCAGATGACGCAGGAAGCGGTGAACCTGACGCGCGCATTGAAAGGCGATAATAAAACCCAGGGTAACTGGGGAGAAGTGGTGCTGACGCGCGTACTTGAAGCCTCGGGTCTGCGTGAAGGTTATGAGTATGAAACCCAGGTGAGTATTGAAAATGACGCCCGCTCGCGTATGCAGCCGGATGTCATTGTGCGTCTGCCGCAAGGGAAGGATGTCGTCATCGACGCCAAAATGACGCTGGTTGCCTATGAGCGCTATTTTAACGCTGAAGATGAGTACACGCGCGAAAGCGCGTTGCAGGAGCACATCGCGTCAGTACGTAACCATATTCGCTTGCTGGGGCGCAAGGATTACCAGCAGTTGCCGGGGTTACGCACGCTCGACTATGTGCTGATGTTCATTCCTGTCGAGCCTGCGTTTTTACTGGCGCTGGACAGACAGCCCGAACTGATTACCGAAGCGCTTAAAAATAATATTATGCTGGTCAGCCCGACGACGTTGCTGGTGGCGTTGCGTACGATTGCCAACTTATGGCGCTATGAGCATCAAAGCCGTAACGCGCAGCACATCGCAGACAGAGCCAGCAAACTCTACGACAAGATGCGCTTATTTATCGATGACATGTCGTCCATCGGCCAGAGTCTGGACAAAGCGCAGGACAACTACCGGCAAGCCATGAAAAAACTCTCCTCAGGGCGTGGAAATGTGCTGGCGCAGGCGGAGGCTTTTCGTGAACTGGGGGTAGAAATCAAACGCGAGATAAATCCAGATCTGGTTGAACGTGCGACCTCGCAGGATGAAGAGTATCGTTTACGCGCGGTTCCTGAAGATCAACAGGATACGCCTTGTGCTGATGATGAGCGGGTAAATCAGCAATCGCACTAGTTCCTTCGGGGTAGCGGAGCCCGGTTGAAGGGTAGGGCAAATTGGCCCAATCTGTTACACTTCTCGAACATTTTATTGATGAGCAGGCACTGAGATGGTGGAAGATTCACAAGAAACGACGCACTTTGGCTTTCAGACCGTCGCTAAAGAGCAGAAAGCTGACATGGTGGCCCACGTTTTTCATTCTGTGGCGTCAAAGTACGATGTCATGAATGACTTGATGTCATTTGGCATTCACCGCTTGTGGAAGCGCTTCACCATCGACTGTAGCGGCGTACGTCGTGGTCAGACCGTTCTTGACCTGGCGGGCGGTACAGGCGACCTGACAGCCAAATTCTCGCGTCTGGTTGGCGAAACCGGCAACGTTATCCTGGCGGATATCAATGACTCGATGCTCAAAATGGGCCGCGAGAAGCTGCGTAACATTGGCGTGATTGGCAATGTTAAGTACGTGCAGGCCAACGCCGAAGCGCTACCTTTCCCGGATAACACATTCGATTGCATCACCATTTCGTTTGGTCTGCGTAATGTGACGGAAAAAGAGAAAGCGCTGCGCTCCATGTACCGTGTACTGAAACCGGGCGGGCGTTTGCTGGTACTTGAGTTTTCTAAACCAATTATCGAGCCGCTGAGCAAAGCGTATGACGCATATTCATTCCACATTTTGCCGCGTATTGGCTCAGTCGTGGCGAATGATGCGGACAGTTACCGCTATCTGGCGGAATCTATCCGTATGCATCCGGATCAGGACACCTTAAAAGCGATGATGCAGGACGCCGGGTTTGAAAGCGTCGATTACTACAACCTGACGGCGGGCGTTGTTGCGCTGCATCGTGGCTATAAGTTCTGACAGGAGACCGGGGATGCCTTTTACACCCTTCGTGACCGCAGGAATCGAAAATCTGCTCAATACCTTTCTGTACCGTTCACCGGCGCTGAAATCCGCCAGAGCGCGTTTGCAGGACAAGGTGCTGCGTGTGGAGCTCAAAGGATTTTCGACGCCGCTCGTATTGGTGTTCAGTGAACGCCAGGTCGATGTGCTGGGGGCATGGGAAGGCGAGGCTGATTGCACGGTCATCACGCATGCCAGCGTGTTGCCTGAATTGCGCGATCGCCAGCGGCTTACCGCGCTTATTCGCAGCGGCGAGCTGGAGGTTCAGGGCGATATTCAGGTGGTACAGAATTTTGTGGCGCTGGCCGATCTGGCGGAATTCGATCCCGCAGAGCTTTTAGCGCCTTATACCGGCGATATCGCGGCGGAAGGGATCAGCAAAGTCCTGCGTGGCGGCGCTAAGTTTTTACGTCATAACATTCAGCGTCAGCAGCGTTATATCGCTGAGGTGATAACTGAAGAGTGGCGTATGGCGCCCGGGCCGCTGGAAGTGGCATGGTTTGCAGAAGAAACGGCAGCCGTTGAGCGTGCAGTAGACGCGCTGACTAAACGGCTGGAAAAACTGGAGGCCAAATGACGCCAGGTGAAGTACGGCGCCTTTATTTCATCATTCGCACCTTTTTAAGTTACGGCCTTGATGAGCTGATCCCCAAAATGCGTATCACGCTGCCGCTTCGGTTATGGCGTTACTCATTATTCTGGATGCCGAACCGGCATAAAGACAAACCGCTGGGTGAACGATTAAGGCTGGCTTTGCAGGAGCTGGGGCCGGTGTGGATCAAATTTGGTCAAATGCTTTCCACCCGTCGTGACCTTTTTCCGCCTCAGATTGCCGATCAGCTTGCGCTATTGCAGGATAAAGTCGCCCCTTTTGATGGCGCGCTGGCGAAAGCACAAATTGAAGAAGCAATGGGCGGCCTGCCTGTTGAAGAGTGGTTTGATGACTTTGACATCCAGCCATTAGCCTCTGCGTCGATTGCCCAGGTACATACCGCGCGGCTGAAGTCGAACGGTAAAGAGGTGGTGATTAAGGTTATCCGCCCGGATATTCTGCCGGTTATTAAAGCCGATTTAAAACTGATCTACCGTCTTGCCCGTTGGGTGCCGCGCCTGCTGCCGGATGGACGACGCCTGCGCCCGACCGAAGTCGTTCGCGAGTATGAAAAAACGCTGATCGATGAGCTGAATTTGCTGCGTGAATCGGCAAACGCCATCCAGCTACGGCGTAATTTTGAAAACAGCCCCATGCTGTATGTTCCCGAAGTCTATTCCGACTACTGTAGTCAGGACATGATGGTCATGGAGCGGATTTACGGCATTCCCGTTTCGGATGTGGCGACGCTGGAAAAGAACGGCACCAACATGAAGCTGCTGGCTGAGCGTGGCGTACAGGTCTTCTTTACTCAGGTGTTCCGCGACAGTTTTTTCCATGCGGATATGCACCCTGGCAATATCTTCGTCAGCTATGAGCATCCTGAAAATCCGAAATACATTGGGATTGATTGCGGCATTGTGGGGTCGCTGAACAAAGAGGATAAACGCTATCTGGCGGAGAATTTCATCGCGTTCTTTAACCGTGACTACCGCAAAGTAGCGGAACTGCATGTGGATTCAGGGTGGGTGCCACCGGATACCAATGTTGAAGAGTTTGAGTTCGCTATCCGCACCGTGTGCGAGCCCATTTTCGAAAAACCGCTGGCGGAAATCTCGTTTGGTCACGTTTTATTAAACCTTTTCAATACGGCGCGTCGATTTAACATGGAAGTCCAGCCACAGCTGGTATTGTTACAAAAGACATTGCTGTATGTTGAAGGGGTTGGACGCCAGCTCTATCCACAGTTGGATCTGTGGAAAACGGCGAAGCCGTTTCTTGAATCCTGGATTAAAGATCAGGTTGGCATTCCTGCGCTCACCAGAGCACTTAAGGAAAAAGCGCCGTTCTGGGTCGAAAAAATGCCAGAAATACCTGAACTGGTGTATGACAGTTTGCGCCAGGGCAAATATTTACAGCACAGTGTTGATAAGATTGCGCGCGAGCTTCAGGAGAATCATGTGCGTCAGGGACAATCCCGCTATTTACTGGGCATTGGCGCGACGTTGTTGTTAAGTGGGACATTCCTGCTTGTCAGCCGCCCGGAATGGGGGCTGATGCCTTGCTGGTTAATGGCTGGAGGCCTGGTCGCCTGGCTGATTGGCTGGCGTAAAACTCGCTGATTTTTTCATCGCTCAAGGCAAGTCGTGTATAATGCGACCTTAATAATTCATCATCTATCACAGAGGAACTCGTATGGGTGGTATCAGTATTTGGCAGTTGTTGATCATTGCCGTCATCGTTGTACTGCTATTTGGCACCAAAAAGCTCGGCTCCATCGGTTCCGATCTTGGCGCGTCCATTAAAGGCTTCAAAAAAGCGATGAGCGATGATGATGCGAAGCAGGATAAAACCAGTCAGGACGCTGATTTTACCGCTAAATCTATCGCTGATAAGCAAGGTGAAGCGCAAGGCGAAGCGAAGAAAGAAGACGCCAAAAGTCACGATAAAGAGCAGGTATAATTCGTGTTTGACATCGGTTTTAGCGAACTGCTGTTGGTATTCGTGATCGGCCTCATCGTTCTGGGGCCTCAACGATTGCCGGTAGCGGTAAAAACGGTAGCGGGCTGGGTACGCGCGTTGCGATCCCTTGCGACCACGGTGCAGAATGAACTGACCCAGGAGCTGAAGCTCCAGGAGTTTCAGGACAGTCTGAAGAAGGTCGAAAAAGCGAGCCTCCAGAACCTGACTCCAGAACTGAAAGCCTCGATGGATGAACTTCGTCAGGCCGCGGAGTCGATGAAGCGTTCCTACAGCGCCAACGATCCTGAAAAAGCGAGCGATGAAGCGCATACCATCCATAATCCGGTGGTGAAGGATAACGAAGCGCAGCATGAAGGGGTTACACCTGCCGCCGCTGAAACCCAGGCCAATTCTCCTGAGCAAACACCGGAAACGGCTGATGCCGGGCAGCCTGAACAGACGGAAGCCGCTTCCGTAAACGAGATGGACGCAGAAAAGAAATCCGCCGCGACTGTTGTCGAATCCTCCCCCTCGTCGAGTGATAAATCGTAAACATGGCTGTAGATGATACCCAACCTCTTATTACGCATCTGATTGAACTGCGTAAGCGTCTGTTGAACTGCATTATTGCGGTTATTGTGATTTTTCTGGCGTTGGTCTATTTCGCCAATGACATTTATCACATGGTTGCCGCGCCGCTGATCGAACAGATGCCGCAGGGTGCGACGATGATCGCCACCGACGTGGCCTCGCCGTTTTTCACCCCTATCAAACTGACTTTCATGGTGTCGCTGATCCTGTCTGCGCCCGTGATTTTGTACCAGGTATGGGCGTTTATTGCCCCTGCGCTGTATAAGCATGAACGTCGTCTTGTCGTGCCGCTGCTGGTGTCCAGCTCGCTGTTGTTCTATATCGGCATGGCGTTCGCCTACTTTGTGGTCTTCCCGCTCGCGTTTGGTTTCCTTGCCAATACCGCGCCGCAGGGCGTACAGGTTTCTACCGATATCGCCAGTTACCTCAGCTTTGTGATGGCGTTATTTATGGCATTCGGCGTCTCTTTCGAGGTGCCCGTCGCGATTGTCCTGCTCTGCTGGATGGGGGTAACTACCCCTGAGGACTTGCGTAAGAAGCGTCCTTACGTCGTGGTTGGCGCGTTTGTCGTGGGGATGCTGCTGACGCCGCCAGATGTCTTCTCACAAACATTGCTGGCGATACCGATGTACTGCCTGTTTGAGGTTGGCGTGTTCTTCTCTCGCTTCTATGTCGGTAAACGACGTCCACGAGAAGAAGATGACGAGGCCGAGACTGAGCAGGCCGGGAAAACTGAAGAATAAACGCAACCGCCCGTCAGGGCGGTTGTTATATGGGAGGAAGCATGTTTGATATCGGCGTTAATTTAACCAGTTCGCAATTTGCGAAAGATCGCGATGACGTGGTGACGCGCGCGCTGGCTGCCGGGGTGTCAGGTATGCTTCTGACCGGAACCAATCTTCACGAAAGCCAGCAGGCGCAAAAACTGGCGCAGCGTTATGCCTGCTGCTGGTCGACGGCTGGCGTACATCCGCATGACAGCAGCCAGTGGCAATCAGAAACTGAAGACGCGATCGTCGCTCTGGCGAGCCAGCCGGACGTGGTGGCGATTGGCGAATGTGGTCTGGACTTCAATCGTAATTTTTCCACGCCGCAAGAACAGGAACGCGCCTTCCAGGCGCAGTTGCGCATTGCCGCTGAGTTGCAGATGCCCGTTTTTATGCACTGTCGGGATGCGCATGCGCGTTTTCTGGCGCTGCTTGAGCCGTGGCTGGATAAACTCCCGGGCGCGGTGTTGCATTGCTTTACCGGTACGCGTAAGGAGATGCAGGAGTGCATAGACAGAGGGCTTTATATCGGTATCACGGGTTGGGTCTGCGATGAACGTCGCGGTCTTGAATTGCGTGAGTTGCTGCCCTTCATCCCTGCGGAAAAACTGTTGATTGAGACCGACGCCCCTTACCTGTTGCCGCGCGATCTCACGCCTAAACCGGCTTCGCGGCGTAACGAACCGGCGCATCTGGCGCACATTCTTGCGCGCGTTGCCCACTGGCGCGGGGAAGACCCGCAATGGCTGGCGGCCACAACGGATGCCAATGTCAAAACGCTGTTTGGGATTGCCTTCTAAAGCGCGCTTAAACTTTACGAAACGCGGTGTTTTTCACGCTCTGCTTCACCTCTTTATTCAGCAGGTTAAGCAGCAGCATGGAGCGCGCTTCGCCATCCGGTTCGGTAAAAATCGCCTTCAGACCTTCAAATGCGCCTTCAGTGATAATCACGCTGTCTCCCGGGTAGGGCGTTTCGGGATCAACAACGCCTTCCGGTTTGTAGACAGAAAGCTGATGAATCACGTTGGACGGAACGGTGGCAGGGTGCGCGCCAAACCGCACGAAGTGGCTGACGCCACGCGTGGCGTTGATCGTGGTGGTATGAATCACTTCCGGGTCGAATTCAACAAACAGATAGTTAGGAAAGAGCGGTTCGCTAACGGCGGTACGTTTGCCGCGCACCATTTTTTCCAGCGTGATCATCGGCGTCAGGCAATTTACCGCCTGTCTTTCGAGGTGTTCCTGGGCACGCTGAAGTTGCCCGCGCTTGCAGTACAGTAAATACCAGGATTGCATAATAACTCTTATCCGCTTGTCCGGGGCGCAAGCATAACAAAAGCCATGCGCTAAGTTAATTATACCCGTTGTATTTCAGGCTGCTTCTTTGTTGGCTACCTCGCCGCAACCTGAAATTCATTGGGTAGATAACCCCCGGGTTCCCCTGTACCGTCAGAGTTCACGCTAATTTAACAAAAATACAGCATCACGATGATGAACGCCGTATAATGAGGCGCTTACAAAGAGGCCACAACTGACGCCATGAAATATCACGACTTACGCGACTTCCTGACGCTGCTGGAACAGCAGGGTGAACTCAAACGCATTACGCTTGCGGTAGATCCTCATCTGGAAATGACTGAAATTGCTGACCGTACGCTGCGTGCGGGCGGGCCTGCTCTGTTGTTTGAAAATCCCAAAGGCTATGCGATGCCGGTGCTGTGCAACCTGTTTGGCACGCCCAGACGCGTCGCAATGGGCATGGGCCAGGAAGATGTCACCGCGTTGCGCGAAGTCGGCAAGCTGCTGGCGTTTCTGAAAGAGCCGGAGCCGCCGAAAGGGTTCCGCGACCTGTTTGATAAGCTGCCGCAGTTTAAGCAAGTGCTGAACATGCCGACCAAACGACTACGCGGCGCGCCGTGCCAGCAGAAAGTGTTCTCTGGCGACGACGTTGATTTACAGCGTATTCCCATCATGACCTGCTGGCCGGAAGATGCCGCGCCGCTTATTACCTGGGGGCTGACCGTGACGCGCGGCCCTCACAAAGAGCGGCAAAATCTGGGGATCTACCGTCAGCAACTGATCGGCAAAAACAAGTTGATCATGCGTTGGTTGTCGCATCGTGGCGGCGCGCTGGATTTCCAGGAGTGGTGCGCGGCGCATCCTGGTGAGCGTTTCCCGATTGCCGTGGCACTGGGCGCCGATCCGGCCACCATTCTCGGCGCAGTGACTCCCGTACCGGATACACTGTCGGAATACGCGTTTGCAGGGCTGCTGCGTGGCACAAAGACGGAAGTGGTTAAATGTCTCTCCAGCGATCTTGAAGTACCTGCAAGTGCGGAAATCGTCCTGGAAGGTTATATTGAACCGGGCGAAATGGCGGCGGAAGGGCCGTATGGCGACCACACCGGTTATTACAATGAAGTGGATAACTTCCCGGTTTTCACCGTTACGCACATTACGCAGCGTGAAGACGCCATTTATCACTCGACTTATACCGGCCGACCGCCTGATGAACCTGCTGTGCTCGGTGTGGCGTTGAATGAAGTCTTCGTCCCGATTTTGCAAAAGCAGTTCCCGGAAATTGTTGATTTCTATCTTCCGCCGGAAGGGTGTTCTTATCGACTGGCCGTTGTAACGATGAAAAAGCAGTACGCGGGTCATGCGAAACGCGTCATGATGGGCGTTTGGTCATTTTTACGCCAGTTTATGTATACCAAATTTGTTATCGTCTGCGATGACGACGTCAACGCACGCGACTGGAATGATGTGATTTGGGCGATCACCACCCGTATGGACCCGGCGCGGGATACGGTGCTGGTAGAAAACACCCCCATTGATTATCTGGATTTTGCCTCGCCGATCTCCGGGCTAGGTTCAAAAATGGGACTGGATGCCACAAACAAATGGCCGGGCGAAACCCAACGTGAGTGGGGGCGTCCTATCAAGAAAGATCCTGAAGTGACTGCGCGTATTGACGCGATTTGGGATGAGCTGGCCATCTTTAACGACGGTAAAGGCGCCTGAGGCGCGATCGTTTTGCCCTATAGACCCGACAGAGGGAGCGCATGACAACCTTAAGCTGTAAAGTGACCTCGGTAGAAGCTATCACCGATACCGTATATCGCGTTCGTTTAGTGCCAGACGCGGCGTTTTCCTTTCGCGCTGGTCAGTATCTGATGGTCGTAATGGATGAGCGGGATAAGCGTCCGTTCTCTATGGCCTCCACGCCGGATGAGCACGGATTCATTGAGCTGCACATTGGCGCTTCGGAGCTTAATCTGTATGCGATGGCGGTGATGGATCGCATTCTGAAAGACAGAGAAATTGTCGTCGATATTCCGCATGGCGAAGCCTGGCTGCGTGATGATGAAGAGCGCCCGCTGATTCTGATTGCGGGGGGAACGGGTTTCTCCTATGTCCGTTCAATTTTGCTGACGGCGCTTGCGCGTAATCCGAATCGCGACGTGACGATCTACTGGGGCGGACGTGAAGAGAAGCATCTTTACGATCTCGCTGAGCTGGAGGCGCTTTCGGTTCAGCACCCGAATCTGCGCGTTGAGCCGGTGGTAGAGCAACCGGAAGAAGGCTGGCGTGGCCGCACGGGCACGGTATTAACTGCGGTATTGCAGGATCACGGTACGCTGGCGGGGCATGACATCTACATTGCCGGTCGTTTTGAGATGGCGAAAATCGCTCGTGACCTGTTCTGCAATGAGCGTAACGCGCGGGAAGATCGCCTGTTTGGCGATGCGTTTGCCTTTATCTAAGCAATAAAAAAACCCGCCCCTGACAGGCGGGAAGAACGGCAACTAAATTGTTATAGAGTGGCATTTGCGTTGTAGGCCGGATAAGACGCCTGAGCGTCGTCATCCGGCATGGTCGCCGGGGGCGCTTCGCTTGCCCGGCCTGCAATAAATAACGCTCTATGATTGAACTCGCTCAAATACTGTCGCGATACCCTGACCTAATCCGATACACATCGTCGCCAGGCCAAACTGGGCGTCTTTGCGCTCCATCAGATTCAACAGCGTGGTGCTGATGCGCGCCCCGGAACAACCCAGCGGGTGGCCCAGTGCGATCGCGCCGCCGTTGAGGTTGATCTTCTCGTCAATCTGCTCCATCAGTCCCAGATCTTTTATACACGGCAGGATCTGCGCGGCAAACGCTTCGTTCATTTCAAACAAATCGATATCGCTGGCGGCAAGCCCTGCTTTTTTCAGCGCCAGTTTTGACGCCGGAACCGGGCCGTAACCCATAATTGAGGGATCGCAACCGACAACCGCCATTGAACGAATGCGGGCGCGTGGTTGCAGACCCAGTTCACGCGCACGGCTTTCGCTCATTACCAGCATGGCGGCTGCGCCATCGGAGAGGGCGGAAGAAGTGCCTGCGGTCACGGTGCCGCTGACCGGATCAAACGCGGGGCGCAGAGTCGACAGCGCTTCGACGGTGGTCTCCGGGCGGATGACTTCGTCGTAGTTAAACTGCTTCAGCACGCCGTCGGCGTCATGACCACCGGTCGGGATGATCTCGTTTTTAAACGCGCCGGACTGCGTGGCTGCCCAGGCGCGGGCGTGTGAGCGTGCGGCAAACGCATCCTGCATTTCACGGCTGATGCCGTGCATACGGGAAAGCATTTCTGCCGTCAGCCCCATCATCCCGGCGGCTTTGGCTACGTTGCGGCTCAGGCCGGGATGGAAATCGACGCCATGACTCATTGGCACATGGCCCATATGCTCCACGCCGCCAATCAGGCACGCCTGTGCGTCACCGGTCATGATCATCCGTGCGGCATCGTGCAGCGCCTGCATGGAGGAACCACACAGACGGTTAACGGTGACCGCCGGAACGGAGTGGGGGATTTCAGCCAGTAGCGCGGCGTTGCGGGCGATGTTAAAACCCTGCTCCAGCGTTTGTTGCACGCAGCCCCAGTAAATGTCGCCGATAGCGGCTGCTTCCAGCGCCGGATTACGCGCCAGCAGACTGCGCATTAAGTGTGCGGAGAGATCTTCTGCCCGCACGTTACGAAATGCGCCGCCCTTTGAACGGCCCATCGGGGTGCGAATTGCATCGACAATGACAACCTGTTCCATTGTGACTCCTTAAGCCGTTTTCAGGTCGCCAACCGGGCGGGCTGGCTCAACCGGGGGATAGTACGGTTCGTTATGGCGCGCTTTGTTACGCAGACCTTCCGGCACTTCATAGAGTGGGCCGAGGTGCTGATACTGCTGCGCCATATCGAGATATTTTGCGCTGCCGAGCGTATCCAGCCAGCGGAACGCGCCGCCGTGGAACGGAGGGAAGCCCAGACCGTAAACCAGCGCCATATCCGCTTCTGCCGGACTGGCGATGATGCCTTCTTCCAGACAGCGCACCACTTCGTTGACCATCGGAATCATCATGCGGGCGATAATCTCTTCGTCGCTGAAGTCGCGCTTCGGCTGGCTGACCTCTGCCAGCAGGCTGTCCACGGCCGCATCTTCTTCTTTCTTCGGCTTGCCTTTGCTGTCTTCTTTATAGCGCCAGAAGCCGAGACCGTTTTTCTGACCATAGCGGCTGGCGTCAAACAGCGCGTCGATGGCATCACGATAATCTTTCTGCATACGCTGTGGGAAACCGGCCGCCATGACTGCCTGCGCATGATGCGCGGTATCAATCCCGACCACATCCAGCAGATAAGCCGGGCCCATCGGCCAGCCAAACTGTTTCTCCATCACTTTGTCGACTTTGCGGAAATCGGCGCCGTCGCGCAGTAGCTGGCTGAAACCGGCAAAATACGGGAACAGTACGCGGTTAACAAAGAAGCCGGGGCAGTCGTTGACCACAATCGGCGTTTTGCCCATTTTGCTGGCCCAGGCGACGACTTTAGCGATGGTTTCATTCGAGCTTTTCTCGCCGCGAATGATTTCAACCAGCGGCATCCGGTGTACCGGGTTAAAGAAGTGCATGCCGCAGAAGTTTTCCGGGCGCTTCAGCGCGCTTGCCAGTTCGCTAATTGGAATGGTGGACGTATTCGACGCCAGCACGGTATCCGGGCGGACGTTGTCTTCGGTCTCCGCCAGTACCACTTTCTTCACTTTCGGGTTTTCCACTACCGCTTCGACCACTACATCAACGCGATCAAAACCGGCGTAGTCCAGCGTTGGGTGAATTGTTGAAATCACGCCCGCCAGTTTCAGGCCGTCGATCCTGCCGCGTTCCAGCTGCTTATTCAGCAGTTTCGCCGCTTCGGTCATGCCCAGCGTCAGGGATTTGTCGTTGATATCTTTCATGATCACCGGCACGCCTTTCCAGGCTGACTGGTAAGCGATGCCGCCGCCCATAATACCTGCGCCCAGTACGGCTGCCTGCTTCGGTGTTTCAACGTCTTTGGTCAGCTTTTTCGCTTTACCTTTCACGAACTGATCGTTGAGGAAGATACCGACCAGCGCGCGGGCTTCATTGGTATGCGCCAGCGGGACAAAGCTTTTATTTTCCAGATTCAGGGCTTCTTCACGGCCAAAGCGTGCGGCGGCTTCGATCGTTTTCACGGCGGTCATCGGGGCGGGGTAATGCTTCCCGGCCGTCTGCGCCACCATGCCTTTGGCGATGGTAAAGCTCATCGCCGCTTCAATTTTACTGAGCTTCAACGGTTCCAGCTTCGGCTGGCGTTTGGCTTTCCAGTCCAGTGAGCCGTCAATCGCCTGACGTAATACCGCTATTGCGCCATCAAGCAGTTTTTCCGGTTTCACGACACCGTCGACCAGGCCGATTTTCAGCGCCTGCTCAGCGCCGATGTCTTTCCCGGCAGCAATAATTTCCAGCGCGCTGTCAGCGCCCAGCATACGCGGCATACGGACAGAACCGCCAAAGCCCGGCATGATGCCCAGCTTCGTTTCCGGCAGGCCAATGCGCAGATCCGGCGTCACCAGACGATAATCAGTTGCCAGTACGCACTCGCAGCCGCCGCCCAGCGCATAGCCGTTGATGGCGGAAAGCGTTGGCACCGGTAAATCTTCGAGGCGATTAAAGACGCTGTTGGCAAAGTGCAGCCACTGGCTTAACTGTTCTTCAGGAACAAGGAACAGCGAAAGGAATTCGGTGATATCAGCACCGACAATAAAGGCTGCTTTGTTAGAGCGCAGCAGCAGCCCTTTTAAATCTGTTTGCTTTTCCAGCACGTCCAGCGCCTGGCCGAGGCTGGCGACGGTCGCAGTGTCGAGTTTATTGACCGATCCTGGGGCATCGAACACCAGTTCGGCGATGCCATCTTCCAGCCAGTCGAGGTACAGGGTGTCGCCTTTGTAAAGCATGTCAGTCTCCTGAATCCGCAAGGTGATCTGGTCATACCAGATGAAGCGAGTGTGTATTTTGTGTTAAAAAAATGCAAATGAGAGATTAAAAAAATGCCGATGCGATCACGCTCGGCAGAAATCACGCTCTCCCGGAGCGATGTGCTAAGATGCGGAGACTCGAGGTCAAAAAACAGAAGGGTAGAAAATGGAATCACTGGCCGCACTCTATAAAAATCATATCGTTACCTTACAAGAACGGACGCGTGACGCACTGGCGCGTTTTAAGCTGGATGCGCTACTTATTCACTCCGGCGAGCTTATCAACGTCTTCCTCGACGACCATCCCTATCCGTTTAAAGTTAACCCGCAGTTTAAAGCCTGGGTACCGGTCACACAGGTTCCAAATTGCTGGTTGCTGGTCGATGGCGTGAATAAACCCAAACTGTGGTTCTACCTGCCGGTGGATTACTGGCACAACGTTGAGCCGCTGCCCACGTCGTTCTGGACCGAAGAGGTAGAGGTGATTGCCCTGCCGAAAGCCGACGGTATTGGCAGCCAGCTCCCTGCCGCGCGCGGTAATATCGGTTACATCGGTCCGGTGCCGGAGCGTGCGCTGCAACTGGATATCGCCGCCAGCAACATCAACCCGAAAGGGGTGATCGATTACCTGCATTACTACCGTGCGTACAAAACGGATTACGAACTGGCCTGTATGCGTGAAGCGCAGAAAACGGCGGTGAACGGCCATCGCGCGGCAGAAGAAGCGTTCCGTTCCGGTATGAGCGAGTTCGACATTAACCTGGCTTACCTGACCGCGACCGGCCACCGTGACGCCGATGTGCCTTATAGCAATATCGTGGCGCTCAACGAGCACGCTTCGGTTCTTCATTACACCAAACTGGATCATCGCGCGCCGTCTGAAATGCGCAGCTTCCTGCTGGATGCCGGGGCGGAATATAACGGTTACGCCGCAGACCTGACGCGTACCTGGGCGGCAAACAATGACACCGATTACGCTCAGTTAATCAAAGATGTGAATGACGAACAGCTGGCGCTGATTGCGACCATGAAAGCGGGCGTCAGCTACGTGGATTATCACATTCAGTTCCATCAACGCATCGCGAAATTGCTGCGTAAGCATCAGATTGTCACCGATATCAGCGAAGAAGCGATGGTCGAGAACAATCTCACCGGGCCGTTTATGCCGCACGGTATTGGTCATCAACTGGGTCTTCAGGTTCATGATGTTGCAGGCTTTATGCAGGACGATACCGGGACGCATCTGGCCGCGCCGTCGAAATACCCTTATCTGCGCTGCACCCGCGTGCTGCAACCGCGCATGGTGTTGACCATTGAGCCGGGGATCTACTTTATCGAATCGCTGTTGGCGCCGTGGCGCGAGGGGCAATTCAGCAAGCACTTCAACTGGCAGAAAATTGAAGCGCTGAAACCGTTCGGCGGCATTCGTATTGAAGACAACGTGGTGATTCACGAAAACGGTGTTGAAAATATGACGCGGGATTTGAAACTGGCGTGATGGACAGCTGGTTAATCCCTGCGGCGCCGGTCACTGTCGAGGAAGAGATCAAAAAAAGCCGCTTCATTACGCTGCTCGCCCACACGGACGGCGTTGAAGCGGCGAAAGCCTTTGTTGGTGCTGTCAGAGCGGCGCATCCAGATGCGCGTCATCATTGCGTGGCATGGGTGGCGGGCGCGCCGGATGATTCACAACAGCTGGGATTTTCTGATGATGGCGAACCGGCGGGAACGGCGGGCAAACCGATGCTTGCCCAGCTAATGGGCAGCGGCGTTGGCGAGATCACCGCTGTCGTGGTGCGTTACTATGGCGGTATTCTGCTCGGCACCGGTGGGCTGGTAAAAGCCTACGGCGGCGGCGTGAATCAGGCGTTGCGTCAGTTAACGACGCAGCGCAAGACGCCGTTAACCGAATATACTTTGCAGTGTGAGTACGGCCAACTGGCCGGAATAGAAGCATTATTAGGGCAGTTTGCCGGTCAAATCGTTACCAGCGATTATCAGGCATTCGTTCGGCTCAGGGTGGCGCTTCCTTATGCGAATGTGGATGAATTTTCAGCAAGGCTGGCGGATTTTAGCCGTGGTTCATTGCAATTGTTAGCGATTGAAGAATAATCCCACCTCATTTTGAAGAACAAAGGAAGCGGCAGAGATGCATTTTCGCGCCATTACCCGAATCGTTGGACTGCTGGTCATTTTATTTTCGGGAACAATGATCCTCCCTGGACTGGTTGCGTTGATCTACCGTGATGGGGCGGGGCGGGCATTCACGCAGACATTCTTTGTCGCACTGGTGATCGGCTCTCTGCTGTGGTGGCCCAACCGCCGGGAGAAAGGCGAGCTTAAATCCCGCGAAGGGTTTCTCATTGTGGTGCTGTTCTGGACCGTACTGGGAAGCGTGGGGGCGTTGCCGTTTATCTTCTCTGAAAGCCCGAACCTCACCATTACCGATGCTTTTTTTGAATCATTCTCCGGCTTAACGACAACGGGCGCGACGACGCTGGTGGGGCTGGACTCTTTACCGCACGCGATTCTCTTTTACCGCCAGATGCTGCAATGGTTTGGCGGGATGGGGATCATTGTGCTGGCGGTGGCGATTCTCCCTATCCTCGGCGTCGGGGGGATGCAGCTCTACCGCGCAGAAATGCCGGGGCCGCTGAAAGACAATAAAATGCGCCCGCGTATTGCGGAAACGGCAAAGACGCTATGGCTGATTTATGTGTTACTGACGGTGGCCTGCGCGCTGGCGCTATGGTTCGCCGGAATGCCCGCGTTTGACGCCATTGGGCACAGTTTTTCTACTATCGCCATTGGCGGTTTCTCTACGCACGATGCCAGCGTCGGTTATTTCGATAGCCCGACCATTAACAGCATCATGGCTATCTTCTTGCTGATCTCTGGCTGTAACTACGGTCTGCACTTCTCTTTATTAAGCGGGCGCAGCCTGAAAGTTTACTGGCGTGACCCTGAATTTCGCATGTTCATTGGCGTTCAGTTGACGCTGGTGGTGATCTGTACGCTGGTGCTGTGGTTCCACGATATCTATAACTCGGCGCTGACCACGCTCAACCAGGCGTTCTTTCAGGTCGTATCAATGGCGACAACCGCCGGGTTTACCACCGACAGCATCGCCCGCTGGCCGCTCTTTCTGCCGGTGCTGCTGTTATGCTCTGCGTTTATCGGCGGCTGTGCGGGGTCAACGGGCGGCGGGCTGAAGGTGATCCGCATCTTGCTGCTGTTCAAACAGGGGAACCGTGAACTGAAGCGTCTGGTCCATCCGAATGCGGTTTACAGTATAAAACTGGGGCACCGTGCGCTGCCGGAACGTATCCTCGAAGCGGTATGGGGATTCTTTTCTGCTTATGCCTTAGTCTTTATTGTCAGTATGCTAGCCATTATCGCGACTGGCGTGGATGACTTTTCCGCGTTTGCCTCCGTTGTGGCGACCCTTAACAACCTGGGGCCAGGGTTAGGTGTGGTTGCGGACAACTTTGCCAGCATGAACCCTGTTGCGAAATGGATTCTGATCGCCAATATGTTATTTGGTCGTCTTGAAGTCTTTACTTTGCTGGTACTTTTTACCCCTACCTTCTGGCGTGAATAATGGAGTAACACGTGAAAACATTGATTCTTTTTTCTACCCGGGACGGACAAACGCGCGAGATAGCTTCTTATCTGGCCTCGGAATTAAAGGAGTTGGGGATCTGGGCGGATGTGATTAATCTCCATCGTACTGAAGAGCTGGACTGGCAAAGTTACGATCGCGTGGTGATTGGCGCCTCTATTCGTTATGGTCATTACCATGCCGCTTTCCAGGAGTTTGTGAAGAAGCACGCTACGCGCCTGAACGCGATGCCGAGTGCGTTTTATTCCGTTAACCTGGTCGCGCGTAAACCTGAAAAGCGCACACCGCAGACCAACAGCTACGCGCGCAAGTTTCTGATGAGTTCGCAGTGGCGACCCGATCTTTGCGCCGTTATTGCTGGCGCGCTTCGTTACCCTCGTTACCGCTGGTATGACCGTCTGATGATTAAACTCATTATGAAGATGTCTGGCGGTGAAACGGATACGAGTAAAGAAGTGGTCTATACCGACTGGGAACAAGTGGCGAATTTTGCCCGCGACATCGCCCAATTAACCAACAAATCGTTGGCAAAATAAACGTAAAGAATAAAAAACACGCAGTCGGAAAATAATTTTAAATTTCCCCTTGTCAGGCCGGAATAACTCCCTATAATGCGCCTCCACTGACACGGAACAA
>NZ_JAOWGB010000021.1:0-362219 GCF_030333365.1 Citrobacter sp. CK195
ACCTCCTTCGGATTTGCCAGATAACCCGTGGTATCCCCGGTCGGGCGGCTGTTGGCGTTGGGTTTAATCACAATGTTCGGTCTGGTGAAGTGCGCGCCCGGCAGCGGCGCAACGGCCGCCAGCGTGCCATGTTTTTTCCGCAGCTCTTCTATCGGGCCAAAGTCCAGCGCGCGCAGCGGGCAGGACTCGACGCAGATCGGTTTTTTGCCGTCGGCAACGCGGTCATGACAACCGTCGCATTTGGTCATGTGGCCTTTGGCGGCGTTGTACTGCGGCGCACCGTACGGGCAGGCCATATGGCAGTAGCGACAGCCGATGCAGACGTCCTCATCCACCACCACAAAGCCGTCCTCGCGTTTGTGCATCGCGCCACTCGGGCACACTTTCGTGCAGGCCGGGTCTTCGCAGTGGTTGCAGGAGATGGAAAGATAGTAGGCAAAGACATTCTGGTGCCAGACGCCGTTATCCTCCTGCCAGTCGCCGCCCGCATATTCATAGATGCGGCGGAAGCTGACGTCCGGGGTTAAATCTTTGTAGTCTTTGCAGGCCAGTTCGCAGGTTTTGCAACCGGTGCAACGACTGGAGTCAATAAAAAATCCATATTGGGTTGTCATCGGTTACTCCTTATACCTTCTCAACCTGAACGAGATTGCTGTGAGACGGGTTCCCCTTCGCCAGCGGAGAAGGACGATGTGATGTCAGAATGTTGATGGAACCGCCGTGATCGACCTGGTCGCCAAACATATCCGCCTTGAGCCAGGCGCCTTGCCCGATGGCGGTAACGCCCGGCAAAATGCGCGGCGTGACTTTTGCCGGGATCAGCATCTGCCCGTTATTGTTAAATACGCGCACCGTGTCGCCCTGTTTGATGTTGCGCGCTTTCGCGTCAATGGGGTTAATCCAGATCTCTTGCGGGCACGCTTGCTGCAACACGTCAATATTGCCGTAGCTGGAGTGGGTGCGGGCTTTATAGTGGAAGCCGGTCAATTGCAGTGGATAGGTTATTCGGATGGGATCGTCCCAGCCATCAAACCCTGGCGCATAGGCGGGCAGCGGATGAACGATCTCATCGTTTTCCAGCTCCCAGGTGTCGGCGATGGTCGCCAGCCGCTCGGAGTAGATTTCAATCTTCCCTGATGGCGTTTTCAGCGGACTGGAGGCAGGATCTTCGCGGAATGCGCGGAAGGCGACATAGTGTTCCTCCGGGCATTTTTTCTTGAAGATGCCGGTGGTTTTCATCTCTTCGTAGTCCGGCATTTCCGGGTTACGCGCTTTGGTTTTGGCATGCAGGTATTTCACCCACTCGTGCTGGGTACGGCCTTCCGTAAATGTCTGGTAGACGTCCGGGCCGAGGCGTCTGGCGATTTCGCTCAGCGTCCAGTAGATCGGCTTTCTTTCAAATTTTGGTGAGGTGGCCGGTTGCCCCAGGATGACATAACCCATGTTGCCTGCGGATTCGTGCGAAATAAGATCTTCCTGTTCCGTTGGCATCAGATCCGGCAGCAGAATGTCGCAGTATTTGGCGGACGCCGTCATGAAGTGCTCAATCCCGACGATCATTTCGCACTTGCTGTCGTCCTGTAATACGTCATGGGTGTGGGCGATGTTGCCATGCTGGTTAATCAGCGTATTGCTGGCGTAGCACCACATAAATTTGATCGGGACGTCAAGCTTATCTTTACCGCGCACGCCGTCGCGTGTGGCGGTCATTTCCGCGCCATGATCGATGGCGTCTGTCCAGGTAAAGACGGAGATCTGCGTTTTTACCGGGTTATCCAGCATAGAAAACCACTCTACGCCGAGGTCCCAGGTGCCTTCACGCACGCCGGAGTTGCCGCCGTTGATCCCGACGTTGCCGGTCAGGATAGAGAGCATGGCGATCGCGCGCGCAGTCTGTTCGCCATTGGAGTGACGCTGCGGCCCCCAGCCCTGACAGATATACGCCGGTTTTGCCGAGCCGATTTCCCGTGCCAGCTGGATGATTTTTTCCGCCGGGATACTGGTGATATGCGCGGCCCATTCCGGTGTTTTGGCAATACCGTCCGGGCTATCGCCCAGAATATAGGCTTTATAGTGCGCATTACGCGGCGCGCTGGCGGGTAAGGTCGTTTCGTCGTAACCGACGCAGTATTTATCGAGGAAAGGCTTGTCGATCAGATTTTCGGTGATGAGCACCCAGGCGATCCCCGCCGCCAGCGCGGCATCAGTACCGGGACGAATAGGGAGCCATTCATCTTCGCGACCCGCCGCCGTATCGTTATAACGCGGATCGATGACGATCATTCTGGCGTTGGAGCGTTCGCGAGCCTGTTCCACATAGTAGGTCACGCCGCCGCCGCTCATGCGCGTTTCTGCCGGGTTGTTGCCGAACATTACCACCAGTTTACTGTTGGCGATGTCATCCGGGCTGTTGCCGTCATTCGTGCCGAACATATAACTCATTGCGGCGCTGATTTGTGCGGTACTGTAGCTGCCGTAACGGCTGAGATAACCGCCGCATGAGTTCATCAGACGATAAGGCACGTTGGAGTTCGTGATGTTCCCGCCATCCACGCCGGTGCCATACAGCACATGTACGGCTTCGTTGCCGTAGTCTTTCAGAATACGCTTCAGGTTGTCGCCAATGGTATCCAGCGCTTCGTCCCAGCTGATACGTTCAAATTTGCCTTCGCCGCGTTTACCGACGCGTTTCATCGGGTATTTAAGGCGATCCGGGTGATTCATGCGGCGACGGATCGAGCGTCCGCGCAGGCAGGCCCGCACCTGATGATTGCCGTAGACGTCATCGCCGGTGGTGTCGGACTCGACCCAGTACACCGCATCATCTTTCACATGCAGCCGTAGCAGACAGCGACTCCCGCAGTTGACGGTACAGGAACTCCAGACCGCTTTTTCTTCCACTGGCGCAGGCGAAAGGCCGTCAGCGGCGCGGGCGATTCGGGAGAAAGGAAGCGTGAAGGCGCTACTGGCGAGCGCGAGACCGCTAATGGCGGATGTTTTCACCAGACTACGACGGCTGATAGTGGCCGTCATGAGCGCCTCAGGCGTGGTGATTTTCATAGTTACTCACTTTGCTTATTGATTAAAAAAAAGAAACGCGATTTATAAAATTTGTTTTTACAGGACGTTGGTTTGTTCGCATGACCGATGGACGTGCGAACACATCCCCCGAAACGCCTGTAATCGTTTCAGGGGATGGGGGTTACACTTTCTCGATTTCGACCAGATTGGTGTGCTGCGGATTTCCTTTCGCCAGCGGAGAGGGGCGCTGCGTCGTTAACGTATTCACGCAGGCGCCATGATCGATGCGGTCGCCTGACATATCGGCATCGTGCCAGGCGCCCTGGCCCATCGCGCTCACGCCGGGGAGAATGCGTGGCGTGACTTTCGCCGGAATGCGGACTTCACCGCGATCGTTAAATACCCGCACCATATCCCCGTTGGCGATACCGCGTTTTTGCGCATCCACGGGGTTAATCCAGACTTCCTGACGGCAGGCGGATTTGAGAACATCAATGTTGCCGTAAGAGGAGTGCGTGCGTGATTTATAATGAAAACCAAAGAGTTGCAGTGGGAATACGCTGCGCTTAGGATCGTCCCATCCTTCGAACGTTGAAGCATAAATGGGAAGCGGGCTGATGACGTCGCCTTTTTCCAGCTCCCAGGTTTGGGCGATTTTAGCCAGGCGGCTGGAGTAAATTTCTATCTTGCCGGACGGCGTTTTCAGCGGGTTTGCCTGTGGGTCTTCACGGAATTTTTTATAGGCCACGAAATGGCCGTTGGGATCTTTACGCTTGTAGATCCCCATTTTTTTCAGCTCGTCATAGCCCGGTAACTCCGGGTCTTTAGCCAGCATTTTGGCGTACAGATATTGCAGCCACTGTTCCTGGGTTCGCCCCTCGGTAAACCTCTGGTGCACGTCCGGGCCCAGCCGCTTCGCGACTTCGCTCATTATCCAGTAAATGGGCTTACGCTCGAATTTAGGGGCGGTCGCGGGCTGGATGAAGATTAAATAACCCATATTGCCCGCGTAGTCGTTAGGAATGATGTCTTCCTGTTCGACCGTCATCAGGTCCGGCAACAGAATATCGGCGTATTTCGCGGAAGAGGTCATAAAGTTGTCGATGACCACGATCATTTCGCACTTTGATTCGTCTTGCAGGATCGCGTGTGTTTTATTGATATCCGAATGCTGGTTGGTGATGGTATTGCCCGCGTAATTCCAGATGGACTCCACTGTCAGACGGATGGACGGACTTGAAGTAGTTGACTCAACGCTACTTAAGGTCCTGATATGACTGACATTAATCATGATAACACTGTATATCCATCCAGTTTTTCCTCTGGGTCTCCCTATCTGTATCAGCAAGTCTACACCTCAAGCCCTGACACAAGGCTGACACAAATCAATCTACTCAGCGTAGCTAAGCCTCAGTTAGTCCGTAGAGCCAATGGTCGATATACTATCCGCTTCAGACTCAAGGGACAGACCATCCCGTTTCTTTCAGTATCGACCCGAAGCACAGACAGGAGAGTAGCCACAATGCGTCAGAGAGAGCTCGCAGCCACAGCTAAGGCCTTCATGTTGGATAGGCCTGAAGTCTCACTACAGGAGCTTACAGAGCATCTCCGGTCTATGGCTGAGCAGTTCCTGACAGACGCTAGTGACGATTACTGGAATGGACTTGAGGTCGCTACTCTGGTCGACGAGAAGTCCAACCTGAGGGAGCTAGCCGCTACGCAAGCCTTAAGTCTGGACCAGCAGAAGGGCATAAGGTTAGCGCTTGAAGTCCTGACCGCAGCACAGCAGAGGGTAGACACTGGTGATACCTCTGGTCTGATTAAGCTGATTGATGATAATAACCATACTGATTACTCAACTATAGGCGACTCTACGTCAATTCTGAAGAATGAGCAGGGGGATAGACCAGTAGTTTTCACACAGGAGCGCCAACCTGAGGTCACTATCGCTGACCAACCAGCTATCTGTAGTTTTTCTGAGCTAGTGTCCTCGCTGCTGGCTGAGAAGGTCCAGACCCTGAAGTCCTCCAGCTACAAGGACCTCTCGTCCTCACTAAATACTGTCTCCCGGTTCCTGCCTGAAGACATGGACCTGATGTCTCGCTCTGAGTGGCTGGCTGTCAGGGACGCTATGCTGGCTTCTGAGGTGAGACCGTCGACGATTAACAAGCTGCTGACTAAGGCGAAGATGTGTCTGGACTATGGCCTGATGAATGGGCAACTTGAGGGCCGCAACCCGATTGAGCGCATGAAGTTAACTAAGGATGTAGACTCCAAGCGTAGAGCATTCACTGACGAGGAGCTGGAGAGACTTCTGGTCCGTGTTGAGTCTGAGTATCAGTTCACACGACACACGGCTCACACGACCTCTGAGGCCCGTAGATGGGCGTCTCTGGTATCTGTGGTCACTGGAGCTAGGTCTGCTGAGGTCTGCCACCTGACTAAACGTGACATTGTAACCTTGGACAATGGGCTGGTCTGTATCGACATCAATGAAGATGGGGAAGGTAAGTCTGTGAAGAACAAGCATTCAGTCCGACTTGTGCCGTTGACCGATGGGGCCTGTGGTCTTGACCTGAAGTCCTTCCTCGAATGGGTAGACATGCAGCCTGACGAGGGTCCTCTCTTCGGGATGACTCCAAGCGCATACTCAAGCTGGTTTAACTCAAGGGTCATGACTGAAGCTCTGGGAGACGCTACGGATGTCTCTCTCCACAGTCTGAGGCATTGGCTGGCTACACGAATGAAAGAGCGTGGAGTTAATCTGGTGGACGCTCAGGGCATCTTAGGTCACAGTAGTCAGTCCATTACGTATGACCTGTACGGGAAAGGACACGCTGTTGGTAGGCTGGCTGAGGTGCTGAAGACAGCTTTACTTTAAGTAGGAAGACCCAAGGTGTAGACCATATACGGCTTGATGGTTGAGACCTTGGGTCACTGAAGTCTGACTGAAGTTAGGGAGGGTGATAATAATCATAATCCCTCCTGACTATAGGTCCACCGGTTCGCCTTCGGCTGTCCGACTTTAAGTCTGTCTGTTGTCTTATTTAAACTGGTTCCCTAACTCAGGTCCCTCCAAATTCCTATGGTCTCCTCTTGACATTCCTGTTTGACTGTGAGTCGCCTCTGGTCTCTCTTTATATATACTTCCTTAATTCCTGAGGCGTCTTTAGTCCTTGACATTCGGTCCAACCTGTGAGTCACATCCGGTCCTCCCTCTTTATATTTACTTCCTTAATTCCTAGGGTCGCCTTAATCCTTGACATCCAGTCCAGCCTGTGAGTCACATCCTGTCGCGCTACTGTATGTATCACCAGTGGTGGACTTGATTATCACTATAGGGGAACCAACTAATTCAACGACAGGAGATACTCTATGGCACGACCAATCGCAACTCACGACAACACGTTCACCAAAGCCTACTTGCAGCAGCACTGCGGGGACCTGCTGTCATTCGATGGTCAGGGTGACTTGAGTGGCTGGCTGGATGATGTCCTTACTGGTGCTGGTCGCCTGAGCGAATCAATGGCAAGCAATACCAAGCCTGTCAGCCCATACTTGATTCTGACCCAACTACTAACGCACGACACATTAACTGTAAGCGCTGTGCAGGAGTCCCTGAGCCGTAAGCGTGTTGCCTTGGGTGAACCTATGGTTTCAACTCGCTACGCTCGCTACGTCTATGCTGCCGTCGTCAGCGCCAGTAAATCCGTCCAGTACCACGCCAGTAAAGCTGGTTCATGATTACGGACCCTAAACTATCACTATAGGGAGACCTGCTTCCGCCTCTGAGTCTGATGCGTCAGAACATGCGAGCATCTGGTCAACCGACATTAAGTATCTCTCCTAAGTAATCAAGGCCCGTGACCGCCTCTGTCAGACCTCCTGTATCGACCTCCAGCTCGTTAGCGTTCTTTAGTCGTCTGTTAGTAGCTCGTCTACTCACTACTCATTGGCTTAAGTTTATCACCGCTCACCATCTGGAAGTCCTTACAACTCGTCCTGACATGCGGTCCCGCCTTTATACATATGGAGACACCCGGTCACTCCAGACCGTCAACATTTAACCATTCACTTTCGTTAAGCACTTTCTGATGGGGGTCCGTTTAGGATGCGTCTGAATGGTGCGGACTCCATGTGGAGACAGAAAGTGCTTTACCAAAGGAGCATCTTTGTATGAATACCGAATTACCTGTAACTAACCGCCAGTTCTTAATCATCCTGCTGACCAATGCAGAGTCCAGTGTCGATTGCTGTCGCTATAACTTAGACCTGCTGAAGTTATCCCGATGGTATGCCCAAGCGGAAGACTGGGACTATGAGAAAATCCGGGAGATGTACGCGGAGCCTATCCAGTCATACCTCCAGACACACACCGAGGAAGAGCTGAAGCGTGGCCTACAGGACATCTTCTATTTCAACAATCCTTACACCTGTGAGGGTGACTCAGAAGAGATGGATTGGATAGCGTCACGCTCTGATGCCGACTTGAAGCACATCTCTAACGCGATGATGCAGGTGGAGAGCAAATGGTCCCGCCGCCTTCAGGTCCTAACTGAAGATTACGAAAACGGCACCTTTGATAAGCTGGTCCCACCTGATGCCGAACGCCTTCAGGCGAAAGCTGACCAAGAACAGCGCTTCAAGTCCTTTGCCGAAGCTCTGGCGGGAGGTGCCTCTTATGACTTCTGACAATAAGCAGGAATACACCATTCATATCTTCGGTCAGGACATCACCAGTCAGGACGGATTGTTTCGACTGGATGAGATACGCCGGGTAGGCATTCAGATTGGTAAGGTAGAAGATAACCGTAGTACCGAGGTTGCTCGCTTCATGAGGACCAAGGCTGGTAGAAGTCTAACCAACCCAGAAAACGGGTTTGTTAAAAAGATTAACATGGGTCACTTAGGGACCTCGTGGCTGGCTGACCCAGTAGCCGCTATAGAGTTCGGTCGGTGGTTGGACCTTGGGTACGGACTGGCAGTAACCCGAGCCTTCGTGTCTATGACCTCCAGCGCCACCGTGCAGTCTGCTGTAGCGTCTGCTGAGGACATCAAGCCGGAGACCAAGGAATTCATCCAGCGTCATGGCACAGGCCTCTACATCGCCGGACGTGAAGTCTCACAGGCTGAGTATTCAGACTATCAAGCTGTGACCGCTGGTCGCTGTGAGTGGAGGTAAGTAATCATGGCTATGATTGACCCTCGTACACCTATCGGCAAAGCGACCCTTCGTTACCGTGTCCTGCCCACACGTCATCTGCTGTCTCTGCTGAGACTTGGAGTCGAAGACCCTGAGCGTCCTTACTACAGCCGTGACGAGCTGATAGCAATGCTGGTCGACCGTGATTTGAATAATCAGTTACGTCGAGCCTTTGCGAAGTCTAGCGCAGCTAGTGAACTGGAGTCTTAACCTTCCGGAAATCTCCGGATGAACCTAATTTAAACACCTTTTGAGAATGACCGATGCGGGGAGACCCGTAGGCATAACTGTGTCTGCGATACCGATAATTCTCACCTTCTCAATAGGAGTACCACCTTATGTTATTCAACAACAACGACTGGAAACTGTCAGTCACCGACATCAATCTCTACGAGAATACTGTGAGTCTGGACGGTCAGTCCTACCCACTGTCCTTCGCTATCAAGACCCTGATTCCGGGCTACCTGTCAGGCTTACCGTCCACCAGCCGCGAGGCGATGGAGTTACTGGAAGCTCTGGCTGAAGCTGGCGTGACCATTGGTAACTTCTTCAGTAATGACCTGATGACCGCCTACCAACGTCGCCAGCAGAACAAGCGAGCCGAGGCTGAGCGTATCGCTAAAGAGCAGCGCATTCAGGCTGAGCGTATGCGTGAAGAGAACATGACCGATGCAGAGTGGCAGAAAGAGCTACAGCGCCGCGAACAGGTCAAAGCTGAGCGCCGGACCTATGGTGAGAACCTCCGCAGTGCTACCCATTCCGCTGGTCGCTCCCGTGCCGCTATTGTCGCTGACATTGAGTCAGGCGGTAACTGGATGGACAGCCTCTAAGACACAGACACACAAGTGGTCCTGACCCGATGTCGGGACCCACAGTATCCAAACTAATTTAGGAGATTGATTATTATGACTATGACTAAAGACGCTTTCCAGTTCGGCATTGAGCCAGTACGTATCACCGACACCGACAACATTCAGGTTAACGGAGGTCTGCCAACTAACGCTGACCCACAGGTCTATGCCCTCCAGTTAGCTAAGACGGTTAAGGCTATGCTGAACGGTGTACTTAAAGACGCTCAGGATAACATTCCGTTCCCTGTAGAAGTCCTGCCTACCCGCAATAGCCTGCCTACCCCAATCATCGCCCACACTCTGTCTGACCGCTCTGTGGTCGTCCCTGTACGCGGTGGTGAGCGACCTGAAGTCGTGACCGTTCCGTCTGGTCAGGAGATTGTCGTCGAACCTATCGAACAGGCAATCCTCATCTCGGAGCAAACTAAACTGTGGGACGCCAAGTCCTCCACTGGTTTCACTCATGGCACACTCCAGCAGGACGCTATGAACATCTGTGAGAATGTGGTCCGTACCATCAACGCTCGCATGGTTGACGTTCTGGAGTCCTCCAAGCTGCTGAAGACCGTAGAGCTGCCAGTCCTGACTGGAAGCCTGACCACTAAGGCAGACGCTATCATGGACGCTCTGTTTGAGAACACCGAGTCCTCTTTCGGCTCTGAAGTGTCTGATTACGGCATCATCGCCCATGAGTCCCAACTGAAAGCGCTGTCCCGTCTGGCTGCTAAACAGGGCTTCTCTGGTGAAGACGCTATCGTGGATATGCTGGGTACCGACATCGCGTATTACAACGGTGAAGACAAAGGCGTATTCATGCTGGCTAAACGCTTCACGGCCCTGAGCTTCGGCTGCTTCCGTCACGACGGTGAAAATATTACGGTCGTCCTGTCTCGTGATGGTGACACCCAGTCTCACTCTCTGGAAATCCTCGGTAAGGTGTTCGTTGTCGCTGAAGCTGCTACGACAGTTAAGCTGGACACTGGCGCTGCAACCGCAGTCCTGCCTGTAGTCAAACGCCTGAAGTTCACCAAGGCTGAATAATGGGTAAGAGCGTCAGTAAGGGCCTCCGGTCCATCGCTAAGGGCTTCTCTGCTGGTGGTGGTACATCCGTATCACCTCCGGTCCCTGCGCCTGCTGTGGAGCTTCCTGTAGAGCCTGATGCGTCACCAGTGGTGGAGACACAGAGCGACACCCCGGTTAAGACTCCTAGCATGGGTAAGGCTGGGCTGAATGTTGGCAGGACTTCAGGTGGTGGATTATCAATGTAATTAATAACTATGGTCTGGACTTCGGTCTGGACCTTGTTTAATGTAATAATATAACATAACAGGATGGCGCATGGACCTGCATAAAGTCTATCTTGTCGTCTTCCTGCTGAAGCTGGTGCTGGTGGTCGTGCTTACAGTCAGGGTACGATGAGTTTTGGACCAAAAGTTAGAGACCTCATTCAATACAATTAAGACACCAATGTTCCCCGGTGCCACCCTGAGTCCTGACAAAGAGGCCACCGGGGTCCTGACCAGCCGTCTAGACATCCCGTCTAATGACACAAGGCTGACACAAAGCCTGACACAAAGCCTGACACAAAGTCCTTGACTCAATGCAGGACCTCAGGCCTACTAAGGGTCCGCTTCAAGTCCTTGAAGTTCCAGATGAACTTGATCGGCACATCCAGCTTTTCTTTACCGCGCACGCCGTCGCGCAGGGCGGTCATTTCCGGGCCGCGGGCAATGGCGTCCGTCCAGGTAAACACGGAGATCTGCGTTTTTACCGGGTTTTCCGGTAACGGCATGCGTTCAATGGTGATGGTGTAGGTGGATTCGCGCGCGCCGCTGTTCCCGCCGTGAATACCGACATTGCCCGTCAGAATCGGCAGCATCGCAATCGCGCGTGCGGTGAGTTCACCGTTCGCCTGACGCTGCGGGCCCCATCCCTGACAAATACAGGCCGGTTTAGCTGCGCCAATCTCTCTGGCGAGCTTAATGATGCGATCCGCCGGAATACCGGTAATGCGCGACGCCCACTCAGGCGTTTTGGCCGTGCCGTCTTCGCCCTGGCCCAGAATATAGGCTTTATAGTGACCATTCGCTGGCGCATCGGCCGGTAGCGTTTTTTCGTCGTAACCCACGCAGTAGTTGTCGAGGAAAGGCTGGTCGACAAGATCTTCGGTGATGAGCACCCAGGCCAGTCCGGCGACCAGCGCGGCATCGGTGCCGGGACGAATAGGTATCCATTCGTCTTCACGTCCTGCCGCGGTATCGGTATAGCGTGGATCGATAACGATCATGCGCGCATTTGAACGTTCCCTGGCCTGTTCCAGGAACCAGGTAATTCCGCCGCCGCTCATACGGGTTTCTGCCGGGTTATTACCGAACATCACCACCAGTTTGGTGTTTTCGATATCGGAGGTGCTGTTACCCTCGTTCGAACCATAGGTGTAGGGCATAGCCGCCGCGATTTGCGCGGTGCTGTAGGTGCCATAGTGGCTAAGAAAACCGCCGTAACAGTTCATCAGGCGGGCCACCAGAGAGGCGTAAGGCGAGGAGCGGGTGATGTTGCCGCCGACGATACCGGAGGTGTAGTTAATGTACACCGCCTCGTTACCGTATTTATCGACCGTGTTTTTCAGGCTGTTGCTGATGGTATCCAGCGCTTCTTCCCAACTGATGCGCTCAAATTTTCCTTCGCCGCGTTTGCCTGTGCGTTTCATCGGGTAGTTGAGGCGATCAGGATGGTTAATTCGCCGACGGATTGAACGTCCGCGCAGGCAAGCGCGCACCTGGTGATTGCCATAGACATCTTCGCCAGTGTTGTCGGTTTCCACCCACCAGACTTCATCATCTTTGACGTGGAGACGTAGGGCGCAGCGGCTACCGCAGTTGACCGAACATGCTCCCCAGACCACTTTGTCTTTAGCGGGCTGGATTGCCTGCTGCACGGCAGCCGCAGCGGTACGCATCCCGAAAGGCAAGGAGACCCCTCCGGCAGCGAGCGCCAGCGATCCTATCGCGGTGGATTTCACTAACGTCCTGCGGCTGATGCCTCCCTGTTGTTCAACATCGGACATAATTCACTCCATTATAGTTATCGTTATATAATTATGTTTATAACGAAATTAATAGGATACTAATGAAAGAGTGATTTTAACCCCTTATAGGTAGGGGTTATTAATCCATGTCAAAATTGAGGGAATCTTTCTAAGAGGGAGTAAGAGCCTGGTATATCAGGCTCTTATCTGTTATTGAGGTTCGACAGCATGCCCGTCCTGAGAAGGACTGGTACTGGCGGGGGCGTTTCCGCTGCTGGTGCGGGTATACAAAATTTTATGGGTATCGTTTGCACAGTGGCCTACGACCTGGGAATCGGGCTGATCCGCCTGGTCATTAGGAACAATAGTTAACGTAAAACTGGACTCCGCCACACCATTGTTAATGATGCGCTGTTCGATGTCGCTTTTGACTCTTTCACATGACTCCGGCGCCGCCAGTACCTGCGGGGAGGCGACGATGAGCAGACACGCTGCAATTCCTGCTGAGATTTTCATCATTCACTCCTTTTATGAACACGATAATGAAAGCTTAGCATTTCTAGTGTAAACAACTGTATTTGCTAATATGATTGAGAATCATCTCCTTATCCTGGTGAATAACGTGAAGAAACAGACCCTGGTGAGCTTTCTGTGTGTGCTGCTTGTTGGATGTGATAACGCCACTGTTCTGGTCTCCTTTACCCCGGAAATGGCCAGCTTTTCCAATGAGTTCGATTTTGATCCGTTGCGCGGCCCGGTTAAAGATTTCAGCCAGACGTTGATGAACGACAAAGGGGAAGTGACGAAGCGCATCAGCGGAACGCTTTCGCAGGAAGGCTGCTTTGATACGCTGGAACTGCACGATCTGGAAAACAATACCGGGTTGGCGTTGGTACTGGATGCAAACTACTACCGCGATGCCGAGACGATGGAGAAAAGAGTGCGCTTGCAGGGGAAATGTCAGTTGGCGGAGTTGCCCTCGGCAGGCGTGGTCTGGGATACGGACGATAACGGTTTTGTTGTTTCCGCAACGGGAAGAGAGACGAAGGTACAATACCGCTATGATGCGGAAGGGTATCCGTTGGGTAAGACCACCATCAGTAAAGACAAAACGTTATCTATTGATGCAAAACCGTCGGCGGACCCGCTTAAAAAGCTCGACTATACGGCGGTCAGCCTGCTAAACGATCGCCCGTTAGGCAATGTGAAGCAGACGTGTGAATATGATAATTACGCCAATCCGATCAACTGCCAGCTTGTGATCGTTGATGAAAGCGTCGAACCCGCCGTTGCGCGGAGCTATACCATTAAAAATACGATTGATTATTACCCGGCTGTGTCTGACACAGCCGGGTAGCGGCTTACTGTGCGGTAGGCTTCAGCAGGCTTGAGCCCGGCGTTTTGTGATCGTCCAGATATTGCTGCTGGAAAATGCACATACGAATGGTGTTGCGGTATTGGCCATTGATAAAGAACTCATGAATCAGTTCACCTTCAACCATAAAACCTAACTTACGGTAAATGTGAATGGCTTTTTCGTTTTCTTTATCAACGATCAGATACAGCTTATAAAGGTTGAGTACGGTGAATCCGTAGTCCATCGCCAGCTTCGCTGCGCGCGAAGCCAGCCCTTTTCCCTGGTATTCCGGCGAGATGATGATTTGAAACTCAGCCCGGCGGTGAACGTGATTAATTTCTACCAGTTCGACCAGACCGGCTTTTTCGCCGTTGCACTCCACGACAAAGCGCCGTTCGCTCTGGTCATGAATGTGCTTATCATACAGGTCAGACAGCTCGACAAACGCTTCGTACGGCTCTTCAAACCAGTAACGCATTACGCTGGCGTTGTTATCAAGCTGGTGGACGAATCGTAAATCTTCGCGCTCCAGCGGGCGCAACTTAACACTGTTGGCGTGGGTCATTTTGTGTCCTTACCGTCTGTCGCTCAACGCACTGTTATGGCGCAACGGTACGGCCAGTACGACGATCCAGGCAACGCAGCGTATTCGGTTCCCAGTACGCGTTAAGGTTGGCGCTCTGCTCGCACTTGTCGCGGTTATCAAACGCGGCGTCGGCTTTGTCCCACTCTTTCTCCGTGCGCGTGTTCACTTTCTGGCGCAGGCTGCGGGTATCATTCCATTGTTCCTTTTCCATGGCTGCGTGTTGGCGGCTTTGCGCGCTGTCTCCAGATTCAATGATCAGTTTGCTGGTATTCGCGAATGCGGAGGTGGTATACACGACAGCACCCAGCGCAAGCATTGCCGTCAGGCACAGGCGTTTGCTAAGTGTATTGTTCATGGTTAATTCCTTTCATGATAGAGGGACAAAACTTGTTTAAATTCTACACCATTCCTGGCGCAGGGCATACCCATCCTGCGGGTATGGATACGAAGGCGCTATTCTGGCGTATCATGCTTAAACCTGACGTAACGCAATGATGATGATGCTAAAAACAACACTTCTTTTTTTCATGACCGCACTGTGCGAAATCGTGGGCTGTTTTCTGCCCTGGCTATGGTTGAAGCGGGGCGCGACGGCCTGGCTGCTGGTTCCGGCGGGAGTCTCACTGGCGTTATTTGTCTGGCTGCTGACGTTGCATCCGGCCGCCAGCGGCCGCGTCTATGCGGCTTATGGCGGGGTCTATGTCTGTACTGCGCTGTTATGGTTACGCTTTGTTGACGGCGTCAGACTCAGTCTTTATGACTGGTCAGGCGCACTGATCGCACTCTGTGGAATGCTGATTATCGTTGCCGGGTGGGGGCGCGCTTAAGCGCCTTATTTTGTGATCGATGAGCGATTTTTTGATCATTATACTTGTATGGTAGTAGTTCAGGTGTGTAAATTTCCTGCATCGCACAGAAGAGATGTAAGGAACAACAATGAAGATTGTAGGGGCTGAAGTTTTTGTCACATGTCCGGGACGTAACTTTGTCACGCTGAAAATCACCACCGAGGACGGTATCACCGGCCTGGGCGACGCTACCCTGAATGGCCGTGAGCTGTCGGTGGCATCCTATCTGAAAGATCACCTTTGCCCGCAGCTTATTGGCCGCGATGCGCACCGTATCGAAGATATCTGGCAGTTCTTTTATAAAGGCGCCTACTGGCGTCGCGGGCCGGTCACGATGTCTGCTATTTCTGCCGTTGACATGGCGCTGTGGGATATCAAAGCGAAAGCCGCCAACATGCCGCTGTATCAGTTGCTGGGCGGCGCATCCCGCGAAGGCGTGATGGTCTATTGCCACACGACGGGTCACACCATTGATGATGTGCTGGAAGATTATGCGCGTCACAAAGAGATGGGGTTTAAAGCGATTCGCGTGCAGTGCGGCGTGCCGGGTATGAAAACCACCTACGGCATGTCTAAAGGCAAAGGTCTGGCCTACGAACCCGCTACGAAAGGCCAGTGGCCGGAAGAGCAACTCTGGTCAACCGAGAAATATCTCGATTTCACGCCGAAACTGTTTGACGCCGTACGTGCTGAATTTGGTTTTGAAGAGCATTTGCTTCACGACATGCACCACCGCCTGACGCCGATTGAAGCCGCCCGTTTTGGTAAGCGCGTTGAGGATTATCGTCTGTTCTGGATGGAAGACCCGACGCCTGCGGAAAACCAGGAATGCTTCCGTCTGATTCGTCAGCATACGGTGACGCCGATTGCCGTCGGGGAAGTGTTCAACAGCATCTGGGACTGCAAGCAGCTCATTGAAGAGCAACTGATTGACTATATCCGCACCACCATTACCCATGCCGGCGGCATTACGGGGATGCGCCGCATTGCGGATTTTGCCTCGCTTTACCAGGTGCGCACGGGGTCTCATGGGCCTTCTGATTTGTCGCCGGTTTGCATGGCCGCAGCGCTTCACTTTGATCTGTGGGTGCCTAACTTTGGCGTTCAGGAATACATGGGGTACTCCGAACAAATGCTTGATGTCTTCCCGCATAGCTGGACGTTCGATAACGGCTATATGCACCCAGGCGACAAGCCAGGTCTTGGTATTGAGTTTGATGAAAAACTGGCGGCGAAATATCCGTATGACCCTGCGTATTTGCCGGTCGCCCGTCTGGAAGATGGCACGTTGTGGAACTGGTAAGGAGTGATATGACATGAAAAGTATAGTGATTGAAAAACCTGACACGCTGGTTTTAGCGGAGCGTCCTATCCCTGAGCCTGCGGCCGGGGACGTTCGGGTTAAAGTGAAACTGGCGGGGATCTGCGGTTCTGATAGCCATATCTATCGTGGGCATAATCCTTTTGCAAAGTATCCGCGTGTTATCGGGCATGAATTTTTTGGTGTGATTGACGCCGTAGGCGAAGGTGTTAGCCACGCCAGAGTGGGGGAACGCGTATCGGTCGATCCCGTCATCAGTTGCGGGCATTGCTATCCCTGTTCAATAGGCAAGCCCAATGTATGTACCTCGCTGGTTGTTCTGGGCGTACACCGCGACGGCGGATTTAGTGAATATGCGGTCGTTCCGGCGAAAAACGCGTTTACGATCCCGGATGCCATTGCTGATAAGCACGCGGTGATGGTTGAACCTTTCACCATTGCGGCGAACGTCACCGGGCAGGTTAATCCGACAGAGAACGATATTGCGCTGATTTATGGCGCAGGGCCGATGGGACTGACGACGGTTCAGGCGCTGAAGGGCGTTTATAACGTTAAAGAGGTGATTGTTGCCGATCGTATTGATGAACGACTGGAGATGGCGAAAGAAAGCGGCGCCGACTGGGTTATCAATAATGGACAGCAATCTCTGCAAGATTTCCTGGATGAAAAAGGGTTAAAACCGACGCTGATCGTCGATGCGGCGTGTCATCCGTCTATTTTACAAGAAGCTATCTCGCTGGCGTCGCCCGCCGCGCGCATTGTACTGATGGGGTTCTCCAGCGATCCTTGCCAGATTGTGCAGCAGGGGATTACCGGCAAGGAGCTGTCAATTTATTCCTCCCGTTTGAATGCGAATAAATTCCCGGTCGTTATTGGCTGGCTGGAAAAAGGTCTGATCGATCCCGATAAGCTCGTCACGCATACGTTTAATTATCACCATGTCACTGACGCGATTGAATTGTTTGAGAAAGACCAACGGCACTGCTGCAAGGTTTTACTCACATTCTCTGAATAATATTAATAAATGCGAGAGAGTGGTACGCATCTTACCTCTTAGAGATTGCCAATATGACTCAACAAAAACATGAACGGTCAACAAAAGATTTAATCAGAGCCGCCGTATCCGGTTGGCTGGGAACCGCCCTTGAATTTATGGATTTCCAGTTATATTCTCTGGGCGCTGCATTAGTTTTCCATGAAATATTTTTCCCGGAACAGTCCGCCGCAATGGCGCTTATTCTGGCGATGGGAACCTATGGCGCAGGATATATCGCACGTATTGTCGGCGCGTTTATTTTCGGAAAAATGGGCGACAGTATTGGGCGTAAAAAGGTCTTGTTTATCACTATCACCATGATGGGGATTTGTACAACCCTCATTGGGGTTCTGCCGACCTATGCGCAAATTGGTATATTTGCGCCTGTTTTACTGGTGACGTTACGTATTGTTCAGGGGTTAGGCGCCGGGGCGGAGATCTCCGGGGCGGGAACGATGCTGGCTGAGTATGCGCCTAAAGGGAAACGCGGCATTATTTCCTCGCTTGTCGCAATGGGAACAAACTGCGGTACGCTGAGCGCAACGGCAATCTGGGCAGTGATGTTCTTTGCGCTTGACAGAGAACAGCTTCTGGCCTGGGGATGGCGTATCCCATTCCTGGCGAGCGTTGTTGTCATGATCTTCGCTATCTGGCTGCGTATGAACCTCAAAGAAAGCCCGGTATTTGAAAAGGTCAATGAAAGCGAAAATGCGCCGGCGTTAAATAACGCATCAGAAAACACATTGGGTGCCATGTTTAGCAGTAAATCCTTCTGGCTGGCAACTGGTTTACGTTTCGGTCAGGCGGGCAATTCTGGGTTAATTCAGACATTCCTTGCAGGATATTTAGTGCAGACGTTATTATTCAATAAGGCGATTCCTACCGACGCGTTAATGATTAGCTCTGTCATTGGTTTTATTACTATTCCACTTTTAGGGTGGTTATCTGATAAATATGGCCGTCGCCTGCCTTATATTTTATTGAATATATCTGCGATTATTCTTGCGTACCCGATGTTGTCTATCATCGTGGATAAAACCTATAGCCCCGGCGTGATTATGACCGCGCTTATTGTTATTCATAACTTTGCCGTGCTGGGTCTCTTCGCGCTGGAAAACATTACGATGGCCGAGATGTTTGGTTCGCGTAATCGCTTTACCCGGATGGCGATTTCAAAAGAAGCCGGTGGCTTAGTCGCCGTTGGATTTGGTCCTGTACTGGCAGGTATTTTCTGTAATATGACCGATTCCTGGTTGCCTATATTAGCGATGATCATTGCCTATTCTCTTATCGGCTTAATTTCAGCGATTTTGATGCCGGAAGTGAGAGATCGCGATCTGAGCGTGCTGGAGGATGCAGCGGACCTAAAGGCGGCAAGTAGCGTTCAGGGTTCGGCAACGCAGGTAGGGTAACGTCGCACAGGGCATGACCGGAATGGACAGGGAGTGTTGAATTTCGGTCATGTTGTCACATAACTTTAAAATGATGTCATACCAATTGCAAAAAGCTTAATTCAAATCAAATCATACAACCCTACAGGCGTTACTCTGAGACGGTCCTGAATTCATTCATACAATAGGTCATACCATGCAAAACAAGCTCTTAACGGCTAAGGCTTCGCTTCCTCATTACGATCGCGCCAGACTGGTTCCTCGCATTGTGCATTTGGGCTTTGGCGCATTCCATCGCGCGCATCAGGGTGTCTACGCGGATATCCTCGCGGCGGAACACAACAGCGACTGGGGATATTGTGAAGTCAACCTGATTGGCGGCGAGCAGCAGATTGCCGACCTGAAACAGCAAGACAACCTGTATACCGTGGCGGAAATGTCAGCGGATGCCTGGACCTCAAGGGTTGTTGGGGTGGTAAAAAACGCGCTGCACGCGCAGGTTGACGGTCTGGAAACCGTCCTGGCCGCCATGTGCGAGCCGCAGGTGGCGATTGTTTCCCTGACGATAACAGAAAAAGGGTACTGCCACTCTCCGGCGACCGGTCAGTTGATGCTGGATCACCCGATGATCGCCGCCGATCTGCAAAACCCGCAGCAGCCGAAGTCCGCGCCTGGCGTGGTGGTGGAAGCGCTGGCGCGTCGTAAAGCGGCTGGCCAGGCGCCATTTACCGTGATGTCCTGCGATAACATGCCTGAAAATGGACACGTCATGCGCAATGTGGTTACTGCCTATGCCCGTGCGGTAGATGCAGAGCTGGCCGCGTGGATTGAGCAACATGTGACGTTCCCGTCCACGATGGTTGATCGTATTGTACCGGCGGTGACGGCTGACACGCTGGATAAGATCGAACAGTTAACCGGCGTACGCGATCCTGCGGGTGTGGCGTGTGAACCGTTCCGTCAGTGGGTGATTGAGGATAATTTTGTCGCGGGTCGCCCTGAATGGGAAAAAGCGGGCGCTGAACTGGTGGCAGATGTTATCCCGTTCGAAGAGATGAAACTGCGTATGCTTAATGGCAGTCACTCATTCCTGGCGTACCTCGGGTATCTGGCGGGCTATCAGCACATTAATGACTGCATGGAAGATGAGAATTACCGCCTGGCCGCGCATGCGTTGATGTTGCAGGAACAGGCGCCGACGCTGAAAGTGAAGGGGGTGGATCTGAAGCGTTATGCCGATTTGCTGATCGCGCGCTACAGCAACCCGGCGTTGCTTCACCGTACCTGGCAAATTGCGATGGACGGTAGCCAGAAACTGCCGCAGCGTATGCTGGACTCCGTTCGCTGGCATATCGCGCATAACAGCCGTTTCGACCTGCTGGCCTTAGGCGTGGCGGGCTGGATGCGTTACGTTGGCGGCGTTGATGAGCAGGGGAATCCGATTGAAATTAGCGATCCGCTGCTGCCGGTTATTCAGCAAGCGGTTCAGGGCAGTGAAGAAGGGGAAAGTCGCGTTCAGGCGCTGCTGGCCATTGATGCGATTTTCGGTAACGAATTGCCGCACGTTGAGCTGTTTACGGATAAGGTGAAAGAAGCGTATCTGTCGCTGCTTGCCAACGGCGCGAAAGCAACCGTTGCAAAATATGCGGCGAATATCGCATCAGCGTAATCTCTGCGTGGTTGTAGGCCGGATAAGGCCTGCAACGTTCAACATTATTGACTATTGTAGGCCGGATAAGGCGGTTACGCCGCCATCCGGCTTGTTTGTCAGCGGGATTACTCTTCGCTGAACCAGTCGCTGTTTTCCTGGCGGATAAGCTGAACGGACTCGCCAATCTCCTGTAGATGCACAGTCATGGCGCGTTCCACCGCGTCGGCGTCATGCTTTTCCAGGGCGGCAAAAATATCATGATGCTGGCGCAGCAACATTTCAGGCGGTGACACATGATCCAGACTCATATAACGCACGCGGTCGATGGTGGCTTTAATATTTTCAACCGTATCCCACGCCAGCTGACAATCGGCAATTAATGCCAGTTTCTGGTGAAATTCATCATCAAGCTGGAAGAAATCGTTGAGCTGCTTGCGGTCGATGGCGATCCGCTGCTGGTGAAGGTTCTGCTCCAGCTGATAGCACTGGCTGTCGGTGATCATCAACGCCGCGCGACGAACGACCGCACATTCGATGGCCTGTCGGACAAAACACCCATTCTGCACCTGCGATAATGAAATCTTATTCACATAGCTGCCGCGCTGAGGGCGGATTTGAATCAAACCGTTTTCCGCCAGCTTAATAAACGCTTCACGTACAGGCTGGCGCGACACGTTAAAGCGCACGGAAACCTCTTTCTCGGAAAGCGGTGTGCCTGGCGCAATCAGACAGTGCACGATGTCACGTCGGAGAATGCGGTAAATTTGCTGATTTACAGGCTGCGTAGGATTGAGTTGGGTTTCAACGGTCATTCGTTCTTACTTTTTAGAGAGTTAACCAGAGTACTCTACCACTTTTTTGTCACTATCTATACCCGACCCGCAGACCGGGTATAAAAATTAACCCCGATGAACGCTCAGTCCGGCAAAAGACTGCGTAACCGGCATCATTTCCAGCGTATTAATGTTCACATGCGCAGGCAGATTAGCGACCCACCATACCGCTTCTGTGACATCATCCGGCGTGAGCGCGGTTGTGTTCTCGTAGGTTTTACCCGCTTTGTCGTCATCGCCTTTAAAGCGGACGTTAGAAAACTCCGTGCCGCCGACCAGACCGGGTTCAATATCGGTAACGCGTACTGCCGTACCGTGTAAATCCGTGCGCAGATTCAGACTGAACTGGCGCACAAACGCTTTGGTTGCGCCATATACGTTGCCACCCGCGTATGGCCAGCTACCTGCGGTAGAGCCAATATTGATGATGTGGCCGCGATTGCGCTCCACCATGCCAGGCAGAACCGCGCGGGTCATGTAAATAAGACCTTTGTTGTTCGTGTCGATCATGGTTTCCCAGTCTTCCACGCTGGCTTTATGCGCGGGTTCAAGCCCCAGCGCCAGCCCGGCGTTGTTGACCAGCACATCAATGTTGCGCCACTCTGCGGGTAATGACGCCAGCATATCTTCAATGGATGCACGGTTACGCACATCTAAACGAGCGATAAACAGATTGTCGCCCAGCTCATCTTTCAGTTCTTGCAGGCGTTCCTGGCGACGGCCAGTGGCAATCACTTTGTGTCCATTCTCAATAAAACGACGTGTAATGCATTCGCCGAAACCTGCGGTCGCACCGGTGACTAAAACGATCATCTCACTGTTCCTCAACGCTTTTTGTGTTGTATTACCATAGCACGCCATCTCTGTTCAGGGGTAATCCTCGTTAATGGGATTGCGGTCATTTCAAGGGAGACCTACTCTAATGAACAAATCGTTTGCAGGAGTGAAAAATGTCGTTAACGAATCCATTCTTTAGCCAGAGCGTATTGCCTTACCAGGCCCCGCGTTTTGATCTGATTGAAGACCGCCATTACCGCCCGGCGTTTGACGAAGGGATGCGGCAAAAGCGTGCTGAAATTGATGCGATTGTCCAAAACCCGCAGGCGCCTGATTTTGAGAACACGTATCTGGCGCTGGAGCAAAGCGGCGCGTTGCTCACCCGTGTGACAAGCGTGTTTTTCGCCATGACAGCGGCGCATACCAATGACGAATTACAGCGCCTTGATGAAGCCTTTTCCGCTGAACTGGCGGCGCTGGCAAATGATATTTATCTCAACAGTACGCTCTTTGCGCGTGTGGATGCGGTCTGGCAACAGCGGGAGACGCTGGCGCTGGATGCCGAGTCGTTGCGTCTTGTGGAGGTTATCCACCAGCGTTTTGTACTTTCCGGCGCGCAGCTTGGCGATGACGATAAAGCGCAGCTCAGGAGCCTGAATACCGAATCCGCCACGCTGACCAGCCAGTTTAATCAGCGGCTGTTGGCGGCGAATAAATCCGGTGGGATGGTGGTTGATTATCGCCATCAACTGGACGGATTGAGTCAGGAGGAGGTCGCTCTTGCCGCTGGTGCCGCCAGGGAAAAAGGGCTGGCGGATCGCTGGCTTATTCCGCTTCTCAATACCACACAACAACCGACACTGGCCGTTTTACGCGATCGCCAGACCCGTGAAAATCTGTTTAACGCCGCATGGACTCGTGCGGAAAAGAACGACGCCAACGACACGCGTGCGATTGTTCAGCGTCTGGTGGACATCCGTACCCGGCAGGCAACATTACTCGGGTTTGCCAGTTATGCCGCCTGGAAAACCGCCGATCAGATGGCGAAGACGCCTGACGTGGCGCTCGCTTTTATGCGCGCCATTGTCCCGGCCGCGCGTCAGCGCGCGCTGGATGAGCAGGCTGAGATCCAGAAAGTGATCGATGATGAGCAGGGAGGATTCACGACCCAGGCGTGGGACTGGGCGTACTATGCTGAGCAGGTACGCCGTGGAAAATACGTGCTGGATGAAGCGCAGCTCAAACCTTACTTTGCGTTAGATACGGTACTGAACGACGGCGTGTTCTGGACGGCAAACCAGCTGTTCGGCATTAAATTTATCGAGCGCTTTGATATCCCGGTTTACCATCCTGATGTGCGCGTCTGGGAAATTTTCGATCATGATGGCGTCGGCCTGGCGTTGTTTTATGGTGATTTCTTTGCCCGCGAGTCAAAAAGCGGCGGCGCATGGATGGGCAATTTTATTGAACAATCCACGCTTAACGAAACCAGACCGGTTATCTACAATGTCTGTAATTACCAGAAGCCAGCGGCAGGGCAGCCCGCATTGTTGCTTTGGGATGATGTGATCACCTTGTTCCATGAATTTGGTCACACGCTGCACGGCCTGTTTGCGACACAGCGCTATGCGACGCTGTCGGGGACGAACACCCCGCGCGATTTTGTCGAATTTCCTTCGCAGATTAATGAGCACTGGGCGAGTCATCCGCAGGTGTTCGAACGCTATGCGCGCCACGTCGGGACGGGTGAAAAAATGCCTGAAGCGTTGCAGGAAAAAATGCGGCGGGCAAGCCTGTTTAACAAAGGCTATGACATGACGGAACTGCTCAGCGCCGCATTGCTGGATATGCGCTGGCACAGTCTTGAAACCTTTTCGGCATCGCAGTCGGTCGATCTCTTTGAACAGCAGGCGCTGGCGGCGGAAGAACTCGATCTTCCGGCAGTGCCGCCGCGCTACCGGAGCAGCTATTTCGCCCATATTTTCGGTGGCGGGTATGCGGCAGGCTATTACGCCTATTTGTGGACGCAAATGCTGGCAGACGACGGCTACCAGTGGTTTGTTGAACAGGGAGGGTTAACGCGTGAGAACGGACAGCGTTTCCGTGATGCCATCTTGTCACGCGGCAACAGTACGGACCTGGAACGCCTCTACCCGGCGTGGCGGGGTCATGAACCGCGTATCGAACCCATGTTAAAACACCGGGGTTTAGACCGCTAAGCGCAAGGGCGCTGCCTGAATGTTTATCAGGTAACGCTCTGATTTTTTGTCAATGTTAAGTAAGCTGCCGGGATACTGGTGTACAATGCGGGCTTCTTTTTATCCGGGGCCCCTGTTTTCATGTGTTCGTATTCTCTTCCGCTTTTCTCTTTGTTTGAGAAAAAACCTGTTGTGTCTGTGAATCAGAACTGATGCGAACAATGAAAATTAAACACCAGATGCTCTGCGTATCCTTATTTGCGCTCATCGGGTGTGGCAACAGTACGCTTTCACAGCTGGATATGCCTGCGCAAAAAAGCGCGCAAGTTGTGGTGGGATACTACGGACGCGGTATTGATCCGATGATTCGGCAATATATGCGGGAAAAAGAGGTGACTGGCGTCGTTGTTGCTGTTATTCAGAATAATGGCCCGGCAGAATTTCACAGTTACGGGATAACCGATGATAAAAATCGTTATCCCATCACGCCAGATACGCTGTTCGCTTTAGGTTCGCTGAGTAAAGGCGTGACGGCAGAAGTGACGACGATGCTGGTGGATGAAGGGGTGTTTAACTGGACGGATACACTGGAAACGTTGCTTCCACAGAATACGCCTTTAAGCCCTGACGCCAAAAATATTACGCTCCTCCAGTTGGTGACTCACACTTCCGGTTTACCCCGGCAGCCTATGGATTTGCTGACGCTGGAAAACTTAATGCGCTATTTCAGTAACGGCGAGAACTTTTATACGCAGCTGGACAGCGACGCCGTGCTGGGTTATCTCAGTGATTTTACTGCGCCGGACGCGCGCGTTCCGCAGTATTCCAACATCGGCTACGCCATCCTGGGGTATATTTTGCAGCGCAGAACGGGAGAGCCGATCCAGGCGCTGGCGCAACGCATGATATTTGAACCGCTGGCGATGGCAAACAGCAGTTATACGCCCATGTTATTGAAGGCATACCCGCGAAGAGCGCTGGGCCATGCTGGCGATCAGCCTAAGCTCATTACCCGTGGTCATCTGACGCCAGACTGGGTTTTTAACAAAAATATGATGGGGGCGGCCAGTTTATATAGTAGCGCCCGCGATCTGGCTAATTATGCCCGCGCGCATTTTACATCCACAACCGTTTCGGCTATCGATCGGGCTTTTGCTGAAGCCACACAGACTTATTATTATCGACAGAAAGAAGCAGCGAATATTGCGTGGGTGAGTGATGAGTTTTCTGCGCAAAAGATCACCTATCAGGTCGGATATATTGGTGGGTATTCCAGCTATATTGGGTTTGATAAAAGAAATCGCAACGCGGTAGTGGTTTTGCAAAATAGTTTCAACTGGAGTAATTATATCGGTCAGACGATCCTGACTCGCCTGGCGCAGCAGGGGAAGGGCGATTAAAGATGTTAAGCGCATTGCAAATATTCCAGGATTATTCACTTTTTTCCTTTATTACCGCTTTAAAATCATAACGTTATAGATTCTCCATTTCCTGGTTCGGCCTTCTATTAATAAATTGACATAAATTTGCTTTTGTACCGCTAGACTACGGTACATCAAGGATGTATGCCCAAGGAGTGGCAATGATTAAAAAAACGATAGAAATCGATACCATCTTGTTAGATCTGAACCAGTCTATTGATGCCCACTATCAGTGGCTGGTGAAAATGTTTCGTTGCACAGTGTCTGGCGATGTCAATCAACCCGATATTTTCGATATCAATTCTCACTGTCTGTGTCAGTTCAGCCAATGGCTAAATAATCATCCGGTACACGAACCTGAAGAAAAGGGCTTTGTTATCAAGATTATTATTGCTCATGAACACATGCATACACGAGGTCGGGAATTACTGCGGGCGATCGCAGAGAAACGTTCGGAAGATCACCATTTTGACCGTTTTCAGGAAGCGTTATTAGCATTTACCTCGGCGGTGATGGACTACAAAATATATCTGCTCAATATTCGCAGTAATATGGATATATTAACCGGATTACCCGGGCGCAGAGTCCTTGATGAATCTTTCGATCGTCAGCTTATTGATGCGCAACCGCTTAATTTATATTTGCTGCTTTTTGATATTGACCGCTTTAAATTGGTCAATGACAACTATGGTCATCTGGTCGGTGATAGCGTGCTGCGCACCCTGGCGTCGAATTTATCCGTCTGGACGCGCTACGATGAAACGCCTTACCGCTATGGCGGGGAGGAGTTTGTGATTATCATCCGTACAAAAACGGATGAACAGGCCTGTCGGGCAGGGTTACGTATCTGCCAGCTAGTGGCGGATAATCCGATTAACTACCCTGACGGAGAACTTTCGATAACGGTAACTGCGGGCATTACCCAGGCGCAGCAGGGAGAGCCGCTGGATGTCGTCATCGGACGCGCAGACAGGGCAATGTACCGGGGTAAACAAACCGGAAGGAATCGCTGCATGTTTATGGACAAAGATCAGCAAATCACGCGTGTGTAGCATGAGCCGAACGGCACGCTCTTTACATAACCGGTTATTCACTGACATAAGTGTGCAAAGGGATGGAAGCGCGAAACGCCGGTTTTGCTGGTTTAGTTCTATGTTGTTTAACCTTCATTGATATTGTCTGTGTCAGGATGGTAAACGATCCGTTATCTGCGCAGGGAATTGCCTGATAACGCATAAGGTAAAAACACAAATCTATCCATGCAAGCATTCACCGCTGGTTTATCCGGCGGTTTTTTTTGTCTGTCTGCCGGGCGGGTAAAAAAATGGCCCCTTGTGCAGTTACGCTACAAGGGGCCTTGTCGGTGAGGAGCTATCTCCGTTCATTAATCATCCCATTTATGGCTGAAATACGCGGCCAGAAAACCAGAAAATAAAATAATTCCCAGAACGGCCATGAAAACGTTCATATTACCCAGCATATAATGCCTCCTTTTATTTGTGTGTTTCCTCTCTTACCTTAATTCACCTCATGAGCACCCATAGTAGCAGATTAAATCTAAACAAATGCTGAATTAGGTGATTATTTCAACGTTAACGTCAGGATTTTTCCGGTATGGGATTTCAGACTATGAAAAAGCGTCACAAAGCGATGAGGCAATGTGAATTTATTTCAAGGGTGATGAATTTTTCTCGGTTGTCAGTGAGCAGGTTGCATGTCATTTTTAGACGCATAGCCATCCAGAAGTCTAAACTTCAAATAATAAATTATCACGTCAGGCAACTAATGCCGGGTGAATGAGGAGATCACATGCAAAAACAACAGGCCCCGTTTCGCGCAGACATCGTCGGCAGTTTTTTACGCCCGGACGCGATCAAACAAGCTCGTTTGCAATTTGCACGCGGCGAGATAACGGCGCAACAATTGCGTACGGTGGAAGATGACGCTATCCGCACCGTTGTGGAGCAGCAGTGTGCCTGCGGGCTGCATGTCGTCACGGATGGCGAGTTTCGCCGCGCCTGGTGGCATTTTGATTTCTTCGATGGACTGCAAGGCGTTGAACGCTATGACGCTGAGAAGGGGATCCAGTTTAATGGCGTGCAGACAAAAGCGCACGGCGTGCGCGTTACCGGAAAACTGGGGTTTGGCGATCACCCTATGCTGGAAGACTTCCGCTATCTGAAAAGCATTAGCGGCGCAGCCGAGCCCAAAATGACCATTCCATCCCCCAGCGTGCTGCATTTCCGTGGCGGGCGCAAAGATATCGATGCTACCGTTTATCCGCATCTGGACGCTTATTTTGATGATTTGGCTACCACCTGGCGCGATGCGATTCATGCTTTTTATGAAGCTGGCTGTCGTTATCTGCAATTGGATGACACCGTCTGGGCTTACTTGTGCTCCGACCAGCAACGTCAGCAGATTCGTGAGCGGGGTGACGATCCTGACGAACTGGCGCAGATTTATGCCCGCGTGATTAACCGTGCGCTGGAGGATAAACCAGCCGATCTGACGGTCGGGCTGCATGTTTGCAGAGGAAATTTCCGTTCGACGTGGATCTCTGAAGGGGGCTATGAACCGGTGGCGGAAGTGTTGTTCGGCACGGTGAACGTTGATGCGTTTTTCCTGGAATATGATAACGATCGCTCCGGTGATTTCGCGCCGCTGCGCTTTGTTCGACCCGGACGTCAGCAGGTGGTTCTGGGTCTGGTGACCACGAAAAACGGCGATCTGGAAAACCCGGAAGGGGTGAAAGCCCGCTTGCAGGAGGCAGAGCGCTATGTCGCAAAAGAGCAGATCTGCCTTAGCCCACAGTGCGGATTTGCCTCCACGGAAGAGGGGAATACGCTGACGGAAGCCCAACAATGGGGCAAAGTACGCCTCATCACCGAAATCGCCAGTCAGGTCTGGTAAGTTGCCTCTCTTTATTACACAGCGTTGCACATTCGTAATGCAACGCTGTTTCATTCTGGATCATTTTCCTCGTTGTATTTCCCGCCTTGTGGTTTCCGATTTTCTTGTTTCAGCCCTGTTGCCGGTTAATAAATTGATATTTATAGATATTTAAAAATCTGGCACCGATTTTGCCTTATCACTTCTGAACATCCTTAATTTGCACCATTTGCCCGTCCGGTTGCACCGGGACTTCCAGCAAGCTTAATTTCAGGAGTGAAACTATGCAGCGTCGTACATTATTAAAAGCCTTTGCACTGTCCGCCTCGGTGGTTGCGATGGGGCTGAGCTTTAGCGTTCAGGCGGCCGATACGATTAAGGTCGGCATCATGCATTCGCTATCCGGCACGATGGCCATTTCGGAAACCCCGCTTAAAGATATGGCGTTGATGACGATTGATGAGATCAATGCTAAAGGCGGCGTGCTGGGCAAAAAGCTGGAACCGGTGGTGGTTGACCCGGCCTCAAACTGGCCGTTGTTTGCAGAGAAAGCGCGTCAGCTGCTGAGCCAGGATAAAGTCGCGGTCGTGTTTGGCTGCTGGACGTCGGTATCGCGTAAATCGGTGTTGCCGGTATTTGAAGAGTTAAACGGGCTGCTGTTTTACCCTGTGCAATACGAAGGGGAAGAGTTATCGCCGAATGTTTTCTATACCGGCGCAGCGCCAAATCAGCAGGCTATTCCGGCTGTCGAATATCTGATGAGTGAAGACGGCGGCAGCGCGAAACGCTTTTTCCTGCTGGGAACCGATTATGTCTACCCTCGTACCACCAATAAGATCCTTCGCGCCTGGCTGCATGCCAAAGGCGTCGAGGATAAAGATATTGAAGAGGTGTATACCCCGTTCGGACACAGCGATTACCAGACTATCGTCGCCAATATCAAAAAATTCTCTGCGGGCGGTAAAACGGCGGTGGTCTCCACCATTAACGGCGACTCAAATGTTCCGTTCTACAAAGAGCTGGCGAATCAGGGGATAAAAGCGACAGACGTGCCGGTCGTGGCATTCTCGGTCGGTGAAGAGGAGTTGCGCGGTATCGATACCAGACCGCTGGTGGGCAACCTGGCGGCGTGGAACTATTTTGAATCTGTCGACAACCCCACTAACCAGAAATTCGTTGCGGATTACCGGGCATACGCCAAAGCGCATAAGCTGCCGAATGCCGACACCGTCGTGACCAACGATCCGATGGAAGCGACCTATGTGGGCCTGCATATGTGGGCGCAGGCAGTAGAAAAAGCCGGTACGACCGACGTCGATAAAGTCCGCGAGGCGATGGCGGGGCAATCCTTCGCTGCGCCGTCTGGCTTTACCCTGACGATGGACGCCACCAACCACCATCTGCATAAACCCGTCATGATTGGCGAAATTGAAGATAACGGCCAGTTCAATGTGGTATGGCAAACCGACGAACCGGTTCGCGCCCAGCCCTGGAGCCCGTTTATCGCCGGTAACGATAAAAAATCAGACCAGCCTGTTAAAACCGCCAGCAACTGATCTTTTGCCCTCCTGCGGGAGGGCACATTCTGGAGAACACTTTCATGAAAGCCATGCGCTTTATTCGGGGTGTGTTGCTAATGACGTGGCTGGTGCCGTGGATCGTGCAGGCAACCGATGCCGATGTATTTGTTGGCGCCAGCCGGGCGCAACAGGCGACGTTATTAGAACAATGGGCCATCACGCCTGAGGCGCAGCGTTTGCCTTTGTTGAACGCATTAGCGCGTGAGAATGTGCTGACTGATAGCGCAAAGCACGCTTTCATTCGGCAGGGTACGCAGGTTCTGCCGCTCGGCGCTGTCGCCGCACCCGATGGCGAACTGAAAAAAGTTCGTCTGACTAACCGTCTGCGAAACCTGGTCAGTGGGGCGTTAGCCACGCATCAACTATTAAGTGACAATGTCACGGAAAGAGCCGCTGCCGCCAGCCTGTTACAGCGGGAGGCCACGCCCGCGATGCTGCCGCTTTTACAGCAGCGGCTGGCGCAGGAAACGGAAAGCGAAGTGACATCACGTCTGGAGATTGCGCTGGCTAACCTGCAACTGGTGAGTCCTTCCGCTGACGTCCGGCGTCAGGCGATTGTCTTACTGGGGCAGTCGGGCGACCCGGAAACGCAATCACGCCTGCAACCCTTTACGGATGCTGAACATGAACCGGATGCGCGTGTTCGCGAGGCCGCGACAGAAAGCCTGAACGCAATCGCGCAGCGGATGGTGATTGGCGATCTCCTGGGGCAGGCATTTATGGGGCTGTCGCTGGGATCGATTCTGCTGCTGGCGGCCCTGGGGCTGGCGATCACCTATGGATTACTGGGCGTAATCAATATGGCTCACGGTGAAATGCTGATGCTTGGCGCGTACAGCACATGGATGGTTCAGCAGTTTATGGGGCAGTTCATGCCACAGTGGCTGGCGTTTTATCCCGTTGTGGCGTTGCCGGTTGCCTTCCTGATCGCTGCCGGAACTGGAATGGCGCTGGAGCGCGGCATTATTCGCCATCTTTATGGTCGTCCTCTCGAAACGCTGCTGGCGACCTGGGGGATTAGCCTGATGCTGATCCAACTGGTACGCATGACCTTTGGCGCGCAAAACCTGGAGGTTGCCAACCCTGCGTGGCTTTCTGGCGGGGTGCAGGTCTATGCCAACCTGACGTTGCCCTGGAACCGTATCGTGGTGCTGGGGTTCGCCATGCTGGTGCTGTTTTTCACCTGGCTATTGCTGAATAAAACCCGCCTCGGGATGCGCGTTCGCGCGGTAACGCAGAACCGCAGTATGGCGGCGTGTTGCGGCGTGCCGACGGGGCGCGTGGACATGCTGGCGTTTGGCCTCGGGTCGGGGATCGCCGGATTGGGCGGCGTGGCCTTGTCGCAACTGGGCAACGTCGGGCCGGAACTGGGTCAGGGATACATTATTGATTCATTTTTAGTGGTGGTGCTCGGTGGCGTCGGACAACTGGCGGGAAGCGTGGCCGCCGCATTTGGGTTGGGTATCTTCAATAAGATTCTGGAACCGCAAATGGGCGCGGTGCTGGGCAAAATCGTCATTCTGATTGCGATCGTTCTGTTTATCCAGAAACGGCCTCAGGGATTGTTTGCGCTGAAAGGGAGGGTTATTGATTAATGACCATGCCAATGACATTAACACTGGCGCGTAGAGCGCCGCGTACTGTCCAGGTTTTTGGCCTTTGCCTGCTGGCGGCGCTGCTGATTCTGCCTTTTCTGGCGCTGCTGCCTGCGGATCACCCGCTGGCTGTCCCGGTCTGGGTGTTAACGCTGGCCGGGAAGATCCTCTGTTACGCCATTGTCGCTGTGGCGCTGGATCTGGTGTGGGGGTATGCCGGAATGCTGTCGCTGGGGCACGGTATTTTCTTCGCGCTGGGCGGGTATGCGATGGGAATGTATCTGATGCGTCAGGCCTCTGGCGACGGACTTCCCGCGTTTATGTCTTTCCTCTCCTGGAGTGAATTACCGTGGTTCTGGTGGGGAACGCAGCACTTCGCCTGGGCGATGCTGCTGGTCGTGCTGGTTCCGGGACTGCTGGCGCTGGTGTTCGGCTATTTTGCCTTTCGCTCAAAAATCAAAGGCGTCTATTTTTCCATTATGACCCAGGCGCTGACGTTCGCAGGCATGCTGCTGTTTTTCCGTAACGAAACCGGGTTTGGCGGCAATAACGGGTTTACGGGGTTTACCACGTTGCTGGGCTTTCCTGTTGCGGCGACCTCCACGCGCGTTGCGCTGTTTCTCGCGACCGTCATATTACTGGTGCTGGCGCTGTGGCTGGGGTATCTCCTTGCGCGCAGTAAGTTTGGCCGCGTTCTGACCGCCGTGCGCGATGCGGAAAATCGCCTGATGTTTTGTGGGTACGATCCGCGTGGCTTCAAACTGCTGGTATGGACGCTCTCCGCTGTTCTGTGCGGTCTGGCGGGCGCTCTGTACGTTCCTCAGGTCGGCATCATTAACCCCAGCGAAATGTCGCCGACCAACTCTATTGAAGCGGCCATCTGGGTCGCGCTGGGCGGGCGCGGCACCTTAATTGGCCCGGTGTTTGGCGCAGTGCTGGTGAACGGCGCTAAAAGTCTGTTTACGGTGATTATGCCGGAGTACTGGCAGCTGTTTCTCGGCCTGATCTTTATTGGCGTTACGCTGTTTTTACCGCGCGGCGTCATTGGTCTGTTTCGCAAAGGAGAAAAATGATGCAACCGGATGACGGACTTTTTACCCGCCAGTTGCCGGGGGATCGTTTTCGCGATCAAACAGACCCGGTTCTGCAACTGGAAGGGATCAACGTCAATTTTGACGGCTTCCAGGCGCTGACGGATTTAACCCTGAACATTGGCGTAGGGGAATTGCGCTGCGTTATTGGCCCTAATGGCGCCGGAAAAACCACCTTAATGGACGTGATTACCGGTAAAACCCGGCCGCAAAGCGGACGCGCGATTTACGATCAGTCCACGGACTTAACTTCGCTCGATCCTATTGCGATTGCCCGCCAGGGCATTGGGCGTAAATTTCAGAAACCGACCGTGTTTGAGGCCCTGACGGTGGAGGAGAATCTGGAACTGGCGATGAAAGAGGATAAATCCGTCTGGGCCACGTTAAGAGCGCGCCTCTCGGGCGAACAGCGGGATCGCATTGACGAGATGCTCGGGTTATTGCGCCTGGGCGCGGAGCGTGGGCGTCGCGCCGGGCTGCTTTCGCACGGACAAAAGCAGTTTCTGGAAATCGGTATGCTGCTGGTACAGGAGCCGCACCTGCTGCTGCTGGATGAACCTGCGGCGGGAATGACGGACGCGGAAACGGAGTATACCGCCGAACTGTTCCGCACTCTGGCAGGGAAACACTCGCTGATGGTGGTGGAGCATGACATGGGGTTTGTCGAAACCATTGCCGACCATGTTACCGTTTTGCATCAGGGGCGCGTGCTGGCGGAAGGGAGCCTGCGCGACGTCCAGGCCAATGAACAGGTTATTGAAGTTTACCTCGGGCGATAGGGAGGACGGATGTTACAGGTGAATGAACTGAATCAATATTACGGCGGCAGTCATATCCTGCGCGGGGTAAGTTTTGAGGCCCGCATTGGCGAAGTAACCTGTTTGCTTGGGCGTAACGGCGTGGGAAAAACCACCTTACTGAAGTGTCTGATGGGGTTAATCCCGGCACGCACCGGCAATGTGATCTGGCAGGGGAAGAACATCACCCAGCGTAAACCGCATCAGCGCGTGCGGGCCGGTGTCGCCTATGTGCCGCAAGGGCGGGAGATTTTTCCTCGCCTGACGGTAGAGGAAAACCTGCTGTTGGGGCTGTCGCGTTTTTCCGCCCGCGATGCAAAACAGGTGCCGGATGATATTTACGCGCTTTTCCCGGTGCTTAAAGAGATGAAGCACCGGCGAGGGGGCGATCTTTCCGGGGGGCAACAGCAGCAGCTGGCAATTGGCCGGGCGCTGGCCTGCCGTCCTCAGCTGTTAATTCTGGATGAACCGACCGAAGGGATACAGCCGTCGGTGATCAAAGAGATTGGGCAGGTGATTTCACATCTGGCGCGTCAGGGGGATATGGCGATTTTGCTGGTGGAGCAGTTCTATGATTTTGCTGCCCAACTGGCGGATCACTACTTATTGATGTCGCGGGGAAGCATTATTCAGAGCGGCAGGGGCGAGAATATGGAAGCGGAGGGCGTCCGCGGGCTGGTCGCGATCTGAGTTCCGGGACTGCACCGGACGTTATCCGGCACAGTCTGGCGTGCCGTCAGCACATTGCGGGCTGCCCCCAGGGTCTGGCCCGCATCCCTTTTAGCATTAGCGCCCAGGCAAGAATAATCGCAACGATCAGCACCGCAAACAGGGACCAGGGGGGCAAGGTGGTGAGGATCACGCCGCTGACCAGCGGGTTGACCGCCGCGCCGAGCCAGCCAAGCGACTGCGCTGAGAAGTAGCTTGCTTTCATCCCCGCCGGAGCAATGTTATCGATCAGCATATATTCGCCCGGGGCATAAATAACCTCGCCAATGGTAAATACGGCGGCGGAGAGCCCCCAGAGCAGAAGGCTGTTTCCTGAAATCATAAAACCAACCAGCCCAGCCACAAAACAGATTGTGCCGGCCGCCATCGAGGGTCTGATATTTGCGGTCGTTAACCGACGGCCTACGGCATATTGCAGACTAACAACAATCGCCGCGTTGACGGGGAGTACGACAGCCACCACTTTTTCGGCAAAATTACCGTTCGCGACGACCATGACATACTGGGAAATACATGAGGCGAACGCGCCGCTGACAAATGACGCCAGGAAGGCCGACAGGGTAAACCAGAACAGGGCTTTATCGCGTAACAGCACCGATGGCGACCAGACTGACGCCGTTGTTCCTTCAACGGGCGTCTCTGCGCGCTTCACCCAGGTCTGGATAAACACCAGCGGGAAAGCAGAGCAAATGGCCGCAAGCCAGAACGGCAGGTTGATGCTTTGCATGACCAGCAGGGTGCCAAGCGGCGGCCCGACGGTCCAGCCAATATTGAGCACGGTATAGTTGAGGGAAAATATTTTGCTCCTGGTTGTGGCGGAAAGATTGTCGGCAAACCAGGCTTTCAACACGGTGGCAAAGACGGAGTAGGCGCAGTTTATCAGGGCGAAAAGCAGCACCACCAGCGTGACGCTGTGCACCAGGGGGATGGCGATAAAGCCCAGCAAGAACGCCGAAATTGCCAGAAGCATATAGCGCTTTTTATCGAACTTATCCGCGAGGATGCCGAAACCCAGGCTGAAAATCACGCCGATGGTTAACGCTACCGTCATGGCATAGCCGATCAGATCGACGCTCAGATCGTACTGGCGGTTAAGATAGATCGTCATGAACGGAAGCGTGGCGCCGCGCCCAATGGTCAATAACAGTGATGAGGCGAGTAAAGCGAGGGTGGAGCGTCTCAGCGTTGTGTTCATTTTCCTGCCCGACAATGCGTTTCATTATATTTATTGGTGATTTAAAGCAATAGCACGGCAAAAGTGTGATGTATACCCAGGATGTTGTTCGAAAGTACTCGTCCCGCCCTACCTGAATTAATGATCTGTTCCGGGGCGATGATTTCCGTTAACTTAACTTGTTTACAAAAATTTAATATTTGCAGGGGCCGTGGTATGTCGCGTAAAGACGGGTTATTGGCATTACTGGTCGTGGTGGTGTGGGGGCTTAACTTTGTCGTCATCAAAGTCGGGCTGCACAATATGCCGCCGCTGATGCTGGCGGGATTACGTTTTTTGCTGGTCGCGTTTCCGGCTATCTTCTTCGTTGCGCGTCCGAAAATCCCGCTGTCGCTGTTACTCGGCTACGGCCTGACCATCAGTTTTGGTCAATTCGCGTTTCTCTTTTGTGCGATTAAATTCGGAATGCCTGCCGGGCTGGCGTCACTGGTGCTACAGGCGCAGGCGTTTTTTACCATCGTACTGGGCGCGTTTGCGTTCGGCGAGCGCTTGCAGGGCAAACAGGTGGCCGGTATCGCCCTGGCGGTGTTTGGCGTTCTGCTGCTGATAGAAGCCAGCCTCAATGGGCAACATATTGCGATGCTCGGGTTTATGTTAACGCTGGCGGCGGCGTTCTGCTGGGCGTGCGGGAATATTTTCAATAAGAAGATCATGCAACATGCCACTCGCCCGGCGGTGATGTCGCTGGTGGTCTGGAGTGCGCTGATCCCGATTATTCCCTTCTTTCTGGCCTCTTTGATTCTGGACGGTTCTGCGCAGATGGTTCAGAGCCTGATCGCGATTGATATGACGACGATTTTATCGCTGGTGTATCTGGCGTTTGTCGCCACGATTGTCGGTTACGGGATCTGGGGAACGTTGCTCGGACGCTATGAAACCTGGCGTGTGGCGCCGCTGTCTTTGCTGGTGCCGGTTGTGGGGTTGGCCAGCGCGGCCGTGTTGCTTAATGAGACGCTTACCGGGTTACAGTTTCTTGGCGCAGTGCTGATTATGGCGGGTTTGTACATCAACGTGTTTGGTTTTCGGCTGCGCAAAGCGGCGCAGGTAAGGGGATAAAAAAAGCCCCGCAGTGGCGGGGCAAAAACGAATTACAGGCTGTGTCCGTTGTAATACGGCACGCCTAATTCGTCGGATTTATCGCTTCCCGCACCCATATGATTGAAATCGAATGGCGACTGATCATGCGCAGACGGCATGACCATCGCATCGCGATTATTTTGTGTTCCAGGTTGTGCTGTTTGCTCCGCAATGCTTTGGCCAGAGACGACAAGCAGCACAGCCAGCATTGCGGAAGACAGAGATTTCATGATTTCCTCGATTACGTCATTAACAGGCGATTAGCAATTACAATGGTTGAGTGGATGCAAATACCGGGATTCGCCATGCATATTGGTAATACGGTACTTATGCGGTGGAACGTCGAAATAGTTTTTAAATGTCCGGGTCAGCGTCTGCTGTGACTCAAAGCCATAACGTTCCGCCAGGTACAGGATCGGCTCGTTACTTTCTTTTAATTTCTGGGCTATTTCAGTCATTTTGCGACTGCGGATGTACTGGCCTAATGAGTGACCGGTCTCTTTTTTAAACATCCGTTGCAGGTGCCATTTGGAGTAACCTGAACGCTCTGACACTTTTTCCAGTGAGAGCGGCGATTCCAGGTTATCTTCGATCCAGTCCAAAATGCTATGAATGGTAATAGCGTCAGTATTGCGTCTGGACATCGTCATACCTCTTTCTGTTTACGGCAGGATTTTCTTAAGCAAAAGCTCAAGTGTTGCCACTTCATCCGCCGTTAAGTTTTTTGTTAGTTCCTGGTGCAGGTCTTGTCCTACTAACTGATGACATTGCTCACAAATTGCCGCGCCGTGTTCGGTGAGTTTCACCAGCACGCCGCGTTTGTCATGTGGATTTGGCAGTCTTTCGATCCAGCCTTTACAGACCAGCCGATCAAGCATGCGCGTCAATGCGCCGAGATCGACAGACAGCACTTTCTTCAGCTCGACCGGGGTAATGCATACCGCGCAACGGATAGAACAGAGCACCTTAAACTGCGATGCGGTGATATCCAGCGGCGACAGATAGTCGTTCAACAGACGATCTTTTTTCTGATTGACCATGTAGATCAAGCGACCCAGCGGGATGATTTCGTTGAATAGGTCACTGGTGCTTTTCACAATGGTTGCCCCGGCAAGTAGTTAGTCACGGCAGATACTATTGCCCAGGCAAATATAAGTCAATCGAATGAATAAGGGGATGCCACGATTTGCTAAAACGCGTCAGTGCAGGGGCTGCATCACGGGGTAATTTATTAATAATAATTACTGGTTATGCTTATTCGGCATAATGAATGCTTAATGGCGAAACGCCGCGTTTTCCCTTTATACTTGCCGCTTACAACGAGCTTGATGGGGAAGAGATGGCATTATGATGGATTTGTTTAAAGCGATAGGGCTTGGGCTGGTTGTCCTGCTGCCTTTGGCGAACCCGCTAACCACGGTGGCGTTGTTTTTAGGCCTGGCCGGTAATATGAACAGCGCGGAGCGTAACCGTCAGTCGCTGATGGCCTCCGTGTATGTGTTCGCCATCATGATGGTTGCGTATTACGCCGGTCAACTGGTGATGAACACCTTTGGAATTTCCATCCCCGGTTTGCGCATTGCGGGTGGGCTGATTGTCGCCTTTATCGGCTTTCGGATGTTGTTCCCGCAGCAGAAGGCGCACGAATCGCCGGAGGCGAAAAGCAAGTCAGAAGAGCTGGAGGATGAGCCTTCTGCCAATATCGCTTTTGTTCCGCTGGCGATGCCGAGCACCGCAGGGCCGGGGACGATCGCGATGATCATCAGTTCGGCCTCTACCGTACGTCACGGCGTCGATTTTCCTGGCTGGGTTATTCTGGTGGCGCCACCGCTTATTTTTCTGGCGGTGTCAGTGATTCTGTGGGGTTCTCTGCGCAGCTCAGGGGCGATTATGCGCCTGGTCGGCAAGGGGGGAATTGAAGCTATTTCCCCCGCCTGATGGGCTTCTTACTGGTCTGTATGGGCGTGCAGTTTATCATTAACGGCGTGCTGGAAATTATTAAGACTTACCATTAAGTCAGGATTCCCCCCCGAAAGTCTCAGTAGTATTCAGTCGGGGGGAACTTATCCTCAATGCTGCGGCTGTTCTTCCAGCGAAACAGGCCAGCGGCGAAAGATAATGATCGACCACACCAGCGCCGCCAGGGCTGGCACTGCGCCAACGTAGCCAATAGTGGACATCGACCAGTGTAAACTCACCTGATTCCCCACCAATGCGCCAGCGCCAATGCCAATATTAAAAATGCCTGAGAACAGCGCCATTGCCACATCGGTGGCGTCCGGCGCCAGTGCCAGGACTTTCACCTGCATCCCCAGGCCTATCACCATAATGGCGATGCCCCAGAAAATACTCAGCACGGCAAGATGGCTTTCGCTGTCTGCTGCGGGCAGCAGGAGCATCAGGCAAATCACCAGCAGCATAATGGCAATGCTGATAAGCGGCGAGGCGTACTGATTACCCAGTTTGCCGAATACCACGCTGCCGATAATCCCGGCGCCGCCGAGGATCAGCAGTAATACCGTGGCAAAGTTTGCGCTCAGACCCGCCACCGTTTGTACAAACGGTTCAATATAGCTGTATGCCGTATAGTGTGCGGTGACCACTACGACCGTCAGTAAATAAATACTCATTAGCGCCGGGCGACGGAACAGCAGCGGCAGACTTTTTAGTGACCCAGAATGTTCGCTGGGCAATTTCGGCAGCAGTTTGATCAGGCATACCAGCGTGATTAACGCCCCTATACCAATGGCGAAGAACGTTGTTCGCCAGCCGAAGTATTGACCAACAATACGCCCGATAGGCAGCCCCAGCACCATCGCCAGCGCGGTTCCGGTGGCGATCAGACTCAGTGCCTGCGCGCGTTTGCCTGGCGGCGCAAGGCGAATGGCCAGCGAAGCGGTAATAGACCAGAAGACAGCGTGTGCAAACGCGATCCCGATGCGGCTGATTACCAGCACGGTAAAATTCCATGCCAGGAAGGAGAGCACATGGCTGGCAATGAAGAGAACAAACAGGCAGATTAGCAGTTTACGCCGCTCAACCTGACTGGTCAGCAACATAAAGGGCAACGACATCAGCGCCACAACCCAGGCATAGATCGTCAGCATAATCCCGACCTGCGCGGTCGGCATAGCAAAACTTCGGGCGATGTCCGACAGTAAGCCAACAGGGACAAACTCTGTGGTATTGAAAATAAAAGCGGCAATAGCAAGCGTAACTACCCGTAGCCACGCGACCTTGCGGGAAACAGTGTTTGTTGTCATAAGAGTAAATCGGGTTAGTTGCGAAAAGGCGAGGTCACGATCTTAAAACGTTTGCTGGCGAAAATACAATCATTTTGTGATGTATGTCTCATTATCGTTGGTGAGCCGATTGATGAAACAAACGAAATGGCGTCCGGGTATGGAAATCATCCCGGACACCGTATTCAGGGGAGTTTTGCGATATTCGCTTTGATGACTTCGGCGGAGTATCTGAATTTCGCCAGCTCATCATCGGCTAACTGTAATTCGATAATTTGTTGAACACCGCTTTGAGTCAGCACCGCCGGTACGCCGATGGCGACGCCGTCAACGCCGTATTCCCCCTCCAGTACGCAGGAGATGGCCAGCGCCCGATGGCTTCCGGTGAAGACGTTCCGGCAAATTTCCGCAATGGTTCCGGCAATACCATATTCAGTGCAGCCCTTGCGGTTATAGATTTCAAACCCATGTTTGCGCACTTTTTCCGCCATCGCCTCGACGTCCAGGATTTTACCCGTACGGCGTTGATAAACGTCTGCAATCGGAGAACCGTAGACGGAGGAGTGGGACCAGACCGGGAATTGCGTATCGCCATGCTCTCCCAGAATAAAGGCATCGATGCTTTGCGCGCCGATATCCAGTTCCTGCGCCAGCGCGCGCCGTAAACGGGTGGTGTCCAGCCAGACGCCAGTGCCGATTACCTGGCTGCGCGGCAGGCCTGATAGCGTCCATACCTGCCAGGTAATGATATCGCAAGGATTGGTGGCGATAAGAAAGATGCCGTTAAAGCCGCCATCCATCATTTCCGGCACGATCTTTTGGACGATCCGCGCAGTGTTGTTCAGCTCATCAAGCCGTGTTTGCCCTGGTTTTAATGCGCCGCCGGAAACGGTAATCACGGCGATATCGACATCGGCGCATTCATGCGCCTCCCGGGTGGAAATGGTCATCATCCCCGGCATATAGGCCGCTGCATCGGCGAGATCCAAAGCATGGCCTTCCGAACGATCTCTGTTCAAATCGACCAGAATCAGTTCTTCACAAATATTCTGATTGAGCAGAGCGTAAGCTGCTGATGCGCCAACATTACCTGCCCCAATGATCATCACTTTACGCGCTTTGGTGTTCATGACTGTTCCATATCCGTTTTCGTCTTGCGCAGTATAAAACGCTTCTCCCGGCAGGCGTAGCCCCAAACCCATAGGATAATGCTATGGCTGCGAGGACGGATTCAGCAGGGCGATAAACGCGTCCAGTTGACGGGTCATTGCCCCGCGACGCCACACAAGCCAGGTGTCCAGCCATCGCCACTCTTCGCTCAACGGCCAGGCTTCAACCTGATGATGCCCGGGCATACTTTCCAGCATGGTACGAGGGATCAGCGCGATGCCCGCTCCGGCGATAACGCACGCCAGCATGCCGTGGTACGACTCCATTTCATGAATGGTGCCGGGCATCGCGCGATCGGCATGAAACCAGCTTTCAAAGTGACGGCGATAAGAGCAGTTTGCGCGAAAGGCGTAGATATTGCTGCCATTCACGTCTTTTGCCCGCCGTACGGGGGAATGCCCATGAGGGGCGACAATCATCATCTCTTCACGGTATACCGGCATACCTTCAAGACCCGGATGAGTAATCGGGCCATCAACAAACGCTGCGTTAAGTCTGCCTTTCAGAACGCCTTCGAGCATTGTCCCGGAAGGCCCGGTAGAGAGGGCGAACTGGATTTTGGGGTAACGCTGATTGTACCCGGCAAGCGTGGCCGGGATGCGTACCGCTGCGGTGCTTTCCAGCGCGCCGAGTGAAAATAGTCCCTGAGGTTCATCACCGGCGACCACCATTCGCGCTTCATCAACCAGCGCCAGGATCTGCTGGCTGTAGCGCAGAAAGTTATGTCCGGCGGGAGAAAGGCGCAGCCGCTGACTTTCACGAATAAACAGATCCACGCCAAGATCGGCCTCAAGCTGGCGGATTCGCGTAGTGAGGTTCGACGGGACGCGATGCACCTTCGCCGCCGCCTGCGTAATACTGCCGGTTTCGGCCACGGCATTGAACATTTCCAGCTGAGTCAGATCCATAGTTTTCTCTTTTTGTGAACGCAGTGCTTAATATTATTCATTTTTCAGAAAGAGTAAATGCGCCCATTATGCAGGCATATCCCGCAACGTAGAGAGACAAACCGATGACGATGACACCTGCTACACATGCGATTTCCGTGGACCCGACAACCGGTGAAACGCTGGCGATGATGCCGTGGGCCAGCGCTGATGATATTGAAAATGCACTCACTCTGGCTGCCCGTGGATTTGAGGAATGGAAACGCACGACGGTGGCATACCGGGCGCAGAAACTTCGCGATATCGGGCAAGCGCTGCGTAATCATACAGACGAGATGGCGCACAGTATTTCCCGTGAGATGGGAAAACCGATCCGGCAGGCGCGCGCCGAGGTGGCGAAATCTGCGGCGCTCTGTGACTGGTATGCAGAACATGGCCCCGCGATGCTTAACCCGGAACCGACGCTGGTGGAAAATCAGCAGGCGGTGATTGCATATCGTCCGCTGGGGACAATACTGGCGGTCATGCCGTGGAACTTTCCGCTCTGGCAGGTATTACGCGGGGCGATTCCCATCCTGCTGGCGGGTAACGGCTATTTACTAAAACATGCGCCGAATGTGATCGGTTGCGCTGAACGTATTGCGCAGATCTTCGCCGATGCCGATATTCCGGCGGGCGTTTATGGCTGGGTAAATGCCAGTAACGACGGCGTTAGCCAGATGATTAACGATCCCCGTATTGCCGCCGTGACGGTAACGGGCAGCGTGCGTGCCGGGGCCGCGATTGGTGCGCAGGCCGGGGCTGCGCTGAAAAAATGCGTGCTTGAACTGGGCGGTTCCGATCCGTTTATCGTTCTTAACGATGCCGACCTGGATCTGGCTGTTAAAGCCGCTGTCGCCGGTCGCTATCAAAATACCGGGCAGGTATGCGCGGCGGCGAAGCGCTTTATTGTTGAAGAGGGGATTGCCGGGGAATTTACTGAACGGTTTGTTGCCGCCGCCAGCGCACTGAAAATGGGCGATCCGCTGGCGGAAGAGAACGATCTCGGTCCTATGGCGCGTTTTGATCTACGGGATGAGCTGCATCAGCAAGTGGAGGCATCAATAGCAGAAGGCGCGCGTTTATTACTGGGCGGTGAAAAGCTCGCCGGGGAAGGCAACTATTATGCCATTACGGTTCTGGGCGATGTGACGCCTGAGATGACGGCATTTCGTCAGGAGTTGTTTGGACCCGTGGCGGCGATTACCGTGGCGAAGAATGCCGAACATGCCTTGCAACTGGCTAATGACAGCGACTTTGGGTTGTCGGCGACGCTGTTCACTGCGCGTGATGCACTGGCTCAGGAGATGGCATCGCGCCTGGAATGTGGCGGGGTGTTTATCAATGGATACAGCGCCAGCGATCCGCGAGTGGCATTTGGCGGCGTGAAGAAAAGCGGCTTTGGTCGTGAGCTCTCCCATTTTGGCCTGCATGAGTTTTGCAACGTACAAACTGTCTGGAAAAACCGTCTGTGATCATTCTGGCGTCTTCTTGAGGCGCCATGTCACATTACTGCAATAGTTCTGTCATTTTCTCTCCGTACACTCGCGCATAACGCATTGATACAGAAGAATATCATGAACTTAACGCAAATTTTTCGAGGCTTAATTCGTCGTTTCACTCCCCGCCAGTTTGGTCTGTTAACGGGAATATTTTGCATTATCGCGCTGTTTTCTATTTTGCAGGTTGCGTCATCCCTGATGCTGTCGTTTTCCGTGCGAGACGCTCAGCGTAACGAACAACGTAACCAGCAGGCACTGCTGCAACAAACGAAGGTGGATGAGGCGAGGGTAGCGCTGTTGTCCGCAAGCGATCTGCTGAACCGGGCGGGCGTTTACTTTATGCAGGATGCCGCAACGGGATCAGAAGGCAGCTGGCGCCCGTTGATGGATGAAGCTCAGCAGGCGCTGGTAGAGTCAAAAACGGCCTGGGATGCCTGGCTTGCAATGGCCCCTCATAAAGACGACGGCCTGATTGAGAGTTATCAGCGTTTTTATAGCGGTATTCAGGAACAGGCGGATGGTTTGAGCCAGACTAACGCCATCGACGCGTTCTTTGCTGTTCCTGTTCAGGCGTTTCAGACAGATTTCAATGAAAACTATGCTCGCTTTCAGCAAGAGAGCGGGCGTCAGACAGAGGGTGGCAGGCAGCAGCTGATTGCCAGCCTGGAAGGGTTGCAGCACCTCTTTTTGTTCATCCCGTTTGTGCTGGTGGTGATTGCCCTGCTGGTCTGGAGCGGCATGTCTCGTTGGGTTATTTCTCCGCTGCGCCGCCTGATCGCCCATATTAATATTCTGGCCGCAGGCGATCTGTCCGAACCAATGCCGAAGGTGAGCGGGTTTAACCGCGAGGTCGCGCAACTCAGTTCACGCATTGATGCGATGCAACAGGGGCTGAGGCAGCTGGTGCAGCAGGTGAGCGATGCCACCGCCGCAATGGTCGGCAACATCGATCAGCTTGCGCAGAGCAACAAACAGCTTTATCAGCAATCGGCGAAACAGAGCGAAGAGTTAAGTAGTGTCACCTCGCATATCTCGTTTCTGGAAACGCATGTCGAGGACAATAGCGGCTTTGCCAGACTGGCTAATCAACGTGCAGCCGAGGCGCGTCAGGTAGCGGCTGGCGGCGATCGTATGATGGAAACTGTTAACCGTTCGATGCAGGCGATTGTTGAGCGATCGTCAGAAATGCGCGGGATCATCTCTCTGATTGACAGCGTCGCGTTCCAGACCAATATCCTGGCGCTGAACGCGGCTATCGAAGCGGCCCATGCCGGAGAACAAGGTCGCGGATTTGCCGTGGTGGCAAAAGAAGTGGGGCTGCTGGCTCGTAAAAGCAGTCAGTCCACGCAGAACATACAGGAACTTATCCACCACTCCTTGCAGGGAATCGAGGAAGGTTCACATGCGGTTAATCGTCTGGAAGAAAATTTACAGCAGGTGATTTCGTTAGTAGACAATCTGGGCATACTGTTGAATGACATCTCTGGCGCCACGTTAAGCCAGGGGGACAGCATCCACCAGATGACGGGGCAGCTACAGGCGCTTAACCGTGCGGCGCAAGAGACCAGCAGCCTGGTAAATACCGCATCGGCGTCATCGCTGCAACTGCATCATGAATCTCATCAGCTTCTGAACGCGGTGGCGCGATTTCGTCTTTCTGCCTGACGCCGCACATTCAGCTCTGTTATACTCGCAGGCCTTTTCAGACCTGCGAGCAAGGAGCACATTGTGGCCAGGGCCATGGACAATTCAATTTTAGAGACCATCCTTCAGCAGGTGCGCCCGTTGATTGGACAGGGGAAAGTGGCTGATTACATCCCTGCGCTGGCTTCTGTCGATGGATCAAAACTGGGGATCGCCATTTGCACCGTTGACGGGCAATACTATCAGGCTGGCGATGCGCAGGAACGCTTCTCAATACAATCCATATCAAAGGTGCTGAGTCTGGTGGTGGCGATGCGTCACTACCCGGAAGAGGAAATCTGGCAACGTGTCGGAAAAGATCCCTCCGGGTCGCCATTCAATTCCTTGGTGCAACTGGAACTGGAGCAAGGGATACCGCGTAACCCGTTCATTAATGCCGGCGCGCTGGTGGTTTGCGATATGCTGCAAGGGCGACTGAGCGCGCCGCGCCAGCGTATGCTGGAAGTGGTTCGGGCGCTTAGCGGCGTATCGGATATTGCGTATGACGTCACAGTTGCCCGTTCTGAATTTGAGCACTCCGCACGCAATGCCGCTATTGCCTGGCTGATGAAGTCATTTGGTAATTTCCAGCATGATGTCACTACCGTTTTGCAAAATTACTTTCACTACTGCGCGTTGAAAATGAGCTGTGCGGAACTGGCGCGTACATTTGTTTTTCTGGCCAGACAGGGGCAGGCGTTTCACCTTGATGAACCGGTTGTCTCGCCGATGCAGGCCCGACAAATCAACGCGCTGATGGCAACCAGTGGAATGTACCAGAACGCAGGCGAATTTGCCTGGCGAGTAGGATTACCTGCCAAGTCAGGCGTTGGCGGTGGGATTGTGGCGATTGTCCCGCACGAAATGGCGATTGCGGTATGGAGCCCTGAACTGGATCCGGCGGGCAACTCCCTGGCGGGTATTGCGGTACTCGAACAACTCACCCAACAATTAGGTCGTTCGGTTTACTGATGAACGCGCTTGATCCACTTTTTTCTCGCCTGTCACGTTCGCCATTTCGCTCGCGGTTTCGTCTTGGCGCAAAAGAAAGGCAGTATTGCTGGGATAAAGGCGCGCAGGTTATTGATCAACATGCCGCCGAGTTTATTGCTAAGCGGCTGGCCCCGGCTTTTCCGCGCAACGATGGTAAACAAACGCCGATGCGCGGCCACCCCGTATTTATTGCCCAACACGCGACGGCGACCTGCTGCCGTGGTTGTCTGGCGAAATGGCACAACATTCCTCAGGGAGAATCGCTGAGTGAAGAACAGCAGCAGTATGTTGTCGCCGTCATTCACCACTGGCTGGTTATCCAGATGAATCAGCCGTAAATCTCCGCGTCGTGAGAGATGTTAAAGCATAAAACAGTTTTGATTAATCGTGACTACTTGATCAAAACAGGGTTTCAATATCATAAAGTTTGCTAACCTGTTCTACCAATTCAAACAGGTTGTATGACTAATTAAGAAGGGAACCCATTGTGAAAACTCTAAACCGTCGCGATTTTCCCGGTGCCTGCTATCCTGAGCGCATCATTCAGTTTGGTGAGGGAAACTTCCTGCGCGCCTTTGTTGACTGGCAAGTTGATCTGCTGAATGAACATACCGATTTGAACGCCGGAGTGGTCATTGTTCGCCCTATCGAAAGCACGTTTCCGCCGTCATTGAGTACCCAGGACGGGCTCTATACCACGATTATTCGTGGTTTGAATGAAAAGGGCGAGGCGGTTAGCGACGCGCGTTTGATCCGTTCTGTTAACCGTGAAATCAGCGTCTATGAGGATTACGATGAATTCCTGAAACTGGCGCATAACCCGGACATGCGTTTTGTTTTCTCTAATACCACAGAAGCCGGTATTAGCTACCATGCCGGTGACGCATTTGATGACACGCCCGCGGTCAGCTACCCCGCGAAGCTGACGCGGCTGCTGTTTGAACGTTATACCTGTTTTGACGGCGCGCTTGATAAAGGCTGGATTATCATTCCTTGTGAACTGATTGATTACAATGGCGAGGCGTTGCGCGAGCTGGTACTGCGTTACGCTCAGGAGTGGAGCTTGTCCGCTGCGTTTGTGCAGTGGCTGGATCAGGCGAACACCTTTTGTTCCACGCTGGTTGACCGGATTGTGACCGGATATCCGCGTGATGAAGTGACGCAACTTGAAGCGGAACTTGGCTATCACGATGCTTTTCTCGATACTGCGGAACATTTTTATCTGTTTGTGATTCAGGGGCCAAAAAAGGTAGCGTCTGAGCTGCGTCTTGATAAGTATCCGCTCAACGTGCTGATTGTTGATGACATCAAGCCGTACAAAGAGCGTAAGGTCGCGATCCTGAATGGTGCGCATACGGCGCTGGTGCCCGTTGCGTTCCAGGCCGGGCTGGATACCGTTGGTGAAGCCATGAATGACCGCGACATTTGCGCCTTTGTTGAAAAAGCCATCTATGAAGAGATTATTCCGGTGCTGGACTTACCTCGCGACGAGCTAATGTCGTTCGCCAGTGCGGTGACGGGGCGTTTCCAGAATCCGTATATTAAACACCAGTTGTTGTCGATTGCGTTAAATGGCATGACTAAATTTCGCACCCGTATTTTACCGCAGCTACTGGCAGGGCAGCAGGTCAGCGGCGTTTTACCGGCGCGCCTGACGTTTGCGCTTGCGGCGCTGATCGCATTTTATCGTGGTGAACGTCGCGGCGAGACGTATCCGCTCCAGGATGATGCGCACTGGATTGAGCGCTATCAACAGTTGTGGCATCAACATAGCGACGGTCTTATCAGCACACAGGATTTGGTTCATGCCGTGCTGGCCGTGGACGCGCATTGGGAGCAGGATCTGACGCACGTTGCAGGTCTGGTCGAACAGGTTACGACCGACCTGGATGCAATCCTGACGAAAGGGATGCGTGAAGCGGTAAAACCGCTGTGCTAATCATCTGACCCGGCTGCGGCCGGGTTTTGTTTTCATGTTATTTAGTTACAACATACTTTTGAGGGGAAATTAATCGCTGTCTGAAACTTCCGTGCGTTTACCCGTCAGGCAGAAAAGGGAGGGCTGGCGAAACAGGCAGACAGGGTGAGGGCGATGCGCTCAATGCGCATGAAGATCTTCATCCTGAGGCTCGTCAAATACGCCAGTTAACAACGCAACGGTAGGCGCATCATCAATTGCGCCTACTGAACTTCCGCAGTGAGAACAAAATGCCCGACTGGAGATATTCGAAGAGCGCCAGACCGCAGGCTTGTCTCCTTGTCCTGTCCACGTCACATCCTGAGCGTCGAACTCGACCCAACTGACAGAATATGCACCTGTATGTTTTTGGCAAATCGAGCAGGAACAGGTATGTGGATTTTTCGGCGCTACCGCCGAAAAACGGATAAAACCGCACAGACAGCCGCCAGTATAGACTTTGCTCATCGTCATTTCCGTTAAACATTCATTTCCCGACACTATCAGATGATCCCACACTCAACCAGTGATGAATGGCAGAAAGGAGAACAGACGCAGGACCATAATGACAAAGCGGGATCTGTGTTGCAACGGAGGCTAAACAGATATCTCAATGGCTGGAAAACCGTGTCTATCTGTCTATTGGAATTTGCCAGCGACAGCGCATTTGTTGCGTTTTTCCGTCAACACACGGGATTAACGCCAACGCGTTATCCACAGAAAGTTTTGGACGGAATGAGTGGATAACTCAGTTACAATAGAAGCAACGTAAGCATAATGAGTGGAAAATAATGTCTGCTATCGTCACGGAAAGATTCATTTTGCGCCCTCAAGTCATCACAGATTATGGTGTATGGTATCCGATGTATTCAGACCCTAAAATATTTCATCTGGTTAATGCCCCAGGCTTTACGCCAGAAGAGGCATGGAACCGCCTGTTGAGAAACATCGGGCATTGGTCTGTTTTTGGTTACGGTATATTTTCTATTTTTCAAAAGTCTGACGGCACGTTTTTAGGCGAAACAGGACTGGCTAATTTTCATCGTGGCATTGATGAAAACTTTGAGAACTGTGTCGAGGCATCATGGGTTATTTCACGTTCAGCTCAGGGGGCTGGCGTAGCAAAGGAAGCCGCTGCCGCTGCACATCAGTGGTTTGTCCATTTGTTTTCACCCTCGAAGACAATTTGTCTTATCGCAAAGAATAACATTCCGTCCATTCGTGTTGCTGAGCATGTGGGCTACCGTATTTATGATGAATGCTTATACAAAGGCGCTGAGTGTTTAAAACTTGAATGCTTATGGGATAAATAAAAGCATGGGCCGTCGTCACGGCCCCGTATTCCTGATTACACTTCAGGCTCCGCCAGATAGTGCCGTAAAGGGTGAATCTGATGTCCACGTTCGTCGAGATTTTCCGTTCTTAGCCAGACAGATATCGCACTGGATATCTTCGGCCACTCGGCGCTAATAATTGAATATGTTGCGATATCCACGCTCCTTGATTTTATGATTTGCTTATCACGTAAGATACCTTCTTTCCGAAACCCAATTCTTTCAGCAGCATTCATTCCAGCATGATTAAGCGTGTCTGTTTGCCACTCACAACGACGATATTTAAGGACATCAAAAACATACATCAGTAAAAGATAAATTGCTTCCGTGCTTAAAAAGGTGCGTTTTATCGCTGGCGTGAGATGTACATATCCGATTTCCGCAACGCCATTATTCTTGTCTATATTAAAAAGGGCGAGGGTGCCTCGGGCTTTCGCAGATTTATTTTCTATTATGGCATAATATGAAATTCCGCCCTGACTGATGATGCGTTTGATATAGTCAAAGGTTGCTTGCCTTGTCTCGGGGCGTTCATCAGGAAGATAAGTCCAGTCCCGTGGGTCTTCTATGCTATGCCAGCCCTGATAAAGATCATCACAGTGGTAAGTCGCAAGGGGTTGTAAGTGACAGTAACGGCCTGACAACTGGCGCGTGTCAGGTAAAATAAAATCAAGGTTACCCTCAAGATGTCTGCCTACATATTGACCGAAGATATTAAGCTCTTTCATACTCTTCTCCTTAAAATAATAACGACAAGGATTTAAACGAGTAATATCGGTATGTTTATGTGAGTAAGCGACAGGTTCCTTAGTATGTTAACAACAACTGATGGATGTACCCGATGAAAACATTATATATTAACCATAGCATATTTTAATCTTGCTACAGCACTTCTGAGCGCTTTGTGATAAATATCATATTCAGCATTATGTTGTGCGTTAACTTAAATTTAAGCCATTTCAGGAGAGTGTATGAACTTGACCATACGTTATGCTGTACCTGCCGATACCCCGACATTGCAAACGCTGGGGAAGTCAAGTTATTACCATCATTTCAAAGAGTTATGGGATTGTCCTGTAGAGCTTCGACAATTTATTGACAGTGAGTACGCGCCGGACCAACTTGAAAATAGTTTAAATGATCAGTCAGTTACCTGGCTCATTGCGGAAAGCGATAAGCCAGTAGGTTTTGCAAAGATAAGCTGGGACCGTCCAGTTAGCGGTGGTAATCACTCAGGAGCGCTCTTAAACAAACTGTATTTTGCACCCGGAGAAACCGGTAAAGGATATGGCCGAATTCTTTTCGAAAAAGCTATCGAGATAGCAAGGCATAAGGAGCAGCATTTTTTCTGGTTGCAGGTTCTTAAGGGTAACGACAGCGGGCGTCGGTTTTATGAATCCCTGGGGATGCAGCATCTTGCGGATGAGGAATTCACAACGCCTAAGCAAAAAAGCGTGCTACATGTATTTGGAAAATGTATTTAGACATCGCGGGAAGTGCCGGAGATGTGAAACAGAGCCCCAGAATCAACGGAGTCGTGCTGGAGAAAGTGCTTCAGAGACTATAGCGACCAGCACAAGGATGACTACAAAACCACAGATTCTCCCTTTATCCTCTTTAGTGCGCATAATGTATATTATGTTAAATTGAATTTATGACGCCCAATACAGGCTTACTCCCTTGACTCATAATGCATCCCTCGCCTTTTTCTGCATGCCTTCCATCGTGTCCTGTGTGAATTCTGCAAACTGTTCGGTTATCCTGCGTCAGATTTCATGTAGCGCACGCATTAAAAACCCGGCCACTGTGACCGGATAAGCCAATGGGATCTGCGTTTCTCACTATCTGGCGGCAATTACCGCATCTGCAATTTCCACAAAACCAGCACCTCCCGGGCCACGGGTAATCCACTGCGGAGGTTTCGGGATTTGATCAAGGTAATCTGATACCGTGCTCACTCCAACCGTATGTTCAAAGAATGAAAACATCGGCGCATCATTCGTCGAGTCGCCGCTATACAATACGGCAGAACGTTCGGCATCAATGTCGAGATCGTAAAAATCCCTGAGCACTCGTCGGGCCATAGATAACTTGTCATATTCTCCAGACCAGCCAAGAATCCAGAGATTGTTTACGGTGGTTGTAGCGCCTGCTTGCGTCAATGCGTTAAGTATTAATGAACACTGATGGGCTTCTGGCGGTTTAGCAAAGGCAATGGACGTCATCCTGAAAGGTTGATCGTCGGCAAAATGAGCGGTAGGAATTTCCCTTTTTATCTGTTCCCCAATTTGCGTCAGGCGCTCAGCGACGTCAGGATATTTTTCTGTGCCGTGCCAGAAGAAACGCTCAATGCCATGACCGTCATTTCGCCTTCTGAAAAACACACCGCCATTTTCACCAATGACGCCATCAACTGGCCACATCCGTGCCATCTGGTCGCACCAGCCTGCGGGCGCGGCTGTGACCGGTATCACTTTGACTCCCGCGTTCTGCAATCGTTCCAGCGCCAGATAGGTTTCAGCCGCAAGGCGCCCCTTGTAAGTCAGCGTTTCATCCATGTCTGTGAGAACAAAACGCACATGTTTAAATGTTGACGAATCTGCGGAACAGATCTCTTTCATAAGCACACTCGAAGACTTGTAGATACAATAATTGTCTATAATTAAACGACTTATGGAATTGTTAAAGTCAAAATCGTACTAAGTTATAATTTTTATTGCGTTATTTACGCCGCAGATTTCGTTGACTACCCTCTCCTTCTTCGCGATCCATGCGCAACAGATTTACTTCTCATTGATTTCCGCCTGAACCTGCTATACGCTTAGTTCACAAGGTGATGGTGTTCCACCTTTCCCAACCGCCGGTTCGCTCGAATCGGATGATGACGCCTGATATACAACTGTTGCTGTTTTTCTTAGGCATGTATGTCGGGTATCGCTATGAATAGTAAAACAACCACTTCATTACTTCCTGAATCTCATCTTTTTGAAAAGAAAGATGTTATCCATGCCTTTGACTATCACAACATCAGTAACAACGTAGCGCTCACCGGCTCTTGTTATGTCCATCGGCCCGTCTGCAACACATTGTTCATTTGCGATGCTGAGCGTTTCTCATTACTTGAGAGGTGGCGTATGCATATGTACAAACACGCATTATTACTGGTCCAGAATGAAATCGATGGTGTGCTGTTGCTGCACCATGCTGAACGTCTGGCAAAAGAAATGGGGACTCAGATCACCCTCGGGCATATCAGTTCTGATTACCGGGAGCTGGATTACACGAGTGATGCTTTAACCCGGGATCGGCAATCACATGAAGTGATCGAGGCCAAAGCGATGCTCAGTCGCCTGGCGGAATCCAGCAGTATTCATGTGCAAGTGAAATCAATTATCAGCATTCAACGTTTCAAAGATGTTGAAGCGGTTATCCAACATGAGGATATCGACCTGGTCATGCTGGGTCATAAGAATCGCCTGTTTGGGGTTTTTTCCTCGTTCTCTTTTGAGTTCATCAATCATCTCTCGGTTGATGTGCTGATTAAACATATATCCACTCCATAAAATAAGGTCATTTCTATGAGCTATGAAATTGAACGTGTGATCGCAAGAGAAATTCTGGACTCCCGAGGTAATCCGACCGTTGAAGTCGAAGTCTCCGCCATCGGCGGCGGTGCTGCGCGCGCGTCAGTCCCTTCCGGTGCCAGTACCGGTTCGCGCGAAGCCATTGAGCGCCGTGATGGAGATAAGTCGCGTTTTGGCGGCAAAGGTGTATTGGGCGCGGTTCAGAGTATCAATACTGAGATCGATAATGCGCTACGGGGATATGATGTCCGCCGTCAGAAAGATATCGATAACTGCCTGATAACTCTTGATGGTACGGAAAATAAAAGTCGTCTCGGGGCCAATGCTATTCTCGGGGTATCGCTTGCCGTGGCGCGTCTGGCCGCGCAGCTATCAAACATTCCGCTGTATCGTTACCTCGGCGGCGTTGGCGCTAACCTCCTCCCGGTTCCTTGTATGAATATCATCAATGGCGGCGTTCACGCTCGCTGGCAAGGCGCCGATTTTCAGGAGTTCATGATTGCCCCCTGGGGCGCAAGCTCTGTTCGGGAAGCCATTCGCTGGGGTAGCGAGGTGTATCAGAATTTACGTCAGGTCTTACTGGAGAAAGGTTTGTCTACTGGCGTGGGCGATGAAGGTGGATTCGCGCCAGCCGTCTCGTCAAACCGGCAACCGCTGGAATTGATTGTCGAAGCGATCGAAAAAGCCGGTTATAAACCCGGCGAGGATATTGTTATTTGCATGGACCCTGCATCCAGCGAATTTTATTCAGACGGAAAATACACCCTGCGCAGCGAAAATGCGCAATTCGGTGCGGAAGAGATGACGCGCTATTATGAGCGGCTGGTCAACGAATTCCCCATTGTTCTGATTGAAGATGGCCTGGCTGAAGATGACTGGGCTGGCTGGCGAATTCTGAGTGATACGCTTGGCAATAAGATTGAACTGGTGGGTGACGATCTTTTTGTGACTAACGTAAAATATATCCAGCGAGGAATTGATGAAAATCTGGCGAATGCCGCGCTGATCAAATTGAACCAGATTGGTACGTTAAGCGAGACAATCGAAGCGGTTCAATTGTGTCATGATCATCACTGGGGCAGCTTTATCTCACACCGTAGCGGAGAAACAATAGACAGTTTCATTGCTGATATGACGGTAGGCTTACGCGCCGGACACCTCAAAACGGGAGCGCCAAGCCGTGGAGAACGCATCGAAAAATACAATCAGCTAATGCGTATTGAAGATGAACTTGGCGATGCCGCCGTTTTCGCCGGTAAATCTGCCTTCAGAAAAGGTTAACGCTCTGAAACCTCTCCCGTATTCCGGTATGCGGGAGAGGCATCAAAAACATCCCGGTACAGATCTTCGCCATAACTGATATCCAGAGGCACGCCTTCTGCTATTTTGTATGTCCTTTCTCCATCGTCGCGTCGTTCGGCGCACAGGTATACCGTGTCCTGGCGATCCTCCTGATAAAACGAACATGCAAATTCCGCAGTATGTGTAACAAAAAAGAGCTTCACGTTGCTTTCTGCCAGTGCGGTTACCACGCCTCTGATGATTTCGGCCCCTTCCCGACTGTTTGTTGCAGAGAACGATTCGTTAAACAGCACCAGGTCATCACGTTGTAGAGCATCAACAATATCACTCATTCGTCGGAGCTCTTCATCCAGCTTTCCGCTGACCATATGGCTGTCTTCTTCACATTTGTAATGCGTGAATATCTGCCGACAAAGATCTGCGCTATAACATTCAGCAGAAACGAACATCCCCGTTTGCATCATTATCTGCGCCAGTCCGATACTGCGTAAAAACGTGGATTTCCCTCCCTGGTTTGCGCCAGTGATGATAAAAGTATTTTTATTATCCGTTCTTAATGTGTTGCTAACGATTTCCCGATCCGATGTCAGTGCAAGGCAGGGATCAAAGAGTGCCTCAAACACATGATGGCGTTCTCTTTGATATATCGGGACAGGAAAGCACAGTGGAATATTGCGTTTGTTTAAGGCCTGCGCAAGATTAAGGCATGAAATATAAAATCCTAATTCAGTGCGCAGTGACTTTAGAAAATTAAGCAAATGCGCGGTGGATTGCGCCATTGCGTTGGCGATCAATACGAGCCCTTCGTCCTTTAAGTCGCTTAATGCCCTGAAGCCATTTTCATCACGCGCGGCTAGCTGTACGGTGTAATGCGCTGGCCTTTTTGTCCAAAGACGCCGGAACCATCCTTTTTGCGGGGGATTGGGCCGCCTGAGTACATAGTCTTTGCCCTGATTACCCTGCCCCAATCGTGCGCTGATTAATACGCCTTTTTTGAAAGTCATCTGCTTCAGATGTCTTTCAATAGTGCTCATATAATCATCGTTTAACTCCTGAACAAGCATCGAGAAAAGACGAACCATCCCCGGAGATTCAACGTGATGGATGTTTTCTTGTGCGATAATTTTTATTTTCTGTAAATAGATCATCAGGAATTGGGTAAACGAAAGAGACTGATGCAGCACAGCGGAAGGATAATGACCAAAAACGCCGTAGTGAAGTTTCTCTTTTTCCATTTGCAGGCATTCAACCACCACGTTATAGAATGTTCTGATGACGTCCTCGTTATACAGGCAATCCCGCAGAATAGCCTGCCTGTACTCAATGTCAGGAATGCCCGATAGCAGCACAGAACATGCCTTCCTGACGACAGAATAAAGAAAATCATCTCCATCAGACAACGCATGAAACAACACCGCCAGCTCCAGATCTTTCATGGCAAATTTGATGTTCTCTGGGATATTATCGTCAACGATAAAATCGTTATCTTTATACATCAGATACGCGTTCATCCGTTTAACCTCGTTTTTATCTGCTCATATGTCAGCCCATGCTTTATCACCAGCGTCGTTGACCATGCTATGCCATCGGCCGGTTTCCTGGTGATTTTATAGGTTCTTAATGCTGCATTATTATGCTCAACCGTACTCATTAAGCTGACGATGGACGGGTCTAATGCCGTAAGCTCGTCGATAAACGTTACGCAGACACAAAGCGCATCGAGCATGACTATTTTCTTGATTACCCGTGTTCCCAGATAAATGGCGTCTCGCGATGTGGTTGACGTAAAAATCTCATTCATGATAATCAAACTGTGTGATGTGGCAGCATCAAGGATCGCTTTTATTCTCACCAGGTCGTCATACAGTTTTCCCCGGAGGTTATAAATATTTTCGATTTTCTCAAAATGCGTAAAAATAGTGTCTGTCAGAAAGAGCTTTGCCTGCCTGGCAGGGACATAAATGCCCAGCAAGGCAAGAAAATGCAGTTGCCCTATCATGCGGGCAAAGGTGGTTTTCCCGCCCTGGTTGGGGCCCGATATGACGAAAATACGTTCATGCTCCTGGAAGCTGAAATCATTGCAGACAACCTTCTCCTTTTTCTCAAGGATGACCTCTGCAAGCGCGAGATCGAAAGCCGCAACAGCCGAAATAGCCTTTTCATCTCGTTGTACCTCCGGGATACAAAATGGCAGCCCTTTCTGCCGAAATTTTTCAATGTATTCCACAACAGCCAGATAAAACTGCACTTCACGTTCAAAAAGATCCAGCGTGTTATCTCTGTAGCGTTTGTTGGCATCTATAAACACATCAAGTTGATGAAACTCGGTGGGAAATAGTCTGGCAACACAATCCAGAACTTGTGCTTCAATATGGTTCATCCCGAAGCTGTGATGTCTACTCTCCACCTCGACATTCACATCATGCTGCTTAAACTTTGAGAACACATCGAGGATCTCATCGCTATAGTTTTTCTCCTGGTGATACCGTTCAACAATAATGGTGTCGCCTTTAATTTTCAGGCCGTACTGAACCGCCTCCAGACTTTTTCTTATCATAGTGGCGGTTGAATATAACCCGGTAAAATTTTCACTCTCGATATACTGACGAAGATAATGCCTGAAATTAATCATACCGTCGGAAGACAAAGACAGCGGCGCTATACGCTCATACAGCGCCGTAACGGCCTGGCAATACAACAAAATGCACTCAAGCTCCCAGCGCCGCTGTTGATAGAAGTAAAACCGGTTTGTTTTTTCTTCTGAAATCTCCCTGATATTCTTCATCTCTGCGGAATATGCCATTAGCGCCTTATAGAGCGCATGTATTGTCACATCCTGAATAATTTCCTGTCGATAGAGGATATCCTCCAGACATTCAAGTGGTGAATAAAAGAAAGCGCTGATGCCGTACTCTTCCCGTCCCTGAACAATGCGATCGACGATTTTATCAAGATTCAGATCGACAAAATATGCAGGAGCACGATCGCCCGAAGGGGGGGTATGACGACGACCAGAGGCATACAAAACGGTAATAAATTGCAGCGATGTTGTTGAGGTACGGCGCATAATGACTCCTACACAATACACGTTGACTTGTCCACGCGGGGCAACGTCCAGAATGTGCAGGCATCATCAGCCAGAGGGCGGTTATGAGGAGGAATGCCATCTCCTGTAAAAAACGTAGCAATGAACTCTGTAATTAGCCAGATCTCGTGTAAGATTTTTTGGATTAACCAAACGGAAAATTGGCAAATATGATCATCAGCTCTCGTCACGCTCGTCTTGTCAGCAAAGTAAAAAAACGGGCTACGCTTGTCGCCACCGCGTTTTTACTTGCCAGTTGCGCCTCAAAACCTCCCGTTTCGCTGGTTACGCCCCCTTCTTCCGCGACGCCAGCCCCATCCCAGAAAAATCAGCAGCCGGTTCGTGGTATCTGGCTGGCAACCGTTTCGCGTCTTGACTGGCCTCCGGTCAGTTCCGTGAATACGAGTAATGCGGCGGTTCGGGTGCGTCAACAACAGAACGCGTTGATCGAAAAGCTGGATAAGCTAAAAAGTCTGGGAATCAATACCGTGTTTTTCCAGGTCAAGCCGGATGGAACGGCGCTCTGGCCGTCAAAAATTTTGCCGTGGTCAGATATGCTGACCGGAAAGATTGGTGAAGATCCGGGCTACGATCCGCTACAGTTTATGCTTGATGAAGCGCATAAGCGGGGAATGAAAGTACACGCCTGGTTTAACCCCTACCGCGTATCGGTAAACACCAAACCAGCAACGGTGGCGCAGTTAAACGCGACGGTGACGTCAAATCCGGCGAGCGTGTTTGTGCTGCATCGCGACTGGGTGCGCATCTCTGGAGATCGTTTTGTTCTTGATCCCGGCATTCCTGACGTCCGGGACTGGATCACCAGTATCGTGGCGGAAGTGGTCACACGTTATCCCATCGATGGCGTACAGTTTGATGACTATTTCTATACCGAAACGCCAGGCTCCACGCTTAACGACAATTCCACCTTTGCCCGATATGGTCAGGCGTTTGCCTCAAAAGCGGACTGGCGGCGACACAATACGCAACTGCTGATTGAGCAGGTGTCCCGCACGGTCAAAAACCTGAAACCGGATGTTGAATTTGGCGTCAGCCCCGCTGGTGTATGGCGTAACCGCTCGCATGATCCGGCAGGTTCGGATACGAGGGGCGCGGCGGCGTATGATGAATCCTATGCCGATACTCGCCGCTGGGTGCAACTGGGATTACTGGATTACATTGCGCCGCAGCTCTACTGGCCCTTTGCGCGTGACGCGGCCCGTTATGATGTGCTGGCGAAATGGTGGGCGGATGTGGTGAAACCCACGAATACCCATCTCTATATTGGCGTGGCGTTGTATAAAGTCGGCGAACCGTCAAAGAATGAGCCGGACTGGATGATTAATGGCGGCGTCCCGGAGCTTAAGAAGCAACTGGATCTGAATGAATCCGTCTCACAAATCAAAGGCACAATCCTGTTCAGAGAAAGCTATCTTGATCAGCCGCAAACCCAGCAAGCGGTGAACTATCTGAAAAGTCGGTGGGGAAGCTAACCTCCCCACACCCTCTTTCCGTGAGACTGACTCAGCCGTCATCCCTTCAGGCGGCTGATATTCCCATCAATCTGTTTTTGGATATAGTTCAGCGTGTCGCCCGTGATTTGCCCCGGGTAGAGGTCGGTAGCAATTGCGCTGAACGTCGCCGCAACGTCGCAAATAGTCGCGATGATCTCTGCGACTCTGGTGGCTGGTAATTCGGCTTCCTGTTCACCCAGCGCCTGAAGATGCTTTCTTTCAATATCCAGAGCTTCACCCATCACATCCATCTGATGATAGCCGCCAGGCCCATCGCAATAGGTCACATCATAGGCGGGCGCCAGGGTCCATTGCCCATCTGCGGACATCAGATAAGCGAAGTTCTTAGGATGATCGTCCCGGTTGTTGAACACGACATTAAAGACCACTCGTTCGAAGGCAAGCGCTTTTTCCCGAATATCGTTGGTGCATATTTGCGTCGCACGTAAAAAACTTCGGTAGTCGAGCGAACCCGGCGTCTGGTAATTCGCGCCAGTGAAGGCGGCCAGACTTTGCATGGGCACGCGCATCCCTTGTTCATGATCAAAACGGCGGGTGGCGAATGCCGCTTGCCCTTCCGGCAAGGCGAAATACGTAACGTCAGGCGTCTGGATGCCGCATTTGCGCAGACACGCTGAATAGACGGCTTCGATGGCGCAGACCTCGGCATGTTCCTGTCTGGCCGGGAATTTGACCAGCCAGCTTTCCGCGCCTGCTAACGGCGAGGTTGTGAATTTTGACGTGACAGTGTCACGATGGAGTAATGCTTTTGGCCGTGCCCCCTGTGGTGAACCGCCCATCTGCAATAATTTTTGCAGGAACTCCCCGCCTTCTCCGCTCAGAACCTCCTGCACCTCTGCGGCCAGCTGCACCAGCGGGATCTCTTCTTGCGAGGTAAGTTCTGCCTCTGCCTGTACCGGCTGGAATGTCATTGCCCCCATTGCGTTGCCGCCTACCCAGGTGAGCCGCTCCAGGGGGCCAATTCGGGCGGCATTGAGTCCTCTGCGTTTGAATAAGCGATCCATCAGCAGCATTCCCCAGCCATCAGGCAGAGCGTCGTAAACCGGCCCCGGAAGATGTAATTGATGAGCCGGAAAGTCCCTGCGTAATCGCGGCCCCTCAAGCGGTAATGTTAAGCGGGACAGCTCAAAACCTTTGCGAACGGCCTCGTCACTGTATTCAAAGGCGATGACTGGCCGACCGGTCAATGCCGTTGATGAGACCAGCTTGCCCCAGAGCCATCGTTCCCCCCATCCTTCATAGAAGACGTCTATCTGCTCAGGCATCGTTATTTTTCCTCTTCACCCGCTGACGCGTCGCGCTCTTCTCATAACGTAAGATATCATCCAGGCTATCAATTTTGGGCTTGAACAGCGCTTTCAACGCGTCGCCATAACCTAATACCACCGCTACTCTGACCAGATTCTCGAAGCCCACATTTTTGCCTGCTTCAAGGTTTGAAACCGTATTGACGCCAACTCCCGCCCGGGCGGCCACGTCAGCCTGAGTCATCTGTTTTGCCAGGCGTTCTTTGCGTAACCGGTCGCACAGCAGCGTAACAATCTCGGCTGGAGAACTAAGGGTTAAATCCATCATAGTGTCCCTTATCGCAATATTTCTGACGTAATACACAATATTATAGAGTTAATGTGCAACGAAGGCAAAAAGCATAAACCACTATATAATGGAGTTATTGGCTATTCATGGAGATAAAACACTAAATAATGGATTTAGTTATCTGACTGACACAAGCAGAACGTCTGCAATTTGCAGACGTTCTGTGAGGGAGAGAGAAAATTATGCCGCTGTGGGTTCAGGCAATCTGAATGAAGAGACCAGTAGCGCCAGTTGTTCAGCCTCTTCTTTCAGGACCTGGGTTCGCGCAGCGGCATCATCAATCAGCGACGCGTTCTGCTGAACCGTACTGTCCATTTCGGTTACCGCCAGCGTAACCTCAGAGACACCTTTACGCTGTTCTTCACCCGCCACGCGAATTTCACCCATCAATTGTCTGACCTGACGCACGTTGCCGACCAACTCGCCAAGACGATCCCCGGCGTTATGGATCTGCTGACTGCTGCTGTCTACGTGTGAAACCGACTCATCGATTAACGCCTTGATCTCCTGCGCGGCAGTGGCGCTGCGCTGTGCCAGCGTGCGCACTTCAGAGGCGACGACGGCAAATCCGCGACCGGCATCACCCGCTCGTGCGGCTTCCACCGCCGCATTCAGCGCGAGAATGTTGGTCTGAAACGCGATGCTGTCGATAACGGCGACAATTTCCACCATCCTGCCGGACGACGCGCTGACGTTATCCATCGTGGAAATCACGCCCTGCATGACATCGCCACAGCGGTTAGCCGTTTGCGCCGTGTTTTCGGAAAGCTCATCGGCTAACTGTGTATTCCCGGTATTTTGATGAACGGTCGCATTTAATTGCTCCATCGCCGACGCGCTTTCCTCCAGCGCGGCTGCCTGCTGCGTTACGCGAGAGGATAACTCCATATTACTGTCAGCCAGACTGACGGCGTTATTCGCAACCACCACGCTACTGCTGCGAACGGTAATCAGGATTGCGGATATTTTATCCACAAAGAGGTTAAAGGCCTGAGCAATATCGGAAATCTCATCTTTACCCCGGACGTCCAGGCGGCGAGTCAGATCGCCTTCGCCCTGGGCGATATCATCCAGCGCGCGACGCGTATCGTCCAGACGAGAGATAAGACGGCGCACCACCAGCCAGGAGCCCACCAGCAGAATGGCCATGATCGGAATCAGCACTTCCAGTACATCCTTCATCATCACTTTTGCCAGTCCGACAACGCGTTCTTCAGGCGTCACCAGCCCAACGATCCACCCGGTATCCGCCATCGGGAAAAGCATCACCCGGGAAGGCCCGTCCAGTATGCCGTCGTGTGCAAGGGGAATGGTGGCGACATCGGCCGAGGCATTCAGCGTTTTCAGCGATCCGGCTACCGGGGCGAGCCAGTCAGAGGCTTTGACCAGGTCAGTAAACGTTTTAAACTGCGCGTGATCGGCCTGCGGGAAATAGAGGATTTGCCCCTGTTTATCCACCACAAAGGCGTAACCGCCCGTGCTGTTCCCCTGCTGTTGCATAAAGGTGGCGACGTTATCCAGTCGGATATCGGTTGTGGCGACGCCGGCAAATTTCCCTGCCAGTTGATAAGGAATGCTACAGGTCACCATGTTAACCCCGGAAATCGTATCCTGGTAAACATCAGACCAGACGCAACTGTTCTGTGAGTGCCCTTTCGCCTGGATATACCAGCTTTCGTTATGATAACCGCTCCCACCCGCAACGTTGTAGTCGTCGGAAAAGATCAATTTCCCTTCTGCATCACGCGCCCAGAAGAAACTGCGTCGTTCAATGCCGGGCGTAAAGGCATCCGGCTCCGGCCAGATGCCGCCGCCGGTAATGATGGAATCATTCTGTTCGCCAATAAGATGCGGAACGACATGCTGGTATAGCGATTCGTCGTTTGGCAGCACTTCGGCAAGGCGCGACAGGCTTACCGTTTCACCTTCAATACGCGATAAAACAGTACCTAACTGGCGAGTCAGTCCTTGCCCTGTCTCCTCTATCAGGGCGGAGTTGATCTCAACAACGCGCGGCTGACCGCGCCAGAGCATAATGGCAACAATAACCAGCGTGGTCACTGCAAGCAGCGCAATCCCCCCAATCGTCAGACGGGTGGAAATACGTGATGGATACCAGACCATACAAACCCCTTATGTAAACGACTCTCTTTTATTCAGTATCGGCACACAAATTTATATCTTTATGCGGTTTTATGGTTCGTTAAGAAATATTAACACGCTCTTAAATGTGACGCTGTCACTAATAACAAAATCCTGCACTTTCAGATGATTTAAATAGCGTGATAAGTTTATTTTGAATATTATTTTTAATGCGTTGCTTTAATCACTTACGCGCCAGGCCTTGTGTTCTCCTGGTTGTGCCGCACTTCATAAGTCAGGGGGTTTTACGCTTCGCCTGCCTTCATACGTTGCTACAAACCTGTCTGTTATAAAAGAATAATTAATATCGCGTTGTATTTTAATGCGTAAAATGAACAGATTACTTGCCTGATGAATATTTATTAAATCTACAAAAATAATACACTGTTCTTTCCGCTGATAAATAATGTGTCTCGCGCTTTTATATTTCTCTGCTATCCACGTTGGCGTTTGCCATTTTTGACCTTGCAATTTCTGGCATCACAATGTGATCCCTGCGACGGATTCGACACATTCATGCCCTCTCTGACGATCGCTGCACCAAAAGTGAACTAATCTGCACAAATGTTGATCATTCGTTAATTAAATATCACCTCAATTTAACAAAAAAGACGGCAATGCCGTGATCTCCAGGTTGGCATGCGTCCTGCATTGTTAATTCAGTAACAGCGGAACGCTCTCTGACAGCTCACTAACAGCGAGACGGTAATGACATCAAAACCTGAGTTATTTGCCCGAATTGAGAAGAGTTTTAGCCAGCATACGCCCAGCGAAAAGCGCGTTGCAGGCTGGCTGTTAGCGCACGCGGCGCAGATACCGTTTGAAACGGCAGACGGTATCGCCAGAGCGACAGGCACCAGCGGCATCACGGTGGGACGTTATTTACGGAAGCTTGGTTTTCGTAATCTTGAGGATGCCAAAGCCAGTCTACGGGAACTGCCATCCGTGCCCTATCAGCCCTGGGGGATGAATGAACGCCTTGACTCCTGGCAACAGCAGCAGCGACTGCCCGACAGAGCGCGTCAGTCGCTGTCGCTGGAAATTGATGCCATCACCCACGTCTATCAGCTGGCGCAAAGTGAAACGTTCTTGCGAATCGCTCAGCAACTGGCGCATGCGGAGGCCGTGTATGTTCTGGGGATTCAGTCCACGCGCGGCATTGCTAACGCCTTTTTCAGCCATCTGGAATACCTGCGGCCCAAAGTCAGTTATTCCGAAGGGCTATCCGGGAGCTGGGTTGAGTCGCTGAATTCCGGGTTCGCACGGCCATATGTGGTGATCACGGATACCCGCGCCTATTCCGCCGCTGCCCGTCAGTATTGTCGCGTTGCCAGCGAGCGGCGCATTCCGCTGGCGTTAATCACTGATGTCTGGTGTCCGTGGGCCAGAGACTACGCCATCGACTTATTGCAGGTAAAAACCGACACCGGGCACTTCTGGGATTCGCTCGCCCCCGTGAGCTGCCTGTTCAACTTATTGCTGTCAGGCGTGGTGGATCAACTGGGCGATACGCTTGCTGAACGGCTGCGAACCAATCGCCAGTTGCAACAAGAGTTTGGTCAATTCGAACAATAAACAGGAAACGTGCTATGTCAGAAACCCCTGAACTGGTCGATCTGTCAGTGATTTTCCCCTCGCTGCATATCGATCTCAAATACGCCACCGCCGATAACCTCACCGGCGCGCCCATTTACCGGGAGGCCCGTTGCCTGTTGCATACGGATGCCGTCACCGCGCTGGCGAAAAGTATCAGCATCGCGCAGCTGGCAGGACTGTCTCTGGTGGTATACGACGCCTATCGTCCGCAGCAGGCGCAGTCGGTTCTGTGGCATGTCTGTCCCGATCCGCAATACGTGGTGGATGTAGCCATCGGTTCAAACCATAGCCGTGGTACGGCAATTGACGTCACTCTGATTGATGAGCATGGCAACGTGCTTGATATGGGGGCCGGTTTTGATGAAATGCACGATCGCTCGCACTCGTATCACCCTTCTGTTCCACCCGCAGAGCAACGTAATCGATTGTTATTGAACGCTATTATGTTTGGCGGTGGTTTTGTCGGCATCAGCAGTGAATGGTGGCATTTTGAATTGCCGGACGCGGCCAGCTACCCCTTGCTCGACGACTGCATTGCCTGTTTCCCGGCATCACGCACAACAACACAACCCTCCCTGTAAATGATGGAGCACGGTCATGAAGACAACACACGCTTTAACTTCGCTGTTTCGTCCCGCCCTGATTGCCGTGGCACTGGCTGTTGCCCTGCCCGCCGCTCAGGCGGCTGTACCCAAAGATATGCTGGTGATTGGTAAAGCGGCCGATCCGCAAACGCTTGATCCTGCCGTCACTATTGATAACAACGACTGGACGGTGACCTACCCGTCTTATCAACGCCTTGTGCAGTACAAAACCGAGGGAGGTAAAGGTTCCACGGAGGTTGAAGGCGATCTGGCGAGCGACTGGAAGGCCTCTGACGATCAGAAAGAGTGGACGTTTACCCTTAATAAAGATGCCCGATTCGCTGATGGCTCGCCCGTTACGGCAGATGCGGTGCAACAATCTTTTGCGCGTCTGCTGAAAATTGGACAAGGCCCGGCAGAAGCCTTTCCAAAAGATTTGAAAGTCGAAGCCGTCGATGACTATACGGTGAAATTTACGCTGAGCCAGCCGTTTGCGCCCTTCCTGTACACGCTGGCGAATGACGGCGCCTCCATTATTAACCCGGCGGTTCTGAAAGAACATGCCGCAGATGATGCGCGCGGTTTTCTGGCGCAGAACACCGCAGGTTCCGGCCCGTTTATGCTGAAAAGCTGGCAGAAAGGACAGCAGCTGATTCTGGTGCCGAATCCGCATTATGCGGGAGCCAAACCTGCCTTTAAGCGCGTGTCGGTAAAAATTATTGGTGAGAGCGCTTCCCGCCGCCTGCAATTGTCGCGGGGAGACATCGACATTGCCGATGCTCTCCCGGTAGACCAGCTCAACGCGTTAAAACAGGAAGGGAAAGTCAACGTAGCGGATTATCCTTCGCTGCGCGTGACTTATCTCTATCTGAACAACAGTAAAGCGCCGCTGAATCAGGTGGATTTGCGCCGGGCCATCTCATGGTCAACGGACTATCAGGGCATGGTGACGGGTATCCTCAGCGGTAACGGCAAGCAGATGCGCGGCCCGATTCCTGAAGGTATGTGGGGCTATGACGCGAAGGCAATGCAGTACAGTTTTGATGAAGCGAAAGCTAAAGCCGCCTGGGAGCAAGTCGCGACCAAGCCCGACAGCCTGAGCTTCCTCTACTCTGATAACGATCCGAACTGGGAACCGATTGCGCTTTCCACGCAGGCCAGTCTCAGCAAGCTGGGTATTAAGGTGAAGCTGGAAAAACTGGCGAATGCCACCATGCGCGACCGGATCGGCAAAGGTGATTACGACATTGCCATCGGCAACTGGAGCCCGGACTTCGCCGACCCGTACATGTTCATGAACTACTGGTTTGAGTCTGATAAGAAAGGTCTGCCGGGTAATCGTTCGTTTTATGAAAACGCCGGGGTCGATAAACTTCTGCGCAGCGCGCTGACCACTACCGATCAGGCGGCCAGAACGAAGGATTACCAGCAGGCGCAAACCATCGTGATTGATGAGGCCGCCTACGTCTATCTCTTCCAGAAAAACTACCAGCTGGCGATGAACAAAGAGGTCAAAGGCTTTGTCTTCAACCCCATGCTGGAACAGGTCTTTAACATTGGCGCCATGAGTAAATAAGCCACGTTGATGCGGGGCCGTTATGGCTCCGCAAGGGGAAGCCTATGACGTTCTGGAGCATTTTACGCCAGCGATGCTGGGGACTAATTCTGGTGGTCGCCGGTGTTTGCGTAATTACGTTTATTATTTCTCACCTGATTCCTGGCGACCCTGCGCGACTGCTGGCCGGCGATCGCGCCAGCGATGAAATTGTCGAAAACATTCGCCAACAGCTGGGGCTGGATCAGCCGCTGTATGTGCAATTTTTTCGCTATGTCAGCGACGTTTTTCACGGTGATCTGGGCACGTCTATACGCACTGGCCGCCCGGTAATGGAAGAGTTGCGCGTGTTTTTCCCCGCCACGCTTGAACTGGCCTTCTGTTCCCTGCTGCTGGCGTTGGTGATCGGAATTCCGCTGGGGATTTTATCCGCCGTCTGGCGAAACCGCTGGCTGGACCATCTGGTGCGGCTGATGGCGATAACCGGCATTTCCACCCCGGCGTTCTGGCTGGGGCTGGGCGTTATTGTTCTGTTTTACGGGCATCTGCAAATTCTGCCCGGCGGTGGAAGGCTTGATGACTGGCTGGACCCGCCCGCCCACGTCACCGGGTTCTACCTGATTGACGCGCTGCTGGAGGGGAATGGCGAGGTCTTTTTCAACGCGTTACAACACCTTATTTTACCGGCGCTGACTCTGGCGTTTGTCCACCTGGGAATTGTCGCCCGTCAGATTCGTTCCGCCATGCTGGAACAACTCAGTGAGGACTACATTCGCACCGCGCGTGCCAGCGGTCTGCCTGGCTGGTACATCGTGCTCTGCTATGCCTTGCCTAACGCCCTGATTCCGTCGATTACCGTTCTGGGACTGGCGCTGGGCGATTTGCTGTATGGCGCCGTGCTTACCGAGACGGTCTTTGCCTGGCCGGGAATGGGGGCGTGGGTGGTCACCTCTATTCAGGCGCTGGATTTTCCGGCGGTGATGGGATTCGCCGTAGTGGTCTCTTTGGCTTATGTGCTGGTAAACCTGGTCGTCGATTTACTCTATTTGTGGATCGATCCCCGAATCGGTCGCGGAGGTGCTGAATGATGTTAACGCAAGAGACGCCCGCCCCGTCGCAGACCGCCCGCCGCCGGATCGACTGGGCAAAACTCTTCTGGCTGATGAAAAGCAGCCCGCTGACGCTGACCGGCGGCGTGATTATCATCCTGATGTTGCTACTGATGGTGCTGTCGCCCTGGATAACGCCTTACGATCCCAATGCCATTGATTTGACCGCACGCCTGCTTGCGCCCTCTGCGACGCACTGGTTCGGCACTGACGAAGTGGGACGCGATCTGTTCAGCCGCGTACTGGTCGGCAGCCAGCAATCCATTGTCGCCGGGCTGGTCGTCGTAGGGATTGCCGGTGGAATCGGCTCCTTGCTTGGCTGTCTTTCCGGCGTCATGGGCGGGCGCGCCGACGCCATTATTATGCGTCTGATGGATATTATGCTGTCGATTCCTTCGCTGGTGCTGACGATGGCGCTGGCCGCCGCGCTGGGGCCGAGCCTGTTTAACGCCATGATGGCGATCGCCATTGTCCGTATTCCTTTTTATGTGCGCCTGGCGCGAGGGCAAACGCTGGTCGTGCGCCAGTTTACCTATGTACAGGCTGCCCGAACGTATGGCGCTTCTCGCTGGCACCTTATCAGCTGGCATATCTTACGTAATTCGCTGCCGCCGCTTATCGTGCAGGCGTCGCTGGATATTGGCAGCGCGATCCTGATGGCCGCCACGCTGGGCTTTATTGGCCTTGGCGCACAACAGCCCTCCGCTGAATGGGGCGCAATGGTGGCTATTGGTCGTAACTATGTCCTCGACCAGTGGTGGTATTGCGCCTTTCCTGGGGCGGCGATCCTGATTACCGCTGTCGGGTTTAACCTGTTTGGCGATGGTATTCGCGATCTGCTTGACCCTAAAGCCGGAGGAAAACAGTCATGACCCAACCCGTGCTGGAAATTGAGGATTTACACCTGAGCTTTCCGGGTTACAAAGCCGATGTTCACGCCCTTAACCACGTATCGTTGCGTATCGACCGGGGCGAAATCGTCGGCGTGGTCGGCGAGTCCGGGTCAGGTAAATCCGTCACCGCCATGCTGGCAATGCGGCTACTGCCGGAAGGCAGCTATCACATTCATCAGGGCCGCGTATCGCTGCTGGGCGAGGATGTGCTGAATGCCAGCGAAAAACAGATGCGTAAATGGCGCGGCGCGCGCGTGTCGATGATCTTCCAGGAGCCAATGACGGCGCTGAATCCCACCCGGCGCATTGGGCAACAAATGGTGGAAGTCATTCGCCATCATCAGGCGGTGAGCCGCCAGGCGGCGCGGGAAAAAGCCATCGCCCTGCTGGAAGAGATGCAAATTCCCGATGCGGCGCAGGTTATGGCGCGATTTCCGTTTGAGCTTTCCGGCGGGATGCGCCAGCGGGTGATGATCGCGCTGGCATTCTCCTGCGAGCCGGAGCTGATTATTGCCGACGAACCCACTACCGCTCTGGACGTCACGGTGCAGCTACAGGTTCTGCGTTTGCTGAAACTAAAAGCGCGAGCCAGCGGTACTGCGGTGCTGTTTATCAGTCATGATATGGCGGTGGTATCGCAGTTGTGCGATCGGCTGTATGTCATGTATGCCGGAAGCGTGATTGAGAGCGGCCCCACGCAGACGGTTATTCGCCGCCCCACGCATCCCTATTCCATTGGTTTGTTGAAATGCGCGCCGGAACACGGCGAACCTCGCGCGCCGCTGCCCGCGATTCCAGGGACGGTGCCTAACCTGACCTGTCTGCCAACCGGATGCGCCTTCCGCGAACGCTGTTTTGCCGCCGGGACGCTGTGCGAGGCTGTCCCGGCGCTGGAGAATCATGGCGAACCTGAACAACAATCCGCCTGCTGGTATCCACAACAGGAGATGACGCATGTCTGACATATTGCTCTCGTTACGGGATGTCCATATCACCTTCCCCGCCCGTAAAAACTGGTTGGGGCGGGTGACGGAGCGCGTACATGCCCTGAACGGTATGGATTTGCAGATTCGCCAGGGAGAAACGCTTGGCATCGTGGGGGAATCCGGCTGCGGGAAAAGTACGCTGGCGCAACTGCTGATGGGAATGTTAAAACCCAGCCACGGCGAGTGCTCGCGGCCTGGCGTTGCGCGCACCGGCGCCAACAGCGGGATGCAGATGGTCTTTCAGGACCCGCTCTCTTCGCTGGACCCCCGATTACCCGTCTGGCGGATTATCACCGAGCCCGTCTGGCTCCAGAAGCATAACAGCGAACACGAGCGGCGGACGCTGGCAGAGGAACTGGCCTTACAGGTTGGCATCCGGCCTGAGTACCTCGACAGGCTTCCCCATGCGTTTTCCGGCGGACAACGCCAGCGCATCGCCATTGCCCGCGCCTTATCGTCAGAGCCGGACGTTATCGTGCTTGATGAACCGACTTCCGCGCTGGATATCTCCGTGCAGGCGCAGATCCTGAATCTGCTGGTTGCGCTACAGACGCGCCGTAAACTGACGTATGTGCTGATTTCACACAACGTGTCGGTTGTGCGATACATGAGCGATCGGGTGGCGGTGATGTATCTCGGGCAAATTGTTGAACTGGGCGACGCGCAACAGGTGTTAACTACGCCTGCGCATCCCTATACCCGGCTGTTGCTGGATTCCGTGCCGAAAACGGGGGCGCCGCTGGCAGAAGACCTGGTGCTGCGCAAAACGGAATTACCGGGGAACCGCCACCTGCCGCAAGGGTGTTATTTTCGCGATCGCTGTCCGCTGGCAACCCGTGGCTGTGAAAAACCGCAGGCATTATTGACGCGGGGATCGGAGAGCGACGTTCGCTGCTGGCGAGCGGTGGAGTAAAAGTCAGACAATCGCCCGGTGGCGCTGTCGCTTACCGGGCCTACAGAATGTTTTGTGGAGCCGACCCGACGCTCAATCACCGGGCCGTCGAGATTGATGCCGTTATGACGTCAACTGATAATCCAGCGTGATTTCTGCTTTCAGCACCTGCGAAACCGGGCACCCGGCTTTCGCTTTTTGAATAATGCCGTCAAAGGTGGACGCATCAATGCCGGGTACGGCCACTTCACTGTGCAACGCAATTTTCGTGATCGCAAAACCCGCGTCGACTTTATCCAGTGAGACATCGGCTGTCGTGTCGATTGACGATGGGGTAAAACCCGCCTCGCCCAGCATCAGCGAAAGCGCCATCGAGAAACAGGCCGCGTGGGCTGCGCCGATTAACTCTTCCGGGTTGGTCCCTTTTACGCCTTCAAAGCGTGTATTAAAGCCATAGGGTTGTTGATTCAATACGCCGCTTTCGGTCGATACCGTACCTTTTCCACCTTTAATATCGCCTTCCCAGTGTGCCTGACCTTTCTTATGGATTGTCATTCTTGCTCTCCTGTTGGCTCAAAACAGAAAGTATAGACCAACTCTGTTACACGCGTTCGGTCGCCTTCCGGGGAAAACCTGCTATGCTGTACCAGCAACCTAAGGGGTTACGTTTCTTTCGCAATTGCGAATTTGTCCTTAAAACTAGCAACAGGATTGAGGAGTTAAAATGAAATCGAACCGTCAGGCCCGTCATATTCTTGGACTGGACCATAAAATTTCCAACCAACGCAAGCTCGTGACCGAAGGCGACAAAGTCAGCGTGGTCAACAACCCTACTGGCAGAAAACGTCACGCTGACAGCCAAAAGTAAGCGCCCTGTTCTGATATGACGATAAACACCATTGCAACCGCAATGGTGTTTTTGCTTACAAAAGCCTGGATTCATTCACAATGCTTTATACTCTTTGCCCGACGCCCTGGTGAAAACCTAAGTACGCCCATAAAACAGCACCAGGAACGGATATTCGAAAAAGAGTGAGTGACATGGAAACCAAAATCAAGAAACAGCGTTCCCTTTATATTCCTTACGCTGGCCCTGTGCTGCTGGAATTTCCTCTCCTGAATAAAGGAAGCGCTTTCAGTATAGAAGAACGCCGTAACTTCAACCTGCTGGGGTTACTGCCGGAAGTGGTCGAATCGATTGAAGAACAGGCGGAGCGCGCCTGGATCCAGTATCAGGGATTCAAAACGGAAATCGATAAACATATCTATCTGCGCAACATTCAGGATACCAACGAAACCCTGTTCTACCGACTGGTGCAAAACCATCTCGATGAGATGATGCCGGTTATCTATACCCCAACGGTGGGCGCCGCCTGTGAGCGCTTCTCTGAGATCTACCGTCGCGCGCGCGGCGTGTTCATCTCTTATCAGAACCGCCACAACATGGACGATATCCTGCAAAACGTGCCTAACCACAATATCAAAGTGATTGTGGTGACGGACGGGGAACGCATCCTCGGTCTTGGCGACCAGGGCATTGGCGGAATGGGGATTCCAATCGGTAAACTGTCGCTGTACACCGCCTGTGGCGGCATCAGCCCGGCCTATACCCTGCCGGTGGTACTGGACGTCGGCACCAACAATCAGCAGTTGCTGAACGATCCGCTCTATATGGGCTGGCGTAACCCGCGCATCACCGATGACGAATACTATGAATTCGTCGATGAGTTTATTCAGGCGGTGAAACAGCGCTGGCCGGACGTCTTGCTGCAATTCGAAGATTTCGCGCAGAAAAACGCGATGCCGCTGCTTAATCGCTATCGCGATGAAATCTGCTCTTTCAACGATGATATTCAGGGAACGGCGGCCGTGACCGTCGGTACTCTGATTGCCGCCAGCCGTGCTGCGGGCAGCCAGTTGAGCGAGCAGAAAATCGTCTTCCTTGGCGCGGGTTCTGCCGGTTGCGGGATTGCTGAACAGATCATCGCGCAAACCCAACGCGAAGGGCTCAGCGAAGAAGCCGCTCGCCAGAAAGTGTTTATGGTGGATCGCTTTGGTCTGTTGACGGACCAGATGCCTAACCTGCTCTCATTCCAGACGAAGCTGGTGCAAAAACGCGAGAACCTGCAACACTGGGACAGCGAAAGCGAAGTGCTCTCCCTGCTTGATGTCGTGCGCAACGTGAAGCCGGACATTCTGATTGGCGTGTCGGGGCAAACCGGACTCTTTACTGAAGAGATCATTCGCGAGATGCACAAGCACTGCCCACGTCCGATCGTGATGCCGCTGTCTAACCCGACGTCCCGCGTTGAAGCCACGCCTCAGGACATCATCGCCTGGACCGAAGGCAATGCGCTGGTCGCGACCGGCAGTCCTTTCGCGCCGGTGGCCTGGAAAGATAAAATTTACCCTATTGCGCAATGTAATAACGCCTACATCTTCCCGGGGATCGGCCTGGGCGTGATTGCGTCCGGCGCGTCGCGTATTACCGACGAAATGCTGATGTCGGCAAGCGAAACGCTGGCGAAATACTCTCCGCTGGTGCTCAACGGCGAAGGTCTGGTATTGCCGGAGCTGAAAGATATTCAGACCGTGTCGCGAGCGATTGCCTTTGCCGTGGGTAAAATGGCGCAGCAACAGGGCGTGGCGGTAAAAACGTCCGCAGAAGCGCTACAGCAAGCCATCGACGAGAATTTCTGGCAAGCGGAATACCGCGATTACCGCCGTACCTCTATCTGAGTGTTTGCCCGGTGGCGCTACGCTTACCGGGCCTGCGTTTTATACGGTTGTCGGTCGGATAAGCGCAGCGCCATCCGGCATTCTGTTGGCAAAAAAAAAGCGCTACAGACGTAGCGCTTTTGTCTTTTGAAAGCGGGTTATTGTAATCCCTCTTTGCTTTCCTTTTTCGCTTCGACCTTCTCGACGTCGCGATACCAGCGTGGGTGGTGTTTCTTCGCCCAGCGACGACTCACCTTACCTTCGATCATCCCTTTAATTGATCCTTTCACCCAGAATGCCATATACATATGGATGAGGATGGCGTGCATCAGGATGATGCCTGCCGCCGCATGGATCAGCAGGCTGTAACGCACGACCTGCATCGGGAAGAACTGCGCAAAGTACGGACGCCAGATAATTACGCCCGTCACCAGCAGCACGAAAATCATGCTCATGATCGACCAGAACATCATTTTCTGCCCGGCATTGTACTTACCGACATCGGCGACTTTGTGTTCATTGCCCTTCAGTACTTCCACAATATTTTTCAGCCACGGAAGATCTTTCTTGTCCGGGATGTTGTGGTGTACAAAGCGCACAAACATGAACATCAGTGCGACAAAAATCGCTACGCCGAAGAACGGGTGCAAAATACGCCCCATCTGCGGCGTCCCGAAGGTTTGCGTCAGCCATTGCAGCGTCGGGAAGAAAAACGCAATTCCCGACAGCGACACCAGGAAGAAGCAAATCACCACCGTCCAGTGACAGGCGCGATCGATAAATTTCGTGCGCACAATCATTTTCGACTTACTCATGATGGTCCTCCTCTTCATCGTCCACTTCCTTGTTCGGGCCAATACCAATGTAGTGATAGATAAGCCCGGCGAAGGTGGCGATAAACCCGGCGGCAGCCAGAGGTTTCAGCGCCCCTTTCCACAAGTTGATAGAGGTATCGATCTGTGGATCTTTCGGTAAGCCGTGATACAGCTCCGGCTGGTTCGCGTGATGCAGAACGTACATGACGTGCGTACCACCCACACCTTGTGGGTTGTAAACACCGGCATGTTCGAAACCGCGCGCTTTGAGTTTCTCCACGCGCTGCTCCCCCATCTCCAGCATCTCTTTCTTGGTGCCGAAATGGATTGCCCCGGTTGGGCAAGTTTTCACGCAAGCCGGTTCCTGACCGATACTGACGCGATCCACACACAGCGTACATTTATAGACGCGGTTGTCCTCTTTATTGAGGCGCGGAACATTAAATGGACACCCGGCGATGCAGTAGCCACAGCCAATACAATGTTCGGACTGGAAATCAACAATCCCGTTAGCGTACTGGATGATCGCGCCGGCAGACGGGCATGCCTTCAGGCAGCCCGGATCTTCACAGTGCATACAGCCGTCTTTACGAATCAGCCATTCCAGCTTGCCGTTCTGTTCGGTTTCGCTAAAACGCATCACCGTCCAGGATTTCGCGCTGAGATCGGCCGGGTTGTCATACACCCCGACGCAATGACCTACCTCGTCACGAATGTCATTCCACTCGGAACAAGCCACCTGGCAGGCTTTACAGCCTACGCAGGAGGAGACGTCGATCAGTTTTGCGACTTCCGCTTTATAATCACGCGCCTGGGGAGGCGGCGTGATCGGGTTTGTTGCAGACCGTTTGATGATGTCCTGCGTTTCCAAAGACATATGTTCGCCTCCCTTACGCCTTCTCGATGTTAACTAAAAACGCTTTATATTCCGGCGTTTGCGAGTTGGAATCACCGACATTTGGCGTCAGGGTGTTTGCGATATAGCCTTTACGCGCAACCCCTTCAAAGCCCCAGTGCAGCGGAATACCCACGGTTTCAACCTGCTGACCATTGACGTTCAGCGTTTGCAGACGTCGGGTCACCACGGCAACCGCCCGGATAAATCCACGTTTGCTGCTGACTTTCACTGCGTCGCCGTTGGCAATCCCTTTCGAGGCCGCCAGGTTTTCGCTGATTTCCACAAACTGCTCTGGCTGAGCAATCGCATTCAGCAATGCGTGCTTGGTCCAGGTGTGGAAATGTTCGGTCAGACGATAGGTTGTACCGACATACGGGAACTGATCTTTCTTGCCCATACGCCGCGCATCTTCTTCGTACAGACGAACGACCGGGCTGGAGATCACGTTCGGGTGCAGCGGGTTGGTGCCCAGCGGCGTTTCCATCGGCTCGTAGTGTTCCGGGAACGGCCCTTCCGCCAGCTTATCGATGGCGAACAGACGTCCCAGCCCTTCCGGCTGCATGATAAACGGCCCGGTTGCGCTACCCGGTGCGGCGGTGTTGAAGTCCGGGATATCGTTCCCCGTCCACTTCGACCCGTTCCACTGGATCAGCATCCGTTTCGGATCCCACGGTTTACCCTGCGGATCTGCCGAGGCGCGGTTATACAGTACGCGGCGGTTCAGCGGCCATGCCCATGCCCAACCCAACGTATTGCCGAGACCTGACGGGTCGGCGTTGTCACGGTTAGCCATCTGGTTGCCCTGCTCGGTCCAACTGCCGGTATAAATCCAGCAGGAGGAAGACGTCGTTCCGTCATCGCGTAACTGGGCAAAACTGCTCAGCAACTGGCCTTTCTTCGCCAGCAGGACGCCGTTGGCGTCATAGAGATCTTCCAGCGCGTAGCCGTTGTTCTCTTTCGCAATCTCTTCAGATTCAGGATGATCCGGCTGTTTGTAGTCCCAGCTCATCTTCAGCAGCGGTTCAACGCCTTTACCCCCTTCGCTGCGATACATCTCGCGCAGACGGTGGTAAATACCGGCCAGAATTTGGCCGTCGTTGCGGGCTTCGCCCGGCGCATCCTGACCTTTCCAGTGCCACTGCAACCAGCGGCCAGAGTTGGCGATAGAGCCATCTTCTTCGGCAAAACAGGTTGACGGCAGACGGAAGACTTCAGTCTGGATCGACGCCGGATCGACGTCGTTAGACTCGCCGTGGTTCTGCCAGAACGTGGAGGTTTCCGTCACCAGCGGATCAATGACCACCATGTACTTCAGCTTGCTCAGCGACTGCACCACTTTGTTTTTGTCTGGGAAAGACGCAACCGGGTTAAAGCCCTGACAGATGTAGCCGGTCACTTTACCGCTATCCATCATGTTGAAGTATTTAATGACGTCGTAGGCCTGATCCCACTTCGGCAGCCATTCAAAGCCCCAGTCATTCTCTTTCTGCGCTGCATCGCCGTAGAACGATTTCATCAGACTGACGAAGAACTTCGGATAGTTGCCCCAGTAGTTCACCTGGTCGGCCAGCGTGGCCTTCGGCGTGTTTGCGCTCAGATAGGTTTGCAGATCCGCCTGCTTCTCAGACGGCAGGGTCAGATAACCGCTCAGGCTGGTGGAAAGCAGACCTAAATCCGTTAACCCCTGGATGTTAGAGTGGCCGCGTAAGGCGTTGACGCCGCCGCCTGCCATCCCCATGTTGCCGAGCAGCAACTGGATCATCGCCATCGTACGGATGTTCTGCGCACCAACGGTATGTTGCGTCCAGCCCAGCGCGTACAGGAAGGTAGTGGTACGATCGGCGGCGCTGGTGGAGGCCAGCACTTCACACACTTTCAGGAAATCGGCTTTTGGCGTACCGCAGATGTTTTCGACAACATCTGGCGTATAGCGGGAAACGTGTTGTTTCAGCAGATTCCATACGCAGCGCGGATGGCTCAGCGTCTCATCACGTTTTGCATAGCCGTTTTCGTCGAACTGATAGTTCCAGGATGACTTGTCATACTGGCGTTTTTTGGCGTCGTAGCCGCTAAACAGACCATCATCGAAAGCAAAATCGTCCCGCACCAGCAGGCTGGCGTTGGTGTAATGCTTAACGTATTCGGCATTGATTTTATTGTTTTCAATCAGATACAGCAGTACGCCGGACAGGAAGGTAATGTCTGTACCGGAACGAATAGGCGCGTAAATATCCGCGACCGAGGCTGTACGTGTAAAACGTGGATCGACGACAATCAGCGTGGCGTCGTTGTTGTTTTTCGCTTCTATCGCCCAGCGGAATCCCACCGGATGTGCTTCAGCGGCGTTACCGCCCATCACCATAACGACGTTGGCGTTTTTGATATCAACCCAGTGGTTGGTCATCGCACCGCGACCAAATGTTGGAGCAAGACTTGCTACCGTTGGTCCGTGTCAGACGCGTGCCTGGTTGTCTACTGCCAGCATGCCGAGGGAACGCGCGAACTTCTGCGTCAACATGCCTGTTTCGTTACTGGCGGCGGAGGCGCAAAGCATCCCCGTGGAAAGCCAGCGGTTTACCGTTACGCCCTGTTCGTTCTTTTCAATAAAGTTGGCGTCACGGTCGGCTTTCATCAGCTTTGCGATGCGGGTGAACGCGTCATCCCAGCTAATGCGTTGCCATTTATCTGAACCGGGCGCGCGATACTCCGGGTAACGCAAGCGGTTTTCACTGTGTACATAGTCCAGCAAACCTGCGCCCTTCGGACACAATGCGCCACGGCTGACCGGATGATCCGGGTCCCCTTCGATGTGATAAATTGCTTCTTTTGCGTTTTTTGCTCCATCGCCCAGGCTATACATTAATAGCCCGCAACCTACGGAACAGTATGTGCAGGTGTTTCGGATCTCTTTAGCGCGTAACAGCTTATAATTTCGCGCTTGAGCCAGTGCCATTTTGGGTGCAAAACCCAGAGCAGCGACTGTTGTTCCCGCCATACCGCCCGCGCAGATTTTAAAAAATTGTCTGCGGCTGACGTCCATTGCTTTCCTCTTTTTTCCAGGGATGTAACTTCGCGAGGAAACTAACAGCAATATCCATAACTTTTTTGCGTCAAATCAATAACGAATCGGTTCCGCTACTAAATAGTTCTTTTTGTCGAGTTTATATACCACCAAAGGAGTATCAGAAAGACAATGAATTAGCGCGGGAAGGTGTAAAAGTGCTATAAATTTCAGCGATATTTTTTGACCAGGAATGGGGATAAACGGAGAGAATGACGACACAAAAAGCAACGTTAATTGGACTTATTGCCATCGTACTCTGGAGCACGATGGTCGGGCTTATTCGTGGGGTAAGTGAAGGACTTGGGCCTGTTGGCGGCGCCGCCGCTATTTATTCGCTAAGCGGATTATTGCTCATCTTTACCGTTGGGTTCCCCAATATTCGTCGTTTTCCTGTTCGTTATTTAATCGCTGGCAGCGTACTGTTTGTCAGTTATGAAATATGTCTGGCGCTCTCGCTGGGATATGCAGCAACGCGTCACCAGGCGATTGAAGTCGGCATGGTCAACTATTTATGGCCCAGCCTGACGATTCTTTTTGCTATTTTGTTCAATGGACAAAAAACAACCTGGCTGGTTGTTCCTGGATTAATTGTCGCGTTAACCGGCGTCTGTTGGGTTTTAGGCGGTGAACATGGACTCCATGCTGATGAAATTATCAGCAATATTGCAACCAGCCCATTAAGCTATTTTCTCGCTTTTCTCGGCGCGTTTATCTGGGCAACCTACTGTACCGTCACTAACAAATATGCCAGAGGGTTTAATGGCATTACGATATTTGTCCTCCTCACTGCTGCAAGTTTATGGGTACATTATTTTCTGACGCCGCAGCCGGAGATGATTTTTAGCACGCCTGTCGTTATCAAACTGTTTTCTGCTGCCCTGACGTTAGGATTTGCTTATGCAGCATGGAACGTGGGTATTTTGCATGGCAACGTCACGATTATGGCTGTGGGGTCCTATTTTACCCCGGTACTGTCATCTGCGCTGGCCGCTGTCCTGTTAAGCGCGCCGCTGTCATTTTCATTCTGGCAAGGTGCGGTTATGGTGTGTGCGGGTTCCCTGCTTTGTTGGTTAGCGACGCGTCGCGCCTGAAGTCAGTGGTTGGGGCGGATTATCTTTCGAGTTCTGTGGCTGCCCCGACTCTCTTCCTGCTGTATTAATTTCGGTTAAATGAATATTGCGATCGGCGTTATTTCTTCGAAAATTCTTATTTGCTTTTTTTCTGGCTTCTTGCCATATAGTTATTTAAATGAAAATTTGTTGTTGCTGATGAATGACGAACGGAGTGTATAATACTTCATCACTTGTTTTGTTTTTGTTAAAATTATGATATTCAATTGATAAAATAAAGCATTTTATGTTCATTTGTAACTGTATTTTCGTATATAGTCAGCAAGCGTGACTAGAGACAATAAAACCATCACCCGCAAAACAATTCCTTTTGAAAATATATTATCTCAGGATATACCCATCTAAAATTAATACCATGAGATCTATTATGTAGATCTGGATCACACAACTTCAAATAATTTGTAATCTTATGAAACTTATTATTGAATTAGTACCACGACGTCTATTAAAAATAGTCTGCCATTGACAAGCGGCCTCGTTTAGAAATGGTTTAGGAAACACGCTAAGAAAATTATAAGGATTAATTAAAATGAAACTTAAATTAGTTGCAGTGGCAGTGACTACCCTGTTGGCAGCAGGTGCGGTAAACGCAGCTGAGGTATATAACAAAGACGGCAACAAACTGGACCTGTACGGTAAAGTTCACGCTCAGCATTACTTCTCTGATGATACCGGTAGTGATGGTGATAAAACTTATGCGCGTCTGGGCTTCAAAGGTGAAACTCAGATTAACGACCAACTGACCGGTTTCGGCCAGTGGGAATATGAATTTAAAGGCAACCGTTCTGAAAACCAGGGTTCTGACAAAGACAAAACTCGTCTGGCATTTGCAGGCCTGAAATTCGCTGAATTTGGTTCCTTCGATTACGGTCGTAACTACGGTGTTGCATACGACATCGGCGCATGGACCGACGTACTGCCTGAGTTCGGTGGCGATACCTGGACCCAGACTGACGTGTTCATGACTGGCCGTACTACCGGTGTTGCAACTTACCGTAATACTGACTTCTTCGGTCTGGTTGAAGGTCTGAACTTTGCTGCTCAGTACCAGGGCAAAAACGACCGTGACGGTGTTCAAGAAGCTAATGGTGATGGTTTCGGTCTGTCTGCAACTTATGAATACGAAGGCTTCGGTGTAGGTGCTACCTATGCGAAATCTGACCGTACTGACAAACAAGTCAATGCAGCAAGCAATTTTAACGCTAACGGTAAAAATGCAGAAGTATGGGCAGCAGGTCTGAAATATGATGCAAACGACATCTATTTGGCTGCAACTTACTCTGAAACGCTGAACATGACCACTTTCGGTGACGATTATATTGCTAACAAGACTCAGAACTTTGAAGCTGTTGCTCAGTACCAGTTCGACTTCGGTCTGCGTCCGTCCATCGCTTACCTGAAATCCAAAGGTAAAGACATCGGTAGCTGGGGCGACCAGGATCTGGTTGAATACATTGATTTAGGTGCGACCTACTACTTCAATAAAAACATGTCTACCTTCGTTGATTACAAAATCAACCTGCTGGACGATACCAACTTCACTAAAGATGCTCGTGTGAGCACTGACAACGTGGTTGCTGTTGGTCTGAACTACCAGTTCTAAGTCTGTTGTAGCGTAATTCTAAGCCAGTCCATAGCGGGCTGGCTTTTTATCTTGTTGTATGCCTCGGTCATAAGGAGTATGCCGTGCAAACGTTCACAGGACGTTGCCTCTGTGGGCAGAGTCATTTTACCGTTGACGTTGAAATGCTCGATGTTTATGCCTGTCACTGCACGCTGTGTCAAAAATGGTCTGGTGGTATTGCGATGTACCTGGAAGCCTGCGGTCGTCCGCTTATGGCTCCCCATTCACCAGAGCCCTCTCACTTCTCTTCTTCTTTGCGTGGCGAACGCTACTTCTGTTCAGGTTGTGGGTGTCCGCTGTGGTTCCGGCTGACGGAAAGCGACCGCTATTTTATGCCCTGGACGCTGTTGGAATTAACCGAAGATGAGCGGCGTCGTCTGATCCTGGCAGCCGAAATCTATACCGAAACGCAACCTGCGTTCTGGCGGTTGACGGGGCAATACGCTCGCCTGAGCGGTAAAGAGATCGAAGCGATGGATTACCCCTGTCAATTAGCACATTAGGTTAGCCGCGTTTTACTTTTGCCAGACTAAACCACATCCCTACCGCTAACAGAATTAACATGCTTCCGGCACTGCTCAGCGCCACGCTGTGCGACCAGGTAAACGCCTGTCTGGCGGCGTCCAGTATCGCCTCACCAAGTGAAGGCGAGAGCGTATCCGCCAGCTGCACCGCTTCTCCCATTGACGACGATGCGCGTTCGATTTCCTCTGCGTTCAGGCCGGAAGGAAGCAGGATAGATGCGGAAAAGCTGCGGCTTAACAACAAGCCAAAGATTGCAATGCCAAGCCCGGCGCCCAGTTCATAGGCCATGGTTTCTATCGCCCCGGCCGCCGCCGCTTTTTCTGCGGGCGCAGCGGCCATAATGGCGGCAGTAGAGGCGAGCAACGCGCTGGCGGCGCTAAAACCCAGCAGCGCCATCAGGCACCAGGCCTGCCATTGCTGCGTGCTGAAATCCGTCATTGCCAGGCCATAAAAGCTCAGCGCGCTTAGCGCCATGCCGCCAGTCGCCACTGTTCGCAATCCCAGTCGTGAAACCAGCATCCCGGCAAGGGGGCCGCTGAATCCACTTGCGAGCATCACTGGCAGCATAAACAGCCCTGCTTCATACGGCGTTAAGCCATGAACAAACTGAAGCTCCTGCGCCATCAGCAACTCGAAGCCGACCAGCGTGATCATCGCCGTCATCGCCATCACAACGCCGCTCAGAATGATGCGATGCGTAAACAGACGCATATCGATCATCGGGCGCGCTGCGGCGAGCTGCGTGCGGATAAACATGCCCAACAACAGCGCGCCGATCATCAGCGTCAGGGCGATAACGCCGCTGGCCAGTTGCCCTTTCAGCGCGGTTTTCGCGCTGTATACCAGCAGCAGGATGGCGATAATCAGCATGACCGCATGGCTAAAGTTCAATGGCTGATCGCGGCGACCGGACTGGCGAGGCACAAAGCGCGCCGTTAACGCCATCACCACCAGAACAATGGGTACATTGATCAGAAAGACCGATCCCCAGTAAAAGTGCTCCAGTAACATACCGCCGACCAGCGGGCCGAACGCGGCGCCGCCCGACCCTACGGCCGCCCAGACGCCAAGCGCCATATTACGGTGACGGGCCTCAGAAAACGTGGCGCGGATACCGGCCAGCGTCGCCGGAACAATCATCGCCGCGCCGATAGCCAGAATCGCGCGGGTAGCGATCAGCCAACTGGCGCTGTGGGCGAACGCTGCCGCCAGCGACGCAAGACCGAATAAGCCTCCCCCCAGCAACAGCAGGCGTTTAAAGCCGATTCGATCGCCCAGCGCGCCCATCGGCAATACCATCCCTGCCATCACCAGAGAATAAATATCAATGATCCACAACAGCTCGTTGCCACTGGCGCCCAACGTCATGCTCAGCGTGGGTGCGGCAACGTGCAGCACCGTTGCATCAATCGCAACAGGGATGTAGACCAGTACAATAATCATTAACGTTAACCACTGACGAAACATAAAACGTCCTTTGAAAGCAAAAACTGAACACATGTTCAACTCTCGCGATCCTACGGAAAGTTGAACGCATGTCCAGCTTTTTGTTACACTGCGCCAACTGCGAAAATGGGAGAAAGCCATGAGTTATCTGAATCGGGATGAGCGCCGTGAAGTGATCCTGCAAGCGGCAATGCGCGTCGCGCTGGAGGAGGGATTGAGCGGCATGACGGTAAGGCGAATCGCGCAGGAAGCCGGCGTCGCGACCGGACAACTCCACCACCATTTCAGCAGTTCGGGCGAGCTTAAATCTCAGGTATTCGTTCGTCTGATTCGCACCTTGCTGGATGCCAGCCTGGTGCCCGAGCACTGCACCTGGCGCATGCGGCTGCACGCCATGCTGGGGAGTGACGATGGCGGATTAGAGCCCTACATTAAACTCTGGCGGGAAGCGCAGATCCTGGCGGATAACGACCCGGAAATTAAAAGTGCCTACCTGCTGACCATGCAAATGTGGCATGAAGAAACGACCGCCATCATTGAAGGCGGTCAGGAAGCAGGAGAATTTTCATTGGCCTCAGCCGCCGCTGATGTCGCCTGGCGATTAATCGCATTAGCCTGCGGGCTGGACGGCATGTACGCCCTCGGTATGCCTGAAATGACCGATCCTGCCTACCAGCAGCATCTGGACCGCATGATTACACTGGAGTTATTTCGCTGATGTTATACGTTAGTTAACAATACATCTTTTGTGTTTACATTTGGTAACACTTAAGCAACTTATTAACCGCCCTTCACTCCTCGTGGTCTCGCTTTTTTATCTATCCTTTCAATCAATATTCTTAAAAGTCTTCAATAAATTCTAAAAAGGGCCCGCGCGCCCTTCTTGGACTTATTTCTTTTTTTTCATGAACGACGTGTGCGTGTGAGGGCAATATGGCGCTACAAAATGAGAAAAATAATCGTTATCTTTTGAGTGACTGGAGGCCAGAACAACCCGCTTTCTGGGAAAACAAAGGTAAACACATTGCCCGAAGAAATCTTTGGATATCAGTGGCTTGTTTATTGCTCGCATTCTGCGTCTGGATGTTGTTTAGCGCCGTCGCCGTTAATTTGAATAAAATTGGTTTTAATTTCACCACTGACCAGCTCTTTTTATTAACCGCTTTACCTTCGCTGTCCGGGGCTATATTACGCGTGCCCTACTCCTTTATGGTACCTATATTTGGCGGGCGTCGCTGGACGATTTTTAGCACAGTTATTCTGATTATTCCCTGTATCTGGCTCGGTTTTGCGGTGCAAAATACATCCACCCCTTTTGGAGTATTTATTATCATTGCGCTGCTGTGCGGTTTTGCTGGCGCTAACTTTGCCTCCAGTATGGGCAACATCAGCTTTTTCTTCCCGAAAGCAAAGCAAGGTAGCGCCCTCGGCGTGAACGGCGGTTTAGGCAACCTTGGCGTCAGCGTGATGCAACTTGTCGCCCCGCTGGTGATTTTCCTGCCCATGTTCACTTTTCTGGGCGTACAGGGCGTGCCGCAGCCCGATGGCTCGCTGCTTTCGCTGACGAACGCCGCGTGGATCTGGGTGCCGTTATTGCTTATCGCAACCCTCGCAGCCTGGACCGGGATGAATGATATCGCCAGTTCGAAAGCCTCTGTCGCGTCTCAACTGCCGGTGCTGAAACGCTTTCACCTTTGGCTGCTCAGCCTGCTCTATCTCGCCACCTTCGGTTCTTTTATCGGTTTCTCCGCAGGATTCGCCATGCTGGCGAAAACCCAGTTTCCCGACGTCAATATTCTGCAACTGGCCTTCTTTGGCCCGTTTATCGGCGCGCTTGCGCGTTCTGCGGGTGGCGTTATTTCTGACAAGTTCGGCGGCGTTCGCGTCACGCTGATTAACTTCGTTTTCATGGCGCTGTTTACCGCCCTGCTGTTTCTGACATTACCGGGCTCCGGCTCAGGAAGTTTTATCGCCTTCTATCTGGTGTTTATGGGGCTTTTCCTGACGGCGGGCCTGGGAAGCGGCTCGACCTTCCAGATGATTGCGGTCATTTTCCGCCAGATCACGATCTACAGGGTGAAACTGCGCGGCGGCTCAGATGCGCAGGCCCAGCGTGAAGCCGTGACCGATACGGCTGCCGCCCTCGGTTTTATCTCTGCGATTGGCGCAGTCGGCGGTTTCTTTATCCCTAAAGCTTTTGGTTCTTCTCTGGCGTTGACCGGCTCGCCGGTTGGCGCAATGAAAATCTTTCTGGTGTTTTACATCGTTTGCGTACTGGTGACCTGGCTGGTTTATGGTCGCCGTAAACAGGCAGCAACAAAAAAATAAAACATATTCATCACAGGTTCGGACGTAGGCCGGATAAGACGCCGGGCGTCGCCATCAGGCAATCGCGCAGCGCCTTATCCGGCCTACAAGACCGCCTGACACATTATGGAGCAGGAGAAATGTCATGAGTAAACTGTTGGATCGCTTTCGCTATTTTAAGCAAAAAGGCGACACTTTTGCGGACGGTCACGGGCAGGTGATGCACACCAACCGGGACTGGGAGGACAGTTATCGTCAGCGCTGGCAGTTCGATAAAATCGTGCGCTCCACGCATGGCGTGAACTGCACCGGCTCCTGTAGCTGGAAAATCTACGTTAAAAATGGTCTGGTGACCTGGGAAACGCAGCAGACGGACTACCCCCGAACCCGCCCGGATCTGCCTAATCATGAACCGCGCGGCTGCCCACGCGGCGCCAGTTATTCCTGGTATCTCTATAGCGCTAACCGCCTGAAGTATCCGCTGGTGCGTAAACGCCTGATTGAACTGTGGCGTGACGCCCTTTCCCGCCAGCCTGATCCGGTGCTGGCGTGGGAGTCGATCATGAACGATCCGCAAAAGTGCCAAAGCTACAAGCAGGTGCGCGGACGCGGTGGGTTTATTCGTTCTAACTGGAAAGAACTTAATCAGCTGATCGCGGCGGCCAACGTCTGGACCGTCAAAAACTATGGGCCTGACCGTGTCGCCGGGTTCTCGCCGATTCCGGCGATGTCGATGGTCTCCTACGCCGCCGGAACCCGTTATCTCTCGTTGCTCGGCGGAACCTGCCTGAGTTTCTATGACTGGTACTGCGATCTGCCGCCCGCATCGCCGATGACGTGGGGCGAGCAAACCGATGTCCCGGAATCCGCAGACTGGTACAACTCCAGCTATATCATCGCCTGGGGCTCTAACGTGCCGCAAACGCGCACGCCGGACGCGCACTTCTTCACAGAAGTGCGTTACAAAGGCACCAAGACGATTGCCATTACGCCGGACTACTCAGAAGTCGCCAAGCTGTGCGACCAGTGGCTGGCGCCGAAGCAAGGTACTGACAGCGCGCTGGCGATGGCAATGGGCCACGTCATCCTCAAAGAGTTTCATCTCGATAACCCCAGCGACTATTTCCTGAATTACTGTCGCCGCTATACCGACATGCCGATGCTGGTCATGCTTGAAGCGCGCGAAGACGGCAGCTATGTGCCGGGTCGCATGATGCGGGCGTCCGATCTGGTCGACGGGCTGGGTGAAACCAATAACCCGGAATGGAAAACCGTCGCTTATAACCGCGCGGGTGAACTGGTGGTGCCAAACGGTTCCATCGGCTTTCGCTGGGGCGAGAAAGGCAAGTGGAATCTTGAGCCGCTGGCGGCAGGCAACGAAACGGAACTGACCCTCTCCTTGCTGGGCCAGCATGATGATGTCGCTGGCGTGGCGTTCCCTTACTTTGGCGGTAATGAGAACCCGCATTTTCGCAGCGTGAAGCAAGAACCGGTTCTGGTGCGCCAGTTGCCGGTGAAGCGTCTTACCCTGGCCGATGGCAGCCTCTGCCCGGTCGTCAGCGTCTACGACCTGGTGCTGGCGAATTATGGCCTGGATCGTGGTCTGGATGACGATCACAGCGCCAAAGATTACGCGGAAATTAAGGCCTACACTCCCGCCTGGGGCGAACAGATTACCGGCGTACCGCGTCGTCACATCGAAACGATCGCCCGGGAATTTGCCGATACCGCGCATAAAACGCATGGCCGTTCCATGATCATCCTCGGCGCCGGTGTGAACCACTGGTATCACATGGATATGAACTATCGCGGGATGATTAACATCCTCGTGTTCTGCGGCTGCGTGGGGCAAAGCGGCGGCGGCTGGGCGCACTACGTGGGGCAGGAAAAGTTACGCCCGCAAACCGGCTGGCTGCCGCTGGCGTTTGCGCTGGACTGGAACCGCCCGCCGCGTCAGATGAACAGCACGTCGTTTTTCTATAATCACGCCAGCCAGTGGCGTTATGAAAAACTGACCGCGCAGGAACTGCTGTCGCCGCTGGCTGATTCCTCACGCTTTACCGGCCATTTAATTGATTTCAACGTGCGAGCTGAACGTATGGGCTGGCTGCCCTCCGCGCCTCAGCTCAATCTCAACCCGCTCACGCTGAAAAACAAAGCGGAACAGGCCGGATTATCCCCTGCCGATTACACCGTACAGGCGCTGAAGTCGGGGGATATTCGTTTTGCCTGCGAGCAGCCGGACAGCGGTAAAAACCACCCGCGCAACCTCTTCGTCTGGCGCTCGAATTTGCTGGGTTCATCCGGCAAGGGGCATGAATACATGCTCAAATACCTGCTGGGCACTGAAAGCGGCATTCAGGGAGAGGCGCTGGGGTCCAGTGACGGCGTCAAACCGGAAGATGTGGAGTGGCAAACGGCCGCCATTGAAGGCAAGCTCGACCTGCTGGTGACGCTGGATTTCCGCATGTCCAGCACCTGCCTGTTCTCGGATATTGTGCTGCCGACCGCCACCTGGTATGAAAAAGACGACATGAATACCTCGGATATGCATCCGTTTATTCATCCGCTGTCTGCTGCCGTTGACCCGGCGTGGGAATCGAAAAGCGACTGGGAAATCTATAAAGGGATCGCCAAAGTGTTCTCCGACGTCTGCGTGGGGCATCTTGGCAAAGAAACCGATGTGGTGCTGCAACCGCTACAGCATGACTCCCCGGCGGAGCTGGCGCAGCCGTTTGATATTCTCGACTGGCGCAAAGGTGAATGCGATCTTATCCCCGGTAAAACCGCGCCGAACATCGCGGTGGTGGAACGCGACTATCCGGCGACGTATGAACGGTTCACCTCCCTCGGCCCGTTGATGGATACGCTGGGCAACGGCGGGAAAGGCATTTCCTGGAATACGGAAAACGAAGTCGATTTCCTCGGTAAACTCAATTACACCAAACGCGAAGGCCCGGCGAAAGGTCGTCCGCTGATTGACACCGCGCTGGACGCCTCTGAGGTCATTCTTGCGCTGGCGCCGGAAACCAACGGCCAGGTGGCGGTCAAAGCCTGGGAGGCGCTGGGCGCGATGACCGGGCGCGATCATACTCATCTGGCGCTGAACAAAGAAGACGAGAAAATCCGCTTCCGGGATATTCAGGCCCAGCCGCGCAAAATTATCTCCAGCCCGACCTGGTCCGGTCTTGAAAGCGAGCATGTCTCTTACAATGCCGGGTACACCAACGTTCATGAGCTGATCCCGTGGCGCACGCTGTCCGGTCGTCAGCAGCTCTATCAGGATCACGCCTGGATGCGCGCCTTCGGGGAAAGTCTGGTGGCCTACCGTCCGCCGATTGACACCCGTAGCGTCAGCGAAATGCGCGAAATCCCGCCGAACGGTTTCCCGGAAAAAGCGCTGAACTTCCTCACGCCGCACCAGAAATGGGGCATTCACTCCACCTATAGCGAAAACCTGCTCATGCTGACGCTGTCGCGCGGCGGGCCGATTGTCTGGATCAGTGAAACCGATGCCCGTGAGCTGGGCATTGAGGATAACGACTGGATCGAGGCCTTCAACGCCAACGGCGCCCTCACCGCGCGTGCGGTGGTCAGCCAGCGCGTGCCGCCGGGTATGACCATGATGTACCACGCTCAGGAACGCATCATGAATATTCCGGGTTCTGAAGTCACAGGGATGCGCGGCGGGATCCACAACTCCGTTACGCGCGTCTGCCCGAAACCGACCCATATGATCGGCGGCTATGCGCAGCTGGCCTACAGCTTTAACTACTACGGTACGGTCGGATCGAACCGCGACGAGTTCATCATGATTAGAAAAATGAAAAATATTAACTGGCTGGATGATGAAGGTCGGGATCAGGTACAGGAGGCGAAAAAATGAAAATACGCTCACAGGTAGGCATGGTTCTCAACCTTGATAAGTGCATCGGCTGCCACACCTGCTCCGTCACCTGTAAAAACGTCTGGACCGGGCGTGAAGGTATGGAGTACGCGTGGTTTAACAACGTTGAGACAAAACCTGGTATCGGCTATCCGAAAAACTGGGAAGATCAGGAGGAGTGGCAAGGCGGCTGGGTTCGCGATGTCAACGGCAAGATAAGACCGCGTCTGGGCGGCAAGATGGGCGTTATCACCAAAATCTTCGCCAACCCGGTGATCCCGCAAATCGATGATTACTACGAACCGTTTACCTACGATTATCAGCATCTGCACAGCGCGCCGGAGAGCAAAAACCAGCCCACCGCCCGCCCGCGTTCGCTGATTGACGGCAAAAGGATGGACAAAATTGTCTGGGGGCCAAACTGGGAAGAACTGCTCGGCGGCGAATTTTCAAAACGTGCCCGCGATCGTAACTTCGAGAAGATGCAAAAGGAGATGTACGGCCAGTTCGAAAACACCTTCATGATGTATCTGCCGCGTCTGTGCGAGCACTGCCTGAACCCAAGCTGTGTGGCGACCTGCCCGAGCGGCGCGATTTATAAGCGTGAAGAAGATGGCATTGTGCTGATCGACCAGGACAAATGTCGCGGCTGGCGTCTGTGCATCAGCGGTTGTCCGTACAAAAAAATCTACTTCAACTGGAAAAGCGGCAAATCAGAAAAATGTATTTTCTGTTATCCGCGTATCGAATCCGGTCAGCCGACCGTCTGCTCGGAAACCTGTGTTGGCCGTATTCGCTATCTCGGCGTGTTGCTGTATGACGCGGACCGCATTGAAGAAGCGGCCAGCACCGAACACGAAACCGATCTCTATGAGCGCCAGTGCGACGTGTTCCTTGACCCGAACGATCCGGCGGTGATTGAAGAAGCGTTGAAACAGGGTATTCCGCAAAACGTGATTGAGGCCGCTCAGCGTTCCCCGGTCTACAAAATGGCGATGGACTGGAAGCTGGCGCTGCCGTTACACCCGGAATACCGCACCCTGCCGATGGTCTGGTACGTGCCGCCGCTGTCGCCAATTCAGTCTTATGCCGATGCTGGCGGCCTGCCGCAAACCGAAGGTGTGCTTCCGGCGATCGAAAGCCTGCGTATTCCGGTGCAGTACCTTGCCAATATGCTGAGCGCAGGCGATACCGGCCCGGTGCTGCGCGCCCTGAAACGGATGATGGCGATGCGCCACTATATGCGTTCGCAGACGGTGGAAGGCGTTACGGACACCCGCGCTATTGAGGAAGTCGGCTTAAGTGTGGAACAGGTGGAAGAGATGTATCGCTACCTGGCGATCGCCAACTACGAAGATCGTTTCGTGATCCCAACCAGCCACCGCGAAATGGCGCGTGACGCCTTCCCTGAGCGTAACGGCTGCGGCTTCACCTTCGGCGATGGCTGCCACGGTTCCGACACCAAATTTAACCTGTTTAACAGCAGCCGCATTGACGCCATCAACATCACCGAAGTACGCGATAAGGCGGAGGGCGAATAATGCAGATCCTCAAGATTATCGGCTTGCTGATGGAGTACCCGGATGAGCTGTTGTGGGTGTGCCGTGACGACGCCATCGCGCTTATTCGCCATGACGCGCCAATGCTCACCGACTTCACCACTGAGCTGTTAAACGCCCCGCTGCTGGATAAGCAGGCGCAGTGGTGCGAAGTCTTTGATCGCGGGCGCGCGACGTCGCTGTTGCTGTTTGAACACGTTCATGCGGAATCGCGCGATCGGGGTCAGGCGATGGTCGATCTGCTGGCCCAGTATGAAAAGGTGGGACTGCAACTTGACTGCCGCGAGTTACCCGACCATCTGCCGCTCTATCTGGAGTATTTGAGCGTGCTGCCGGAAGCAGAAGCGCGGGAGGGATTGCAGAACATCGCGCCGATCCTCGCGCTGCTGGGCGGGCGTTTAAAACAACGGGAAACGCCGTGGTATCAGCTGTTTGACGCCCTGCTGTCGCTGGCGGGCAGTCCACTTTCAAGTGACAGCGTCACGCAGCAAATCGGCGGCGAGGCGCGTGACGATACGCGTCAGGCGCTGGATGCCGTCTGGGAAGAGGAACAGGTGAAGTTTATCGAAGATAACGCCACCGCCTGTGACAGTTCTCCGTTACAACACTATCAACGACGCTTTAGCCAGGACGTGGCGCCACAGTATGTCGACGTCAGCGCGGGAGGCCCGAAATGATACAGTACCTGAACGTCTTTTTTTACGACATCTACCCCTACCTCTGCGGCACGGTGTTTATTCTCGGCAGTTGGTTGCGCTATGACTACGGACAGTACACCTGGCGCGCCTCGTCCAGCCAGATGCTGGACAAACGCGGCATGGTGCTATGGTCAAACCTGTTCCATATCGGCATCCTGGGGATCTTCTTCGGCCATCTGTTCGGTATGCTAACGCCCCACTGGATGTACGCCTGGTTCCTGCCCATTGCGGTGAAACAGCAAATGGCGATGATTCTTGGCGGGGTCTGCGGTGTGCTGACGCTGGTCGGCGGCGCTGGTCTGCTGATTCGGCGCCTGTTTAATCAGCGCGTGCGCGCCAGCTCATCCACGGCGGATATTTTGATCCTCTGTATCCTGCTGATCCAGTGCATCCTCGGGCTGACGACAATACCGTTCTCCGCGCAACACCCGGACGGAAGCGAGATGCTGAAACTGGTCGGTTGGGCGCAGGCGGTTGTGACGTTCCAGGGCGGCGCTTCGGCGCATCTGGACGGCGTGGCGCCAATTTTCCGCGCGCATCTGGTGTTGGGAATGACCATCTTCCTGATTTTCCCGTTCACGCGTCTGGTGCATGTCTGGAGCGCGCCGTTTGAGTATTTCACTCGCCGCTACCAGATTGTCCGCTCACGTCGCTGACCCTATGCCCGGTGGCGCGACGCTTACCGGGCCTACAAAATACTCCCTGTAAGCCGCCATCCGGCATATACCCGGAATCTCTTCTCTTGTAAAACGTAAGCCCCCTCTTTTCCCTGCCTGCCGTATATACATTACAAATTCATTAGACTCGCTATTTAACTTACTCATTCATCTAATACCCGTTACTCAAAATACAAATTGTTACTTCTTCAATCTTCGCCTGTTTGCTTCCGTTTTGCTCTAATTAATGAGATTACGGTCACTTTTTCATATCCACAGTAATTAATAGTATTATTCAACCGACGAGGACAACCCTATGCTTTTAGAAGAACGACGTGCAAAAATATTAGCAATTCTTATTAAAAATGAACGCGTGCTGGTTAATAATTTAGCCGAATTATTCTCTGTATCAAAGGAAACAATTCGTCGCGACCTGTCTTATCTCGAAAAAAATCAGGCTATTGAACGATGCTATGGTGGCGCAATTCTTAATAAAAAGAATGTCATGGTCTCTTTCAGAAAAGAGATGCTTTCAAATATTAGTGATTTGTTAAAACATCAGGATGCAATAAAAGTTATGACTGAAGAAAAAAAAGGTAAGGTATGTGTTTTTGGATCTTTCAATGTAGATATTGTTTCCTATGTTGCAAGACTTCCACACCCAGGAGAAACTATTGTATCACAAAGTTGCTCATTTGGGCCTGGGGGAAAAGGCGCTAACCAGGCCATTGCAGCAAGTAATGCAATGTGCAAAGTTGATTTTATTACAAAAGTGGGTAACGATCAGCTAAGTTCACATGCTTACTCTCATTTAGAAGCATCAAACATAGACTCATTAACGATATATGTTTCAGACTCCGCACCTACAGGTAATGCATTAATATACGTTTCTGAATTAGATGGCGAAAATATGATTGCTATTAATCAAGGAGCTAATGTAACAATTACCGATGAGGAGATTATAAATTCACATAAAAACATATTAAATTCCAACATATTGCTGGTACAGCTTGAGAATAATCTTTCCGCAACCATCAACGCAATAAAGTATGCCAGAGAGAACGATGTTACGGTTATCTTAAATCCCGCCCCTTTTACTTCAGATGCGAAAATAATGTTACCGTTCGTCGATATAGTCACCCCAAACCAAACAGAAGCTACGCTTCTCAGCGGCATTAATATTACTGATATTGAAACAGCAAAAAAAGCCGCTGAACGAATCGCTCAAATGGGACCGCAATGCGTAATCGTGACGCTTGGGAATAAAGGTGCACTTTTATATGATAAGGGACAATTTTATATGATTCCTGCTTATCCGGCGATGGTCGTTGATACTACGGGTGCTGGTGATGCTTTCAATGGGGCGTTAGCTGCTTCCTTATCTAAAGGTGAAACAATAAAACATGCCTGTCATTATGCTGCTGCATTTTCTTCTCTGGCCGTAGAGCTAAATGGGGCATCAAATATGCCTGAACATAAAAATGTTCTCATTCGATTGAACGAATCAAGCTATTCAAAAATGTAACGAGAGAAAAACTATGACTAAAGTAATTATTGATACTGATATTGGCGTCGACGATGCTTTTGCGATCGCCTATGCAGCAGGATATTTAGATATTATTGGCATTACTACTGTTTTTGGTAATGTTCCGGTTGAACAGGCGGTTAAAAACGCAAAGCTTTTCTGCGAGAAGATCAATCTTGGAACAAAAATATATCGGGGATGCTCAAGACCTCTGGCTATTGAACCTGCTCCGCCAGGGACAAAAGTACATGGAGAAGATGGTCTTGGCGGCGTTTTTTCAAACCCGCATGATAGTCATGCAGAGGATGCAATTTCATTCATCATTGACAGTATCAAGTCTAACCCTGGAGAGATTACATTAATCCTTATTGGGCCATTAACAAACATTAGCGTTGCACTGAATCAAGCACCAGAAATCGCGGAGTTAGTTAAACAAGTTGTTATCATGGGGGGAGCATACGGTACTCATGGTCACTCCGGTAATTCGACACCATTTGCTGAGTTCAATTTCTGGAAAGATCCTCATGCTGCCGATCAGGTTCTTTCTTCGGCGCTGCCAGTAACCATCGTCCCTTTGGATGTTACGCATCAGGTATTAATTACAGGGAAAGAAATCCGTGATACTGGAAATGAATTATTTACAAGCATAGCCGATTTTTATCTGCAATATAGCCTCAAGGAAGAAGGTTTTGAAGGAATGGCACTACATGATTCCTTAGCCGTATCTTATCTTTTAAATCCTGAGTGGTTTGATACAGTTGAAAGTTCTCTACGCGTCGTTACCGAAGGTATCTGTATTGGTCAGTCGCTGCTGAAGCCTAAGTATAGAGCAACACGAGTTGATCCTTTTGCAAATTTGAAATCTCAACAAATTTGTCTTGATGTGGACGTTAATGAAGTGAAGAAACACTTCCTGAACGCACTTGCTAATAATTATTAGTTTATCGAGTAACGGGGGCGTTATGAATTCAGATAACAATACCGCAGCAAAGTTTGGTTTAATTGGTGCGGTTATTTATGGTGTTAACTCGATTATTGGATCTGGTATATTTCTTTTGCCTGGAGAGTTATATAAGTTAACGGGACCGGCTTCAATTATTATGATTCTCATCGATGTTTTTGTGGTGCTTTGTTTTGCACTCTGTTTTGCTGAGTGCTCTAAGTATTTTGACAAAAATGGTGGAGCATATCAGTACGCAAAATTTTCGATGGGAGATCTCGCTGGGTTTAATATTGGTGTGCTTGGTTGGCTTACTAATGTTATTGGTTGGGGCGTTATGGCGGTTGGCTTTGCTAAACTATTTCTTGCTTTTTTTCCCGAACTCCCACTGACAGTTTCGCAAACAGCACTACTTATCATCTGGGTGTTTGCTATCTCAAACTTATTTGGTATGAGGACGTCTAAAAATCTCACATTGGTTATTACTGTCATAAAACTCATTCCAATTATAGGGTTCTGTTTTGTCTCGCTATTTTTTCTTAAATCTGGAATTGAAAATGCCAACTTCACACCATTTGTTCAACTCCCGACAGATAAAAGCCTATTTGATGGTGTAAGCCAGAGCACATTGCTACTTTTTTATGCCTTTCTCGGATTTGAAGCACTACCCATAATTGCGGCTGAAATTAAATCTCCAGAGAAAAATGTCTCTCGTGCTATTCTTATTACTGTTTTCTTTGTGTCATTAATTTATTTTCTCATTATCGCAGGCGCTGTTGCAATTTTAGGTAAAGACATTATTCATTATGACAGCCCTATTCAGCAGGCAGCCAAATTAACATTGGGTTCGGTAGGCGGAAGCATAATAGCTCTTGGCGCAATCATTTCAATTGCCGGGTTAAACATGTCATGCTCGATTATCACACCTCGCATTGCCAGTGCTATTGCTGATGATGGTATGCTGCCAGGTATTTTTGCAAGAAAAAATAACGCAGGAGCACCTGTATTTTCAACCTTAATCTCAGCGCTTATCGCATCTGTTATTGTTATGAGTGGAACATTTGCACAACTGGCTGAGTTGGCGGTTTTAATGTTTTTCTTGCAATATATTCCAACGCCGATAGCGACTATCATTATGAAGTACCGCAGGAAGAAAAATAATGAAGTAGAGAAAGAAGGATTTGTTCTGCCTCTTGGATATATCTTTCCAGTATTAGCGCTGGCAATTAGTTTTATCATCATCTGTAACTCACGACCTGTTAATATTATTTTTATGCTGTCGTCAATTATCTTATCTAGTGTCGTTTGGTTTATTTCTTTCAGAAGACAAAGTGTTCGCAGTGAGTAGTCTGTTACAGGCCGGATAAGATCCGGCCTGCAATTTTATTTCCCTGCCTCCGGGTGGGTATCAAACGCCGCCATGACGGCCGCTAATTCCGCCTCGGTAAACCCGTGCTTCGCATCATCAACCCCCAGCCCAAACTGCTCCTGCAATAGCGCGTAAAGAGACGCCACATCCGGCACATTACGCTGTTCTATCGCATGGCCTTCCTGATAATGGGTGAAATGGAAATTGGTCAACGTCAGTTTACCGCCATCCGGCAAATGGCGGCACATCAACAGGTGATGGCGAAAATGCGACTGCGGCCAGTGCGCTGACCAGAAGTTGCCCATCACGTAATCGCTCTGCTGCTGAACTCCCAGATCGAAGCAATACATCGACTGCCAGTGATCGTGATGGCGGAACTGCAAAATCCAGTTATTCCCCTCTTGTCGCAAACGGTATTTGCCATGCGGCGTCTGTTGTTCACATTCTGCCTGCAAACGGATGGGCGCGGTCAATGTCTGCCCGCCAAATCCGACGTCTGCAATCCACGGTTCGCCTTGCAGTTCGACCAGTAACAGTCGGTGCGTGCGTGGCGGCAAGCTGGTCGGGTTTGTTAGTACGACGCGCCCCAGCAGGCTGCGCACGGTAAAGCCTGTCTCCCGTAAAGCACGTTCAAACAGCCCATTTTGTTCGAAGCAATAGCCGCCGCGACGGGCGGTCAGCAATTTTTCTTCCAGCGACAAATCGTCGAGCTGAATTTCGCGCGGCAGTAAGACATCCAGATTTTCAAACGGAATGGTGCTGTTATGCTGCAAATGCAGCGCTCGTAAAGTGTCAAGATTAGCTTCGGCAGCGCCCGACCAATTTATGCGGGCAAAATAGGCGGTCAAAAAAGACGTCATAAGGCATTCCTGTCTGTAGGGGTTCACGCAAAAAAGCTGATTCTACGCTGATGGCGGCAATCTGTTACCCCGCCGCCTGACGTAATATGTCACGGATGCGGTTCTCAACCTGGAGTATGATTGATTTTTGGCGGTATTACGTACAATAACGTGCGTTGCACATGTATCCTTTAGCCACTATTTTCAATAGTGTCGTTACGATAAGACGATAATCCCCCTGAACGAGGCATACCTATGAGTCGTTTTCGTCCTGTAGAGCTACATCATGCCAGCCGTCTGTTAAATCACGGCCCGACGGTTCTGATCACCAGCCGGGACGATCGCACGGAGCGGCGGAATGTTATGGCGGCGGCGTGGTCTATGCCCGTCGAGTTTGAGCCTCCCCGTCTTGCCATTGTGCTGGATAAAACCACCTGGTCGCGCGAGCTTATAGAACGCAGCGGTATGTTTGGCATCGTGATTCCCGGCGTAGCGGCAACGAACTGGACGTATGCGGTAGGCAGCGTCTCTGGCCGCGAAGAAGATAAATTCAACTGCTATGGCATCCCGGTGGTAAAAGGCCCGGTGCTCGGTTTACCCATGATCGAAGAGAAATGCCTCGCCTGGATGGAATGCCGACTGCTGCCCGCAACGTCGGCACAGGAAAAATATGACACGCTTTTTGGCGAAGTGGTTTCGGCTGCGGCGGATGAACGTGTTTTTATTGAAGGCCGCTGGCAGTTTGATGACGATAAACTGAATACCCTGCATCATTTAGGCGCGGGAACCTTCGTTACCTCGGGCAAAAAAATCACCGCAGGCTGAAGGCGAAATGCCCTCCGGCATCCCCGTTTATCATCCACTCTTCAGATAACGCTATGGCTCAGGATAACAGAAAAGCGAAACATACCATCTGGACCACTCGCGAGGATATGGTGAGACGAGGAATGGCTCTCAGCCTGCCGTGGTTTGCTTTTGTGAATATCAGTTTTGCGCTGATGATCTTTTTTCGTGACGCGTTATTCCACGATACCCACGCGCGCTATCTGGCAGAGATGCGTATTGTCCGCACTATTGATGACGCTGTTATCGGCATTATGCTGGTCTGTGCCCTGCTGTTGATTACCTCCCGGCGGCAATCCTGGCTGACGCAGGGATTATTAATCACCCTTAGCCTGTTCTGGTCCTGGTGCAGTTATTATTTCATCAGCCACTGGCAATTAACGTTCGCCTATCCTCTCTGTGCGGTGTTATTACTCAGCGCCGTGATCGCACTTTATTTTCATACGCCGAGCGTACTCGCTTTTCTGCTCCCGCTATGGCTGACCGTCCCCGTCGCCAGCGTTGTTTTGAATCAGAAAGTGAATATTCATTTCGCGGTGATCTGGGGCATTTTCTCGCTTATTTTGCTGGGCGGCCGTTTTATGCTGATTCGCTGGTTTGATGAAGCCTGGCGACAAAATCAACACAACAACCTGCTTATTTCGCGCCTGGATAACCTTGCGCATCGCGACCCGCTCACCGGTACGGCAAACCGGCGCGCAATGGAAAAACTGCTGCATAGCGCAACGGCACAGCAAAATGCGTTTGCGCTGATCATGCTCGATGTCGATTTTTTTAAACGCTATAACGACGCCTACGGGCACCCGGCCGGCGATGCCTGCCTGAGTCAGGTCGCGGATATACTCGCTCAGTCGGTGCGTAGCCCGGAAGATGTGGTCGCCCGGTATGGCGGCGAAGAGTTCGCTGTTATTTTGTTTGACGCGACGTTGCAAGACGCAGAACGCGTGGCGGCGAGAATACAGCAAGCGCTGGAAGCGGCGGCGATCCCTCACCCGGCGTCAACGGTAAGTGACACTGTCACGGTAAGTCAGGGTATCGCCTGCTCAGAGAAAGGAAAAACCGCTGAACAGACGATCGCGGATGCCGATGCCGCGCTGTACCGGGCTAAAGAGGCCGGACGGAATCGTTGGGTGCGCTGACGGCCATCATCGGCGCCGCCCGTGCTAAATGATGTCGTTATTTTTCAGCACCGTCTGGAGCGGTGGATGCTGGCAGACCGCATCGGCAATCGCGCTAATGTTCGAGGCGTTGTCCTGAAACCAGTCATGGCCCGGCCCCCAGGTGCGCATCACGCACAGATAACAGTCCAGCAGCGTTAGCTGTCCGCCAAAGGCGTAGGGTTCCGCTATCAGCCGATCGTTGAGCCACATATACAGCGCCTTACGGTATTCAAGGCAGCTTTTCTTCAACTGCTCCGGGGCATTTTGCACCCAGCGTTCAGGGTAATCAGCATACGTGAATGTGGGATAAACATTCGCTACCAGCCAGATTAACAAACGCTGAAACTGCTGACGCTCGGCGTGTCCGACCGGCGGCGCGAGATCGGGACGGCGATCGAGGATCATCAGCGCAATGGCGGCGCTCTCCGTCATGATTTCTCCGTTTTCCAGCGCCAGCGTTGGAATCTGGCACAGCGGGTTGAGCTTCTGGAGCAGATCCCGCTGCGGCCCCTCGGCATCAAACCCTTTCACATCGATAAATTGATAGGGAATCTCCGCCAGAGTCAGCATGACTTCGCTAATTGCCGAGCCCCAGCCGGGTACGCCATAAACTTTGATCATGCGGCCTCCACAACGTGTAAAACGCTAAGTGTAGTTGATTAACCGTGCTGCTGGCTGAATCGTGACCACAGCGCGGCTGAGCTGACCACACGTAAAAGCACGACGTCTTAACGCTGTGCTTCCGGGTATGTTTTGCGTCGTTTAACAATTGCAGGTAGGATGCTCCGCCGATGGTTTTATCCCTACCACAGAATGATGGGAAAAACCGTTTCAGCGTTAGCCAGGCAATCGTTTGGTTAGCAAAAGGTGCGGCACAAAAAGTATCTCTTCTGTCCGACAGGTCAACAGGTAACACAATGAAAACACACAATACAAACGCGCTTGAACAACATGCCGCGAAACGACGCTGGTTGAACGCCCATGAAGAGGGTTATCACAAGGCGATGGGCAACCGACAGGTACAAATGATTGCCATTGGCGGCGCAATTGGCACCGGATTGTTTTTAGGGGCTGGCGCACGACTGCAAATGGCTGGCCCTGCCCTGGCGCTGGTTTATCTGGTATGCGGTATTTTCTCATTCTTTATTCTTCGCGCGCTTGGCGAGCTGGTTTTGCATCGCCCTTCCAGTGGCAGCTTCGTCTCCTACGCCCGTGAATTTTTAGGCGAGAAAGCGGCATACGTCGCAGGCTGGATGTACTTCATCAACTGGGCGATGACCGGGATCGTCGATATCACCGCAGTAGCGCTGTATATGCACTACTGGGGCGCATTCGGTGACGTTCCGCAATGGGTGTTTGCCCTGGGCGCGCTGGCGATCGTGGGCACAATGAACATGATTGGCGTGAAGTGGTTCGCCGAGATGGAGTTCTGGTTCGCGCTGGTAAAAGTGCTGGCGATTGTCCTGTTTCTGGTTGTCGGCACAATCTTTTTAGGAAGCGGTAAACCGCTGGATGGCAACACAACAGGCTTCCATCTGATCACCGATAACGGCGGGTTCTTCCCGCATGGCCTGTTGCCTGCTCTGGTGCTGGTTCAGGGCGTTGTCTTCGCCTTCGCGTCGATTGAGCTTGTTGGTACGGCGGCCGGAGAGTGCAAAGATCCGCAAACGATGGTGCCAAAAGCGATCAACAGCGTGATCTGGCGTATTGGCCTGTTCTATGTCGGTTCTGTTGTCCTGTTGGTGTTGCTGCTGCCGTGGAACGCGTATCAGGCCGGTCAGAGTCCCTTCGTGACCTTCTTCTCAAAACTGGGCGTGCCTTACATCGGCAGCATTATGAACATTGTGGTGCTGACGGCGGCCCTCTCCAGTCTGAATTCAGGCCTGTACTGCACCGGCCGTATTTTACGTTCGATGTCGATGGGCGGTTCCGCGCCGAAATTTATGGCGAAAATGAGCCGTCAACAGGTGCCGTACGCCGGTATTCTGGCGACGCTGGGCGTGTATGTCATCGGGGTGTTGCTCAACTATCTGGTGCCTTCTCAGGTCTTTGAAATCGTCCTTAACTTCGCATCGCTGGGTATTATCGCCTCCTGGGGCTTCATCGTGGTGTGCCAGATGCGTTTGCGTAAGGCGATTAAAGAAGGCAAAGCGGCAGACGTCAGCTTTAAGTTACCGGGCGCGCCATTTACCTCCTGGCTCACCCTGCTGTTCCTGCTGAGCGTTCTGGTGCTGATGGCGTTTGATTACCCTAACGGCACCTATACCATCGCTTCACTTCCGCTGATTGCCATTCTGCTGGTCGCTGGCTGGTTTGGCGTGCGCAACCGCGTGGCGGAAATTCACCGTACCGCGCCGGTTGTGCCGCAGGAAGAGAGTAAGCAGGACATGGTATTACGAGAAGAGACGGCGAGTTAACACTGGCAGCCCGGTGGCGTGACGTTTATCGGGATGTTGTTACGCAATAAAAAGGAGGGGCAAGCCCCTCCTTTTTACTTAATGCTTACAGCGTTATTTAACCGTTACAGCGCGATGCGGATAACATCATCTGGCTGAGTGGCTTCCTGCTCACGGGTTGATTTCTGCTTCACGCTCACGAACAGCGTTTGCCCGTCCGCAGACAGCGCCAGGCTATTCGGGAATGTCGGCGTGTCGTAAGTTTTCACGACCTTATAGCTTTTCGCGTCAATCACGCTCACTTTACCGGCCTGGCGGTGCGTCACATAGGCTTCGTTGCGGGTCGGGTTGAACAGCACGGCCAGTGATTCCGGCGCGGCTACTTTTGCCAGCACATTGCCATTACGGGTATCCACCACCAGAACTTCAGCCGTTTTGGAATCGGTGATAAAAGCGCGATGGCCTGCGGTGTCGAGGCTCAGGTTGATAAAGAAGTGCTCTTTCCCGTCATCCAGCAATGTCTTGCGGCTCAGGATCTTGTTGTCCGCAGTATCGATGGTGATGAACTCGCCGTCTGCGTTAGTGGTGTAAAGACGCTTCGCTTTACTGTCAATGGCCAGACCCGTGCTCATTTTACCGGTATTCTGGATGGTCGTTTTCAGGGCGATTTTTTCACCGTCAACCACCCAAATCACGCTCTCTTTACCGATACCGCTGATATATACGGTGTTGGTCGCATCATCGCTGACCAGTTCGCGTGGTTGCAGCGGACGGACATCTTCGGAACGCTTGCGCTCATCCAGCACCAGACGCCCTTTTACATCACCTGTTTTGGCATCGATTGCCGTCAGCGCGCTGTTTACGGTGTTACCAAACCACAGCGTTTGCGTCGCGTTGTTGATGGTCGCGCCAAACGGTTTGAGATCGTTATGGATGGCCTGCGTCACCTCAAGGGTAACCGGGTCGAGGCGATAAACCACCCCGCCTTTGTCCGTTTTGCGGCTTTGCGAAGTAGCCAGCCACAGCGCATTTTCCTGCTGGCTATAGGCCATTTCATAAGCGCCCTTGCCGACGGCTTTACGCAGCATTTCTTCTGCCGCCTGCGTGCTAAATGAAGACGCGACCAGCAGTGAACCTAACAGTAAAGAACCACGCAGGCGCGGCGAAAACAGATGACGTAAATGCATGACGACTCCCTTTGATAAACACGTTTGTAGCTGCTTCACATGGCTTCGGCGAGTGAATCCGTGTCCCACTCGCTGTACGTAGATGCGAATAGTAATCATTATTTAGTGCAAAGTGGAGCGTTTCTTTGCAGGCAGTCTACAATTTCTTTAATTTTTTCATGTTCCATTAACGCATCGTGCTATTAAATTTTTCATATATTTACAAAGTAATTAAAGTATTCATTAAATTTCATTTGGCACGTTTACTCGTGATTGGTTTTTTTTCATGAAGATCATTACCGCTCGTCAGGCCGCATTTCCCGCCCTTCTATTCCCTTTCGTTTTCTCGCCGGTGAGCCTGGCGGCCACGGCTGAAGATGAACAAACGATGATTGTTAGCGCGACGCCGCAAACGGTGTCTGAACTGGACACGCCCGCCGCCGTCACCGTAGTTGAAGGGGAAGATATGCGACTGGCGACGCCGCGTATTAATCTGTCTGAATCCTTAAACGGCGTGCCCGGTTTGCAGGTGCAAAACCGTCAGAATTATGCGCAAGATTTACAGTTGTCAATTCGCGGATTTGGCTCCCGTTCTGCATACGGCATTCGCGGTATTCGTCTGTATGTTGACGGCATCCCGGCCACCATGCCGGACGGACAAGGGCAGACGTCCAATATCGATCTGAGCAGCGTCCAGAATGTGGAAGTGCTGCGCGGCCCCTTCTCCGCGCTGTACGGCAACTCTTCCGGCGGCGTGATGAACGTGACGACGGAAACCGGACGCCAGCCGCCGACGATTGAAGCCAGCAGCTATTACGGCAGTTTCGGGAGCTGGCGCTATGGCATGAAAGCCACGGGGGCGATGGGTGACGGAACGCAGGCGGGTGACGTGGATTACACCGTCTCCACGACCCGATTCACCACCCACGGTTTTCGCGATCGCAGCAGCGCGCAAAAGAATCTGGCTAACGCAAAACTGGGGGTGCGTCTGGACGATGCCAGTAAGTTAAGCCTGATTTTCAATAGCGTAGACATTCACGCGAACGACCCCGGCGGCCTGACCGAATCCGAATGGAAAGCCAACCCGCAGCAGTCGCCGCGCGCCGAACAGTTCAACACGCGAAAGACCATCAAGCAGACTCAGGCAGGCCTGCGCTATGAGCGTCAGCTCAGCGAACACGACGATCTGAGCGTGATGATGTATGCCGGTGAACGTGAAACCACACAATACCAGTCCATACCGATGGCGCCGCAGCGGGATAACCCCGCGCATGCAGGCGGCGTAATCGTGCTTCAGCGTCATTATCAGGGTATCGACACCCGCTGGACGCACCGGGGCGAACTGGGCGTACCTGTGACGTTCACCACCGGCCTGAACTATGAAAATATGAGCGAAAATCGCAAAGGATACGAGAACTACCGCCTGAATAACGGCGTGCCGCAGTTTGGCGTAAAAGGCGATTTGCGTCGTAATGAGCGCAACCTGATGTGGAACGCCGATCCCTACCTGCAAACGCAGTGGCAGCTGACTGAAAAACTTTCGCTTGATGCCGGCGTGCGGTACAGCTCAGTCTGGTTTGACTCTAACGATCACTACGTTACGCCTGGAAACAGAGATGACAGCGGCGAGGCCAGCTACCATCAATGGCTCCCTGCCGGGGCGCTCAAGTATGCGTTCACCGATGCGTGGAACGTTTATCTGGCCGCAGGGCGCGGTTTTGAAACGCCGACCATCAATGAACTCTCCTATCGCCCGGACGGACAAAGCGGCCTGAATTTCGGCCTGAAACCCGCCACCAATGACACGGTGGAAATTGGCAGTAAAACGCGTATTGGCGATGGTTTACTGACGGCGGCGCTCTTCCAGACGGATACGGATGATGAAATTGTCGTCGCCACCAGCGGCGGCGGGCGCACCACATATAAAAACGCCGGTAAAACCCGTCGCCAGGGCGCGGAATTATCATGGGATCAGCGTTTCGCCGGTAACTGGCGGGTAAACGCCTCCTGGACCTGGCTGGATGCGACCTACCGCAGCAACGTCTGCAAAAGTGGCGATTGCAACGGTAACCGCATGCCGGGCATTGCACGTAATATGGGGTTCGCCTCGTTGGGATATGTACCGGATGAAGGCTGGTATGCCGGCACCGATGCCCGCTATATGGGGGACATCATGGCAGACGATCAAAACACGGCAAAAGCGCCCTCGTATACCGTGGTTGGCCTGAACACCGGGTATAAGTTTAACTACAGCAACTTAACGGTCGATGTGTTTGGCCGGGTCGATAACCTGTTTGATAAAGAGTATGTTGGTTCAGTGATCGTCAACGAATCAAACGGACGCTATTACGAACCGGCGCCGGGAAGAAACTACGGCGTTGGCGTCAATCTGGCATGGCGTTTTGAGTAAGCACCAGAGCTAAAAAAGCTAAAAAAATAGCGGGGAATCACCCCGCTATTTTTTAATGTCATGCAGCGTCAATTCTCAGGCATCATCCGCCAGGCGAATCACGACCTTGCCGAAGTTCTTCCCGGTCAGCAGACCGATAAACGCCCCCGGCGCTTTTTCCAGTCCGTCGGTGATCTGTTCGCGGTAGTGGATCTTCCCTTCTTTGACCCAGCGCCCCATCTCCTGCTGAAACTCATGAATCCGGTGCCCGTAGTCCTGACCAATAATAAACCCTTGCAGGCGGATGCGTTTTTTTAACAGCGTCGCCATTAATAGTGGCAGCCGGTCAGGTCCGTCGGGGAGTTTTGTGGCGTTATACCCGCTCACCAGACCACACAACGGGATACGTGCCGAAGTATTCAACAGCGGCAGAACCGCATCAAACACCTTGCCGCCGACATTTTCATAATACACATCAATTCCCTGCGGGCAGGCTTTCGCCAGTTGTTCCGCAAAATCCGCCGCGTGGTGATCGAGGCATATGTCAAAACCGAGAATCTCGGTCGCGTAGCGGCATTTTTCTGCGCCGCCTGCGACACCCACCACATGACAGCCTTTCAGTTTGCCGATTTGCCCGACGGTTGCGCCGACCGGCCCGGTGGCGGCCGCAACGACCAGCGTTTCCCCTGCTTTGGGCTGGCCGATATCCAGCAGTCCCATATAGGCGGTAAAGCCCGGCATCCCCAGCACGCCCAGCGCCCATGACGGATGCTCAGGGTTGTCACCGAGTTTCACCAGCCCTTTCCCGTCGGAAATATCATAATCCTGCCAGCCGCTGTAACTTAATACCCATTCTCCCGGACGGTAATCAGGGTGACTGGACTCCACGACCCGGCTGACCGTTCCGCCAACCATCACGCCGTCGATCTCCACCGGCGGTGAGTAGGACGGTTCGTCGCTCATTCTTCCGCGCATGTAGGGATCGAGGGACAGGAAAATTGTACGTAACAGCACTTGCCCTTCACCGGGCGTCGCCACGTCGTCCTCTTCCATGCGGAAGTTGCTCTCAACCGGCGCGCCATGCGGACGCGAAGCCAGAACCCAACGACGATTACGGTATGCTTGTTGGCCCATGATGTTCTCCTCTGCTTGTGGCATGAATCCCTCAATAGTAGCCGAACATTAATTACCCGCGTGGTTTAAGCGCACAACCAGGTAAACGCATGTTTCCTGCGTCTCATTGATAAAACGGCAGTCGTTTGGCGGCCCCAGCTCCAGGCAGTCGCCCGCTTTCATCTCATGGCGAACCCCGCCTTCGACAAAGACCAGATCTCCCTGCTGTAGCCAGATAAGCTGTCTTGCCAGCGCGTAGGATGCCGCAGGCATCGGTACGTCACTCCCCGCCGGAAGCGAGATTTGTACGAGATCGATGGGCAGGTCGCTGCGCGGTGAGACGTGGCGGCGCAGATAGTGCGTCTGCGGGTCGTGCCAGACGGGTTGATCGGCAAAACGCAGCAGCTTGCCCTCCTGCATTTCTGCACGCGCGATCAGCGTCGACATGCTGATGCCAAACGCCCCGGAAAGCCGCCCCAGCAGCGTGGCCGTCGGGCTGCTCTCTCCGCGTTCGATTTTGTGGATCATGGCGCGCGATACGCCTGCCCGCTCGGCAAGCTCCGTCAGCGACCAGCCCCGCGATTCACGCTCAATGCGAATTCTTGCACTGATCCGTTGATTTATGCTGTCTTCGATAGTATTCATATCGTAATACTATAGTGAACAACAACTGAGGTTCAACATGTCTATTCGATTTGCTGGCAAAGAAGACTGCGCCGCCATCGCCGAAATCTACAATCACGCGGTATTGCACACGGCGGCAATCTGGAACGATCAAACGGTCGATGTGGATAACCGCATCGCATGGTTTGATGCGCGTCAGCTATCAGGCTATCCGGTTCTGGTCAGTGAAGAGAATGGCGTCGTCACCGGGTACGCCTCCTTTGGCGACTGGCGTAACTTTGACGGTTTCCGCCATACGGTTGAACATTCCGTATATGTCCACCCGGATCATCAGGGGAAAGGCCTCGGACGAGCGCTTCTCAGCCGTCTGATCGAGGAAGCGCGCGCATGTGGCAAGCATGTGATGGTCGCCGGAATCGAGTCGCAAAATCAGGCATCGCTGCATCTGCACGAAACGCTGGGGTTCCGCATTACCGCCCAAATGCCGCAGGTTGGCACCAAATTCGGCCGCTGGCTGGATCTGACGTTTATGCAGCTTCAGCTTGACGATCGCCGCGACCCGGATGCGCGCGAATGAACCAGACGCTGACCCTCGCCTTTCTGATTGCCGCCGGTATTGGGCTGGTTGTGCAAAACACGCTTATGGTGCGCATCACACAGAACTCGTCAACGATTCTCATCGCTATGCTGCTGAACTCGTTGGTCGGGATTGTCCTGTTTGTCAGCATTTTGTGGTTTAAACAAGGCGCGGCGGGGTTTAGCGAACTGGCTTCCAGCGTGCGCTGGTGGACGTTGATTCCCGGCTTGCTCGGATCGTTTTTCGTTTTCGCCAGTATTAGCGGGTATCAGTACGTTGGCGCGGCGACGACTATCGCGGTTCTGGTTGCCAGCCAGCTTATTGGCGGCCTGGTATTGGACATTTTGAGAAGTCATGGCGTGCCGTTACGTGCGCTGGCAGGCCCGGTTTGCGGCGCGGTGTTGTTGGTGATCGGCGCGTGGCTGGTCGCCAGACGCCAGTTTTAACTGCCGCTTCGCCGGATGGCGGCGTCGCGGCGTAAACGCCTTATCCGGCCTGTACATCCCTCACAGGCCGTGATTATCAACGTCAGAGAATGCTACCGCCTTTGGTAAGCTGTTCGCGACGCGCTTCCATATCTTCCTTGTACTGACGACCGTGATGCGCAATCGCCGTCCGTAGCCGCTGTTGCTGGGTGTAACGATCTTCCCGGCTCAGTTCGGCGTCATCGCTCAGCGCGATCAGCAGTTCGTTCATATGGGTAATGACGCTCTCTTCGATAGCGGCATCTACGCGCGCAGTGACCTCTTCCAGGTGCGACATAAACTCTCCTTAAACCATCAATTCAATTTAGCTTTTGAAAAATCACTGCCCATCAGGCTTACGCTGTATCCGGTTACGTTGCTGCGTGTGGCGTAGAACGTTTTGCCGTTTGCCAGCGCGATCCACGGCGCTTGCTGATAGAAAATATCCTGCGCCTGCTGGTAGAGCTGCGCACGTTCTTCCGGCTTGCTCACCTGTTTCGCTTTCTGGACGAGATCATCATACCCTTTATCGCACCAGCGCGCGGCATTTGAGCCGGTTTTTATGCTGTTGCAGCCCAGCAGCACATCGGCAAAGTTATCTGGATCGCCATTGTCAGACATCCAGCCGAACAGCGCGGTATCGTGCTCGCCTTTACGCATCCCGGACAGATACTCTCCCCATTCGTAAGAGACAATTTTCGCCGTCACGCCGACTTTTGCCCAGTCGCTCTGGATCATTTCCGCAATGCGCCGGGAATTGGGGTTATAAGGGCGTTGCACCGGCATCGACCAGAGCGTTGCCTCAAACCCCTTCTCCAGCCCCGCCTGCTTCAGCAAATCTTTGGCTTTTTGCGGATCGTAGTCGTAATCCTTCAGGTTGTTATTAAAGCCCATCATATTTGGCGGAATGGGCGATTTCGCCACCGTACCGGAACCGAGGAACACCGCGTTGATAATGGCTTTTTTATCAGTGGCGTAATTTAACGCCTGGCGCACCAGTACGTTATCAAACGGTTTTTTCTCGGTATTAAAGGCCAGATAGCCGACGTTCAGCGCATCGACCGAATGCAGCGTTAACGCGTTATTCTTTTTAATCTCGTCAAACTGTACGGGTGATGGCGCCGGAATAATCTGGCACTCGTTGGTTTGCAGTTTTGCCAGGCGCGTCTGGGCGTTAGGCGTAATCGAGAAAATAAGATGTCTGGTCGGCACTTCGCCATCCCAGTAGTTCGGGTTCGCCAGGTAGCGAATCTGTGAATCCTGCTTGTAGTGTTGCAGTACGTAAGGGCCAGTGCCGACAGGCCAGTTATCGACGTTTTCCGGTGTGCCTTTTTTCAGCATCGCATCGGCATACTCTGCGGAGAGAATGGAGGCGAAATCCATGCCCCAGTCAGCGAGGAATGCCGCATTGGGTTCGTTCAGCACAAACTGGACGTGATAATCGTCGACCTTTTTCACCTCTTTAATCAACTTATCGAGGCCGACATCATTGAAGTATTCGTAGCTGCCCTGCGACACATTATGGTACGGATGATCTGCATCCTTCTGGCGCAGCACCGAGAAAATAACGTCATCGGCATTAAAATCGCGCGTCGGTTTAAAGAATTTATTGCTGTTGAACTTCACGCCCTGACGCAACGTAAACGTGTATGTTTTCCCGTCCGGGGAAATCGTCCAGTCGGTCGCCAGCGACGGCACCGGCGTATTTTTTACCGGATCGAAATTGATCAGTCGGTTGTACAGCACCTGCGAACTGGCCACGAATGACGGGCCGGAACTGGCGATTTGCGGGTTAAACGATTCGGGTGAGGCTTCAGAACAGTAGATGATGGTATCGGTATTGGCCGCAAATGCCGCCCCTGCCGGTAAAAGTGCGCTGAGCGCCAGCGCGAGCAACGTTTTCCCTGTGGACATCGTTATAAGCCTTTTCATTTGATTATAAAGAGAGTCATATGAGCATAGCTTACAAAAGCTGACAAATAACGAATCACTCTCAGGTTATTCCGTTCTGGTATTTTTCGCTAATGAATGCGTCCTGCGGCGTGAAATAATTTCCCTTAAGTCTTTTTGAAAACGTCAAGATTTTTCCCCCGGCGCTATGCCATGAAAATTAGCCCCTTTTTGCCTCTCTTCCGCCGTTTGCTTGTCTTTGTAATCCGTAAAGTAGATGCGTGAAGAAGTCTAAGGGACAACAACGTGGCAAAAACTCTCTTACGTAGCGGCAATCTGGACGACTATCAGGCCGTGGGCGGCGGCGGTCAGGCCGTATTTGATTCCGCATTGCAAATTCGTGAAACGCTTCGTCTGCGTAAACAGCAGGCAATGGTGGATTGTCTGGCGATCCCGCAAATTAATGACAGCGGCGATCGCGTCGACTGGTATTCCCCGGTAGAGGGAAAAGCCATCGCATGGAAGGCCGCAGAGGAAGAAGCGCGATTTCGGGCGCTGCGCTACCTGAGCAGCACACTGGAAAACGCGGCGGCGCTGAGCCGCAAAAGTCTGCAATCCGGGAAAACTTCGTTGCAGCTGTTCGGTTCCCTGCTGGAAAAAGCGGTTCAGTTCCCTGGGGAAAACCACGTTTTTCTGGTTGATGGCAAACCGGTCATCACCTTCTGGGGGTTTGTGAATCTTAATGAAAACACCCGTGATGACGTGCTTGACTGCCTGCGCGCCATTGATGTTCCGCCCGTTCTGCCGCCTGCCGCTGAACCCGAGCAGGAGGTGGAAGATGAGCCGTTGCCAGAGGTGACGTTTGCCCGTTCCGATGAGCCATTACTGATGCCGGTGATGATTGAACGCCCCCAGGAACCCGAACCTGAACCGGTCGCCCCTGTTGTTGTCAGCGAACCGCAGGCGCCTTCACCATCTCCGACCGCTCCCGTGAAGCCCTCTTTGCGTCTGCCGCTATGGAGCCTGCCGGTTGCCGCCGTGATTGTCGCCGCCGTTGCGGCGCCGCTGTTGTGGAAACCGTCTGTCCCCGTCGCCGAGGCCACAACGGTCAGTACGCCGGTTGTCGCCGCGAAAGTAGACAGTAAACCGTTGCCGAAGATGATTGCCCAACTGCCGCTGCATCAGGCGGAAGTGATTCCGCCGGTGAAAAAAGCGAAGCCCGCAGATGAACCGGTGGTGATCGCCGCCATCCCCAAAGATGCGCTGGTGATGGATGCCGGTCAGATGAAAGCGGGAGTCACGCGCTTTTTGAATGGAAACTGGCGCGTACTGATTGACGTTAAAGATCCGGTCAGCGGAAAAGCGCCTTCGCTGCGTTACCAGATCCAGAACAATAAAGGCACCGCCCGGGTGGTACACGGTGACAACATCGTCTGCCGGGCGGACATTTTCTCCGGCCTGCATCAGACCGGAGAGCTGATGATCAAGAGCCGTGGTCACGCACGTTGCACCGATGGTTCGCGCTACCCGATGCCGGAAATCACCTGTAAAGCCAGCACGAATGACGTTGCGGCTTGCTCAGCGCGTTATGACGCCCATGCGGAAGTCCCGTTGACGATCAAAAAGATAGGTGCCTGATTTTATGTTGGTGAATCTGTGTGATTACAAACAAAGCGTAACGCTCATCGCAAACAGCGGCGTACAATTCCTCGACTTCGGCCTGACGCCGCAGGAGTCTGCCCATCTTGGTCGTTTCGTGCGTAAAACGGCGAACGGCCCCCTGCTCCGGCTCGACTTTGATCTGACCAACGGGCGCTATACGGTACCGGGGCGCACGGGGGGGCAACCTGAAGTGGTCAAACCGGAAAGCACCCAGATGTTGCACTATTCGCTGGATGTGCTGGATGGCGTCTGGTTGCCGCTCCCTTTCCTGCGCTTTAACCCTCCCCGTACGTTTGTGGAAGGCCCCGACAACTGGGCGCGCGTACAGGTGCGTAAGCTGCCTGAACCCGACAGCGCGGGCCATACGCACCGCATTACCGTGGCGCTGGACAGCCAGTTGAGCGAGAACGCGCCGGCGGCGCTGGCACCTAACGAAAACGACCTGCTCAATGGCACGCGGTTCGCGCTGGCCTGGCGCGATGATGAAATTGCCGATTTTCTTGACCAGACGTGGATTGACGGCTGGCTGCGCGAATCCTTCCTTCACCACGTCACCCAGGAGGAGAACCGCTCCGAGCAGGAGATTCAGCAGGCGCTGCGTAACTTTGAGTACCAGGCGCACTGGTTGAATCTGATGACGTTACTGGGGGAACAGCTTTCCGTACCAGAAGTGAAGCTGGTCACCCACACGCTCAGCACGCCTGCGATTCCGGTAGATCTGATTCTGGACGTCGGCAATACCCATACCTGCGGCGTATTGATTGAAGATCACGGCGACGCCAATGACGGTTTACGCCAGACGGCGGAATTACAGGTACGCTCTTTAAGTGAGCCGCAATGTCTTAACGATCCGCTGTTCACCAGCCGACTGGAGTTCTCTGAAGCGCGTTTCGGCAAACAGCATTTCTCGGTTGAAAGCGGCCGCGCCGACGCCTTTATCTGGCCATCGATTGTGCGCGTGGGCGACGAAGCCCGCAAACTGGCTATGCAGCGTCTGGGAACGGAAGGCAGCAGCGGGATCTCCAGCCCGCGTCGTTATTTGTGGGACGAAACCCCGGTTTTACAGGACTGGCGCTTCAGCCAGATGAACAGCAAAACGCAGCGAGAACCGCTCGCCACCGCCTTCCCGCTGATGAATCTGATGAATGACGACGGACAACCGTTATTCAGCCTGCCGCCCGATGACCGGTTGCCGGTCTTTTCGCCGCAGTACAGCCGCAGCACGCTGATGACGCACATGCTGTGCGAAATTCTGTCGCAGGCGCTGGGGCAAATGAACAGCGTGGCGACGCGGTTACGCCTCGGTTTTCCGGCGTCGCCGCGTCAGTTGCGCACGCTGATTCTGACCCTGCCATCGGCAATGCCGAAACAGGAACGCGAAATTTTCCGCCAGCGTATGTTCGAAGCCATCGCACTGGTATGGAAAGCGATGGGCTGGCATCCGCAGGATGAGGATTTTTCCTCCCGTAAACAGCAGGAAAAGAGCGTTGTTCCGGTGCCGGACATTCAGATGGAATGGGATGAAGCCAGCTGCGGACAACTGGTATGGCTGTATAACGAAGCGATTTCCCATTACGCCGGGCGCACGGAGACGTTCTTCAACGCCCTGGCTCGCCCGGACCGTTTGCCGGAACCGGGCGAAACCAAAGGTCGGGCGCTACGCGTGGCGTCTATCGACATCGGCGGCGGCACGACGGATATGGCGGTCGTCCACTACCAGCTTGATGACGGCGTCGGCGCGAACGTCAAGATTACCCCGCACTTACTGTTCCGTGAAGGGTTTAAAGTCGCGGGCGATGACATGCTGCTGGACGTCATCCAGAAATGCATATTGCCTGCGCTGCAAACCCGCTTACAGCAGGCCGGCGTGACGGACGCCGCCGCCCTGCTGGCAACGCTGTTTGGAGATTCAGGCCGCATTGATACGCAGGCGATTTTGCGTCAACAAACGGCGCTACAGCTGTTTATGCCGCTGGGGCACGCCGTACTGGCCGCCTGGGAACAGAGCGATGTTAACGATCCGCTCGCGGGTCTACACGCGACCTTCGGCGAACTGCTGACTCAACGCCCTACGCGCAACGTGATGAATTACATCCAGCAGGCGATCGACCATGCGCTGCCTTCAGGCTCACCGGCGTTCGATCTGCTGAGCGTACCGTTGCAGGTGCAGTTCAGTCACTTACAGGAGGCATTACTGGCCGGTCAGTTTACCCTGACCTCGCCGCTGCATGCCGTTTGCGAAGCGATTTCTCATTACCGCTGCGACATTCTGCTGGTGACGGGCAGACCAACCTGCCTGCCCGGCGTGCAGGCGCTGATCCGCCATTTACAGCCGGTTCCCGTTAACCGCATCGTCTGGATGGACAAGTATCGCGTCCATGAATGGTATCCCTTCAGCCAACAGGGGCGGATTGGCAACCCGAAATCAACCGCCGCCGTGGGGGCAATGCTGTGCAGCCTGGCGCTGGATTTACGGCTACCGCGCTTTAACTTTAAAGCCGCCGATATCGGCGCCTATTCCACCGTACGCTATCTCGGCGTTCTGGATAACACGGTCAATACCTTGCGTGATGAAAACGTCTGGTATCAGGAGATCGACCTCGATAAACCCGGCGCGAAGCTGGATACCCGTCTGCACTTCCCGCTTCGCGGCAATGTGACGCTCGGTTTCCGCCAACTGGCGAACAGCCGCTGGCCCGCGACCCCACTCTATACCCTGGGCATTAACTCAGCAGAGCTGGCGAAAACCATCGCCGGTGATGGCGTTCTCAATGTCCGGCTGCAACTGCGCGGCGGGAACAAAGAGACGGGGCCGGAATCGTTTGTGCTGAGTGACGCCTGGCTACAGGATGGAACGCCCGTCGCCGCGAATGCCCTGACCTTAAAACTGAATACCCTGGCCGACCGTCGTCATAGCGGCAGCCACTACTGGATCGACAGCGGGAGCGTGTACCTGAAATGAGCAAGACGTTAAACACCACACAGGCCGCCATTGCGTGGGTTAACCATACACGTCAGCACGCAGTACGCCTGGATGATGAAGCGGACGCCCTGCTGGCGCAGCTCACACTCGCCGCCGCCGGTGAATCGGCGCTGAATGCCGCGCAACAGGCAAGAGGCAGCATCGGTCTGTATGGCCATTCACAATCCTCAAAAGCGCATCTGCTTGGCGCGCTGTGCGGTAACGGCGAGGGAAAACTGAACATCGCCACGCCGGATCGCTGCTTTGACTATTTTACCCATATCAACCCAGGCCATGCGCCAGCCAATATGGCGATCCGTTTTACGCAGGATGAAAGCGCGGCGGTTGATAGCGAATGGCCGCTACGTCTGCGGCTCATCAGTGAAGCTGAACTGGTACAACTGTTTATCACCTGGGCCAGCGCCTCGCCCGATAACCGGCAGGTCGAAAAATCCATTATTGAGACGCGGTTAGAAAAGTGGCAGGCGCTGCGTCAGCGTCAGCCGGTTCAGGGCGTGACCGCAGAGGACGTCGCCGCCATTGCCCGTTTCTGGCGCGCCTGCGTTCCTGTCGGGCAACAGCAAATCGACGATGCGCTCTGGCATCAGTTCGCCTCCCTGCTGCCCTCGGTGGATCTGACGACCCGCGCCAGCGCCTGGGCATTACTCTGGGGCGAACAGCCTGAATTAACGCAACAGTGGCTAACGCTGGCGCGTACGCTGCAACAGACCGGCCATGCGCAAGAGTTAGCGGCGCCGTTGAGTCTGCTGGTCGATCATTTTGGCCTTCCGGCAGAAAGTTTTCTGACCCAGGGCGCGTTATCCGGCAACGACGCGCAGAGCGACGTCGTTGTACATCCTGTTGAGCACCATCAGTTACTCAATGCGGTGAGCCTATCTCTGGATTCACTGGCTTTGCTGACGCGTGAACTGGTGCTTAGCGTTGAAAACACGGCGCTGGATAATGTCGATCTGCTTGATATTCCGCTGGCGCCGGATGCGCACCCGCATCCACTCTGGCGGGCAAAACTCGGCTGGATGCTGGAACATTATCGCCAACATTTGCAGCCCGATGTGCTGGTCATTTGCAATGCCACCTCCGCCCGATCGCAGACGCCCGCTGCCGCCCGCACGCTGCTGGGCTGGGTGAACGATACACAACCGCTGCGCGACGCCGCGCTACCGGGCGTGGTCTGGGCCATTACGCCGCAGGATGCGCGTTTCACAACGCAGCAGAATCTTGATGAAGCCGTGCAGCAGTTAATGGGGAAACCCGGCCTTCACTGGGGCACCCTTCAGGCGCTAGATAAACACAGCTTGCAGCGTCTGGTGGAATGGCTGTCACAGGCGACATCGCCGTTACAGCGCCAGGCGCGGCTGGCCTCCCTGTGTGAGCAGCATCAACAACAGCTTCATGACCTGCTGTTGAGCCATATCACCCCAAAAGACAGCGGCAATAAGGCGACGGAATCCGTTATTCGCCAGCTTCAGGGGCAAGCCGCCCGGCATGGCGAGTTGCTCGACGGGCTTCTGCCGCCGATACACCATTTTGAGTCGCTTTTGCGTATCCAGCAGCCGCGCGAGGAGCAGGTCAGCGGCCTGTTTAATGAAGAGATCGATCTGTTTGCGGATGAGCCAGACGCTCCCCGCCCGGCAGAAAACAAAGAGACAGGGTATCTGGCCCACAAAATGTGGATTAACCATGTGCGCCAGTGGAGCCGAAATGAGAGCAACGCCCGTCGTTTAGGTCTGGAGTCGCATACGCTCAGGCTGGTCGTGGATATTCTGATTACCGCCAGCTATCGGCTTAACGTGCCTCAGCAGTTACAGCAGATTATGCAGCGTGAAGAGGTTTGCGGCGCGCAGCTGCATGCCGGGATCGGTAACTTTATCGCCTGGCTTGGCTACGAAAATGTGGCGGAGGACGCCCGACCCGCCAGCCGGTTCCAGAAAGGATCGGCGATCTTCAGTGCGCCTCGCCTGCAACCGATGGCCCGGCTCACCCAACTGGATGAACAGCCGGTACATGCCGCCAGTCGCTATGTGTATGACTGGCTGGTCGCGCTCTATACCCGGGCAAATGAAAATAAGGGGTATCAGCATCCGCAGGATGTGTCCGACGCCGACAAAAAACGGCTGATGGCGCTGCTCAATGCCTGATGGCGCTACGCAACATCGTAAGCCGGATAAGGCGCTCGCCCGCCATCCGGCAATCTTCATCTCATCAAAACAACGAAAATAACAATGCGACGGGCAGACTCATCGGCCAGGTTGCGCCCACGAGAATGGCGCTCAGAAAGCGGATACGTTTTTTATCGTGGGAAAGAAACCAGGTAATCAGGCAGGCAATCGCCGCCATCACTGCGTAAAAAACCAACATTTTTTGGTAGAGCGACATTTCGGGCATCCGAACCAGAGGGGAAAAACGCGCGCAATATGCTCTTTTTTTTGACGTACATCAAGTTTTATCCGTACTATTCAGCAAAACGCTGAAATAGCGGCACCATTCACCATGTTCATATTTTGTCTTATTGCGGATTGCCTGAACCCGTACTATACACAAAGGGGTCATAACGAAAGGTGGCAAAAATGAATGTTTCCAGTAAAACCGTGGTGCTGATAAATGTCTTTGCTGCTATTGGACTTTTTGGCCTTATCTCATTGAGATTCGGCTGGTTTGCCTGATGTACTGAGTGCTTGCTGCGCATACTGGCAGAGAGCGTTCCTCCTCTCTGCCATCGATTTACGATCTTCCCATACCGCGCCGGAACGGTAAATTATCCTTAATGTTTAACCATTATGTGGCGGATAACCGTATAGTCTTCCAGCCCATAAAGTGACATATCCTTGCCGTAGCCCGAGCGTTTTTGCCCACCGTGCGGCATCTCGCTCACCAGCATGAAATGCGTATTAACCCAGGTGCAGCCATACTGCAATCGCGCGCTCAGGCGATGCGCCCGACCCACATCTTTCGTCCAGACGGATGATGCCAGCCCGTACTGAGTATCATTTGCCCACGCCAGCACCTGCTCTTCATCATCAAACACCGTCATGCTGACAACCGGGCCGAACACTTCTCGCTGCACGATGGCGTCCTCCTGTTTTGCGCCGGCCAGCAGCGTTGGCGCAAAATAGTATCCTGCGCCGTCCAGTTTCTGGCCGCCGGTCACCACGTTGATATGTCCGAGCGCTTTCGCCTCTTCCACCGCTTTTGTCACTCGCTCAAGGTGCGCCTGCGAGCTGAGCGGCCCAAGCTCAGTCGATTCGTTGTTTGGCGAACCGGTTTTCAGGCTGGCGACCGCCGCGCCGAGTTTCTCAACCAGCGCGTCATAGATCCCTTTTTGCGCATAGATACGACAGGCCGCCGTACAATCCTGCCCGGCATTGTAGAAACCGAACGTTCGCACACCTTCGACAACGGCATCCAGATCGGCATCATCAAAGACAATCACCGGAGCCTTACCGCCTAATTCCATGTGCGTGCGCTTAATGGAGGGCGCGGTATGTTGAATAATGTGCTCGCCCGTCGCAATCGAGCCGGTCAGGGAGACCATCCGTACTTTTTCATGCCCGGTGAGTGGATCGCCGACCGTCTTGCCCCGCCCGAACAGCACGTTAAGCACGCCTGGCGGGAAAATATCCTTCGCAAACTCCGCCAGCTTCAATGCCGTCAGCGGCGTGATTTCAGACGGTTTTATCACCACACAGTTACCCGCCGCCAGCGCTGGCGCCAGTTTCCAGGCCGCCATCATCAGCGGATAGTTCCACGGCGCGATCGAGGCGACGACCCCAACCGGATCGCGGCGGATCATCGAGGTATGCCCTTCCAGATACTCCCCCGCCGCCAGGCCGTTCAGACAGCGTGCGGCGCCGGCAAAGAAGCGAAATACATCGACAATCGCCGGGATCTCATCATTGAGCGCGCAATGCAGCGGCTTCCCGCAGTTTTGCGACTCCAGTTCGGCGAATGTCTGCGCATTTTCCTCAATCACGTCCGCCAGCGTTAGCAGCAGCTCCGCTCTGGCTTTTGGCGTGGTTTGCCCCCATTCCGCGAATGCCCGGTCTGCGGCGCGAACGGCGGCATCTACCTGTGCGGGCGACGCCTCTGCAATCTCCAGAATCACCTCGCCCGTCGCCGGGTTGTAGACGGGCTGTTTTTCACCTTCACCGCTGACCAGCTCGCCGTTAATCAGTAATTGATGTGGCATACATCTTACTCCTGTCGCAAAATATTGAGCGGCAGCCTTGCCGTAAATATATGTCCTTTCCTAAAAATAGTCGGCGGGTCTGCCGCGCACCTGTTGGGATAAGGAATTTTAATCAGGTTGTGAGCTGACGCGCATTACGCAGCTCCACGCGGCGCACATGTTCCATCTTTCGGAGTATAGACAAGGAGTTAGGCTGAGGATGGAAAAGACGGGGGGTATTGATATTTCCTATGGCGAGTCAGCGATAAATAACGTTCTGCCCTGATAATCGATACGTTTTCTCTATTTTGGCTAAAACCAAAAGATGGCAACGCGTATTTTATTTCAGCATATCGCGAATAAGTTTCCCCAGTTGAGATACCGCCTGCTCCTCTCTTTCTCCCCACCCCCATGCGGTATTAAACCGGAAAAAATGCGACCAGGTATCAGAGGTCGAAAACATTTTACCAGGGGCGATACTGATCTGATGCGCCAGAGCCTGCGCACTGAGTTCCCCGGCATCAAGAGATTCGGGCAGTTCCAGCCAGAGAAAATAGCCGCTGTCATTGTGGTGAATCTTCACCTCAGCGGGCAGATGGCGCAGCAGCGTTTGCCAGGCCTGCTGTTTTCGCTCCGCCAACTGGCGGCGCAGACGACGCAAATGCGCGTCATAGCGGCGTGTCGAAAGGTAATCGACCAGAGCAAGCTGCATTGGTGAACTGGTGGATAGCGTACTCATCAGCTGTAGCCGCTGAATTTGTCTGGCGTACTTTCCCGCTGCAACCCAACCGATACGAAAACCGGGAACCAGACATTTCGAGAATGACGAGCAATGCAATATTTTGTCGTGGCGATCCCAGGCTTTGGCAGGCAGCGGTTTGTCGCGGCCAAAATAGAGCTCGCTGTACACGTCATCCTCAATCAGCACGACGTTGTACTGATCCAGTAACGCGACCAGCCGCGCTTTTTTCTCCGGGCTAAGGGTGAAGCCGAGCGGGTTTTGGCTATTGGTCATCAGCCAGCACGCCTTCACCGGATACTCCTGTAATGCCTGTTCCAGCGCAGCTAAATCGATCCCCTCTTTTACATCCGTGGCGACAGAAAGCGCTTTCAGGCGGAGTCGCTCCAGCGCCTGTAACGCGCCATAAAAGCAGGGATTCTCCACAATAACCCAGTCGCCCGGTTCGGTAACCGCCTGAAGGCTGAGGTTCAGGGCTTCCAGCGCCCCGGCGGTAATGACGATTTCATCAGGAGAGACGGTAATTCCCTGCTGCGCATAGCGTCGGGCGATGGCATGGCGCAGCTCGCTGTTCCCCGGCGGCAGGTTCTCAATCACGCTCATGGCCGTGGCGGTTTTACTGACCTGCGCCAGGGAACGGTTAAGCTGCTGCAACGGAAACAGACGCGGGTCTGGAAAGGCTGAGGCGAACGGCATCACCGACGCATCCCGGCTGGCCTGCAACATTTCGAAAATATAGGTATTAATATCAACGGATTCATCGCGCATTACCTGCACGGGCGGCATCGCAGGCTGGCGCACCGGGCGCGCCGCCACGTAATAACCCGACTGCGGACGCGCAATAATGCGCCCCTGGCTTTCCAGCAACTGATACGCGTGTCCTACGGTCATAAAGCTCATGCCGCTGCTGACCACCTGCTCACGCAAGGAGGGTAATCGATCGCCAGGCTGCCACACGCCGGAGGCGATTTGATCGCAAATTTGTTCCGCCAGTCGCTGATATTTCTTCATCGTTTTTTTATTTCACACAATATGTAATGCCTGCTGGAACAACCGGAAAAGCTAAAGCATAGTCAGCGATAACTCTTTACCCAATGCTCTGGCCGCAATCTGTACAGCATCGATTTTCGTTGCGTGTTTTAAGTCGAATAGTCGGGTAATTTCCTGCTTGGGTCTGCCAATGCGCCTCGCCAGCTCCTGCTGCGTGATTTTTGATTCAAGGAACGCATTCAACAAAAGGACTTTAGACGCAATGCTAAGAGGAATCTCCACATAATCATCAGCGTCATCAACCATTGAAGGTAAAGGAATTGGCTGGTTATCTTCAAAATAAAATTCAAAGGCGGTGACTAATGCGCCCTGCGCGGCTTCGAGAGACTCATGGCGGGTGTCACCTTGTGTTAACGCTTCTGGAATGTCCGGGAACGACACAACATAACCCCCTTCTTCTGCGGGAATGAGATTGACGGGATAACGCATAGTTTCTGGTAACGCTCTCATGTGATCAACCTTATATATCTGATGATTAATTCAAACCAAGCTGCTTTAGTATTGCTTTACGCAGGGTGTCTTTAATTTCATCACCAGGATGTCTGGGCATGACGCTTCGTTTGTCGTGATATCTCAACTTCAAATGATTCGTTCCATTTGTTACATCGACTCCCTGAGATTCAAGCCAGCGTCTGAACTCGCTCTGCTTCACCGTGCCTCCCTGCCATGTATTATAACCATAAGGTAAACATTTTTGTTTACCTTTTCTCTTTTTTTGAATGTTATACACCCCGAAATGGCTTTTGGCTGATTAACACTCAAAAACCGGAAAGCCGGTTCCAGTTTTGCGGGAAGGTTAACTATGGTGAGAGGGGGTTTAAGGTACATCAGGCGTGGCCGGGTGACGCTCAGCGTTCCCGGCCAGCCGCTGACTTAGTTTTTACGTTTTGGCAGCGTTTTCATCAGTTCTTCCGGGCTTACGGAGGCGACAACGCTGCCGGGCAAGGGCATTTTCAGAATATGATTTTTGATCTTGCCGATAACGTGCATTTCGCACGGACGGCAATCAAACTTCAGCGTCAATACTTCATCGCCGTGCACCAGTTGCATCGGCGTTGCTTTCCAGCTTTTGATATTCCCTTTCGCCTGTTTCGGGCACAGGTTAAAGGCAAAGCGCAAACAATGTTTGGTGATCATCACCGGCACATCGCCCTTCTCCTGGTGCGCCTCATACGCCGCGTCGATCAGCTGGACGCCGTAGCGATGATAAAACGCGCGCGCTTTGTGATTGTAGACGTTAGCCAGGAAGCTCAAATGCGTTTCCGGGTAGACCGGGGCTGGTTGCGCCACCGGCTTACGGCTGCCGCGTTGATAGTTCGCCAGACGCGCCGCATCCAGCATCTCTGCCGCTTCGCGACGGAACTGGTTGAGTAAACTGTTCGGCACGAACAGTGCGCCGGGGAGATTCACCTCGACATTACGCGCGTAGTACATCGTCTGTCCCAGCTTCGCCACGCCTTCTTTCAGGTTGTTCAACGCTTTTTCGGCGTTGTTCGCCTCGTCAAACTGACCCTCCAGCGTATGGGTGACGCTCACGCCCTCTTCGCTGGTCAGCGTCAGAATTAGCTGTTCCTGCCAGCCGCCTAACGCGATATCCACCGCCACCCGGCGTTCGCTGGAGGTTTTGGTTAACGCCTGCTGCCAGTTGTGGTCGAGATTACGGTTCAGCGGATGATGCGGGCGCACTTTATGCAGGTCGGACGGCATTTCATTCGGCCAGACGCGATAACGGTTCTGCCCCGTCTTTTCCACCGTATTAGCGCGAAATCCCACCACTTCACGTTTGATCAGCACATTCAGGCCATCGCCGTTGGATAACGGTTCCGTCACCTCAACGTCCAGGTGATCTTTTGTCACTTTGACGACTTCGCCTACCGGCAAACCAATAAATTTTGGCGAATCGAACGCGCCGATATCCCCTTTACGGGCGTTAACAAAATAGTCGGTACTGCCGCGATGGAAGGTTTTATCCGTAGAAGGAATAAAAAAGTGCTCAGTACGACCGGCGGAAGCCCGCGCCAGGTCGCCACGCTCCTCGATAATCGCATCCAGCATCTGGCGATAGTGCGCCGTGATGTTCTTCACATAGCTCATGTCTTTGTAGCGTCCTTCAATTTTGAAGGAGCGCACGCCGGCATCGATCAACGCGCCCAGATTGGCCGTCTGGTCATTATCTTTCATCGACAACAGGTGTTTTTCGTACGAGACCACCCGCCCCTGATCGTCTTTTAAGGTGTACGGCAGGCGACAGGCCTGAGAGCAGTCGCCACGGTTAGCGCTGCGACCGGTCTGCGCATGAGAGATATAGCACTGCCCGGAATAAGCCACGCACAGCGCGCCGTGGATGAAAAACTCAATAGTAGCGTCGGTGGCCTGATGAATCGCCTGGATCTGGCTCAGACTCAGTTCGCGCGCCAGCACAATCTGGGTGAAACCGACGTCGGCAAGGAATTTCGCCTTTTCAACGCTGCGGATATCACACTGCGTACTGGCATGCAGTTCAATGGGAGGAATGTCCAGTTCCAGGATGCCCATATCCTGCACAATCAGCGCATCGACGCCGGTCTGGTACAGATCGGTAATCAGCCGTTGCGCGGGCTCAAGCTCATCATCATGCAGAATGGTGTTTAACGTCACAAAGATCTTCGCGCCATAGCGATGCGCAAAAGGCACCAGTTCCGCGATATCTTTCAGGCTGTTACTGGCATTATGCCGCGCGCCGAAGCCAGGCCCGCCGATGTAAACAGCATCGGCGCCATGTAAGATCGCTTCACGAGCAATGGCGGTATCGCGTGCCGGACTTAACAGTTCAAGGTGATGAGGTTGCTGGCGCATACGGTTAATATCATCCAATAACAGCAAAATGGCGGCTATTGTAGTCAGAAGCGCGACGTTTCGGAATACTTTTCCCGTCTAACTATGTGGGTAATGGATCAAGGAGTGAAAGTGAACCGTCTGGTCGCTGTTATTGCGATACGCATGGGCGGCATCTCCCGCAAAACGCACGCCTTCGCCGGATTTGAGCGTGCGCCATTCCCCGGCAATACACATATCCAGCGTTCCCTGAATCACCACCACATGTTCGATGACGCCTGCCTCATGCGGCGTCGATTCGCTAAGCGCGCCCGGGGCCATCAATATTGAAAAATGGTCAAAACAGAGCTGCGGGTCCCACGGAAACAGCGGCGTGATCACCATTGCCTGCTGCTGCGGGTCGAAGGTCGGGAGATCCTCCGCTTCCGGCGGGGAGATAAACGTTGAAAACGGGACATTCAATCCGGTGGCAATCTTCCATAATGTCGATACCGTCGGGCTGGATTCGTTGCGCTCTATCTGGCCGAGCATTGCTTTTGAAACCCCTGTCGCTTCCGCCAGACGCGACAGACTCCATTCTCGCTGTTGGCGCAGCGCCTTCAGCGTCGTCGCCAGATAATGGGTCAGGTTGTCCATTTTTCTCCTCCGGTAAAGCCGCAGTCTATCACTTGTGCGCTATAGCGCTCAATGCTACAGTTTGTGACCGTTATAACGCACAAGGGGCAATTATGCGTTCGTTTTCACTTCCTCTGCCAACCGTGTTGTCTGGTTTTGTTGCGGTCCTGGTCGGCTATGCAAGCTCAGCGGCAATCATCTGGCAAGCCGCTATTGCCGCCGGCGCATCAACCGGACAAATTGCCGGATGGATGACGGCGCTTGGCATCGCGATGGGCATCAGTACGCTGGCGCTAACCCTATGGTATCGTGCTCCGGTACTGACGGCATGGTCAACGCCCGGCGCCGCGTTACTGGTTACCGGCTTGCAGGGGCTCACGCTGGCGGAGGCCATCGGCGTATTTATTGTCGCGAATGCGTTAATCGTCCTGTGCGGCGTAACCGGGTTGTTTGCCCGCTTAATGCAGGTGATTCCGCATTCTCTTGCCGCCGCGATGCTGGCCGGTATTTTATTGCGTTTTGGTTTGCAGGCGTTCGGTCATCTGGATGGCGAGCTGTTTCTGTGCGGCAGTATGCTGCTGGCGTGGTTAGCGCTGAAAGTGCTGGCGCCGCGCTATGCGGTTATCGCCGCAATGGTTGTCGGTATTCTGGTTGCAAGCATGAAAGGTGACATTGTCACGTCCAGCATAACCTTCTCCCCGGTGCTACCGGCGTTTATCGCGCCCCATTTCTCGCTTGCTCATAGCCTCGGCGTCGCCATTCCACTGTTTCTGGTGACAATGGCGTCACAAAACGCGCCCGGTATCGCCACGATGAAAGCCTCCGGTTACTCCCTTCCGGTTTCGCCGCTGATCGTATTTACAGGGCTGCTGGCGCTGGTTTTATCTCCTTTTGGCGTCTACTCCATATGCATTGCCGCTATTACCGCCGCCATTTGCCAGAGTCCCGAAGCGCACCCGGACGCCGGGCGTCGCTGGCTGGCTGCGGCTGTCGCAGGCGGGTTCTATCTGCTGGCGGGATTGTTCGGCGGTTCCGTCACCGCTCTGATGGCCGCCCTGCCCGTAAGCTGGATTCAGATGCTGGCCGGGCTGGCGCTGCTGGGAACAATCAGCGGCAGTCTGTACCAGGCATTGCTTAATGAAACGGAGCGTGATGCCGCTATCGTGACCTTTCTCGTCACCGCAAGCGGGCTGACGCTGCTGGGCATTGGCTCTGCGTTTTGGGGACTGGTAGTCGGAGGCGTCTGCTACGGGGTGCTATCGTTTGCTCGCCGCGCGTAACTGCGACGGCGTCTTACCGGTCACCTGCTTAAAGCGATTGCTGAAATGGCTCGCCGAACTGAATCCGCAGGCCATCGCGATCTCTGACAGCGAACGGGTTGAATGACAGACCCATTGCTGTGCCAGCGCCATACGCCGCTGCATCACGTACTGGTGCGGCGCCATGTTCATCGACTGGCGAAACATTCTGGCGAAATGAAATTCGCTCAATGCCGCCTCGCGCGCCAGGTCGCTTAGCGTCAGCGGCTCAGCAAGATGCGCTTCAATGTACGCCAGCACATTGCGCAGCGTGGCGGGCGCCAACCCGCCAGTAACCGTCGGGAGACGCCACTGCACGTTACTGTAATGCTGCACCAGATGCGTCAACAGCAGTGACGAGGCGGCGCTGAGAGTCATATGATTCGCCGATTGCTGCCAGTCATTTCCCAGCAGGAACTGGCGATAAACCGCCGTTATTCCCGGATCGTTGCCAAAGGTGCGCTCATCCAGGGTAAAGCTGTACGGGCTTTTATCCCAGACCTTTTCCCCAACATCCCGCAGATGGGCATCTGTACAGTAGAGATGGACAAACGACAGGTCGTCGCGAATATCCCAGACGGACTCACTCTCTTTTGGCATCAGACAGAAGCGATCCGGCCCCCCGCCATTCTTCCAGCCGCCCGGCGTTTTGTGGTAGCTCTCGTAGCCGTCAGCGACATACAGGCTGAGAGTATGGTGATCGCAATATTGCGTAATGTTGTCACGTTTATTTGACCATGCCGCCAGCTGGACACCCGAATGCAACGCAACCGAGTCATGCAGCACGGCATTATGTTTGCGTAAATTTTCAAAGGCATCATAAGACTGAGACATACCATCACATCACAAAGCAGTAATAAGTAGAATCTCAGTCTATAACAGCCACGACCCGTTTCCAGCCCTCACCGCTCAGACAGCGGCAAAAAAGCGCAAGATTTTGCAAGTCATCCGCAAACCGGTGCAAGCGCGCGCATTTTTTACATGTCACATTCCTTCTTCGGATAATAAAGATAAAGAAGAGAGTGTTATGAACGCATTATTATACTGTCTGGTGGTTGTCATTTGGGGAACCACCTGGATTGCGATTTATCTGCAACAAGGCCCGGTATCGGCGCCCGTGTCCATTTTCTGGCGGTTTGCCGTCGCCAGCGCGTTAATGATGCTCATCCTGCTGGCGAGCGGGAAATTACGAAAATTATCCGGGCGCGACCACCTGTTTTGCCTGTTACAGGGCGGATGCGTCTTCTGCTTTAATTTCTGGTGTTTTTATAGCGCCGCCGCCTGGATCAATACGGGGCTGGAGTCCGTCATTTTCTCAATGGCCGTACTGTTCAATGCGGTTAACAGCTTTGTGTTCTTCGGGCATAAACCGCCGCTACGCTTTTATTACGCTGCCGGTCTGGGATTAACGGGCATTATCACGTTGTTCTGGCAGGATCTGGCCAACAGCGGCTGGAACCACTCGCTGTTACTGGGGATTGGTCTGAGCGCGCTGGGAACGTTTGGCTTCTCTTTGGGCAATATGATCAGCATGCGCCATCAGAGAAAAGGTCTGGAAGTCATGACCACCAACAGCTGGGCGATGCTGTACGGCACGCTGCTGATCGCCGCCATTGCCTGTATACGCGGCGATAACTTCACGCCGCAATGGACGTTGAGCTACCTCGGCGCCCTGCTGTATCTGGCAATATTCGGTTCCGTTATCGCGTTTGGCGCGTATTTTACTCTGGTGGGACGCATCGGCCCTGGCAACGCGGCCTACAGTACGCTGCTGTTTCCTCTGGTGGCGCTGACAATATCCACACTCTACGAAGGTTACGTCTGGAAAATGAATGCCGTTGTTGGATTAGTGCTGATTCTGGTTGGAAATCTGGTGATGTTCACCCGTCCAGAGGCGTTAATGAGTAAGTTAATTTACCGTCGCCGGGCGGCATAAAAAAACGCGCCATCCAAAGATGGCGCGTGAACTTATTTTTTACCGACATCAAACATGGTGGCATCAGTCGCCATGTCATCAATCACTTCTTTCAACGTTTCAAACGCCATCGGCGTATTTTCGTTGCTCAGGTCTTTACCCTCGCCCTGACGAACCACTTTCACCACCGGTTTATTGGTGGCGGCATCAATCAGCTCGCCTTCAAAGTAAAGATGCGTATCCATTGTGCGATGACCTGTCGCCATCTGCGTACCCGCAACCACCAGGGCGACCGGCACCACTTCATAGAATTGCAGCCCCTCTTTGCTGGTATCAACGCCGGTTATCGCGCCGCGGAAAATCAGGCTACGCGGCCCTGGGGTCGTTACCAGAGGTTTACGTTTCTCAATGGCCGTTTTCAGTTGGGTATCGGTATAGCTTCGTAATTTATCCAGAACCTGCTGCCCGACCTGCGTCGTGGGTTTTGGCACCGGATAGTAGGTTATCGGGTTCCAGACGATGCTGTCATATTTAGACTCATCAAAGCTGGAGTCAACCCAACGGAGCACCGGTTTTCCCGTTGCGGAGGTTGTTTCTTTCAGCCCTGAATAATCTTTTAAGAACCCAGAATATTTATCCGGCTGAGTGATTTTTGACGCACAGCCAGATAAAGCCAATAAGCCAGAAAGCACTGCAACTTTAAATAAAGTATGAGTACGCATGGAAACTATCCCTTTTGTTTTTGCAGATATGCAATTGGAATAGTAGCAAAAGGAAACTAATCTGGATGGACTATAAATGGTATCGCCAGCACAAATTCAACACGGCGAGTTGCAGGCCGTATCAGGCCTGCAACGCTATCGTAAAATTGCGTTATGCGCTTTTACGCGCCAGCAGCGTCGCAAAACGCAGTTTGATGCGGTTGCCGTTGGCGTCCGTGCGGTGAAGTTCACCCACATCCTCGTTGTATTTCAGCAATTCCCAGCCTTCGTAGTAACGGCGCAGTTCCCCTTCTTTAAACGCAAACGGGAAACCCACGGTGCAGGGGAAATCTTCCGTATCCATTGCCGCCACAATCAGGTTATGCCCGCCCGGTTTGGTGCAGCGCTGCATATTGGCAATCAGCCCCGGAATGGTTTTCGCTTCCAGGAACATCATCACGACCGTTGAGAGAATAAAATCGTAGTCGCCTTCGAAGCTTAACGCGTTAAGGTCAACTACCTTTGCTTGCAGGTTTTCCAGCCCTTCCGCCGCTTTGATGCGCTCAACGTTGGCGATGCTCATCGGATTCTTATCCCAGGCGGTAACGTCATAGCCGTTCGCTGCCAGATAGAGGCTATTACGGCCATTTCCGCAGCCCAGATCCAACGTTTTACCCGGCGCGACCACCTTTGCCGCCTCAACGACGTCGGAGTGCGTGCGGGTTAAATCGTATTTTTCAGTAAAGTAATTTTCGTCACGAAGGGTCATTAGTTATCCTCAGATTTCAGTAATGCGGCGCGTTCTGTGCGCACGAGAAGTTTCCCCTGCATCAGCAGCGCAAACGTGCGTACGAGCAATAACGCTATGATAAAATTGGTAAAAATAAACAACGGAATCGCCAGCGTATGAAAAAATCCCGACGCGCTGGCGTGCCCTAAATGCAGCCCTGTCGTCGCCAGCGCTGAAACGCCGAACGAGAAGCTCCAGAAAGAGGCATTAAACGGCTGCGACAGATACCACGGCATCAGGCGCAGCATGAAAAGCAGTTGCAGCAAGCCATAGCCAAACAGCATTTTTGCCAGCGTATCGCCTTCTCCGCCGTTGACGCTCAGCCAGGCGCTACAGGCCACTAACGCCGGAGCCAACTGAATGCCCAGCGATGTGCGCAGTACCGCCGGTAATTCACCGGAACTGCGCAAACGTTGCAAAATAACGGGTTCCAGACTCAGCCACGAGAATACGCCAGCTCCTAAAAAGACCAGCCCGGCGTCGTTGTAACCCAACGCGCCGCAGGCCATCGCGCTAATAAAATTGTTCGCTACCGTCGGCAGATACAGCCCCGGCGTTGTCGCCTCTTCAGGATGCGAACCGCGCCAGAGTCCCGCCGTTTGCCATGCGGCATAAGCCAGTTGCACCACGACGCCAATGCTGAACAATCCCACGGCTAACCCACGACACCAGGGGACAAAACCAATCGCCACCAGCATCGTGGTCGCAGGAAAAAGGCTGACAAAACTGCTCTTTACCGGATGCCGTACCTCCGCCAGTACGCTCTGTGGAAAACGCAGCAGACGGTTAAGAAAGGCAAGCGTCAGCAAGCTCCAGATGATCATTGCCAGGATCACCAGGCCATCGCCAATCCAGTGACTGACGGGCCAGATATGGCTGGCATAGCGCCACGCGAAGCCCATGCCAATGGTGCCCAGTACCATCCCAAAATAGCCAGCCGGAAGATTGAGCACCCGGTCGCTCTGCTTGTTCTTACTCATTTTGTTTAATTTATAAAGTATATTTTAAATGCATTTTATGGAATTTCGCCCTGTTTAGCCAGTGCTGAAAAATTTGCTACGGTTATCTTAAGCGAGCAAAGGGAAATTCCCCATGAGCAAATATCACCTGAGTGAAGAATCGCGTGCCTTTAGTTATCAGGATAACGGCCACAAGAAAAGCGTCCTGCTGCGCCAGATCATTGCCCTTACCGACTTTAACGACGTCAAAGCCGGAACCACTGGCGGCTGGGTAGACGATGAAAGCGTGCTGGCGCAAGAAGGACACTGCTGGATTTACGACGAGAATGCCCTCGCATTCGCCGGGGCGATGATTTCAGGCAACGCCCGCATCACCCAGGCCTGCATCATCAGAGATCGTGCGCAAATCGGTGATAACGTCTGGATTGATCTGGCCGAGGTCAGTCACGGCGCCCGGATAAGCAACAACGTCACCGTGCAGAATTCGGTCGTTCGCGGTGAATGTCATCTGTCTGGCGACGCTCGTATTCTGCACCATTCGGAGATTATCGCCGCAAAAGGCCTAACCCAGGAAAGCGACCTGACGCTGCAAATCTACGATCGCGCCACCGTCAGCAGCTCGCGCATTGTGCACCAGGCGCAAATCTACGGTGATGCGATAGTCACCCAGGCGTTTATTGAACACCGCGCGGAAGTGTTTGATTTCGCGATCGTCGAAGGAAATGAAGAGAATAACGTCTGGCTTTGCGACTGTGCCAAAGTGTACGGTCACGCCCGCGTTATTGCGGGAACGGAGGAAGATGCCATCCCTACGCTGCGTTACAGTGCTCAGGTGGCGGAGCACGCGACGGTTGAAGGTAACTGCGTATTGAAACATCACGTTCTGGTCGGTGGTCATGCCGAACTACGCGGCGGCCCGGTCCTGCTTGACGATCATATCCTGATCGAAGGCCATGCCCGCATTCTGGGGGACGTGCTGATTGAGCATCATGTGGAAATCACCGATCGGGCGACGATCGAAACCTTCGATGGCGACAGCATCCATCTGCGTGGCCCAAAAGTGGTTAACGGTGAACAGCATATTACACGAACACCGTTGGCAGGGTTACTCTGAGGCGTTCTCGATAATGCGGGCGTACAGGTTAACGTCGTAATACTCCCCGTTGAGAAACTCCGCTTGTTTCAGGCATCCTTCCAGTTCAAAACCATTGCGGCGCGCCACCTGGTTGCTCGCCTGGTTCGCAACCCGACATTTAATCACAAAGCGTCGAAGCTCGCCGCGCCCGGCATAATGGCCGATAAACGCCTGAAGCGCGCGCGACATAATGCCCTGCCGCTGGTGAGATTCATCCAGCCAGTAACCGATATAGGCGGTTTTATTCAACGGCTCTATCAGATTAAACGAGATGACGCCCACCACCTCCTCTTCCTGAAAGATAAGGAACATTTTGGCGTAGCCGCGCTGGTGCAACATCATATTACCCTGCACATTTTTGCGCGTATCGTCTTCGCTGGCGACAAACTGCGGCCAGTTTAGCGATGCCTGTAGCCAGTCTTTGTTTTTAAGCACCAGTTGATGTAACGGCGTAACATGGCACTCTTCCACCGCTCGCAGTTCCAGTGTTTCGCTGATCGTGATGACTTCAGCCATTTCTCCATCCTTTACGGTGACAACAGCAGGATTTATTAGCTTATCACAGACTTGCCCGCATACCTGAAAACAGGAAGGGCTTCCTTGTCTGTCAGGAAGCCCTTTTAAGCAGGACAAAGACTGCGCAGTGCCTACAACGAATCAGCTCTCATTCAAACTTTCTTTCTGCAATATTCTGAGCAGATCCTCCTTCAGATGGAGTTTCTCTTTCTTCAGACGAACGATATCCAAACTGTATCCCCTGCCGTCAGAACCTTCCAGCCGGGCAATCTCATGATCAAGGGTGTTGTGTTTTTCGAACAAGGAAAGAAAGCGAGGATTCTCGGTTTTCAGTCGTGAAATCAGATCTCTGTATTCTGGAAACATACGCACTCCCTGTTAGTGGCTGTAAAACGTGTACTGAAGTACACACCGTCAGCTTACGCATTTGACATAAGGAATAATGCGAACGGGATCGAGTTTAAATAATGAGCAGAAAATGCGCCGGGAATCGTCGGGAGAAAAGAGCCGCCAGCAGTGTGGCGGCTCGGGGCAGCAGAGCGGATTAACGCATCACGCGATCATCAACGTAGCGACGCTTATCCGGCGTCGGCGGGAAATACTGATACAGCCAGGTTTCGCTAATGGCGTCCCCCTGGCAGCGCAGGAACATACGCATATCCACCGGGTCGGTCGAATCTGACGTCGGATACCAGTCAAACTGGATGCGATAACCATCGAACGGTTCGACGTAGAGGATCTCAATCTGTTTCGCTTCGCCGTTAGACAGCGTAATGACAGGTTCGATCCCCTTCGGCGCAGCGGCTTTCAGATCGCCGCCGACAAAATCAATGGCAAAGCGGCGCGCCCATTTTTCCGGGTAGTGTTCACCCGGCGCCCACCCTTCGGGGAAACCGCCCATACCGGTACGGGTCGCCATCACGCGCGCCAACGGCGAGCGAACCGGCGGTTGCGCGCTCCAGTAAAGACGGTATTTGAATGCCAGATCATCACCCGCTTTGATCGCTTTTTCCGGCTGCCAGAAGCACACCACGTTATCGAGCGTTTCACCGGTCGTCGGGATTTCCATCAGGCCGATAGACCCTTTCCCCCATTTGTTACGCGGCTCCACCCACAGGCTTGGGCGTTTGTTATACCAGCCCATGATGTCCTGATAGTGGGAAAAGTCACGGTCAAGTTGCAGCAGGCCGAACCCTTTCGGGTTATTGTCGAGATAGGCGTTGAACTGCAATTTCTGCGGGTTATTCAGCGGACGGCAGATCCATTCGCCATTGCCCAGCCACATTGCCAGGCGGTCAGAGTCGTGAATTTGCGGATGAATGGTGTCGCACATCCGGCGTTCATTGTTGCCGCAGCTGAACATGCTGGTCATTGGCGCGATACCCAGCTGCTTGATGTCTTTACGCGCATAGATGTGGTTTTCCACATCCATGATCACCTGACTCTCTTCGCAGTGGATCACAAATTTATAGGCGCCAGTGACGCTTGGGCTATCCAGCAGCGCGTACACGGTAAACGTGGTGTCGCCCGGTTTCGCCGTCTCAAACCAGAATGCGGTGAAGTCCGGGAACTCTTCTTTGCTGTCGGTATAGGTGTCTATCGCCAGGCCTCGCGCGGACAGCCCGTACTGATAAGTGTCATCCACCGCGCGGAAGTAGCTTGCCCCCAGGAAGGAGACGATGTCGCGACGCGCCAGTTCAGGCGCTTTAAAGGCGCGAAAGCCCGCGAAGCCAAGGTCGGTTTGCCCTTCCAGTTGACGGGTATCGACACCGGCATCGTTGTATTTGAACAGTTCCGGGCGGAAATGAATTTCGCGCGCCTGATGTGTGCTGGCATCAAGCGAGAACATACGCACGCGACGACGAAAGCCCATTCCTACGTGGAAAAATTGCACATCCAGCTTGCGGCCTTCGATGTTGTTCCACAGAGAGTGCGCCGCATCGTACTGAATGCTGTTGTAGGCCTGCGGCGTCAGATTCGCCAGCGTATTGGGTAACGCCCGGGGTTCGCCGCCCCACGGCTTTTGCGCTAAATCGTTCGCCATTGATTGCAGAACGGAAAAGTCAAAACGGACGGTTTGACCATCTGCAATATCAGACTCTGCCGCGAAAGCGGCGCGGGAAAAGAGTGAAGCAATACCGCTCGTACCGCACACGGCGGCCATTGCCATTGAACCTTTAATAAATCGTCTACGATCCATACCTGAAAGTGAGTCCTTCTGGTCGTGTGAATGGTCCCGCGCTGGTCTCTATCAGCGGCAAGAAGTGCAACGTTTCTGACCGCTCACTCTAGACAAAATTCATTAATAATCCAATTGTTGGCTGTCGATAATCTGTACAAAAGCCAAAATATTTTATGTCGATAAGAACAGACTGAATACCGTGTAAATACAGATGGGCGCGCTTTCAGGTTATGAAAAGCGCAACCTGCCAGACATCTCACCATTATTCCAGACTGACGTGATGTTTCATCACCCGTTTGAACAGCGCCATCCGCGCGCCCATAAAGCGGTTCTCTACTTTAAAACCGGCAAATTTATTCAGTCCGATACGTAACAAGCGATCCCGCCCCTGAACGCTGGCGGGCCAGCGCACCGGACCATGCAGAACATCGCAGGTCCGGCTGGCGTGACGGGCGAAATTAACCCAGTAATCGGCGATATGCCGGGCAAACGCCAGATCGTTGTCATTCACGTAATTGCGCGCGGGTTCCGCCAGCGTCAGCGTATCAAAGACATACGGCACTTCATTTCCGTGCCAGGCGCCGTTGGCGTAGGTTGTGTGTTCAGTTTCCGCGACATAGTCAAACCAGTATCGCCAGCACGGTTCGCCTACCCGCTGCTGCGCCTGCATCACCACATAGCCCAACGTGGTGAACGCCATATCGCGGCAGACCTGACGCCCCAGCTCTTCATCGCCTTTCACGCCGGGATAGAGCAGCTTGATCAGCCCTAACCCCAGTCGGCGTTCGCGCCGCAATTTCGCGATCTGCCCGGCGAGATCAACGCCAAACACCGCCATCACGCTCGCTTCGTCGCTGTTGGAGCCAATCAGAACCGGCATTGGGTGCTGTTTTCCGGCAAAGAAGGTCTCCATCATCGGCTGTGGCAATACCGCATCGCCGGAAATCGGCGTCGGCGCGATTTTCAACGGCGCGCCCAGCGGCCAGAATGCCTCCGCCGGTAGCGCCCGCAACTGTTCAGCAGTAGCGTTCGGCAAATTAAAATGCGCCGCCAGTTCGATGCCCTTTTGCAGCGCGACCTCGCGCGGCGTATCCGGTAACGTATAACCACTCTGAATAATGGCTTTATGGAACAGGCCCTGTGCCCGTGGGGACGCCATCAGCGACAGAACGCTACGCGCGCCAGCGGACTCGCCGAACAGCGTCACATTCTGCGCATCGCCGCCGAAAGCGGCAATATTGTCCTGCACCCAGCGTAGCGCCGCGATCTGATCGAGCAAGGCGAAGTTATGCACGCATTCGCCGTCCTCGCCATCAAGGGCCGGATGAGCAAAAAATCCCAGGTGACCAAGACGATAATTGAGCGTGACTACCACGACATCGCGCTTCGCCAGCGCACAACCGTCGTAAGGCGGTAATCCTCCCGCGCCGATGGTGTAGCCGCCGCCATGCAGCCAGACCATCACCGGCAACGGCTGCGGGCGCATCGCGGGCGCCCAGATGTTCAGATACAGGCAATCCTCGGAAAAACGCCCTGGATCGCCCCCGCCAAGCTCGCGACAATATTCAATATCCTGCCAGCTGGCGCATGAAAATGTATTCGCAGGGCGTTCGCCCTGCCAGGGTGCGGCAGGCTGTGGCGCCCGCCAGCGGAGCTGACCCGTAGGCGGTGCGGCATACGGTATACCGCGCCAGATGTGGATATCGTTTTGCACGACACCCATGACATTTCCCTGTTGCGTTTCGACAAGCGGGATGGAGGGATTCAACATGACGCATTCCTTTTCCTTCACATCCCGACAGCATACCGCGATCAGAGCAGTCCGCAACGCCGTTTACTGCGTTCTTCCGCCGCCTGATAAAGCGCAAACTCATCATATACCGGACACCCTAACGCCTGCTCAAAGGCGTCGCGGCTGGCATTGCCGTGGCTGCGCGCCTGGGTTTCGTTACCCAGGTTAGACTGGAATATTCCGGCCGCGCTTACCGGCAGAAAATCTTCATAGGTAATGGGTTGTGCCACCACCCAACCGCGTTCAATCAGCGGCTGTGGGTCGTCGCCCGGATGAATAGACTGGCGGTGCGATTCACCGGCAGGCGTTAACCGGTAGCGAAACCAGGCGAGCCCCTGCTGGCGCAGTAAAAATTCGCTGTCCGGGAAAGCGTTAAATACCGCCTGCAAATGCAGCTGATGCGTAAGATTATCTTTGCCCGTCCCCGCCTTATGCAGTAACGCATCGTACAACCGCCGTCCTTCAGGCGTCAGCGCCACGCCGCGCTGTTCAATCTCACCAAAACGTGCCGTATGGCTGCCCTCCGTTTCACCGGCAAACAGCACCGACTCTTCCAGCGCCTTGAAACTGGTCTGGCGTAACAGAATCGGCACCTCACGGCGCGGCGGCCCTTCAATCAGGATCTTGGGTTCGATACCGCATTCCGGCATCATCAACTGCACTTTGTCGATATCCAGCGTGCGCGGCGTCAGGTGGTTAATGTGGCACCCCGGAAAACACACCACGTCAGCAATCAGACGGTGTTCATCATGTAATGCCTGATACGTTTCCCTGTCCACCGTGGCGTGCCGGTGCCAGCGGAAAGTCTCCAGCGCCTCCTGCACAAACTCCCGCGCCTGCGCCCCGGTAAAATTGCCCTGCGCATCGAAGACGTCCAGAAGTTCGCGACAGCGCGGCGTAAAGATATCGCGCCTCGCCAGAATGTCCGCCGCGCGTTGGCGCAGCGTCGCGTTCTCAATTAACTCCAGCCGTAATAGCGAGGTGAAGACGCGAAACGGGTTGCGGGAAAGCGACGCATCGTCAATGGGGCGAAAGGCGGTGGAATGAACGGGAACGCCCGCCTGAGAAAGGTCGTAATAACTGACGGGATACATCCCCATAATCGCAAACATTCGGCGCAAGGTGGAAAGCTCCTGCGCCGTACCCACCCGAATCGCGCCATGCCGCTCAACGTTCAGCCGCGCCAGCTCATCCGCGTTGGCCAGCTTTTCATGCAGCGTGGGATTATTTTCCAGTACCGTCAGATTCACATCAGCGACAAGTTCCAGCAATGTACCGTACTGTGGAACTTCCTGCTGGTACATTGCTGACATTGCCTGCGAAAAGTGTTCCCGAATCTCATCAGCCGCGATGGTGTTCGCCATAATGTCATGCCTCCAGTGAATATTACCTGGAGTGTAGAAAACGCCGTTCACTCTGGTGGGAAGAATTTACAAAGTGTGATCTCACCTGTGCGGATTCAGGTGATGTTCCAGCCAGGGGAGCATCTGTTTCTTACGGCTCAGCATCCCTTCCACCTCGCAGGGGTGCGGGACGTCCGGCTGGGCATCTCCGGCAAACCAGAGGCGGGAATAACCGAGATTGATATCCGTGAGCATCAGAACAACCAGCGCCGCATCTGCCCCGGCGGCATAGCGCGCCATTTCCTCACGCAGGTCGTCCATCATCGCATCAACCTGTTCCAGCGCATACAGCTCAAGCTGCGCCACGCAAACCCGCTGCCCGTGGACAGTAAAGGTTTTCATGTCCTTCTGAAGAAGCTGGCTGGCGCTCATCCCTTCCACGCTGGTTTTCGCGTACAGAAGATCGCGGCTAAAGCGTTCAAGAGACAAACCGGCGAGCTGGCTGAGCGATTCCACCGCAAGGCGGTCATCCGGGGTCGTTGTCGGCGAACGAAGCGTGACAGTGTCACTCAGAACGGCGCCCAGTAATAACGTCGCTTCTGCGGGTGAAAGCTGTTTTCGAATGGCATCCGTCATCAGTTGCCACAGTAATGTTGCGCTACTGCCAACAGGTTTTACCCACACTTCCGGCGGCAGTCGGGTGATCAACCCGCCTAAGCGGTGATGGTCAATAATGCCAACAACGTTACTCTGCGCTAAAGAATCCGGCCCCTGGGCTGGTTCGGTAAAATCAACCAGCCAGACGTCCCGATCGGTGAGCGGAACGCTTAATCGTTCAGGAATGGGCAACCCCGCCTGCGCAAAAATAAACTGCGTCTCACGGTTGGCTTCCCCCGTGCGGAACGCCACTGCCTCCTGCCCGCGTAACGTCAGCCAGCGCGCCGTCATCATAGCCGTACAGATAGCATCGCTATCAGGATTGAGGTGACCAATTACATATATCATTGTTGTTTCCTGTTGGAAAAAGCATGAGGAACCGGAAGAGTATTGACCAGCCCGACACGCTCCTGGTGATAAAGAGTCATATCAGGCGTCATCAGCCTACTGAAACGAGGCGGTTGGAATAAGGTGGAACGCCATCACCCTGCACAGGATTGTGAACCCGCTTGATGTCTCTTTCAAGTATGAACTCACGTTATGACCTGTCGCTTTCTGCGCCACGCATTGTCATTATTCTCACATCACTGTGAATCGTACAAAACATAAGCAAAACAAACTTCTTGTAAAAGAAATGAGTTAGATGTTAATAATATTTTGCTATCAGGTTATCAAAAACCAATAACTTTACTTGTCACCGGCACCGCTCTGTTTTTAACATCGCTTATGGAAAAAAATAGCTTGTTTAGTCAGCGCATCCGTTTGCGCCATCTTCATACTTTTGTAGCTGTCGCCCAACAAGGAACACTGGGGCGCGCGGCTGAAACCCTTAACCTGAGTCAACCTGCACTCTCTAAAACGCTTAACGAGCTGGAGCAACTGACCGGAACCCGCCTTTTTGAGCGCGGTCGCCTCGGCGCGCAGTTAACGTTGCCCGGCGAACAGTTCCTCACCCATGCGGTAAAAGTGCTTGATGCGCTTAATACCGCGGGCCAGGCGTTGAATCGCAAAGAAAGCCTCAATAATGATGTGGTGCGCATTGGCGCATTGCCCACCGCCGCGTTGGGTATCCTTCCGGCCGTTATTGGTCAGTTCCATAAGCAGCAAAAAGAGACGACGTTACAGGTCGCCACCATGAATAACCCGATGCTGCTCGCTGGCTTAAAAACGGGGGAAATCGACCTCGGTATTGGCCGGATGTCCGACCCGGAATTGATGAGCGGTCTGAATTACGAGCTGCTGTTTCTGGAGTCGCTGAAGCTGGTTGTGCGCCCTAATCACCCACTATTACAGGAAACCGTCACCTTAAGCCGTGTGATGGAATGGCCAGTGGTCGTGTCGCCCAAAGGCACCGCTCCCCGGCAGAATGCGGAAGGTCTGCTACAAAGTCAGGGCTGCAAAATGCCCGTTGGCTGCATCGAAACGCTGTCGGCCTCGCTGTCTCGCCAGCTTACCGTTGATTATGACTACGTCTGGTTTGTCCCTTCAGGCGCGGTGAAAGAAGATCTGCGCCAGGCTACGCTGGTATCACTGCCGATTCCCACCCTGGGCGCTGGCGAACCGATTGGCATCCTCACCCGTGTGGACACGCCGCTTTCTCCCGGCGCGCAGGCGCTGATCGCCGCTATCCGCAAATCCATGCCGCACTGAATGCGCCCTCAAATAAATGCCGGATAAGACGCGTTAGCGTCGTTACCCGGCAATATTAAGGCTTAAAACGTTTCCCAGTTATCACCGCTGGTTGTTACCGGTTGCGGTGATGAACTGGCGACGACGTCCACAGACGGCGCGCGTTTAATCGCACTTCCCCCCTGCAAACGAAACGCCCCGACCGCTTCGGTTAAGCGAGCAGCCTGCTCTTCCAGAGATGCGGCGGCGGCAGAGGCCTCTTCGACCAGCGAGGCGTTTTGCTGCGTGACCTTATCCATCTCGGAAATCGCCTGGCTCACCTGCACAATCCCACGGCTCTGTTCATCAGAGGCTGCGGCGATCTCCAGCATAATGTCCGTTACGCGCCGCACGGCATCGACAATATCATTCATGGTGTTGCCTGCTGCGACAACTTCCCCGGAGCCCTGGTCAATCAGTCTGACCGATTCGCTGATCAGCCCTTCAATTTCTTTCGCCGCCTGCGCACTGCGGCTTGCCAGCGTGCGCACTTCACTGGCGACCACGGCGAAACCGCGCCCTTGTTCACCCGCTCGCGCCGCTTCGACCGCCGCGTTAAGCGCCAGGATATTGGTCTGGAAAGCGATGCTGTTGATGACGGCGGTGATCTCGGAAATTTTCTTCGAACTATTGGAGATGTTGCCCATTGTTTTCACGACGCCAGACACCATCTGACCGCCGTGACTGGCTTTGCCGGAGGCGTCTTCCGCCAGTTTGCTGGCATGGTGCGCGTTGTCCGCATTCTGTTTCACCGTGGCCGTGAGTTCTTCCATGCTGGCTGCGGTCTGTTCAATTGCTGCGGCCTGCTCTTCCGTACGCGATGACAAATCGGTATTGCCGGCGGAAATCTCACTGGTGCCGCGATAAATCTCTTCCGCCCCCTGACGTACCGTTCCCACCGTTTGCCCCAGAGAGGACTGCATCTTCTGGAGATGGCGGCTTAAGCGACCGATTTCGCTGCGTCCGGTTGGATCATCCGGCATGGTGAGATCGCCTGCGGCAATCTGTTCAATACGCTGCGCAGCACGTTGCAGAGGGTTGATTACCGTCCGGCGGAGCGCGATAAACGTCAGTAGCGTAAGCACCAGCGCCAGCGCGAACGCCCCAATCATGAACATCAATCCCAGTTGGCTGCGCTGATGCGCCTGGTCGCTAAGCTGATTCGCGCGCGCCGTGCGTAGCTCAATCGCCTTGAGCAATACGGTGTTATACGCGGTATCGAGCGGTCTGGCCTGTTCGTTTTCATGGTTGATAATCGCCTCGAACATACCGTTTCTGGCGTATTTCAACATAGGTTGCAGGCCATCAATATAGGCTTTGAAGCGGGTATTCAGCTCCGCATCCAGCGCTTCGTCCGCCGGTGTTTTTACCGCCCGCGCCATAAAGACGTTAAAGCCTTCCTGCGACTGCTTAATCCGCTTCTCCGCCTCAGCGATATTGGCTTTCATGTCGTCCATTTCAGCAATGCGGCTCGCCGCGCCTGCATGGATCATATTGATACGCGCGGTACGCAGATGGTTAGAACTGTTGGATAAGCCCATCCGCACCTGAATTTCGTCCGTCACATCCCGCTGGTCACGATCTGCCTGTAGCAGGAAGTACCCCGCCAGCCCGGAACTGAGTGCGAACAGAAGAAGGATGCCACCGAGAATGGAGGAAAACAGCGGAACCAGCCGAATATGATGCAGAAAACCCAGCTTATGCGGTGCTTGCATCGTTGATGTGTTGTCCATGACCGTCGACTCTCTTGTAGGTTATTGCGTATAAAACACGCCCGTTAGATAGTCATCGGCATTCCAGGAAGTTTGCTTACGGTGAAAATCGGAATGTTTGTCACATTTTCACAACATTTATTCCTGAAAATTCAGGAAAGTGCCAGCGGCAGACCCGCTGGCATGTGAATCAGTTATCACCGAAATGGATAACGGTACGAATGGACTTGCCCTGATGCATTAAATCAAAGGCATCGTTGATTTGATCAAGCGGCAAGCGATGGGTAATGAACGGGTCCAGACGAATTTTCCCCGCCATCGCCTCTTCCACCATGCCTGGCAGTTGGCTACGCCCTTTCACACCGCCAAAAGCGGAACCGCGCCAGACGCGCCCGGTAACAAGCTGGAACGGACGGGTTTTAATTTCCTGGCCTGCGCCAGCCACGCCGATGATGATGCTCTCGCCCCAGCCTTTGTGGCAGCATTCCAGCGCTGCGCGCATCACATTGACGTTACCGATACATTCAAAACTGAAATCGACGCCGCCATCGGTCAGCTCAACAATCACATCCTGGATGGGTTTGTCATAGTCATTCGGATTAATGAAATCGGTCGCGCCCATTTCTTCCGCCAGTTTGAATTTCTCCGGGTTGGTGTCAACCGCCAGAATACGCCCGGCTTTCGCCTGCACCGCTCCCTGAATCACCGCCAGGCCGATACCGCCCAGGCCAAAGACCGCAACGCTATCCCCTTCTTTTACTTTTGCCGTGTTATGTACCGCGCCAATCCCTGTGGTGACGCCGCACCCCAGCAGACAGACTTTATCCAGCGGCGCCTGCGGATTGACTTTCGCCAGGGAAATTTCAGCACAAACGGTATATTCACTGAATGTGCTGGTGCCCATATAGTGATAGACAGGTTCGCCGTTGTAAGAAAAACGGGTGGTGCCATCCGGCATCAGCCCTTTGCCCTGCGTGGCGCGCACCGCCTGACACAGGTTGGTTTTGCCGGATTTACAGAACTTACACTCGCCGCATTCTGCGGTGTACAGCGGAATAACATGATCGCCAGGCTTCAGACTGGTGACGCCTTCACCAACGTCAACCACCACGCCACCGCCTTCGTGACCCAGCACCGCCGGGAACACGCCTTCCGGGTCGTCGCCGGAGAGCGTAAACGCATCCGTATGGCAAACGCCGGTATGGGTAATTTTGACCAGCACTTCGCCTTTTTGCGGCGGCGCGACGTCAATTTCAACAATCTTTAACGGCTGGCCGGGGCCAAATGCAACTGCTGCACGTGATTTCATTTGTCTCTTCCCATTATTGTGAGGTGATCTGTTTATTTTAGATAAGCGCGCAGAAGGTGGCCGATTTCAGCCATGCGCACGGCGCGTTGATCCGGCGTGGTGTCGCCGCTGACCAGTTCATCTTTCAGGTGAATCTCAACCATCTCTCCCATCAGCCCGTTAGATGCGCCGCGAACGGCGGCAATCTGTTGCAGGATCGCCAGACAAGGTTCCCCTGACTCCAGCGCCCGTTCCAGCGCGTCAACCTGCCCGCGGATACGGCGAACCCGAGTGAGAATACGTTTTTTATCTTCAGGTGAATGCGGCATACGCCCTCCATACTATAGGGGGGTATACTATCAGATTTGTTATGTGGCTGTAAAACCAACAGCAGCATCTCGCTATTTGTATGACAAATAGCTATACTGCCCGCTTCCGATGTAGACCCGTTTTCTTCACCTGCGTCACGGGTCTGGTTACACGCAGGTGTTTTCTAAAAGAAACCCCGCATTACGCGGGGTGGTGAGAAGAGTCAGGAACGTTTGCGCGGCATCATGCGCAATAGCGTATTGTCTTTCCAGACGTAGTGATGCATCAGCGCCGCTGCGGCATGCAAACCAATGACAAAATACCCCAGTTTCGCCAGCGTGATATGCCAGGTTTTCAGCATATCCACCACCTCAAAATTAGCGTCTGACGCATGCGGCATCACCAGGCCGAACGCAACCCAGGGATTGCCCCGGTTATACATCATCACCAGGCCAATAATCGGCAAGACAATAAACATCAGATAGATCACCAGATGCCCAAGATGCGCCATTCCGGTCACCATCGGCTTTGGTTTTGGCACAATGGGCGGCGCCGGGTATTTCAGTCTGACCAGCAGGCGCGTCACCATCAACACCAGGATGGTCATCCCGCACGAGACATGAACCATATTGATCCACGGACGATAGCTGCGGGGCGCAAATCCCCTCAACTCCATCGCACAGTAGGTCACAATAACCAGTAAAAAGACCAGCCAGTGGATGCCAATTTGCAGGCTTGTGTACTTATTGCTCATAACACGTCCTGAGTAAAAAAATAAAGCGTCAACATAGCGAGCTTTTGTTAAAAATTCATTAACTTTTGTTCACCCAATTTCAACCAGTTACGCTTAGCCGCAAAATCTGTTATTGCCCTGGACGCCTGACTGGACTATGCCTGGTAGGGAAAAAATGTGTCGTACCGTTGCATCCTGACAGGAGAAAACCATGAGTAAAATTGGCATTAACGGCTTTGGTCGTATCGGTCGTCTGGTGTTACGTCGTCTGCTGGAAGTGAAAAGCGACATTGATGTCGTCGCCATCAATGACCTGACCTCCCCTAAAATCCTCGCGTATCTGTTGAAATATGACTCAAACTACGGCGTATTCCCCTGGAGTGTGGATTTCACCGAAGACGCGCTGATTGTGGACGGCAAGAAAATTGCGGTTTACGCAGAAAAAGAGGCTAAAAATATTCCGTGGAAAACCACCGGCGCCGGGATCATTGTCGAGTGCACCGGCTTCTATACCTCAGCCGAGAAGTCCAAAGCGCACCTCGACGCTGGCGCTAAAAAAGTGCTGATTTCCGCCCCGGCTGGCGATATGAAAACCATTGTCTTCAACGTGAATGACGACACGCTGGATGCCAGCGACCAGATTGTTTCTGTCGCATCCTGCACCACTAACTGCCTGGCGCCGATGGCGAAAGCGCTGAATGACAACTTTGGCATTCAGGTTGGCACCATGACCACAATTCACGCCTACACCGGAACCCAGTCGCTGGTTGACGGGCCGCGCGGGAAGGATCTGCGCGCTTCGCGGGCGGCGGCGGAAAACATCATCCCCCACACCACCGGCGCGGCGAAGGCCATTGGTCTGGTGATTCCTGAACTGAGCGGAAAACTTAAAGGCCATGCTCAGCGCGTTCCGGTGAAAACCGGCTCTGTAACCGAACTGGTCTCGATTCTGGAGAAAAAAGTCACTGCGGAAGAGATCAACGCGGTGCTGAAGAAAGCGACAACCCATAATCCGTCGTTCGGCTATACCGATGAAGAGATCGTCTCTTCCGATATCATCGGCTCACATTTCGGTTCGGTGTTCGATGCCACGCAAACTGAAATCAGCACAGTGGGCGATCTGCAACTGGTGAAAACCGTCGCCTGGTACGATAACGAGTACGGTTTTGTGACCCAACTTATTCGCACGCTGGATAAATTTGCCAAACTCTGACCTTCTGGCGGAGGCATTGTTCCTCCGCCGTTTTCACCATTTATCTGGTCATTCAAGACGATGTGAATCCCTTCCGATTTTCAATGGATTAACTGTGTTATAGATAACGTTTATCACTGAGTGAGCACAGTCATGGACGTATTCAGCCGCGAAACCTTAGAAGAAATGATGGCGCAAGCCGTCTCCCGCTCAGCCACATTTACCCTCTGGCCTGATGGCGAAGCCCCCGGAGCGAAAAACAGCGATGCTGTTTTTACGCCAGAACCGCGGCATACCGGTACATCCATCTTCGATCGCGCCGTCACGGGCGTCCGATCTCCTGAAATCACCGTTTACGCGCCAGATAAACCCAACGGCGTGGGGCTTCTCGTGACGCCAGGCGGTTCCTACCGGCGCGTCGTGCTGGACAAAGAAGGCAGCGCGCTGGCGCCCTTTTTTAATGTGCGTGGTTATACCCTGTTCGTGATGACCTACCGGATGCCCGGAGATGGCCATGATGAGGGGGCAAACGCGCCGCTGGCGGATGTGCAGCGTGCGATGCGCTATCTTCGCGCCAATGCGCAAGCGTGGAAGATCGACCCGGAACGCATCGGGGTGCTGGGTTTTTCTGCCGGTGCGCATGTCGCCGCCAGTCTAGGAACGCGCTTTGCTGAACCCGCCTGTCCCCCCATCGACAGCCTGGATAAAATCAACGCCCGCCCTGCTTTTATGGCGCTGGTCTATCCGGTCATCACCATGCGTGACGACATTCATCATCCCGGCTCACGCCTTGAGCTGATGGGTGCGGAACCTGACGATGAACAGATTCGCCACTACTCGCTTGAGGAACGCGTGGATGCCGCTACGCCGCCCACATTTCTGCTGCATGCCATCGACGATCCGGCGGTAAAGGTGGAAAACAGCCTGGTATTTTTTAACGCGCTGCGCCGTTCTGGCGTAGCGGTGGAAATGCATCTGTTTGAGCGAGGAAAACACGGGTTTGGCATTCGTGATACGCAGGGATTGCCGGTCGCGGTCTGGCCGGAACTGATGATGAACTGGATTGCGACCAAAGTGTGACCGCCATTAGCAGGCCGGGGAAAACCCCGGCCTGTTACATCAGGACTGCAAATAGACCACCTGCGTTTGCAGATACTCGTTCAGACCGTGTTTGCCATCCGCCCCGCCAATACCTGACTTGCGCCAGCCAGCATGGAATCCCTGCATCGCCTCAAAGTTTTCGCGATTGATGTAGGTCTCGCCGAATTTCAGCCCGCCGATCGCCTTCATCGCAACATTCAGGTTTTGCGTATATACAGACGATGTCAGACCGTAATCGCTGTCGTTCGCCATCTCCAGCGCCTCTTCCAGCGTATCAAACGCCACAACCGGCAGCACGGGGCCAAATGTCTCCTCATGCATGATGGTCATCTCCTGGCGAACGTCCAGCAGCAGCGTCGGTGGATAATAATAACCTTTGCCCTCCACGGCCTTGCCGCCCAACGCCACGCGAGCGCCCTCCTGTACAGCGCGCGCCACTTTCTGCTCTACCCGCTCCAGCGCGGCAGCGTTAATCAGCGGCCCCATTGCGATGTCATCACGCTGTGCCGGATCGCCAAACTGAACCGCTTTCATCGCCTCGCCCAGACGATTCACAAAGCGATCGTAAATCCCTTTTTGTACATAAACGCGCTCAGCACAGTTACAGACCTGTCCGGTGTTGATCACTCTGGAATCCACAATCGCTTTCACGGCCAGCTCAAGATCCGCATCGTCCATCACGATTGCCGGGGCTTTCCCGCCCAGTTCCAGGCAAACTTTAGTGATGTTTTTCGCTGCCGCCGCCATAATTTTCTCGCCAGCAGCCACGCTGCCAGTCATGCTCACCATCGCGACTTTCGGGTTCCCCGCCAGCTCCTGCCCAACCGTTTCACCGCGTCCCAGCACCAGGTTGAATACGCCTTTCGGTAAGCCGATGTCATGCACGATCTGCGCGAAAGCAATGGCATTGTTTGGCGTAAATTCGCTGGGTTTAATGACGATGGTATTCCCGGTCAACAACGCCGGAGCGAGCTTCCGGGCAATCAAAAAGAACGGAAAGTTCCACGGCAGAATCCCGGTGGTGACGCCCAGCGCGCGTTTAAAGACCAGAATATTTTCTCCGGGGCGGTCGCTTTGCAGGATCTCGCCTTCATAACGGCGCGCCCACTCGGCCATATATTCGATGTAGTCGGCGGTGAACGCGACTTCCACCTGCGCCAGCTGCTGGATTTTTCCGCCTTCCGCGACAATCAGCGCGCTGATCTCTTCTGCCCGCTCACGAATCCCTGCCGCGATCTTTCTCAGCCACCCCGCGCGTTCAATCGCAGGCAGCGCCTCCCATTCCGGCTGAGCGCGCGCAGCGGCGTCAATGGCCTGACGCGCCTCTTGCGCGCCGCCATCAGGAATACGGGAGAGCAGTTCTTCGGTGGCAGGATTCACCACATCAATCCATGCGTCTCCCTGCCAGCTAACAAATTGACCATTGATATACATCGGGTGTTGTACGGGTGCGGACATGCGCTGCTCCTGTAATTGAATTGTTTTTAACAAGTAAAATCATTATTAAGTAATAACAATCACATGTTCTCAGGGTCGTCTGCGGTGCTGGTTTTGTGATGTGCTTCATAAAAGCAGCCAGGAAGGTTCTGTCAGAGGGGCGATATCGGGGAGAGAGTTTGCCCGTTTGAGCGTAAATTTCCGCAAACGGGCAAGAAAGTAACATTAACGCAACGAACGACTGTTCATGGTCTCAATCAGGTCAGCGTCATTTTGCAGCGTCTGCCACGCCGCCTCAACGTCAGCGGGAATATCAACGTGCACAATAAAGTCGCGGCCACGCGGCCCGTAGCCGGTTTCATCATCCCGTAAGCGCGGAAGCTCTCCCGCAATCAGGGAGAGATAGCGATCCACGGACCACAACCCCTTCTGTTCTCCGGCAAAATCCACGCCGTCATCGTGCTGGCACAGCGTCGGGACAATACCAGGATAGCTCAACCAGCGGGGCGAATCGGGATCGTCGCAGGTGACGCGGCGGAACGTCGCCATCGTCCGGCGTTGCATTGTCGGGTCCTGTACGATAATGGCGGTGTTAATGGGCGCCGATACCTGACCAATCAGGGCGCAGCTAAACTGCGCGTTCTCACCGCAGTTTGTTGATTTGTCTTCTGGCCAAATTTTCTCCGTCGGGATCTGCCAGAACTGATGAGCGATATCCGCAAGAATTTTGGCTTCCGTACGCCCGGTGGTGCGTATGGTGTTGTAGCGCGGGTGCCCGGCGATGGCGGCATAGAGAAACGTGGTGGAATGGCCGATGCCGCCGCTGATCAACAGCGGGATCTGCTGCGCTTTCGCTATGTTGCAGGCGGCGTCTATCGCCGGGATGACGGCATTCCCCGCCAGCACAACGCAGTCAGCCTGATACGGCGCGTCACCAGAGAAGTCATTTTGGGCCAGCCAATGCCCCAGCGTGTTCGCTGCTTCCAGCGTTGCACTGGATAATGCCGGAAACGGTCTCATTCTCATGGTTCTTCCTCCTGTGTTCCTTGCAGAGTACCGGAGTGGCTTCTGGTGAGTACCAGATCACTCCGAAAGACGATCCGCTGATTATCCTGTGGTGCGAGGGTGAGATAAAGCGTTGATGTCAAACAACGTTCAATGAACGAAAATCCCGGCTTAACGGCAATGAATATTTGATTTACCAGGCATTTTCATATTCACTTGAATTATGGTTTACGTCAGACGTAGAATCATTAGCCCGCTAACCATTCAAATAATACAAAGGTATACGACGTTATGCGCCTGCCCCAACGCGATCCTTATGCTCCTCGCGAGTGGCAGCCTCACGAAAAGCCCGCGCTGTTAGGCTCACCTTCGACTCCCATTCACAGCACGCCGAAACGCATCGCCTACGGCGTGGTCGGCCTGCTGGTGTGTCTGACCGGCGCACTCGGGAACGCGGTCGTGACCGCGAATCTGCAAAATTTACAGGGCACCTTTGCCGCCTGGTCGACAGAGATCGCCTGGCTGCCTGCCGTTTATGTCATGACCAATGTCTCAATTAACCTGCTGCTGGTGAAATTTCGCCAGCAGTTTGGTCTGCGGGCATTTACCGAAGGTTTTCTGGTGCTGTATGTGCTGGTCACCTTTTTTCACCTCTTCGTCAACGATCTGAGTTCCGCGCTAATGGTACGCGCGGCGCACGGTATGGTCGCCGCCGCGCTCAGTTCGCTGGGTATTTATTATCAGATACAGGCCTGGCCTGCGAAACACCGTCTGAAAGCGTTAACGATCGGTATTACCGGGTCGTCGCTGGCTATTCCCCTCGCCCGGTTGTTCTCTACCGAACTGCTGCAACTGGATGAGTGGCGCGGCCTGTACTTCTTTGAGCTGGGACTGGCGCTGGTTTCGCTGGGCTGCGTCATCGCCTTAAAACTGCCTCCCGGCGACAGACGTAAGGTTTTTGAAAAGAAAGACTTTATTACTTTTATTCTGCTCGCGCCCGGCATGGCGCTGGTCTGTGCCGTGCTGTCGCTGGGGCGACTGGACTGGTGGTTTGAAGCGCCCTGGATTGGCTGGTCTCTGGCGCTGGCGACGGTACTCATCATCAGCGCAATTGTGTTCGAGCATAACCGCAGCAATCCGCTGTTGAATACGCGCTGGCTCTCCAGCGGCAGTATTCTCCGCCTGGGGCTGATTATGTTGCTGATCCGCATTGTGCTGGCGGAGCAAAACACCGGCGTAATTGGCTGGCTGCAATACGCTGGCTTACAGAATGAGCAAATGACGCATCTGGCCTGGTCAATTTTCGCTGGCATTGTGTGCGGCATCATCACCAGTTGCCTGACGATTAAACCGACGCGGCTGGCCTGGCCCGTGATTACGTCGCTGGCATTGATGATCGTCGCCTCGCTGCTCGACAGCCACTCCACAAACCTGACGCGCCCCGACCAGTTAATGGTCAGCCAATTCTTACTCGGCTTTGGCAGCGCGTTTTTCCTTGCCCCGGCAATGCTGGCGGGTATCGGCGGCGTCATCGCCGATCCGCGCAACCTGGTCAGTTTTTCCGTCTTATTTGGGATGAGTCAGAACATCGGCGGTCTGCTGGGCTCCGCCATTCTCGGCACGTTCCAGACCTGGCGTGAAAAATATCACTCCAGCCTGCTGGCCGATCAGCTCACCACGCTAAATCCGCTGGTGAATGAGCGTCTACAGATGTACAGCCAGATGTACAAAAACTTGATTGGCGATAGCGCATTGCTGAACACCCAGGCGATCGCCCAGCTACAAACCGTTACGTCGCTTGAGGCAAATATCCTCGCCTATAACGATACTTATTTACTGACGGCCAGCATTGCCGCCGCTACGCTAATCTGGATTTTATGGCGCTTGCTGCGACTGCGTATTACCGCCCGGATGGCGCTGAAAAAAGCCACCGGAACCAAGTAACAAATGAAAATTATGTTTATCGCTTTACCTCAGGAGCCGCTATGAGTCAGCAGGATGCCGCCAAAGAGCAGGCAAATACCCGAAACAATCTCCGTGTGGTGTCAATTTTTGCCGCTGCCGCCATTGGCCTCGTCGGGGTTCTGGTGATCCTCTACGCCTGGCAATTACCGCCGTTTACCCGCCATACGCAATTTACGGATAACGCCTATGTGCGTGGGCAAACCACCTTTATTAGCCCGCAGGTGAATGGATATATCACGCAGGTGAATGTGCAGGACTTTGTGCAGGTGAAAAAAGGCGAACTGCTGATGCAGATCGACGACCGTATTTATCGCCAGCGTGTCCATCAGGGCGAAGCGCAGTTGGCCATGAAAATCGCCGCGTTAAATAACAACCTGCAACAGCGTAAAAGCGCCGAAGCCGTGATTGCGCGCAATGAAGCGGTACTGAAGAACGCCAAAGCGCAAAGTCTGAAAACCCAGGCAGATTTGAAACGCGTGAAAGATCTCACCGCCGACGGTTCACTGTCGATTCGTGAACGCGATGCGGCGCTGGCCAGCGCCGCGCAAGGCAGCGCGGATATCGACCAGGCGAAAGCCACGCTGGAGATGTCACGACAGGATTTACAAACGGTGATCGTCAACCGGGGAGCGCTGGAAGCCGACGTTGAAAATGCCCGCGCAGCGTTAGAGCTGGCGCAGATCGATTTGCAAAATACCCGCATTGTCGCGCCGCGCGACGGCCAGCTTGGGCAGATTGCCGTCCGCCTCGGCGCGTACGTCACCGCCGGAACGCACCTCACCACGCTGGTGCCGCCGCAGCACTGGGTTATCGCCAATATTAAAGAGACGCAACTGGCGGAGCTGCGCGTGGGTCAGCCGGTACGGTTTACCGTCGATGCGCTGAATGATCGGGCTTATGAAGGCCGGGTGGAGAGCATTTCTCCGGCAACCGGCGTGGAGTTCAGCGCCATTACGCCGGATAACGCGACCGGCAACTTTGTCAAAATCGCCCAGCGCATTCCGGTTCGGGTGGAGGTACTGGGTAAACCGGAGGAGATTGCGCGATTGCGTCCGGGCATGTCGGTGCAGGTACATATCGATACCCGGGAGGCGAAACAATGACGCGCCGTCCCGTTGCCGCTTTGTTGTTCGTCCTGCTGCTCAGTGGCTGTCAGTCGGTTGATGTGGCACCCGCAAAACCGTCTTTGCAAATCCCCGCCGCCTGGCGAACCGCCACCGGCCCCGCCAGCGCAACAGAACAGGTATGGTGGAGAAATTTTCACGACGGTCATCTGAATCATTATGTCGATCAGGCACTGCAAAATAACAGCGACGTGCTGATTGCCCGCGAACGGGTAAATGAATACCAGGCCAGGGTCTATGCCGCCGAAGGCAGCCTGTTCCCCTCGCTGGATGCGGGCGTTAGCGGAGCGCGGGCGCGAACGCAGTCTGCGGCAACCGGACTTCCGATCTACAGCACGTTGTATAAGGGCAGCCTGACGGCAAGCTACGATGTCGATATCTGGGGCGTTAATCGCAGCACCGCCAGTGCGGCGCAGGCCTCGCTGGCGGCGCAAAAAGCGGCGGCCGCCGCCGCCGATCTGACCGTTGCCTCGTCCGTTGCGTCCGGTTATGTCACGCTGCTGGCGCTGGATGAGCAGCTCAACGTGACAAAATCGACGCTGAAATCGCGTGAAGAAGCTTGGAATCTGGCAAAACGGCAATATGAAACAGGCTACAGCTCGCGCCTGGAATTGATGCAGTCGGATTCTGAGCTTCGCTCGACGCGCGCGCAAATTCCCCTGCTTGAGCACCAGATCGCACAACAGGAAAACGCGCTGAGTCTTCTGCTGGGCAGTAACCCGACGCGGCTGGCCCGTAGCGACCGTTTTGATGCGCTGACGCCCTTAACGTTGCCGTCACAGTTGCCCTCTTCGTTGCTCAACCGCCGTCCTGATGTTGTGCAGGCCGAGAGACAGCTTATTGCGGCCGATGCGACGCTTGCCGCCTCTCGCGCCAGCCTGCTGCCGTCGATCAACCTGACGGCGACCGGATCGGCGCAGGATCGCACGCTTCCCGGTCTGCTTGACGACCCGCTCCGCTTATGGAGTATCGGCGGCAGCATTCTCGCCCCTCTGCTTAACCGTCAGGCATTGAATGCGCAGGTTGATATTTCCCAGTCCCAGCGTAATCAGGCGCTGTACAGTTATGAAAAAACCGTGCGTAACGCCTTCAGAGAGGTAAACGATAGCCTCGACGCCATCACCCGCTATCAGGAACAGCTCAGTGAATTACAGGCGCAGCAGGATGTGGCGCAGGAAACATTGCGCATCGCCCAGAATCGCTATCGCAATGGCTATTCGTCTTATCTGGATGTACTGGACGCCCAGCGCACGCTGTTCTCAGTGCAAACCAATGTGGTGCAGGTGAAAAATAATCTGCTGCTGGCACAGATTGATCTCTACAAAGCGCTGGGCGGCGGCTGGTCAGTCTGACGTCATCCGTACGGCAAGTGGTGAATGATTTCGCGGACGTTATAGACCAGGCCAGACAGCGATATCACCAGCAAAAACAGCGATGACGCCAGCCCAATACGCCGGCTGTGATGCGGTGACAACCAGTTATTGATGAGCAGGATGTACAGCGATAAAACAGCAAAATCAAAAATGATCCACACCACCGTCAGCGTCATAATGCTGGCGGCGAAGTTCTGCGTTACCGCAATAAACTGAGGGAAGAAAGCGACAAAGAAAAGAATGTCTTTCGGATTTGAAATGCCGGTAATAAATCCCCGGATCACCCCGCCGTCGCCCGCAGCGACCGTGTTTTCTTGCGCATTTGCCTGCGGATTCCCCGCCCGCAGGCTGATTAACGCGCCGTAGCCGATATACAACGACCCTGCGATCCCCAGCAAAGACAGAAACAAACCGGAGATCGACACCACCCCGGCCAGCATCAGCGCCGCCAGGATAATCAGCACCAGAGAGGCGCTGTTCGTTCCGATCACCGTCGCAAAGGCTTTACGCGCACCGTGCCGGGCCGCCGTTCCGGTTACCAGCGCAACCACCGGGCCGGGCGTGACCAGCAACAGTAAAACCGATAAACTATACGCACTCAGCAATGTCAGATTAATCAACGCCTTTTCTCCTTCATAACGTACACAGGCCCGGAAACTCCCGGCATTATTCAGCGAGCGATGACGTTTGAAAAACGAATAAAACTGCTATTTAATGTGAGTAAAACTCACAATAGCGTATCGCCATGACTCTGCCGCCACTGTATGCCCTGCGCGCTTTTGAAGCCGCCGCCCGCCTCGGATCATTCAGCAAAGCCGCTGACGCGCTGAACGTCACTCCGGGCGCGATCAGCAGACATATCCGTACTCTGGAGACAACGTTTGACTGCCCGCTGTTTCACCGCAACGGCCCGCAGGTTGAGGTAACGGAAGCGGGACGCGTGCTGGCGGAGCAGCTGGCCGCAGGCTTTCGGACGCTGGAAAACGCCTGCTCCGCGTTTCGCAACCAGCAGCACGGTCTGCGCTTAAAGGCACCCTCAACCCTGACAATGGGCTGGTTGCTGGACGTGCTGAACAGCGTACATCAGCAGGAGCCCTCGCTTAACGTGGAGCTTTCCAGCGTCTGGATGGACACCGATACGGTGGATTTCAATCGCGAACCCTTTCACTGCGCCATCCTGTTAGGCAACGGTCATTTTGGTTTCGGCACGCAAAGCAGGCAGCTTTTTAAAGAGTGGCTGATCCCGATATGCGCCCCCGCGCTGCTTGAACAGGTACGAGAAAACATTGCCGACTGCGAGCTTATTCACCCTTCGCCAGACCGGCGCGACTGGACGCGATGGCTGGCACGCAGCGGTAAATTTAACGGGCTGAATACCCGTCGGGGAAAAGTGTTCGACACGCTGGAACAGGGAAATCAGGCGGCGATAAGGGGGCATGGCGTCTCCGTGGGCGATCTGCTGCTCAGTCTGGAGGCGGTAAAAAGCGGTCTGCTCGCCCTTCCGTTCAATGAAGCGGTGGCAACCGGAGAAGGCTACTATCTGGTCTGGCCGCAAGATACGGCATTTGAAAAAGACATTGCGCTGCTTTATGACAGGCTAAAGCGCGCCGTGCCGCAGGAGATACCCGAAGGTATCTCCTGCCTGAGCTGAGCACGGAGCTACAGGCTGATTTGCTCCATCGCCTGTAAAATGCGCTTATCGGAGATCGGGTACGGCGTACCGAGCTGTTGTGCAAAGTAGCTGACGCGCAGCTCCTCAATCATCCAGCGGATTTCTTTGACGTCGTCGTCATCACGGCGGGCTGGCGGCAGCTTGTTAATCCACTGCTGCCAGGCCTGCTGCACGCTTTCGATTTTCAGCATCTGCGCCCTGTCACGGTGCGGATCAACCGCCAGTTTCTCCAGCCGTTTTTCAATCGCCTGCAAATAGCGCAGCGTATCGCCGAGGCGCTTAAAGCCGTTGCCGGTGACAAAACCGCGATACACCAGCCCGCCCATTTGCGCTTTGATATCAGACAGCCCCAGCGCCATCGTCATATCCACGCGTCCTTTCAGACGTTTGTTGATCGTGAACACGGCGGTCAGGATCTGCTCGACCTGCTTCGCGATATCGACAACGGTGTCGTTCAGCTCAGCGCGCACCTTCTCATGCAGCGCGGCAAAAGCCTCTTCCGTCCATACCGGGCCGCCATTGGCGTCGATCAGCTTGTCCACGCCGCAGGAGATGCAGTCGTCAATCAACTCCAGCACTTTGCCATACGGGTTAAAGTACAGACCGAGCTTGGCTTTGTTCGGCAGCTTTTCGTGCAGATACTTAATCGGCGACGGAATATTCAGCAGCAGCAAGCGGCGTAAACCGCACCACATTGCCTGTTGCTGCTCCAGCGGATTGTCGAACAGCCTGATGGCGACGCTATCACGCTCATCGACCAGCGCAGGCCACGCCTTCACTTTGTAATTGCCGCGTTTCTGCTCATAGCTTTCCGGCAGCTGACCGAAACTCCAGATGTGCAGCCCACTCTGCTCGATGCCGTCATCTGCCACCGCCGAGAGCGTCTCCTGGACTTTCCCTTTCAGCGCCTCTTTCAGCCCCTGCAAAGCGCGCCCTTCCTGCAACTTCTTGTTTTTGTCATCCACCACGCGGAAGGTGATCTTCAGATGATCGGGCACCTGATCCCAGTGCCAGTCTTCGCGATCTACCGTCACGCCGGTCATCCGCCGCAATTCACGCTCCAGCGCATCCATCAACGGTAGCTCCAGCGGCGTTACGCGACCTAAAAACGCTTCGGCATAGTTCGGCGCCGGAACAAAGTTCCGTCGTACCGGTTTCGGCAGCGATTTAATCAGCGCAATCACCAGCTCACGGCGCAGACCTGGAATTTGCCATTCAAACCCGGACTCTTCCACCTGGTTTAACAACGGAAGCGGGATATGGACGGTGACGCCGTCGGCGTCGGCGCCCGGTTCAAACTGATAGCTCAGCCGCAGCTTAAGATTTCCCTGGTGCCAGAAGTTCGGGTAATCCAGCTTGCTGATTTTTTCCGCGCCCTCTTTGATAAGCATACTCTTTTCAAAGTTGAGCAGATCCGGCGTTTCACGGCTGACTTTTTTCCACCAGTTGTCGAAGTGGCGCGCGGAGATCACGTCATGACTGATGCGCTGGTCGTAGAACTCAAACAGCGTCTCATCATCGACCAGAATGTCGCGGCGACGCGATTTGTGCTCCAGCTCTTCCACTTCCGCACGCAACTTCAGGTTGTCGCGGAAGAAGGCGTGGCGCGTCTGCCAGTCGCCCTCTACCAGCGCATGACGAATAAACAACTCGCGACACAGCGCCGGGTCGATCTGGCTGTAATTCACCTTGCGCGCGGCCACTATCGGCAGACCGTACACGGTCACTTTCTCCGTCGCCATCACCGCGCCCTGCGCCCGTTCCCAGTGCGGTTCGCTGTAAGAACGCTTAATCAGATGCTGGGCAACCGGTTCCACCCACTCGGGATCGATGCGCGCCGCAATGCGCCCCCACAGGCGGCTGGTTTCCACCAGTTCTGCGACCATCGCCCACTTCGGCGGCTTCTTGAACAAACCGGAACCCGGGAAGATGGAGAAACGGGCGTTACGCGCGCCGGTATACTCCTGCTTGTCGGCATCTTTCATCCCGATATGCGACAGCAGCCCGGTCAGCAGCGCGATATGCACTTCACGGTATTGCGCCGGTTCGCTGTTTACCGGAATACCCAGCTCTTTCACCACCTGGCGCAATTGGGTGTAGATATCCTGCCATTCGCGCACGCGCAGATAGTTCAGGTAATCAGTGCGACACAAGCGGCGGAACTGGTTCGACGACAGCGCTTTCTGCTGCTCGCCGAGATAATTCCACAGATTCACAAAGGCGAGGAAGTCAGACTCTTTATCGTGGAAACGACGGTGCTTCTCATCGGACGCCTGCTGTTTATCCATCGGGCGCTCACGCGGGTCCTGAATAGACAGCGCGGAGGTGATGATCATCGCCTCACGTACGCAGCCGTGTTTCTGCGCTTCCAGTACCATCCGCGCCAGACGCGGGTCTACCGGCAACTGCGACAACTGGCGGCCTAAAGGCGTCAGTTTATAAGCCGTTTGCTGCTCATCGGTCGTAATCGCCCCAAGCTCTTCCAGCAGACGCACGCCGTCCTGAATGTTGCGTTTATCCGGCGCTTCAACAAACGGGAATGCAGCGATATCGCCCAGCCCCAGCGCCGTCATTTGCAAAATAACCGAAGCCAGGTTGGTACGCAGAATCTCCGGGTCGGTAAATTCCGGGCGCGACAGGAAGTCATCTTCCGAATACAGGCGGATGCAGATCCCTTCCGACACACGTCCACAGCGGCCTTTACGCTGGTTAGCGGAAGCCTGTGAAACCGGTTCAATCGGCAGCCGCTGCACTTTGGTACGGTAGCTATAGCGACTGATGCGCGCGGTGCCGGGATCGATAACGTACTTAATGCCCGGTACGGTCAGCGAGGTTTCCGCCACGTTAGTCGCCAGCACGATGCGACGTCCGCTGTGCGACTGGAACACGCGGTTCTGCTCGCTGTTAGAGAGGCGTGCATACAGCGGCAATACTTCGGTATGGCGCAAATTGAGTTTATTGAGCGCATCGGCGGTATCGCGGATTTCACGCTCGCCGCTCATAAAGATCAGGATATCGCCGGGACTTTCACGCCCCAGTTCATCCACCGCGTCAAAAATCGCCTGAAGCTGATCGCGCTCGGTATCGTCCGCTTCTTCGACAATCGGACGATAGCGCACCTCAACCGGGTACGTTCTGCCGGAAACTTCAATGATCGGCGCATTGTTAAAATGACGCGAGAAGCGCTCCGGGTCGATGGTCGCGGAGGTGATGATGATTTTCAGATCCGGGCGACGCGGCAACAGCTCTTTCAGGTAGCCAAGCAGAAAGTCGATATTCAGGCTGCGCTCGTGCGCTTCATCAATGATGATGGTGTCGTACTGCATCAGCAGCCTGTCCTGCTGGATTTCCGCCAGCAGGATACCGTCCGTCATCAGCTTGACCATCGTGTTGTCGCTGACGTGATCGCTGAAACGGACTTTATAACCGATGCAGCCGCCCGGTTCCGTTTGCAGCTCTTCGGCAATACGGTTGGCAACGGTACGCGCCGCCAGACGACGCGGCTGCGTATGGCCGATCAGCCCTTTAATACCGCGCCCCAGCTCCATACAAATTTTCGGCAATTGCGTGGTTTTACCCGAGCCGGTCTCCCCCGCCACAATCACCACCTGGTGGTCGCGAACGGCCTCCAGGATGGCCTGTTTTTTCTGGCTGACAGGCAGGTTTTCTGGATACGTTATTTCCGGTCTGGCGGCTTCGCGCAGCACAATTTTACCTGCCGCCTGTTCAATCTCTTTCGCCATCTCCAGGAAAATGGCCTGTTGTGCATCAGGTTTTTTAACCTTCTTCACGCCATGCAGACGGCGGGCAAAGCGCTGCCTGTCACGCAGCATCAGCGTATCCAGCTGTTGCTGAAGTACGGCGAAGGTGATTTTCTGTTGTTCTGTCATAGCATTAGAGGGCAGTGCTCTGCCGGGTAAAATCTCTTTTTAATGATTGGTATAGAGTACCACATCGGCGCTTTTCGTGTGTTGTTCAATAATTTCGAACATAGGATTCGATATATTGCGCTATCTCTGCGACAGGATTGTGAATAGAGTGTCAACAAGCAACGGGGCTCACCCCATTCAAACACATAAAAGGAAACACCCATGAGCAAAGTATTAGTTCTTAAATCCAGTATTCTGGCAGGGTACTCTCAGTCTGGTCAGTTGTCTGATTATTTTGTTGAACAGTGGCGCGAAAAGCATCCTGCGGATGCGATCACCGTGCGCGACCTGGCCGCGAATCCTGTTCCGGTACTGGATGGCGAACTGGTGGGTGCCCTGCGCCCGAGCGACGCTCCGCTGACTCCGCGTCAACAGGACGCGCTGGCGTTGTCCGACGAGCTGATCGCGGAACTGCAAGCGCACGATGTGATCGTCATTGCGGCGCCGATGTACAACTTCAACATCCCGACTCAGTTGAAAAACTATTTTGACCTGGTTGCCCGCGCAGGCGTCACCTTCCGTTACACCGAGAAAGGGCCGGAAGGTCTGGTGACCGGTAAACGTGCGGTGATTCTCTCCAGCCGTGGCGGTATCCACAAAGATACGCCGACAGACCTGATCGCGCCGTACCTGAAAGTCTTCCTGGGCTTTATTGGTATCACCGACGTGAACTTCGTGTTTGCTGAAGGGATTGCTTACGGCCCGGAAGTCGCGGCCAAAGCGCAGTCTGATGCCAAAGCGGCGATTGACAGCGTTGTTGCTGCATAAGATTTTTCATCGCTAATTTGCCTCATCCGGCCTGCAAGGGGTGTCATCCTCCCGCAGGCCGGATAACCTCCATCAGGCATTCATGCCATTCAGCACCGCAAGAACCTCATCCGAAAGTTGCAAATCCCCTGCCGCCATATTTTCACGCAAATGCGTCACTGACGACGTTCCCGGAATTAACAGGATATTGGCTGAACGTTGTAGCAACCATGCCAGCGCAACCTGCATTGGCGTCGCATTCAGGCTGGCGGCAACGTCGGAGAGCGTTGATGACTGCAACGGCGTAAACCCGCCCAGCGGGAAGAACGGCACATAAGCGATACCCTCGCCCGCCAGCGCGTCAATGAGTGCGTCATCCTGGCGATGGGCGATATTGTACTCATTCTGCACGCAAACAATTTCGGCAATCTTCCTCGCCTCAGCCACCTGGTTCGCGGTGACATTGCTCAGACCGATATGCTTCACCAGCCCCTGCTGCTGAAGTTCTGCCAGCACGCTAAAACTCTCTTCGATAGATCCTTCATGCGGGCCATGACCGTCGCCGAACATAACGCGCAGGTTGACCACATCCAGCACATCAAGTCCGAGATTACGCAGATTATCGTGAACCGCCTGCTTCAGTTCCGCAGGCGAGAAAGCGGGCAACCACGACGCATCTTCCCCGCGACGGGCGCCAATTTTGGTGACGATCGCCAGATCGTCAGGATACGGATGCAGCGCTTCTCGAATGATTTGGTTCGTAACATGCGGGCCGTAAAAATCGCTGGTATCAATGTGATTCACACCCAGCGAAATCGCCTCCCGAAGCACCGTCAGCGCGACGTGACGGTCTCTCGGCGGGCCAAATACACCAGGTCCTGCCAGTTGCATTGCCCCATAGCCCAGCCGTTTTACCTGCCGGGAACCGAGAGAAAACGTCGCTGAATTACCGTGACTTGCCATAACTGCCCCTCTTGCTGAATATCGCTTCGGAGCAGACAGTATAGAAACTTACCCTGCAAATTATCGCGCTTTATCATACAAAACAGAAAATACGTAGAAGCTACGCACTGTTGCCAGTTACTTTTTCAGCCACTTACCGTTAATGCCCTGCACATACTCACCCGGCTTTGCACGGTCGACCAGCTTTTGTCCGGCCATTTTCGCCACCTCATCCACCGGAATCTGATGGCTTTTCGCCAGCTGTTGATAACTGGCGCTACGCTCTTTATTAATCTCGCTGACGAGCGAGCGCGTTTCTGGATCGGTTGCCAGCGCCACCAGATAACCATTAAGCGTTTCCCCCACTCGCCCTTGCGTTCTTGCTTCGCTCAGGGTCAACGCGATGGCGTTGCAGCTCAATAAACTCAGGATAAGAACGGTCGCTCTAAGCTGTTTTTTCATCATGACCTCAGAACAAATCACTGCGTGACTTCAATAAACTTTCCACGTCCTTATCAACCTTGATATGAATTTCATGCTCAATTTTGACGTTCATATTGATGGTGATCGGTTCCTTCGGCGCTGCAACTTCAATACGCGGCGTACAGCCCGCCAGTAAGAAGAGCGCCAGCATGGCAATCATCGTTTTCATTGTTGTTCCTCACATTCCTTGCCTTCCGGGCAACGGGTTTCCGGCAACGCGGTGTTTTGTTCAAGCCATGCCTGTAAGTTGTCGCCAAAACGCAAACTGCGCCAGAGCGTAAAGACATTTTCTTCATGGGTATAGTTCAGGTTAACCGTGCCGACTTTACCGTCCACATGGCTTTTACCCGTGACCGTCGCCTGCATGGTCAGCACGCCCAGATTGTCCAGATTAATCTTCGTCCACGAACGGGCAATCTCCATATAGCGTAGCCAGTTGATTGCCGCGCCTGCCGCCATATTGTCTTTGACGACCGCATCGGCGGTATCTTTATCGATACGCAGCGTCATCGGGCCTGGATTGGTTAACCAGCCGTCTTTAATGATCCATTTTTCATTGCTCAGCCACAGCGGAAGCGCGCCGCTAACCGGGCCGGACATCGCAAATTGTTTGGGATTCACCGCGCTGATCAGTTCGCTGGAAGAGACATTTTGCACCCGCAGCAGTGCCGGATCGTGCTGTGGCATACGCAGCTGTTTCATTATGATTTTGCCGCCCAGCACATCCACGCTCACGTCACTCAGCAATAAAGGATTCTCTTCGCTCCACGGATAACCTCCCTGGAGATCGGCCGTGATATTTTTCGCGGTGACCTGGTTTACCACCTCTGCGATGCGTAATGACACCGGCCCGCGCGTCCCCAGTTGCCAGGCGCCCTGACTGAAACGGAACGGCAACACAAAATCGACGCCGTTGATTTGGTTATCCGGCATCCAGGCGCTACCGCCTTTCAGTACGCCGTGTCCACCCGCTTCGAACCCCTGATCCTCTGCGGCGGAAAAAGCCACCTGCGCGTACAGTTCGCCTGCGCGCAAATTCATTTTCCAGTCAGGAGGCAGCAAGGGCTGGAAGACCGTAACCGACTGTTTTGGCCACCAGGCCTGCCCGCGTAAACGAATGCCGTCCCAGCGCCCATTTACCCGCACTGGCCCAATCGCCCCGGCATGCAGGTCGCCTTTGAACTGGAATACCGTTGGGTCCGTTCCTTCAACGCTGAATTTGAGCGTTGACGGCGGTAAGACGCTGCCGCCGGTGAACACGGTATTGCCCGCATCCAGCGATAACGCGCCGCTGAAGGTCGGGTTCCCGGCATCACGAACCCACACGATCGGTTTATCCAGCATCAGGCGCGGAGACGCCACCGTCATCGTGCCGTATTGCAGTTGATTGAATCCGGTGGACAGGTCGGTAAGCGTGATGGTGTTGTCGTGCCATTCTCCTTTCCCGGCGACATCCCAACCGGCGTTCATCGGGGTGAAGCTGCCCTCGCCCCAGTAGCGCCACTGCCAGCGCCCCGCATCGGGAAGAAAATCATTCGCCAGCCCATCAAGATGCAGGACAAAGTCGCCCATCTTATTTTCGTGCGCGCGTAAAATTGCCTGTAATCGGCCATCAACTCCGCGTTGAGTGACTTTTACGCCAGCCAGCGGCCAGCGAATTTCGTCAATATCCAGAGAGTCAATCACCCGGCCACGAGAACGCAACAGCGCGCCGGGTTCAAAGGTCAGTTGTGGATCGGCCAGACTGCCGGTGAGCTGTGTCGGCAGTACCGCATAAAAGATCAGATCGTCCTGTTTCGCTTCACCGGTTAAACGCAAGGGCATGTCGCTGTTATCCATACTCAGCTTGCCTGGCCCAATCGTCAGCACCGCATTGCCTTTACCCGCATCGCCTTGCGTCAGAACATTCAACCGGCCGCTTATCACCGCATTTTCAAGACCTGCCTGCCAGTTATCAATGTTGATCCCCAGACGTCCGCTCAGCGGAAAGCCCTGATACGGCCAGTTCCAGCGTCCATCGCTGATGGCAAGTTGCTGGCGAGTAACCTGCCAGGGGAGATCGAGCAGCGGCTCCAGGTTACCGCGCGCCATGACGATCAGCTGTCCGGTGTTGTCCCGCCACTCCAGTTCCGCATCTACCAGCGACGGTTCCTGCGGCAGGCTCAGCGTTGCGACGGCGTGTCCGTTCACCGGCAGCCCGTCCGGCACCAGAGGCAGCGTAAATTCCCCTTCCAGTTTTACAGGGGGCTGATTTTCGAAGGCGCTCACCTCCAGTTGGCTGACGGTGAAGTTTTGCCCGTGCAGCCGCCCCTGAAAGTTGACCTTCTCGCCCTGATAACGAATCTGTTGGAGGGCTGGCGTCAACGAAAGCGACAATTTCCCCTGCCATTCCTGCCAGGGAGAAAGAATAAGCCTGTCGATATTAACCCAGGTATTAGGCAGCATAGACTGCCATTCTGCGAGCGTGCGCGGCGCCGCGGGCGATGGTTCAGATTCAGGGAGTTTTGCCAGACAGGCGGAGTCCAGTTCAAGCGTACCGATATTCAGCTGCCAGCGGCTGGGATGGGTGAGTTCCGCGCCGCTCATGCGTGCTAACGGGCAGTCCTCCACCAGATAACGCAGCTCCGGGATATGCAGGCCGTGGCGCGTAAGTTTCGGGCTTTCATCCAGCGCGATACGCGTACCAACCGGTAACCAGATGCCCGCCAGCGTAGGAAGCCACAGGCCAAGCGTCATGAGCAGCATTAACGGTATAAGGATCAATAATAAAAGTAGCGCGAGAACGGCTTTGTATTTACCCTTCATGGGTAGTTAATATCCTGATTTAGCAAAAATTAAGCCGGTAAGGCCCGTATTGTGGCATGTTTGGGCGCTCAGTTGAAGGCGTCGCCCTCACTAAGGATAGATGTTCTGCCGCGACCCAACAATTTTGAGGTCGTCTTAGAAATGATAAAGTTGATGATATAACAGAGCGTTAGTATCCGATCCTTCTGCCATCTCACCATGATGGCGCACATCCGCAGTCAGGCAAACATTTTGTACTGAATTAACTCAGTCTCCTGATTTATTACGGAAAACAGAGGCGCAGAGGACTGACCATTTGCAGATCCTCTGCCTGGGCTCACATTCCTGCCATCCTGTAGCAGCGTTTATACCCGGTATGTTCCATTCCTGAATGCCAGATACCGGGTAAGGTCATATTTCAGCAAAACTGCGCCAGCGCCAATCAAGAGAACATCCTTGATAATGAAGCTGTCAATTTTCCCCAGTTGTGGCAGCAGGCTCAGAGTCGTTACTCCTGTAGTGATAACAATGAGATCGCCTGGTATGCCAACACCAGGTCGGGCGAAGCCAATGATCAACGCAAGAAATGTAATGGTTTCCATAACGCCAAGGAAATAACTTCCCCCGTGGACACCAAAAATCAAATACAGAATATTGAGCCATGTTGATGAAATCAGAGGCTCCAGGGCCATAACTTCAAAGTCAAACCATTTATAAGTACCAAACAACATAAATACACCGATAACGCTCAGGCGAAGAATGACGATATCGTAATCTGAGCGAATGAATCGATTAATGAAATTCTTCATTCATATTCTCCGGGAAGATAATAATGAGATGCCAGCCAGATTTTATCTCAGATGAGAAATATCAGTTCAAAAAAAGCATTCCGATCAATGCCGTTACTTTTAAATGGCAGGTGCATTCCATTTTTTAAGCCAATTTTTTTCTTGATATTGTAAATATGCGAATATACTGTTTTCTTACTTCGACCTCTCACCCTGGCGATTTGCTCTACACTAAAGTGTTTATAGTATAAAAGGAAAGCGATAATTCTTTCATTATGTGTTAATGATTTACCTTGATCACTCAAACAAGATCCATGCTTCATATTGCAAGGCTCTGACTTGCAGGCAAGGTAAAAATCATACCCGAAGAAAAGTATGCTCATGAGTCCGGCGAACTCATTATCACAGATAATAAAGTACGTTTCTTTTTTGCTGTTAAAATGTTCAACGCCAAGTGCCTCACACGAGTTGAATAATACTTCAGCGCCTTGCTGAAAATAAAAATCATGCGTCGCGATGATAATTTTCATTATTGCTCCATGAGCAGGGAGTAAAATACCCCCTACTGTAAGCTTTAATCAGAACTCCAGACTAATACCCGTGTTCCATGAAACGGAATCTCCACCGGCCGCAACTGCCATTTTACCTGCAACATTGTCTGTAAAGCGGTAGCCGATCCCAACGGCTACTGCCTGCTTATCTGAATATCCTCCCAATGCCGCAGTAGCATTAAATTTACCCACGCTATAAGGCTGGAATAAACCTGCAAGCGCCGCATTCTGAGCTGCACTTTCACGAATTTCTTTGCGGTTGTTAGATATCTGTTTTTGCAGACCATTCATTCTGTCTGTCGCCATTTTTTGCCAGGATTCATGAAGATCTAAACGGCGACTATTCTTACTGGCCGCAGACTGGTTAGCATTGATTTTTCCAGATAAATATTTGCTGGTCTGAGAAAGCTCGCCACGAACAGCTTCCGTATTGTTGTCTATACGCGCATAAGCATCCCTTTTGACACTGCCGATTTCGCCGCGCAGGGAATCACCCTGCTGCTTAAGCTCGCCACGCACGGCTTTTGCATTACTGTCGGCCCGTGCGTAGGCATCCCTTTTGGCGCTGCCGATTTCACCACGCAGGGAATCACCCTGCTGCTTAAGCTCGCCACGCACGACTTTCGCATTATTGTCAGCCTGTGCAATTGCATCAGCTTTGGCCTGGCCGATTTCGCCGCGCAGAACATCCTTTTGTTCATCCAGTTCTTTATTAACCTTCCCAACGCTTACGGTCACGTCCTGTTTCACCGTATTTATTGCGTCCCGCTGTGAAGCCAGCGAGCGATTTTGAGCATTAATTTGTTCATTAATATAATTTTTCGTCGTATTTGCAGCATCATTTACACGCCCATTTACATATCTAACCACCTCGTTTCGATAATTCTCCCCTTTTTGAGAAAGAGATCGGGCTAATTCGATCAGTTCATTATTTAGTTCTCCCCTGGTAATTGTTTTGTTGGGATCGATCTGCTCTTCTGCCCAACTGATATTGCTTAGAGCACCAAACAAAACCACACCTAACATAGAGGCCATAACATTCTTATGCATGTAAACACCCTTAAATTAAAATTAGGAACAATTTTTATCTATTGCAGAAATAAACAGACTCAACCAGAGAACAACAATCTGGAATTCGCCATCTTTTGCGTAGGAAGTTTTCAATCAACCAGACTTGCCTGATTCCAACTTTTAAATTAATTGCTATCATCTCTCGACTGAAGCCAGAAAGTATTAGTGCAAGAACACTTTTAGACAGCTTCGATAACCTCCCGGAAGAAAGTCGCGCATGTGTTATTTCATTAAGTAAAGGTACTGTATCCGTAAGATATGCTGTATCCTGAACAGATTCTTTCCTTAGTAAAACGGGAGGAAGAAAATAAATTACACGCTGTATTGTTTTCTCGTGGTGTTTTACACCGCTTCTCCCTTCAATAGTGAAGTAGTTAAAAAACTCAGCAATGGTCTCATCCACAGGCAAAAAATAGCCATGCTTAAATATCAATGCTGCGCACGGGTAACACTCCCGAACATGCAGCCAGAAACTCAAAAATAAAGACGGCCGCCCATATATTACGACAGTAGCTGAAGGATACCTGTGAAGCTGCTCCAGTAGACTACATGTAGAGCAGGCATTTTCAGTTATTGAAATTGGTTTATTCAATAAGGTTATCTTGCTTACTGTACCAGGCTTATTCATCGACAGATTCATCGCGTACATTTTTATTCCATTAAAAAGTCGCTACGATACTGCGCGCAGTCATAATAACACCTCCAACTTAACTTAGCCGGATAAGACAGGATTTAACATGCTGTGTTGTTAATAGTATGTATTAAGTTACGGCAATATCACCCCTCCACTCTTGTTTGTATTAAACGTGTTAATAAAAATCACGAGGATTCAAGTTAAAATAACAAAACTAATTTCTTGGTTAAATTATGCTTATTTGGAATCCTTTGACAATCCCTTGATAAACGGGATAACAGGAGCATATCAACGCCTGTTTAAATAAGTGCAAAAAATAAAAGGGAAATTACTGCTGGTCACACCAGACAGGACAATTGGTGAAATTTACAGAAATGTGATAAACATCACAGCAAATGAAAAAGTGCATTAAATTCATCATGGAATGGAGCGATGAGCGGAGCAATTATCAATTTTTGTCAATCAATTGAAGCGATAGGTTATTTCGTATGAAAGTGAGGGTTTGCAGGTTATGTCTGTCGGTTGTTCGACGTTACGAACGTCTATCAGCCTGATTCGCTACAGAAAGGATACGTCAGTCTGTGGAAGAGTAACTGACCCACTGATAAGGCGTGGGTTCAGAATGACCGAAAGGGAAATATGTGTTAAAGAAAGTTGTTTAATTTTAGTATGATAGGTGCCTTAAGAAGAGATGTTCTAAAATTATTCATTATGTCATGGTCACGCCTATCAATTATTTTTTAAATTTTGTAAGATAATTTTAATTGATTCAATGTTATTCCACCATCGCTGGAGAAAGTCTTATGAAACTCGCTGTTTACAGTACAAAGCAGTACGACAAGAAGTACCTGCAACATGTTAACGAGTCCTTTGGTTTTGAACTTGAATTTTTTGACTTTCTGCTGACTGAAAAAACGGCAAAAACCGCCAACGGTTGCGAGGCGGTATGCATCTTCGTTAACGACGACGGCAGCCGCCCGGTTCTGGAAGAGCTGAAAAAGCACGGCGTAAAATACATTGCGCTGCGTTGCGCTGGCTTCAATAACGTCGATCTGGACGCCGCAAAAGAGCTGGGTCTGCAAGTCGTGCGCGTCCCGGCCTATTCTCCTGAAGCCGTCGCCGAACATGCGATTGGTATGATGATGACGCTGAACCGTCGCATTCATCGCGCTTATCAACGTACCCGTGATGCAAACTTTTCACTGGAAGGCCTGACCGGTTTTACCATGCACGGTAAAACGGCTGGCGTGATCGGGACGGGCAAGATCGGCGTCGCCGCGCTGCGTATTCTGAAAGGTTTTGGTATGCGACTGCTGGCGTTTGATCCTTACCCAAGCGCCGCCGCGCTGGAGCTTGGCGTGGAGTATGTCGATCTGCCGACGCTGTTTGCGGAGTCTGATGTCATTTCTCTGCATTGCCCGCTGACAGCTGAAAACTACCATTTGCTTAATCATGCCGCGTTTGATCAGATGAAAAACGGGGTGATGGTGATCAACACCAGTCGTGGGGCGTTGATTGATTCGCAGGCGGCAATTGAAGCGCTGAAAAACCAGAAGATTGGCTCACTGGGGATGGATGTCTATGAAAACGAACGCGATCTGTTCTTTGAGGACAAGTCCAACGATGTGATTCAGGATGACGTATTCCGTCGTCTGTCTGCCTGCCATAACGTGCTATTCACCGGGCACCAGGCTTTCCTGACCGCGGAAGCGTTGACCAGCATCTCGGAAACCACTCTGCAAAATCTGGAACAGCTCTCAAAAGGTGAAACCTGCCCGAACGCCCTGTTCTGACCCTTCTGCTCCCCTGCGTTCAGGGGAGCACTTTCAGATAATCCCCGATGATATACCAGGCTATATCATTACAATTATGAATGATTTCCCGTCAGCAAATGTAGAGAGTTTTAATGAAGAAGATCGTCGCACTGGTTGCACTCAGCATGCTTATGGCAGGCTGCGTCAGCAATGGAAAAGTCTCCGTTAACCGTGATCAGCTACAGCATCACCGTTTTGTTCTGGAGAGTGTAAACGGAAAACCAGTCGCTGCGGGTAAGAACGCCCCGGAGTTAAGCTTCGGTGAAAAAATGACGGTTTCTGGCCGCATGTGCAACCGCTTCAGCGGCCAGGGCAAGCTGTCTGATGGCGAGCTGAAAGTCAAAGACATGGCGATGACGCGTATGATGTGCGCCGACCCGCAGTTAAATGAACTGGATCACACCATTAGCGCGATGCTCAAACAAGGCGCGCAGGTCGACTTAACGGCTAACCAGTTGACGCTGGCGACCGCAGAACAAACGCTGATGTTCCGACTGGCTGATTTAGTGCATTAATAGCTGCCGCAGCTTCCAGCGGCGAGCGACTGTTCACTACAGCGTTTGCCGTTGGGTAATGCGCACATGCCGATCGCCGACCCGTCAAGCTGACGGGCAACAGAGAGCGACCCGCCAATCATGGCGCAGTTAGCGTCCCCGGAACTGGACATTGCCGCCTTTAACCCCGGCGCAACATGCGCTGCCGTCGCCTGCTGAACAGGCTCATTACTACAGGCCGACAATAATAACGCGGCACACCCCACTAAAAACGCTGCGCGCATCTCTCTCCCCTCTGAACGTTAGCCAAAACGACACCGCCATAAATAATAGGCAGGTAGCCCTGCGTCGTCGAGAGGCAAACTGCCCATTTATGCGGTTCATTGACATTTTTTAGCAATTTTTTTGCCCTCTCTTTGATCAAATCATTCATTCCCTCTATTCCAGGGACACAAAAGCGAAAATGGTAGAGATCGGGGTTTGCTAAAATAGAGGAATAACTATCAGGGCCCGCCGATGTTTCGCGAGTCCCTCTTTTTGTGCAATGTAAGGGTGTCATATGATCACTATTGACGGTAATGGCGCGGTTGCTTCGGTCGCATTCCGTACCAGCGAAGTTATCGCCATCTACCCAATTACGCCCAGTTCGACAATGGCTGAGCAGGCGGATGCCTGGGCCGGAAACGGGCTTAAGAACGTCTGGGGCGATACCCCTCGCGTCGTAGAAATGCAGTCGGAAGGCGGCGCCATCGCCACCGTTCACGGGGCATTACAGACCGGCGCGCTCTCGACCTCATTTACCTCATCTCAGGGCCTGCTGCTGATGATCCCAACGTTGTACAAACTGGCGGGACAGCTCACGCCGTTTGTACTCCACGTCGCCGCACGCACCATTGCTACTCATGCCTTGTCTATTTTTGGCGATCACTCTGATGTGATGGCGGTTCGCCAGACCGGCTGCGCCATGCTGAGCGCCGGTAGCGTTCAGGAAGCGCAGGATTTCGCGCTCATTTCGCAGATTGCCACGCTGAAAAGCCGCGTGCCATTTATTCATTTCTTTGATGGTTTCCGTACCTCGCATGAAATCAATAAAATTGTGCCGCTGGCAGATGACACCATTCTGAAACTGATGCCGCAGGCTGAAATTGACGCGCACCGCTCCCGCGCGCTCAATCCTGAACATCCGGTGATTCGCGGCACGTCTGCCAACCCGGATACCTACTTCCAGTCCCGTGAAGCCACGAACCCGTGGTACAACGCGGTTTATGACCACGTTGAACAGGCAATGAATGATTTCGCCGGGGCCACCGGTCGCCAGTACAAGCCGTTTGAATACTATGGCCACCCGCAGGCGGAACGCGTCATTATTCTGATGGGTTCCGCAATCGGCACCTGTGAGGAAGTGGTGGACGAGCTGCTGGCGCGCGGCGAAAAAGTGGGCGTACTGAAAGTCCGTCTGTTCCGTCCGTTCTCAGCAAAACATTTATTACAGGCGCTGCCGGAAACCGTACGTACCGTCGCCGTACTGGATCGCACCAAAGAGCCTGGCGCACAGGCCGAACCGCTGTATCTGGATGTGATGACCGCGCTGGCGGAGGCATTCAACAGCGGCGAGAGAGAAACCTTACCGCGCGTGATCGGCGGGCGCTATGGCCTCTCTTCAAAAGAGTTTGGCCCCGATTGCGTGCTGGCTGTTTTCAACGAACTGGCGAGCGCCAGACCCAAATCCCGCTTCACGGTTGGCATCTATGATGATGTCACTAATCTGTCTCTGCCCCTGCCGGAAAACACCCTGCCCGGTACAGCGAAACTGGAAGCGCTATTTTACGGTCTGGGCAGCGACGGCAGCGTTTCTGCAACCAAAAACAACATCAAGATTATTGGTAACTCCACGCCGTGGTATGCACAGGGTTACTTTGTCTATGACTCGAAGAAAGCTGGCGGGCTGACGGTCTCTCACCTGCGCGTCAGCGAGCAGCCGATTCGTTCCGCTTATCTGGTGGCGCAGGCTGATTTTGTCGGCTGCCACCAGTTGCAGTTTATTGATAAGTATCAGATGGCGGAACGTCTGAAACCAGGCGGTATTTTCCTGCTCAATACGCCGTACAACGCAGATGAAGTCTGGGCACGTCTGCCGCAGGAAGTTCAGGCGGTGCTGAACCAGAAAAAAGCGCGGTTCTTTGTGATTAACGCGGCTAAAATCGCCCGCGAATGCGGGCTGGCGGCACGTATTAATACCGTGATGCAGATGGCCTTCTTCCACCTGACGCAGATTCTGCCTGGCGATAGCGCGCTGGCGGAATTACAGGGGGCGATAGCGAAAAGCTACAGCAGTAAAGGTCAGGAGCTGGTTGAGCGTAACTGGCAGGCGCTGGCGCTGGCTCGCGAATCGGTAACAGAAGTTCCGTTGCAGGCGGTGGACCCGCACAGCGCAAATCGTCCTCCGGTGGTGTCTGACGCAGCGCCCGATTTCGTTAAAACGGTTACAGCCGCCATGCTCGCCGGGCTTGGTGACGCCCTGCCCGTTTCGGCGTTGCCGCCAGACGGCACCTGGCCGATGGGGACGACCCGTTGGGAAAAACGCAATATCGCCGAAGAGATCCCTATCTGGAAAGAAGAGCTGTGTACCCAGTGTAACCACTGTGTCGCCGCCTGCCCGCACTCGGCGATCCGCGCTAAAGTGGTTTCGCCGGAAGCAATGGAGAACGCCCCGGCCAGCCTGCACTCGCTGGATGTGAAATCACGCGATATGCGTGGTCAGAAATACGTGTTGCAGGTGGCGCCGGAAGACTGCACGGGTTGTAACCTGTGTGTTGAAGTTTGCCCGGCGAAAGACCGCCAGAACCCTGAAATCAAGGCCATCAATATGATGTCCCGCCTTGAACATGTCGAAGAAGAAAAAGTGAATTATGACTTCTTCCTCAATCTGCCGGAAATCGACAAGAGCAAGCTGGAGCGTATTGATATTCGCACCTCTCAGTTGATCACGCCGCTGTTCGAATACTCCGGCGCCTGCTCCGGTTGTGGTGAAACGCCGTATATCAAGCTGCTGACCCAGCTGTATGGCGACCGCATGTTAATTGCCAACGCGACCGGCTGTTCTTCTATTTATGGCGGTAATCTGCCTTCAACGCCTTACACCACCGATGCCAACGGTCGCGGCCCTGCATGGGCGAACTCGCTGTTTGAAGATAACGCCGAATTCGGTCTGGGCTTCCGCCTGACGGTTGATCAACATCGCGTGCGCGTCATGCGCCTGCTGGAACAGTTCGCCGATCGCATCCCAACGGATTTAAACGACGCATTGCACGCCGAAGCGACGCCGGAAGTTCGTCGTGAACAGGTCGCCGCATTACGCCAGCATCTGAAAGATGTCGACGGCGCGCATGAACTGTTAACCGATGCCGATGCGCTGATTGAGAAATCAATCTGGCTGATTGGCGGTGACGGCTGGGCCTACGATATTGGCTTTGGCGGTCTGGATCATGTGCTGAGCCTGACCGAGAACGTCAATATTCTGGTTCTGGACACGCAGTGTTATTCCAATACCGGCGGACAGGCGTCGAAAGCGACGCCGCTTGGCGCGGTCACGAAGTTTGGCGAACACGGCAAGCGCAAAGCGCGTAAGGATCTGGGTGTGAGCATGATGATGTACGGTCATGTGTATGTCGCGCAGATCTCGCTGGGCGCGCAGTTAAACCAGACGGTGAAAGCAATCCAGGAAGCGGAAGCGTATCCGGGGCCATCGCTGATCATTGCCTACAGCCCATGTGAAGAACACGGCTACGACCTGGCGCTGAGCCACGATCAGATGCGTCAGTTAACGGCTACCGGCTTCTGGCCACTGTACCGCTTTGACCCGCGTCGCGCCGATGAGGGTAAACTGCCGCTGGCGCTGGACTCCCGTCCACCGTCAGACGCGCTGGCAGAGACGCTGCTCAACGAGCAACGCTTCCGCCGTCTGAATGCACAGCAGCCAGACGTTGCTGAACAGCTCTGGAAGGATGCGACGGCGGATCTGCAAAAACGCTATGACTTCCTTGCTCAACTGGCAGGTAAAGCGGAAAAGAGCGGTGCTGAATAATACGGCTGTTTGAGTATTCGTCAGAACGAAAAAAAGCCCGAACCAAGGTTCGGGCTTGTCAATTCATTCGCTGGAAGATCAGTACTTATCGCAATGGCCCAACGAAAAAAGCAAAATGTGACAATAAAGGCATATAACCCGCGCAGAATATCGCAACAAATTTAAATTGTATAATTTTTATTTTATATGTTTTATTAAAAAACATTCATGTCAATTATCATCGTTTCTGTAGAATTATTTAATTAAGATTTTACTTAAGACGTAACAATTCATATTTATCTCTTTACGGAACTTCTCCTTTAGCATGATTTCACTTCCCTTATGGGGAGTCACAGGTAAATAAAAAAACTAAAGGGTTATTTCAATGAAAAGAAAAGTACTGGCTCTCGTAATCCCTGCCCTGTTAGCAGCAGGCGCGGCCCACGCCGCTGAAGTTTATAATAAAGACGGCAATAAATTAGATCTCTATGGCAAAGTAGACGGTCTGCATTATTTCTCTGATGACGCAAATTCTGACGGCGATCAAACATACATGCGTATGGGTTTCAAGGGTGAAACTCAGGTTAACGATATGATCACGGGTTACGGCCAGTGGGAATATCAGGTTCAGGCTAACGGTACCGAAGGTGATAAAGGTGACTCCTGGACTCGTCTGGCATTCGCAGGTATTAAAGTCGGTGACTATGGTTCATTCGACTACGGCCGTAACTACGGCGTACTGTACGACGTGGAAGGCTGGACCGATATGCTGCCAGAATTCGGCGGCGACTCTTATACCAAAGCAGACAACTTCATGACCGGTCGTGCTAACGGCGTAGCAACCTACCGTAATACCGACTTCTTCGGTCTGGTGGATGGTCTGAGCTTTGCGCTGCAATATCAGGGGGCGAATGAAAACCAGGTTACCAACGAGCAGGAAGGTACGGGCAACGGCGGCGACCGCGATGTGAAAAACTCCAACGGTGACGGCTTCGGTATCTCCTCAACTTACGATCTGGGTATGGGCGTCAGCTTCGGTGCGGCATATACCACTTCCGACCGAACGAATCAGCAAGCAAATCACTCTACTGCTGGCGGTGATAAAGCAGATGCGTGGACTGCTGGCCTGAAATATGACGCTAACAACATCTATCTGGCGACCATGTATTCTGAAACCCGTAATATGACTCCTTACGGTGGCTCAAACGGCAGTGATAACACCATTGCCAACAAAACCCAGAACTTTGAAGTTACAGCGCAGTACCAGTTCGACTTCGGTCTGCGTCCTGCCGTATCTTTCCTGATGTCTAAAGGTAAGGATCTGGCCGGCGGTGAAGATAAAGACCTGGTTAAATATGCTGACGTAGGCGCGACCTACTACTTCAACAAAAACTTCTCCACTTATGTTGATTACAAAATCAACCTGCTGGATGAAGACGACAGCTTCTACACTCGCAACGATATGTCTACTGACGACGTCGTTGCTCTGGGTATGGTTTACCAGTTCTAAGTCCGTCAGCCCGCTGGCAACGGCGGGCTTTTCTCATAACAACAGTGTTTTATCTATACTAAAACAATATATTTGTTGCGCTAAAACTCTCCATTGATAGATGATATATTGCATAAAGATCTGCTGTAGAGGACGCCGGCAATGAACCATCATCCCGTTAAATCATCCCGTATTGCATCCGTCGGCTATGACGAAACCTCCAGCACGCTGGAAATTCGTTTTCATCGAACCGGTACTCTGCAATATCTCGGCGTCCCGTCGCGTATTTTTCGTGATTTTCTTGTCGTGGTTTCTAAAGGCCGCTTTTATGACGGCGTGATCAAAGGGAAATTTCCAGAGCAGAAACCAAACTCACGCTAAAATGTGACTCCTGTCATTGTACATAAAGTGCCATTAAGGGTTAAACTTTAATCGGATACTTAAACAGGAGGTTTTATGAGCAGAACGATTCTTGTGCCCATCGATATTTCAGATTCAGAATTAACTCAACGCGTTATCACCCATGTTGAAGCCGAGGCAAAAATAGATGACGCAGAGGTCCATTTCCTGACCGTTATTCCGTCACTGCCCTATTACGCCTCTTTAGGCCTGGCCTACTCAGCAGAGTTACCGGCTATGGACGATCTGAAAGCCGAAGCAAAATCTCAACTGGAAGAGATTATCAAGAAGTTCAGTATTCCTGCCGACAGAGTACAGATTCATATCGCGGAAGGTTCTCCGAAAGATAAAATTCTGGAAATGGCTAAAAAATTACCGGCAGACATGGTGATTATTGCTTCTCACCGCCCGGACATCACCACGTATCTGCTGGGCTCCAACGCCGCAGCGGTCGTACGCCATGCCGAATGTTCCGTCCTAGTGGTTCGCTAAACGCATCAGCCCGCACGCCGTTGCGGGCTTTTCATATCCACTTTTCAACCCTGCACGCTTACCTGCAACCTGAGGTATAACGGGTATAAATGTGCTGACATTCTTCTCGCCAATCCGTACCATACACGCCACAGTTTTTATATCAGATTTCTTTTGCCGGTCTTTCCGGCGTGATGCATACTTTTCTGATGCCACACAATGAATTGAGCCTCTATTAAATGTCGCAAAATCAAGATATTAGCAAGAAAGAACAGTACAACCTGAACAAATTACAAAAGCGTCTGCGTCGTAACGTGGGCGAAGCGATTGCTGACTTCAATATGATCGAAGAAGGCGATCGCATCATGGTGTGCCTTTCCGGTGGGAAAGACAGCTATACCATGCTGGAAATTCTGCGTAATTTGCAGCAAAGCGCACCCGTCAACTTTTCACTGGTCGCCGTTAACCTTGACCAGAAGCAACCGGGTTTTCCCGAACACATTCTGCCGGAATATCTTGAGAACCTGGGCGTAGAGTATAAGATCGTTGAAGAAAACACCTATGGGATCGTTAAAGAGAAAATTCCTGAAGGCAAAACGACCTGCTCTCTGTGCTCCCGACTGCGCCGCGGTATTCTCTATCGCACCGCAACAGAACTGGGTGCAACCAAAATTGCGTTAGGCCACCACCGCGACGATATTCTGCAAACGTTATTCCTGAACATGTTCTACGGCGGGAAAATGAAAGGGATGCCGCCGAAGCTGATGAGCGATGACGGCAAACACATCGTTATCCGCCCGCTGGCCTACTGCCGCGAGAAAGATATTGAGCGTTTTTCAGAAGCCAAAGCGTTCCCTATTATTCCGTGCAACCTGTGCGGGTCGCAGCCAAACCTGCAACGCCAGGTCATCGCCGACATGCTGCGCGACTGGGATAAGCGTTATCCAGGGCGTATTGAAACCATGTTCAGCGCGATGCAGAACGTGGTGCCTTCTCATCTGAGCGATATTAATCTTTTTGATTTCAAAGGCATTAATCATGATTCCGACGTAGTAGACGGTGGTGATTTAGCCTTTGACCGCGAAGAGATCCCTCTGCAACCCGCAGGCTGGCAGCCAGAGGAAGACGATAACCAACTGGATGAACTGCGTCTGAACGTCGTGGAAGTGAAGTAATTTCTGACTCAGCCGGATGGCGACGTAAACGTCTTATCCGGCCTACGATGCGCATAAGCACCTGTAGGCCGGAACGGGCATTTATTTCAATAAACGAACCCGACAGCTCTTCCCTTTTATCTTTCCGTTCTGCAATTGCTTCCAGGCTTTCTGCGCCACAGGCTGGCGAACCGCCACATAAACGTGGGCCGGATGTACGGTAATTTTGCCAATATCAGCGCCATCCAGACCAATATCTCCCGTTAACGCTCCCAGCACGTCGCCCGGGCGCATTTTTGCTTTTTTACCGCCATCAATGCACAGCGTCGCCATTTCAGCTTCCAGCGGTACAACCGGAACGTTGCCCGGCGGCGTCAGCCAGTTCAGTTTAAGCTGCAACATTTCAGACAGAATATTGGCGCGCTGCGCCTCTTCCGGCGCGCAAAAACTGATCGCCAGACCGCTGTTGCCTGCACGGGCGGTACGACCAATACGGTGTACGTGAACTTCCGGGTCCCACGCCAGCTCGAAGTTTACGACCAGCTCCAGCGACTTGATATCCAGCCCACGCGCGGCGACGTCCGTCGCTACCAGTACGCGCGCGCTGCCGTTTGCAAAACGAACCAGCGTCTGGTCACGATCGCGCTGCTCAAGGTCGCCATGCAGCGATAATGCGCTCTGCCCGACAGAATTGAGCGCATCACAAACCGCCTGACAATCTTTTTTGGTATTACAGAAAACAACGCATGACGCAGGCTGATGCTGGCTCAGCAGCTTTTGCAGCAGCGGGATTTTCCCCTGCGAAGATGTTTCAAAAAACTGCTGCTCGATAGATGGCAACGCATCCACCGAATCAATTTCAATCGTCAGTGGATTTTGCTGAACCCGACCGCTGATCGCCGCGATGGCCTCAGGCCAGGTGGCGGAAAACAGCAGAGTCTGACGGCGTGACGGCGCAAAGCGAATCACCTCGTCAATGGCGTCGCTAAAGCCCATATCCAGCATCCTGTCGGCTTCATCCATCACCAGCGTTTGCAGGGCATCCAGAGAAATGGTGCCTTTTTGCAGATGGTCAAGCAGGCGACCCGGCGTCGCGACAATAATATGCGGCGCATGCTGGAGAGAGTCTCGCTGCGCGCCGAAAGGTTGCCCGCCGCACAACGTCAGGATTTTGGTATTAGGCAGAAAACGCGCCAGACGACGCAGCTCCCCTGCCACCTGATCGGCCAGTTCGCGCGTAGGACAAAGCACCAGCGACTGGGTCTGGAACAGACTGGCATCAATATGCTGTAAAAGCCCGAGACCAAATGCAGCCGTTTTTCCGCTGCCGGTTTTTGCCTGCACGCGCACATCTTTTCCGGCCAGGATCGCCGGTAACGCAGCGGCCTGGACAGGCGTCATCTCAAGATAACCCAACTCGTTAAGATTCTCGAGTTGGGCGGCAGGCAGGACATTCAGAGTAGAAAAAGCGGTCACAATTTAATCTCGCGGTAAAAGACACACAATCAGCAGGCGCGTATCCTCGCAGATCTCCGCTCTTGATGCGACAATTTAATCGGTTCTTCATCCGGCGGCGGATCTGGCATAGGTTGTGGGCGCGGGATAGGATCGGGAATCGGCACCGGATCGGTTGGTACGGAATCCGACTGGCGCGTTTGCATTTGCAACAACGTGAACAGGCTGGTCATATTACCCTCCGGTCATACAGATTGACTCTTTTAGGGTAGACGCTGATATCCCGCAGGCAAAAAAAAGCCGACTAATCTAAGTCGGCGTCGTACGAATCAATTGTGCTATGCAGTAATTCAAAAAAGGAAGTAAGACAATATGGAGCGCAACGCCCATCGCTTGACGTTGCATTCACCTGCGAGAGAGATATTGCCCCGAATGGGTAGATTGTTTATTGACTTCGCTCAAATTATGCGGCGTTTTTCTGCTCAAAGGACGATGAAAAGCGTTGTTGTTACAACCATTTACTACGATGCAACCATAAGGTAACACCACCAATCAGGACAACTAACAGAATACAGAACATAGAAAATCCAAAATGCCATGCGCCGCCCGGAATTCCCCCGAGATTCACGCCGAACAATCCGGTTAAAAATGTGCTGGGCAGAAAGACCATCGCCATCAGCGACATCGTATAGGTTCTGCGCGCTAAGGACTCCTGCATGACTTGCGCAATTTCATCGGCCATCACGCCTGTGCGCGCAATACACGCGTCGATCTCATCCAGCCCCCTTCCCAGACGATCCGCGATATCCTGCATTCGACGACGCTGATCATCATTCATCCAGGCCAGACGCTCGCTTGCCAGTCGCGCATAAACATCACGCTGAGGCGCCATGTATCGACGCATCACAATCAGTTGCTTACGCAGTAACGCCAGGAATCCACGCGGCGGGATCTGCTGATCGAGCAGATTGTCTTCCAGGTCGATAATTTTATCGTGTAATTGCTCGATAAATTCGCTGGCGTGATCCGTCAGGGCGTCACACACGTCGACCAGCCAGCCGCCGCAATCGGACGGGCCAGTCCCTTCCTGCAAGTCGCTAACCACCTCATCAAGCGCCAGAACTTTTCGCTGTCGCGTTGAGACGATAAAACGTTCATCCATATATACACGCATCGCCACTAGCTGGTCAGGGCGTTCATCGGTACTGCCGTTGATGCAGCGTAAGGTGATCAGCGTGCCTTCCCCCATCCGACTGACGCGTGGGCGCGAACTCTCGCCAGCCAGCGCATCGCGTACAGAATTCGGTAACAAAGGCGTCGACGCCAGCCACTGCGCGCTGTCAGGGTGGGTGTAATTGAGATGCAACCAGCAGGGATGCTGGCTGTCGATAATATCGTCATTTTCAAGCGGCTTAATGCCGCCGCGACCATCCAGTAGCCAGGCAAAAACGGCATCCGGCACATTGACTTCCGATCCCTTGATGGCTTCCACAACGCCTCCACATTCATTCAACGCTTTTTCGTTAGTCTAGCCTTCGGCGTATGTTAAGCAATACCTCATTATCCCATTGCGCTGAAATGATTCAGAAAAGTACGATATGGCAGGAAAGGCGCCGGCATCACCGCCGCAAATGTGTTGTGCGAGACAATATGGGGTGTTCAACGGATGATAATTTACTTAATCGAAATTTATGAATTTTAGTCTGTAGATCGATAACCTTGCGTTGCATCATCAGCTTTAATATGTCGTACGGGAAAGGGTTAACCTCTTTCAGAATGATTAGCCTGAGTAATGTTTATATAAGTCGCCATCAACCTTTCTTCCTTTTTACTCGTTCACACTTATATCGACCATTGAAAAAAAACTTATCATTCGTGGATTTGTCCTGGTTCCCTGCTAGATTTATCTGCACGTCTATTGTTGTCTCCCGATTTGTGAAAAAACGCTCCATATCACTGTAAGCTGTTAATAAAAAAGCCATTCACCAATAAACCGGCAACACAGCATGTGAAGATAACGGGATTATCGATGATTGCTCACGAACTCAATGCTCTGGATTTATTAAGTTTTCCTGTCTGGATTGTTTTACCACACACAGAAGAGTTAGTTTTCGCTAATACCGCCGCACGCGAACTGACACAGGAACAGACTTTCAGCCGTCTCAGAAAGGGGATATTTTCAACTTATGCGCAAAATGAACTGCGCATGTACGTTGCTGATTTACACCACCATCACGATATTGTTGAAATTCTGACGGTCTGTCGTGATGGTAAAGAAATCGCCTTAACCTGCCGCCTCTCGGTTAAAACCCTGTCGACGCAGGGAGACGTTATTATTTTTGAAGGCATAGAGACACCCACGGCGCAAGGTCTCAAGGCCAGCCGTTCGGCAAACTATCAGCGTAAAAAACAAGGGTTTTACGCCCGTTTTTTCCTGACGAACTCCGCGCCGATGCTGTTGATAGACCCTTCACGGGACGGTCTGATCGTCGATGCCAATCTGGCCGCACTCAATTTCTATGGCTACAGCCATGAAGCGATGTGCCAGAAACATACATGGGAAATCAACGTATTAGGCCGCCAGATCTTACCCGTTATGCATGAGATTGCCCGTCTGCCCGGCGGGCATAAGCCCTTAAACTTCGTCCATAAACTCTCTGACGGCACCACCCGGCACGTACAAACCTATGCGGGTCCCCTTGAGATATACGGCGATAAGCTCATGTTATGTATCATTCATGACATTACCGAGCAAAAACGGCTGGAACAGGAGCTGGAACGCGCTGCCCTGCATGATGCGCTGACCGGCTTACTGAACCGCAGGCAATTTTATCTTCTTACTGAGCAAAACCATACGCCCCATCTGTCGATGACAATGGATTACAGCCTGCTGCTCATCGATACCGATCGCTTCAAAAGCATTAACGATTTATACGGTCATTTGAAAGGCGATGAAGTGCTGTGCGCTCTGGCGCGAACGCTGGAAGCCTGCGCACGTAAAGGCGACCTGGTCTTTCGCTGGGGCGGTGAAGAATTTGTCTTGCTGCTGCCGCGAACCTCGCTGGAGGTTGCGCTTAATCTTGCAGAATCAATACGCGCCGCCGTAGCGAAAGTCTGTATTCCTGGCCTGCCCCGTTTTACCGTCAGCATCGGCGTCGCACGGCACGAATCGAATGAAAGTATTGATGAATTATTTAAGCGGGTGGACGATGCCCTGTACAAAGCCAAAAACGACGGCAGAAATCGGGTGCTGGCGGCGTAATAAACGTCACAGGCTGCCCGTAAGTAGCCTGTGAACACCCTTAACGGCTGCGTTTCGCGTGACGCTCCCAGTTTTCCTGCTTTGCCTGCGCCGTTTTACGCAACGCAACATAACACGCTCCGCTGCCGCCATGATGAGGCAGCGCCGTACAGTAAGCCTGAACGTCGTCAAATTCCGTCAGCCAACGCGCCACATAACTGCGCACAATATTGGCATGCGCGTTATCTTCCCGCCCTTTGCCATGAATGATCAGCACGTTGCGTAAACCATCCTGACGCGCCTGGCAGATGAAGCTAAACAGCATCTTGCGACATTCCTCAACCGGCTGACGAAGCAAATTGAGACTCGCCTGCTGGCTGTATTTTCCCGAACGCAGTTTGTCGAGCACGCCCTGCTGCAACCCTTCCCGGCGAAATTCCAGCGGTTCGCCCAAAGGAAGAATATCCAGAAACCCGGTGGTAAGAAAATTGTCGAGCTGGAGCGTATCGATACGCTGCGGCGCCCGTGAATTGCGTGTGGGCTGCCAGTGTACATCAGCGCAACGTTTCAACGGTTGGACATCCTCCATGGCGTCAAGAAACAGCGTTTTGTCGTCAAGGTTCATGATTCCTCCTCCAGCGCGTTAAGACAGGCACTATCATAACCGCGCGCTATTATACCGACAACGGTTTACAGTTATTTCCAATAAACGACACTGGCTCAATTATCTGGCTATGCGCATCTCACTATTTCATCCCCGGTAAAGCCACGTTTTATCCTGCGTTAACCGACAATTTCAGCGAGGCTTTTGTAAAATCAATTATGCCCTGAAAGTGGAATATCTCTTTTATAGCCGTTATAACTTTATTACCCGCTGAGGGAAAACCAGGCCGGGAAAAGGTTAAGGAAGCACTGCTGTGTAGATTTTAGGGGCTGGCGGATGTCGACAGTCCCTGTTTTTTATTCTCCTGCCGTGCTTCATTTTTTCAGCATCTTTATTTGTTCGCTTTTTCAACAAACAATGACGCTAAACGTATTATGCCCGCTTATCTTTTTAGGGGTATGGTTGCGGATATTGGTCGCATGGTATCTTGTTGAACTGCTGATAAGTCCGGGAATTATCCCGCCTGCAATGAGAGATAACGGATGCTGAGATTACTTGAAGACAATATCACGACCCCGCTGGGGCCGTTATGGGTGATTTGCGATGAGCAATTCCGCCTGCGCGCCGTCGAATGGGAGCAACACAGCGACCGTATGGAACAGCTACTGGACATACATTATCGTTCAGAGGGATACGAGCGCATCGCCGCCAAAAATCCGGGTGGCCTGAGCGATAAGCTCACCGCGTATTTTGAGGGAAATCTCAGCATCATTGATACGCTGGAGACCGCCACCGGGGGAACACCTTTTCAGCGGGAAGTGTGGCAGACGCTGCGCACCATCCCCTGCGGTCAGGTTATGCATTATGGTCAACTTGCCGAAAAATTAGGCCGTCCGGGAGCCGCTCGCGCCGTAGGCGCCGCTAACGGATCTAACCCGGTCAGTATCGTTGTACCCTGCCATCGCGTGATCGGACGCAACGGGACAATGACGGGATATGCTGGCGGCGTGCAGAGAAAAGAGTGGTTATTACGCCATGAAGGGTATCTGCTGCTGTAGAAACCAGGCATTTTGTGCCTTACCCGTCACACTTTGATGTAAAGTAACCACTTATAAAGCATGGGTTTTCAAAGGGATATAAATATTTCTCCTGCTTATGCCTGAATTATCCTCTATTGGGAGTAGCTCAGGCTTACGTGCTCACCAAAAAGATGTTAAAATTGACAAATATCAATTACGGCTTGAGCAGACCTATGATCCCGGAAAAGCGAATTATACGGCGCATTCAGTCTGGCGGTTGTGCTATCCATTGCCAGGATTGCAGTATCAGCCAGCTTTGCATCCCGTTCACACTTAACGAACATGAGCTTGATCAGCTTGATAATATCATCGAGCGTAAAAAGCCTATTCAGAAAGGGCAAACGCTGTTTAAAGCAGGTGATGAACTGAAATCGCTCTATGCTATCCGCTCCGGTACGATTAAAAGCTACACCATTACCGAGCAGGGCGACGAGCAAATCACTGGTTTTCATTTAGCGGGCGACCTGGTCGGCTTTGACGCGATTGGCAGCGGGCACCACCCGAGCTTTGCCCAGGCGCTGGAAACCTCAATGGTATGTGAAATCCCGTTTGAGACTCTGGACGATCTCTCCGGTAAGATGCCTAACCTGCGTCAACAGATGATGCGTCTGATGAGCGGCGAGATCAAAGGCGACCAGGATATGATCCTGTTGCTGTCGAAGAAAAATGCGGAAGAACGTCTGGCAGCCTTTATCTACAATCTGTCCCGTCGTTTTGCCCAGCGCGGTTTCTCTCCGCGTGAATTCCGCCTGACGATGACCCGTGGCGATATCGGTAACTACCTTGGCTTAACGGTCGAAACGATCAGCCGTCTGCTGGGTCGTTTCCAGAAAAGCGGTATGCTGGCGGTGAAAGGTAAATACATCACCATCGAAAACAGCGATGCGCTCGCAGTGCTTGCTGGTCATACTCGCAACGTTGCTTAATCTTTCCGCAAGTAAGTCAGTTATCCTTCTGTTAAATCATTAAATTTTCCTGATTTATTGGTTTGACAGAAGGAATCACACCACGTCAATAAGCTAAAGAAATCTCAAATACGTAGCCATCACTCCAGTTGGACACCACTGGCATGGTTTACGCCCTGCCAGGCCATTTTCGGATTAACCACATTGATTCATCATGCCGGAAAAGTACAATCCGCAGCGGCTGGCAACCGTTCTATATTCATTCGCACTATCGAACGATCGCCAGCTGGCCGCAGTTGCGTTCTTGCATACGACGCAACTGCGGCAACCCTAACACCTTGTCATTTACAATGATTATTGATTTAACTCCCCCCGAAAACTGCGGTTTGGTGGGTATAGAAAAAGTGTGACCTTGATCAAAAACAAAAAAAGATTATGGCAAAGGTGTATTTATATTACGTTCGCTTCTGGACTGCGGCCCGGATTGTTAAGCGAATTTTTTGATACCCAGATATTAAGAGGAGAAATAACCATGATCACTTATGATCGTAACCATAATCCTATTACTAATGGCAGTCGGGTTATGATTAATGGGACGGGCAGAACGGGTAAAATCGTTGCCATACATTCTAACGGGTTAACTCCAGCCCAGTTACGCCGCAACAAAACCGTCGAAGTGGAAGGCTGTGAAGGCCAGTTCGAACCCGTTGAACTGATCCGTCTTGGTTCCCACTAACGATAAGAATGCCGCTATGGCGGCATTCATGAATCAAACAGATTTAATTACAGACTCTACTAAGCCGCTATTTACCCCAGGTATGCCCCGGAAGTCTGATTTTACTGATAGAAATTGTTTACATTCAATACACTGCCCTATAGAACAGCAAATTTTCCTGATTTATTGATCTGGCAGAAGGTTCCCCCCTGTTTCATTCAACATATATGGGTTACTCTTTTAATTACAAACTGCGGTGACAGTTGTAAGGAGACCCTGTATGGCTATGTATCAAAATATGCTGGTGGTCATCGACCCAAACCAGGACGATCAACCCGCATTACGACGCGCTGTTTATTTGCATCAACGGATTGGTGGCAAAATTAAAGCCTTTTTGCCGATCTATGATTTTTCTTATGAAATGACTACCCTGCTCTCGCCTGATGAGCGTACCGCGATGCGTCAGGGCGTCATCAGCCAGCGAACAGCCTGGATACGCGAACAAGCGAAATACTACATCGAAGCAGGTGTTCCCGTTGAGATAAAAGTGGTCTGGCACAACCGTCCCTTTGAAGCCATTATCCAGGAAGTGATCAGCGACGATCACGATCTGGTGCTCAAAATGGCGCACCAGCATGACCGCCTGGAAGCGGTAATCTTTACGCCGACTGACTGGCATTTGTTGCGTAAATGCCCAAGCCCGGTATGGATGGTCAAGGACCAACCGTGGCCTGAAGGCGGTAAAGCGCTGGTGGCCGTGAACCTGGCGAGCGAAGAACCTTATCACAATGCGCTGAATGAAAAGCTGGTCAAAGAAACGCTGCAACTCGCAGAACAGGTGAACCACACCGAAGTCCATCTGGTTGGCGCCTACCCCGTGACGCCCATCAATATCGCAATCGAACTGCCTGAATTTGATCCGAGCGTTTACAACGACGCGATTCGCGGTCAGCATTTGCTGGCGATGAAGGCGCTACGTCAGAAATTCAGCATTGATGAGAAAGTGACGCATGTTGAAAAAGGGTTGCCTGAAGAGGTTATCCCGGATTTAGCCGAGCACCTACAGGCGGGTATTGTTGTACTGGGTACGGTTGGTCGTACCGGGATATCTGCGGCCTTCCTGGGCAATACGGCGGAACAGGTTATCGACCATTTGCGCTGCGATCTGCTTGTCATTAAACCCGATCAGTATCAGACACCGGTCGAACTGGACGACGACGAAGACGATTAAGCCTATTTTCGTGCCGGGTAGCGCTTATGCCTACCCGGCGAAGCCGCTCACTCACGTTACTGTTTGTCCTCACCACCGAGGAAATAGATCCCCAGCGGAATGGCCAGCAGAATGGTGAAAACCAGACTGTAGACGCAAATCATTGATGACTGGATGAAATACATCGAGGTTGTCCACTCGGACAACGGAATATCATACTGTTCGATCACGCCGCCGATAGTCGCCCGCGTAACCACTGATGCCGCAATAATAAACACCGCCAGCAGGCCCAACAGAAATTTCTTCCCCTTTGCTGTCTTCAGCTTTGTCATGATCATGGTATCGTCCTTTTGCAGATGAAAGCTCTGTTACTTGCGCGTAACAATACCATGACAATCCCTCGTTGTCTGCCACACAAGTCGTGACATAATATTCACATCGCGCGTCCCTGTCTGAAAATGCGCTACGTCTTATTCTTTTTGATCAATGACCAGCGCATTCGAAGCGGATAAAATATCTGCACCTCAGAATCTTTTAGCGTTATATCAACCATACGGGGTAGTGACAGACCAAAATGATTGCAGAATTTTTTTTCAAAAACGCGTTTAATCTGGCAATAATTTTTGGCAGTGGCGCCGCCTTACTTCTGATGAGTATTGTGTTTCGTCGTGGCGAGAAAAGAAGAAAAGGATTTATATTTCATGCCGTACAGTTCTTCGTTTATGCCCTTATCATCGGCACGCTGGGCAGTATCGCCAATAATGTTATTGAAAACTACGATCTGAAATTCATCTCTCCAAATGCCGTCGATTTTATCTGCACATCTCTGATTGCGCTGATTCTGACAATAAAACTGTTTTTACTCATCAACCGCTTTGAAAAATCACAGATCGGTAAAGGCAGAGATGTCACCAGTGCGAAGATCCTGTCTCGCATTATTAAGATCACCATTATTATCGCCATCGTTTTACTCTATGGCGAACACTTTGGCATGAGTCTGTCCGGGTTGCTGACTTTTGGCGGCATTGGCGGCATCGCTGTTGGGATGGCGGGTAAGGACATTCTGAGCAACTTTTTCTCGGGGATTATGCTCTATTTTGATCGCCCCTTTAGCATTGGCGACTGGGTCCGTTCCCCGGACAGAAATATTGAAGGCACCGTGACTGAAATCGGCTGGCGAATGACCAAAATTAACACCTTCGACCACCGCCCTTTATATGTGCCGAATTCGATTTTCTCCTCCATTAGCGTGGAGAATCCCGGCAGGATGACCAACCGACGTATTAAAACGGTGATCGGGTTACGTTATCAGGATGCCAGTAAAACAGGTGTTATTGTTGATGCGGTCAGAACGATGCTGCAAAACCACCCTGATATCGATCAGCACCAGACGCTGCTGGTCTATTTCAATGAATTCGGCGAATCATCGCTGAATATCATGGTCTATTGCTTTAGCAAAACCACCGAATGGGAAGCCTGGCTTGCGGTTCAGCAGGATGTTTACCTGAAGATTATCGACATTGTTCAGGCGAACGGCGCAGATTTTGCGTTTCCAAGCCAGACGCTTTATCTGGATAACGCCGCGTCACCGCAATCCGCAAATTAAAAAAGACGCGGTATTCCGCGTCTTTTCGCTCACTATTGCATATTATTTGTCGTGCTTCACAATATACATTGTCCGACTATACGCCACGTCTTCCGGGTTATTAATGGGATAACCTTTCAGCCACGGTTTGATCAAACGTCCGTTGGTATACTGGTAAATCGGCGCAATCGGCGCCTGTTCCATCAGGATTTTCTCTGCCGCGTTATAGTCCGCATTGCGCGCCTTCGTCGTATTTTCTACTGTCGCCTGCGTCATGATTTTATCGTAGGCCGGGTTATTGAAGCGCGAGATATTGCCCGTATGGGTCGAGGTTAACAATGACAGGAAAGTAGACGGTTCATTGTAGTCCCCCACCCAAGAGGCGCGGATAACATCAAAATTACCGGTGTTGCGGCTGTCGATATAGGTTTTCCATTCCTGGTTTTGCAGCTTCACCTCTACGCCCAGATTCTTTTTCCACATCGAGGCGACCGCAATCGCGATTTTCTGATGATTTTCAGACGTGTTATATAACAGCGTCAATTTGAGCGGTTTCTGCGGGCCATAGCCAGCCGCAAGCAATAACGTTTTCGCCTGAGCATTGAGTTCTTCCTGGCTCATTTGTTCAAATGGCGAAGGATCGGGAGTAAAGCCTGCCGTCACGTCCGGGGTGAAACGCCAGGCCGGTTTCTCCCCGGTTCCTAACACTTTTTCCGCCATGATGCGGCGATCAATCGTCATGCTCAGCGCCAGACGAACGCGGGAATCCGCCGTCGGGCCTTTTTGGGTGTTAAACGCATAATAATAGGTGCCCAACTGCGGCGGCGTATAAACCTGCCCCGGTATATCCTTCAGCAACTTCTGATACAGATTTTTCGGGAAAGATTCGGTGATATCGATATCGCCAGCCAGATAACGTTTAGTCGCTGACGACTCCTGATTAATCGGCAGGAAAGTCACTTTTTGCAGCACCGTCTTCGCATTGTCCCAGTAATGGGTATTAGGCACCACCACCAGTTTCTCGTTAACCACGCGATCATTCAACACATAGGCGCCATTGCCGATCAGGTTTCCGGGCTTCGTCCAGTCTTTACCGCTTTCTACATTGGCTTTCTGTACCGGGTAAAAAGCAAAGTTGGCAGTCAGGTTAACAAACCACGGCAGCGGTTTATCCAGCTGTATTTTTAGCGTGCGGGCGTCCACGGCGCTAACCCCAAGCGTATCCGGCGACGCTTTACCATCAATAATCGCCTGGGCGTTATTAATGCCAGCAAGGGCGGCAAACCAGGCAAACGGTGACAGGGTTTTCGGATCAACCAGACGTTGCCAGCTGTAGACAAAATCCTGCGCGGTCACCGGAGTGCCGTCCGACCACTTTGCGTTATTGCGCAGGGTAAACGTCCAGATCCGGTTATCATTGGTCTTCCAGCGCGTAGCGACGCCAGGAATGATTTCCCCTTTCTCGTTCTGATTCACCAGACCTTCAAACAAATCGCGAATGACCTGAATCTCCGGCAGTCCAACCGCTTTTGCCGGATCTAACGACGCCGGTTCATCTTTAATATGGCGGACCAGTTCTTGCTTCTCTGCCAGTACCGTTCCGCCGGGAACATCCGCAGCGTGTGTCAGGGAGACGCTGCTAATCAACAGCGCACAACAGGTAACTGAAACAGAGTGCTTCATAAGATGCCCTTAAATGATGAAGTTAGATGACTGCGTAATTATTTGTTTCGCATGAAGGAAATGCAAACGTCTTCCTACAGAAAGTTGATATTAACCCGATATACGCATCCGCTTCCAGGAAGCCAGACAGAGGATATTGCATAGCGCGCGCAACGCGTGAAAACGATTTGATTATCTGGACAATTTGCACAACACTGCGAGTAATAACAACAGCATTCAGAGACACTTATGACCGTTACCCGTCCTCGTGCCGAGCGCGGCGCATTTCCGCCAGGAACCGAACATTATGGGCGTTCATTGCTGGGAGCGCCGTTGATCTGGTTTCCGGCTCCGGCTGCCGATCGCGAAAGCGGCCTGATTCTGGCCGGAACGCACGGCGATGAGAACGCGTCGGTGGTGACGCTCTCGTGTGCGCTGCGTACGCTGAATCCTTCACTCCGCCGTCATCATGTGGTGCTGGCGGTGAACCCGGACGGTTGCCAGCTTGGTCTGCGCGCCAATGCCAATGGCGTCGATTTGAACCGTAATTTTCCGGCGGCGAACTGGAAAGCGGGTGAGACGGTTTATCGCTGGAACAGCAGCGCCGAGGAGCGCGATGTGGTGCTGCTTACCGGCGAACATCCGGGGTCCGAACCCGAAACCCAGGCGCTGTGCCAACTGATACACCGGGTGCATCCTGCCTGGGTGGTCTCCTTTCACGATCCTCTTGCCTGTATTGAAGATCCCAGACATAGCGAGTTAGGCGAATGGCTGGCCCGGGCATTTGAGCTGCCGCTGGTCTCCAGCGTAGGTTACGAAACGCCCGGTTCGTTTGGAAGCTGGTGCGCCGACCTCAATCTGCACTGTATTACCGCAGAGTTCCCGCCGATCTCGTCCGATGAAGCCAGCGAAAAGTATCTGATGGCGATGTCTACTCTGCTGCGCTGGCACCCTAAAGATGAAGTTGCCCGGTCGTAAACCGTAGAGCGGGCTCGACATCCACCGCCAGCCAGGTGGGGCCATCGAGGTCAGCAAAACGCACCTGTGGGGCCAGCGGCAACGCTGCGCTAATGGCCCTGGAGGTACACAGCATACATCCCAGCATCAGCCCAAAACCCTGTTCTCTGGCTTCGGCGGCCAGCGCCAGCGCTTCCGTCAGACCACCGGTTTTATCCAGTTTGATATTGACCATATCGTAGCGCCCCTGTAACGCTTTCAGGCTACTGCGGGTATGGCAACTTTCATCCGCACAAATAGGGAGCGGATGAACAAAATTTTCCAGCGCGGCGTCATCCTGCGCAGGTAACGGTTGTTCCAGCATCGCGACGCCTAAATCCGCCAGCAGCTGGCATCGCGCCGCCAGCCCCTCTGTACGCCAGGACTCGTTTGCATCCACGATTAGCGTCGCATCGGGCACGACGGAGCGAATCGCGACCATTCGTTCGCTGATCAGGCGATCGTCCAGCTTAATTTTGAGCAGTTTCGCCCCTTTTTCCCACAGTGCCGCCGCGCTGGCCGCCATCTGTTCAGGCGTACCGATCACGACAGTCTGTGCTGTTGTCAGCGTAGCGGGCAATTCAACGGCCACAAACTCCGCCAGCGTTTGCTGCTGCTGGCGAGCGCTCAGATCCCACAGCGCGCAATCGACCGCATTTCTGGCCGCGCCGGCAGGCAGCAATTTTTGTAGTGCTTCGCGGGTCAGCCCCTGTTCCAGTTGCGGCGCGATACTCATGATCTGCGCCAGCACCGAGGCATCGCTTTCGCCATAACGTGGATAAGGCGTACATTCCCCTACGCCTTTTACGCCCTCTTCCTCCAGCTCCACGACCACAACATGCGCTTCGGTACGACTTCCCCGGGCAATCACAAAGGGCGTGTGCAGCGGCCAGGCCTCCTCATACACCTTAACAGATCTCATTGGTTCTCCTTTTCTCGCCGTTTTTCACGTTGCAGATGCGTGGCGGTGGATTAAACACAAATAGCGTTTGCCGTGTTAACTGCTGATGGCATAAACTAGCCACGACGTTAACTATATGTAAACAGGAAGATAACCATGTCACAAACCGTTCATTTCCAGGGCAATCCAGTCGCCGTCGCCAACACCATTCCTCAAGCTGGTAGCAAAGCACAGGCTTTTACCCTCGTGGCAAAAGATCTGTCTGACGTCACACTGGCTCAGTTTGCAGGCAAGCGCAAGGTGCTGAATATTTTCCCAAGTATTGATACCGGCGTTTGTGCGGCATCGGTACGTAAGTTTAACCAACTGGCGACAGAAATCGACAACACCGTCGTACTGTGCGTTTCTGCGGATCTGCCGTTCGCCCAGTCTCGTTTCTGCGGCGCGGAAGGTCTGAGCAACGTCATTACCCTTTCCACTCTGCGTAATCCTGACTTCCTGAAAGACTACGGCGTTGAAATCACTGAAGGCCCGCTGAAAGGTCTGGCGGCGCGTGCCGTGGTGGTCATTGATGAAAACGACAACGTCATTTTCAGCCAGTTGGTGAACGAAATCACCAACGAACCTGACTATGCTGCTGCGCTGGACGTGCTGAAAGCGTAAGACGGTAAAAAAGCCCGATGGCGCAACGCTCATCGGGCTTCTAATTCTTTGTCGTTTCTACTCTTCGCTTTTCTTCTGATTCAAACCGTATTCACGTAACTTATTGGCAATCGCGGTATGTGAGACGCCCAGGCGTTTCGCCAGTTTGCGCGTGCTCGGATAATTGCGATAAAGCTGCGTCAGCACGGAACGTTCAAAACGACTGGTGATATCATCCAGCGAGCCTTCCATCGCATCTTCACCAACGGCAACGGTCGTGGCGTCGTAATCCGGCAGCAAGATATCCTGCGGACGTAATTCGTACCCTTCAAGCTGCGTCAGCGCCCGGTAGATGGCGTTTTTAAGCTGGCGCACGTTGCCCGGCCAGCCATAACGGGTTAATACGGTGCTGAGATCGGCAGAGAGTTTTGGACGCGGCACGCCCTGCTCATCGGCAAAACGCGCCACGAAAAGTTCAGTGAGCGGCATGATATCCTGCGGGCAATCACGCAGCGGCGGCAGATTGAGCGTCAGCACATTCAGACGGTAGTAGAGATCCTCGCGGAACAGCCCTTTTTGCACCAGTTCCACCAGATTCTTCTGCGTGGCGCAGATCACCCGGACATCAACGTGAACCTCATGATCCTCGCCAACGCGACGGAAAGTGCCGTCGTTAAGAAAACGCAGCAATTTGGTCTGCATGCGTGGCGACATCTCACCAATCTCATCCAGCAGCACCGACCCCCCGTTGGCCTGTTCAAAGAAGCCTTTTTTACCTTCCGGCGCATGACCAAACAGTTCGCTTTCAACCGCATCTTCAGGAATGGAGGCGCAGTTCAATGCCAGATACGGTTTTGCCGCACGCGGGCTTGCCAGGTGGCAGGCATGGGCGAAGAGATCTTTACCGGTTCCGGTATCGCCGGTAATCAGCAGTGGCGCGCTCAGCGTAGCCAGCTTACGAGCCAGCTCTACGACATGCTTCATTTTCGCGCTGACGGCGATAATCTGGCTAAACGCGCTCAAATCCTGGGTCGTCAAATTCTGCAACTGACGCCCCATTCGGATGGTAGAACGTAGCATAACGACAGCGCCCGTGAGCATGTACTCGTCATTTTCCCCTTGCAAATGAACCGGGGTAATCTCCATCAGGAAGTTCTGCCCATTGATCACCACATGCTCGTTGTGAGAGACCTGCGGGTTGCTCTCCAGCCAACGCTGGAAGTTGAAGCCGTTGATCAACTGCGCGGCAGTGTGATTGCGCATACGCTCCTGATTTTGTGCGAAAAGCTGACAGCTCGCGGGGTTCGCCATCTCTATTTTACTTTTCATATCCAGAGAGAGGACGGGTTCCGGCAACGCTTCGAGCAGTGCGCTCAGCGCCAGATGCTCGCGTTCAGACGGCATCCACGGCACCGTACGGACATCGGTCACGCCGGAAATGCGGCGGATCTCCGCCATCAGGCTGCTGAAGTTGGTGAACTCCAGTTCAGCAAAATTAAGGTAAATTCGCCCGATGGGGTCAATCTCAATACCGCGTAAATCAATGCTACGAAGCACCAGCAAATCGAGTAACTCGCGGGTCAGACCAAGACGGTCTTCACAAAAGACTTCCAGACGCATGGGAACTTTCACCTAAAACAATGAGCTATTAGATAGATGATAAGCCAGTATTCGATTAGCAGGAAGGATTCTGTCAACAATTATTGACAGCATGACGGAAAATTGGGCGCCGGGCCGTAAAGTTATACGGTCAGCGCCCTTCCAGCGATCAGTTTTCGCGCGGGGTTTTGCTTTTCTGCAAGGTCTCTTTGACTTGAACGATAAGCTGGCGACGAAAATCCCCCAGACGCGGCTTATCATCGTCGATCCACGGTAAAGGACGACACAGCTCCATCGCTTTAATGCCCAGACGAGCGGTTAACAGCCCGGCGCCAATACCCTGCGCCGCACGGGCAGACAAACGCGCCGCCAGATCCTGCGACATCCAGTCCATCCCGACTTCACGCACCAGCTCGCTGGCACCCGCAAACGCAATATTGAGCAACACCAGACGAAACAGGCGCAGACGGCTGTAATACCCCAGTTCAATGCCATACAGCGTCGCAATGCGATTGATCAGCCGCAAATTTCGCCAGGCGATAAATGCCATATCCACCAACGCCAGCGGGCTGACGGCAATCATTAACGTGGATTCGGCGGCCGAACGGCTGATTTCACGTCGCGCCTGGGCATCCAGCACCGGTTGCACCAGTTGAGCGTATAAGCTGACCACTTCCCGATCGTTTTGCGTTTCATGAATCGAAGCATACCAGCGCTGCAACGCCGGGTGAGACTGATCGATACCGGCCTGCTGCGCCAGCTTTTCGCAAAACGCACGGCCCTTTCCCGTACCGTGGCTGTGCAACAGGTCGCGCGCTTCATCCCGTTCATGCGCCCGCTGGCGTAATCGCCATAGCCGACGCCATTCTGTCGCGACCGAGCCAACGCCTGCGCCAATGATCAACGCCCCGGCGGCACAACCGCCCAGCGCCACCCAGTCCTGGGTTTGCCATGCGTTCATGGTCCATTGCACGCCCTGGCCCACAACGCTGACGCCAAACAACGCCAGTCCCCCCATCACCATCTTGCGCCACAAACTGCGTTTCGGGCGCAGTGCGGCGTCAATGACCGCTTCCGCCTGCCCCTCGTCTTCCAGAGGTTCATCCACCTGCGCGGGGGCAAAGGTCTGCGCCTGCGTCTCGCTGAAGGTCTGTTGCGTTTTAAGCGTCTGGTTTTGCTCCACCTCCAGTGGACCTGCGAAATCGATACGCGGTTTTAACGGTTCGCTCATCGCAATTTGTCTCCTATTAAAAATTCCAGCGCGGCATCCAGACGAATGTGCGGCAATGGTTTGTCCACATCCATCACCTGCGGGCGAAACGCTTCAAACTGGAAACCCTGACTGTCCCAGAACGCTTGTCCCGGCAGACGTGCGGGCACTTCGCCGGGGTATACCGTTAACGGCGTTCCATCGCTTAAACGGTTACCGCGTAAGGCCGGGATCTTTTCACCATTTACGTCGATCAATCCACTGGTCGTCGCCTGTACGGACGCCAGTCCCAGACAATCCATGCTGATGCCTTCAAACGCCGCGTTTTGCCAGGCATCCTGAATCAGTTGCTGGAGCAAAGAGACCATATTGGCATGTTGATCGACAGTCACATGGTCTGCCTTGGTCGCCGCAAACAGCAGTTTATCAATCACCGGGGAAAAGAGTCGGCGAAATAGCGTTCGCTGACCATAGTGGAAACTCTGCATCAATTGCGTCAGCGCCAGACGCATATCGTTGAACGCCTGCGGCCCGCTGTTCAACGGTTGCAGGCAATCCACCAGTACAATCTGGCGATCAAACCGCAGGAAATGGTTTTTATAGAACCCTTTCACCACTTTTTCACAGTAGTAATTAAAGCGTTCACGCAACATTCCGGCGTTGGTGTGTTTATCCGCCTGCGCCAGTATCGATTCGCCATGCGCATCCACATCCGGCCACGGGAAAAACTGCAACGCAGGCGCGCCCGCCATATCACCCGGCAGCACAAAGCGACCAGGCTGAATAAAGTGCAGCCCTTGCTGTTTACATTGGTGCAGATACGCCGTCCAGGCCGCGGTGATCTCCGCCAGGCGATTTTCATCAGCAGGCGCCAGCGGGTCCAGCCCCTGGCATAGCTGACGCCATTTGGCCGACCATTCGCCCCACTGCCCTTGCAGTAAGCCGGTCATTTGCCGGGACCAGCTCAGGTAATCCTGCGCCAGCATCGGCAAGTCGAGCAGCCATTCGCCGGGATAATCGACAATCTCCAGGTATAACGTCGAGGTGTCTTTAAAATGGCGCAGCAAAGAATCATTGGATTTGTAGCGTAACGCGAGACGGATTTCGCTCACGCCGCGCGTTGGCGTCGGCCAGGCAGGCGGCTGGCCATAAAGCTGGGCCAGCCCTTCATCGTAGGTAAAACGAGGAATACCAAAATCACGTTGTGGAACGCGTTTCACGCCCAGCAAACGCTCCTCACGCACCGCGCTTAGCAGCGGCAGTCGCGATCCGGCATGGATGTTGAGCAGTTGGTTAACCATCGCAGTAATAAACGCGGTTTTCCCACTGCGGCTAAGTCCGGTAACGGCCAGACGTAAATGCCTGTCTACACCGCGATTAACCAGCGAGTTAAGTTCGTTTTTGAGTCGCTTCATCGCCATCCTGTTGTGCCTGAAGACCAGAAAAAAATTATAACCTATGCGTATTGATGTGGGGGCAGGCTGTTGATAATCAACCGCCTTGTGTTGTCATCCGCCAGTTAACTCCATAAGATGTGCGTCATTAACTCTCGAACGGAGTTCCCCCGACTATGTCCCCTACTATTTATGATATCGCGCGCGTCGCCGGAGTATCAAAATCCACGGTATCGCGCGTGCTGAATAAACAAACCAATATCTCCCCGGAAGCACGGGAGAAAGTATTACGCGCCATTGATGAACTGCAATACCAACCGAATAAACTGGCGCGCGCCCTGACCTCTTCCGGGTTTGACGCCATTATGGTTATTTCTACTCGTTCAGCAAAAACAACGGCCGGTAATCCTTTTTTCTCTGAAGTTCTGCATGCGATTACGGCAAAGGCCGAAGAGGAAGGTTTTGATGTCATATTACAGACCTCCCGCAGTACAGAAGATGACTTGCAAAAATGCGAAAGCAAAATTAAGCAGAAAATGATCAAAGGCATTATTATGCTGAGCTCCCCGGCGGATGAGTTCTTCTTTTCGCGTCTGGATAAGTATGATGTTCCTGTTGTCGTCATTGGCAAAGTGGAAGGCGAATACGCTCATGTTTACTCTGTCGATACGGATAATTTCCAGGACAGTATTCAACTCACAAATGCATTAATTGACAGTGGTCATCAGCATATTGCCTGTTTGCATGCGCCACTTGATTTCCATGTTTCCATCGACCGTGTTAATGGTTATAAAGCCAGTCTGGAAGTCCATAAAATCCAGTGCCGTGATGAATGGATCGTTGATGGTGGATACACGCATGAAAGCGCGCTACTGGCCGCCAGAAAACTGTTAAGCCAGACCCCATTGCCAAATGCCGTTTTCGCAACAGACAGCTTAAAGTTAATGAGTTTATACCGGGTGGCGGCAGAGAAAAATATCGCGATTCCACAACAACTCGCCGTTGTCGGTTACAGTAATGAACTGCTCTCGTTTATGCTGACTCCCGCCCCAGGCGGCATTGACGTTCCCACGCAGGAATTAGGCGAGCAAAGTTGTAATCTGTTATTTAACCTGATTGCCGGCAAGAAAGGCCTGCAAAATATTATCGTAAAAACGCAAATATCATTAGCCGGCTCCCTCGCTTAAAAACTGGGGCATGAATATGCCCCAGTACATTTTAGAACGCGTAGTTGATGCCGATCCCCGCATAATGGAATTTGTCACTCTCACCTTCGTCGTGATCTTCCCACTCAAAGGCATATTCCAGCGACATTGATAACCCATTCTGGAAATCATACGCATAAAGCAAACCGAGACGGTTAAAGTCGTGACCTTCACGCTCAGGATCATCCTGCCAGTCCCAGTTGGACCAGCGATCCAGACCGATACGGGTATAAGGCGTGAGAGTGGTATTGCCTAATGCTATCGGTAAATAGGCACGGATTTCCTGTGTGGAGAATTCACCGTTATCACGGTTTTCGGCAAGATTGAAGCCACGTTCCAGGTAATAATTCACCGTCAGACCAACCGTTTCATTAAAAGTGTAATTCAGGCCGGTTTCACTTTCGACACGACTGTCTGAGTAGCCGGTGATACTCAGGTCATTGACGAATTGATACATCGCCAGCCAGCCGCTGAAACGTAAATCGTCGGTCAGTTTCACATCCCAGTCCGGCTGTACTTTCCAGCGTTGCATATTGGCGGTGTCTTTACCCGCTTCATTTACGTAATGGTAGCCATAGTTACGAAAACCGCCGGTTAAACCGAAATTAACATCATCGCTTTCGAGGAATTGATAACGAACTTCCAGTTCCGGGCGATCAAACCATGTACCGCGTTTACCGGCACTATAATCGAAAGGTCCTTCCTGATAATACGCCAGTGAAATTTTCCACGGACCGGTTGCCGCATTAAAATAGATGGACGGTTCACCCAGCCCATCCATATCTTCACCATAGCCTTCGACGTTTTCTATTTCATACATAGCACCGATATTAAAATGCCAGTCGTTGTTTTCAGCGGCCTGCGCGCAAGCCATTCCTGCGCATATGACCAGCGCAGTAGAGTACAGTAAGGTTTTCATTTTTATTCCTTGTTAAAATACCGACAAAAAATGCACCTGCTACCGGGGGATAATTCCCCCGGAGGAATTATTTATTGAATAGCCAGTTCGGTTTCAGCATCAAAGAAATGGCATTTCGCCATATCAAAATGTATGGTGATATTTTCTCCCGCAGAATAATCGTTAATCGCCCCGGCACGGACGACCAGCTCGTGCCCCCCAACGGTGGTATAAAGCATAAATTCCGCACCGGTTAATTCAGCCACGCTAATACGCGCCGTTATGCTATTACCATCCTGTTTTTCAGGATGGATATCCTCCGGGCGAATCCCCATTACCACCGCTTTATGCTCGTGGCCTTGTTTTATTAACGCGTTCAGCTTGTCATCCGGGATTGTTAATTTCAGCGTTTCGGTAACGAATTTATCGCCATCAATTGCACCACGAATAAAGTTCATTGCAGGAGAACCAATAAATCCTGCGACAAACATATTGGCCGGATGGTTATATACCATCTTAGGCGCACCGACCTGCTGAACAATGCCATCTTTCATAATGACGATTCGCGTTGCCATCGTCATGGCTTCAGTCTGATCGTGCGTAACGTAAATCATGGTGGTATTCAGCTTCTGGTGCAGCTTACTGATCTCTGCGCGCATCTGGACACGTAATTTTGCATCCAGGTTAGACAGCGGTTCATCCATCAGGAACACACCCGCTTCACGAACGATGGCGCGCCCAAGCGCAACACGCTGACGCTGTCCGCCGGAAAGCGCGCCCGGTTTGCGTTTCAGGTAATCCCGCAATCCAAGAATTTGCGCCGCCCAGTTCACGCGTTCATCAATAATGCCCGGGTCCATCTTTTGCATTTTCAGCCCAAACGCCATGTTGTCGTAAACGGTCATGTGCGGATATAAGGCGTAATTCTGAAAGACCATGGCAATATTGCGCGCTTTTGCCGGTACATCATTCATCCGCTTACCGTCGATCAATAATTCACCGGCGCTGATCTCTTCCAGCCCCGCAATCATGCGTAGCGTGGTGGATTTGCCGCAGCCCGACGGACCGACAAAAACGATGAACTCTTTATCCCCAATCTCCAGGTTAAAGTCTTTAACCACATGCACCTGGTTATCGTATATTTTTTGGATATGTTGCAACGAAAGCTGTGCCATATTGATTCCTTTACTTTGCGTTTAGCCAGAAAGCCGATAAGCACGGCCACGTCAGAAATTCCGTTGAAGGAAGATGTAACTCCGCGCCGGTTAACCCCGGACCGATACCGACAGAATGCATACCGCAGGCATTGATGGCATCAATACCCGCCTGTGCATCTTCAATACCGATGCACGCATCAGGCCTCACCCCAAGACCGTTGCAGGCGGCAAGAAAAATCTCAGGATCCGGTTTCGAGCGGGATATGTGCGCTGCGTCTGCACAAAAATCAAAAAAGTCAGCAATCTCCAGCGCCTGTAAGATTGCAGGGGCATTGAGAGAGACGGATGCCAGCCCTACCGGAATCTGTAATTCATGCAGCGAGGTCAATAACGCCCGAATACCGGGCAGGACAGAGTCGGTCGTTAACTGGCGCAGAGCGTGAACGTACAGGGCATTTTTACGCGCAGCTAGCTGCAAACATTCAGCATCGGTAAACACCCCTTCTTTACCGCCATGCTGCAAAATGCGGCACAACGATTCATTACGGCTAATGCCTTTCAAACGTTCATTGAACGCCTCATCAATCACGATCCCCGTCTCATCGGCTATCTGTTTCCACGCCAGAAAATGCAGATGCGCGGTATCAGTAATCACGCCGTCTAAATCAAAAATGATGGCCTGAGGTTTCATTCCCCCTCCCTGGTAGCGGTCCCATTAACAGGTAAAATAACGTCACTGCATTTGAATGACCGCTCACCGTCAACAGTAACCTTACGGTTGTAAATCCACACATCGACGGGGCCGATGCTGGTGATGCTGATGTTATCTGCATCCATGGTGATAAACAGTTCTCTGCCCTGCCACTGCAACGGAAAAGCGAGGCGTTTCCACTGCGCCGGGAGCGCCGGATGCAGATGCAGTTCGCCATGGCGCACGCTTAACCCTGCAAATCCTTGTATCGCGCCCAGCCAGATAGCCCCTGTCGCTGCGGCATGAATACCGTCATCGCAACTGTGCGGATCGTCGCCAAGATCGATTTGCCCTCCATCGCGCCAGAACTGATACCCCATTGCTGGATCTTTACAGCGCGCAGCCACGATACCGTGGATCGCTTTACTCAGAGAGGAGTCATGAATCGTGCGCGCCTCATAAAAGCGCAGGTTCGCCAGGCATGTCTGCGGCGTAAACAGCTCCGGCAGCATATACATCAGCATTACCACGTCCGCCTGCTTGAGAATTTGCATCTCATTAACTTCAGCGCGTGAATAATCAAGCAGGATCGTCTGCTTGCCCGCATTGGCTTTATATTTCGCTAAATCGATAACCGGTTTACTGAGAAACGCATCATCCTGCGGCAAAATGCCATCCTGCTGAATGTCAGGCCGCCAAAGTTTCTGCAAAAAGTATTCCGCGCGATAAATAAACGTGTCGTCAGCACAACCCTGCGCACGCGCAAAACGCAGCGCCTGCTCCACGTTGTACCAGGCCATGTAGTTGGTGAAGGCATTGTTATTAACGTGCTCGGTGTACTCATCCGGGCCAATAACGTCATGAATCTCCAGACGTCCGTTCACGTCAACCGAACGACTTATCCAGAATTTGGCGGTTTCCAGCAGCAGCGCCATACCTTCACGCGCCATAAAACTCATGTCGCCTGTGGCTTGCCAGTAGCCGATAACAGCCCAGGCAATATCGGCGACAAGATGGTGTTCCGCTAATGCCGACGCCACTTTTTGCCGCAGGCCAGTACGGATGTTGATCGCCGCAAACTCCGGCGTCTCTTCCTCACCGCTACGCGCGCTTTCCCATGGAAACAACGCGCCTTGCCAACCGTTACGTCTCGCTTTCTCACGCGCACCGGGCAGATTATGCCAACGGTAACGTAACAGGCCTCTGGCAGTGTCTGGCTCGGTAAACAGATGAAACGGCAGCAGGAAAACCTCGGTATCCCAGAATACGTGGCCCTTGTAACCTTCTCCGGTTAATCCTTTTGCCGCGATGCTGCTGCGCTCATCATGAACCGGCGTCATGATGCGTAAGTGATAGAGCGCGAAATCCAACGCGCGCTGATCGCCAGGCACCACGCTGCTGACCTGGACACGGCGACGCTGCCACCAGCGATGCCAGTTAGCGGCGGTTTCTGCTCTTAGCGCGTCGTACCCCTGCTCAGCACAGGCTTCCAGTTGACGAAGGGCCTGACTCCCCCAGATTTCAGGCGAGGTATTCCGTTCAGATGTCCACTCAATCCAGACCAATTTCTCCAGCGTGATACGATGGCCCGCTTTTACACACAAACTGTTGTGTTGCATCAGGCGGCGATCTTTTGCCGTAAAGCAACGTTGCACATCGCCTTTCACGCGGCAGAAAGCGGAAATGGAAATATCGTTGCGGCCATCCTGAGTCGTATAGACCCCCTGCAAAAGGTGCTGTCCGAACACTCTGACCTGTGTTTCGTCCAGATGCTGACGGCCATGATTAGTTATCGTCGCGTCAATGCCGGTCGAGAGAGAAAGCGTGGCGTCGGCGTCCAACGGCGTAATAGTCATTTCCATCGCAAACAGCGGTAACTTTTCTGCGGATGCAAAACGGCGGCTTTCGATCGCAAAGCGCATGCCGCCAGGCGAGCGCCATATCAGCGAACGGCGCAACTCTCCGGTGGCAAAATCCACATCGCGCCGCCAGCTTTCAATTGTGCCGCTCAGCAGGGAGAAAATATCGCCATTCAGCGTTATCTCTACGCCAACCACATCGGGGAGATTGACCAGTTCATTAATCTCTCCCTTGCCAGCCTGATGATAGAGACCCGCCAGAAACATGCCGCGAGTCTGTACTGTATACGCTTCTTCGTGGCTTGCGCGGATCCCCATATAACCATTACCTGACGCCATAAGTGAGGCATATTTATTCAGGCTGTGCAGGCAAAAAAACGGGTCTGTTAACATTACAGGCTTCATCATAATTCCACGCAGGTTCCTGTTTCAGCAGAGTGATACAACGCAGCCACAATTTGTTGAATGACAAAACCTTGTTCTGCATCGGCGATCGTCACTGGCTCCCCTTTCACATGATTGACAAAAGCATCCATACTCCGAAAATGGCGGTGATCATCCGCAACGTCACGCTGAAACAGGACCGCCAGCCCCCCCTCCCGGTCGGTGTAAACCTGTGCCGGGAAAAGCGTTGCTCCGGCCTTATCACCGCAAAAATTCACGTTCATGACCGACTGCTCTGGAATGTTGAGCGCAAAGGAGGTTTCCAGCCGCAAGATGCCGCCATTGTGAAATTCGATTGTGCCGAACAGCGCATCTTCAACGGTGTACGTTGCCGGGTCCCATTCACCAAACTGCCCGCTGTTTTTGCAGGTGCCGATTTTTTGAAAGCTGTGCGCGCAAACCCGTTTAACCGCCGGGAACCCTAAGACATACATTGCCGCATCCAGCATATGCACGCCGATATCGATCAACGGCCCCCCGCCCTGCAAGGCTTTGTTGGTGAATACACCCCAGCCGGGCACTCCGCAGCGGCGCAAGGCTCTGGCATTGGTGACATAGATTTCACCCAGCACGCCAGCCACAACCTGTTCACGCAACAATTGCGTGTCCAGCGCAAAGCGATGATGAAAATCGTAGGCCAACACCTTTCCCATTCGTCGCGCGGTTTTGCACATCTCCAGCGCCTGTTCTGGCGTCATGGCGGGAGGCTTCTCGCACATCACATGACAACCGGCTTCCAGGGCCAGCATGGTGTGTTCGTAATGAAAACGATTTGGCGAACAGACGCTGACGATATCCGGCTGAGCGTCGCGCAGCATCTTCTCTGGGTCATCCCAGACCTGTGCATTACCGTATTTATCTGCCAACGCTTGCGCCTGGGACAGGCGGCTGTCACAGACAGCCACCAGTTCCAGATCCTCGCGGGTGCAGTAGTACGAAGCATGAACTTTATCCGCCACCTGCCCGGCGCCAATGATGGCGACACGCAACGGCGCGCTTGTCATTGCACTTTTCACGGGAACCCTCTTAGCAGGTACGCAACCAGGCCAATGACTGACGGTAGGCTTCCGGCAGATTATCTGCGCGTACCCGCCCTTCATACACCACATACCCCTGATAATTGTCCTGCCGCAACTGCTCAAACAGCGCGCCGAAATTCAGGGTGCCGGTTCCCGGCTGATAGCGGTGGTTGTCGGCAATATGCACATGGCCGAGCAGATCCCGGTTGTCATGCAGCGCCTTCGCCATATCGTCTTCTTCGATGTTCATGTGATAAAAATCACCGATAATCTCTACATGTTTGAGATCGTTTTCGACGATATAGCGACGAGCGTCGGCAAGCGTATTGATCATGTGATCCTGGTAGCGGTTAAGCGGTTCCAGGTACACCACCGTTCCAGTGCGCTCAGCCACGTTGTCAAGGAAACGCAGCGAGTCGCTCACCGCTTTGCGATCGCCTTCCAGGCTGCGCGGCGAGGCCATTGGCGGCAAACGGAAGGTAAACATTCCCCACGCGGCCGGCACGATAATGCCTTTGCCGCCCACTTCCGCCAGCGCTTCAAGAATGCGTTCAATTTGTTTCAGGCCGTTCAGACGGCGCTCTTCAATAAAATCGCCAATCCAGCCGTCGTAACCACCGCAGGCTGTGGTAACAGGCAGACCCGTTTCTTTAATCGCCGCTTTGACGTCATCAAGGTTATTGACCAGCAATTTGCCGTCGATCTCAAACCCGTCAAACCCCATCTCTTTGATATAGCGAAATTTATCCAGAATATTTTCTGGAAAGAAAGCCTGATTCTGAGTTCCAATTTTCATAGTATTCATTCCCTTAGAATTAAAACGTCACGCCCATTTTGATGCTCTTTTCCGGGTGCTTGTCGACAAACTCCATATAGCTTTCCGGGCTGTTGGCAAACGTTACGATGGGGTCGATAATCTCTTCGCAATCGAGATAACCATTCATCAGCAATTCCCAGCAGGTTTCTTCAATACGCTTACGGTTCCAGCGCGGGTAATCAGGGTTCGGCTCACTACAGGCACGAGCGAAAACGATTTTGGCGTTATTGAAGTGCGCTTCACGCCCGAGATTGAATCCCGCCGCAAACGGTTTAGCGAAAGCCACGTAGGAGATAGTGCCGCCGTAGGCCAGCCCGCGCAGCGCCGACTGTAACGCGTCAGCATAACCACAGGTTTCGATGATCACATCAGCGCCCTGTTTCCCGGTCAGTTTTTTAATTTCCATACCGACATCCGTGCCGACCGGGTTCAGGCAGTAATCCGCGCCATGACGACGCGCAATATCACAGCGGTGAGCGATCGGGTCTACGCCGATAACCACTGACGCTCCCGCTTTTTTCGCCAGTTGCACCGCAATCTGACCAATCGCGCCCAGCCCGACAATCACGACAAAGTCACCCACGCGCACATTCGCGTCACGCACGCCGCTCATCGCGAATTGTGCCGGGTCATAGCAGACTGCGTTTTTCCAGGAACACCCTTCCGGCATTTTGCGCAGCTTATAGTTATTAACGGCGTTGATGATGACCGTCTCAGAAAGCGGACCATAACCACATACGCGATCGCCCACGGCATAGTCCGTCACGTCACTGCCGCATTCGATAATGTCGCCCACCACCATGTTACCGAGCTGGAACTTACCGAATTCGATACCGCGCGGCGCGCCTTCCGGGCGTGGCATAAACATCTGCCATTGCGCATCAAAATCTTCATCAATGAACGGGCTGGCAGCGCGGAAATCAACCACCTCAGTACCATGCTTCGGCGCGCCAAACAGAACGCGGATTTTCACTTCGTTGGCTAAAATCGCGCGATCTTCATACTCCACAAGCGCCGCAACGCGCGGTTCGGTGGCAACTAACTTTTTCATTTACAACTCCTTAATTAAACTGGCCGCCTTAGCCCTTCACGCCACCAGCGGTCAAACCACTCTTAATAAAACGTTCGGAAAGCGCATACATAATGACGACAGGTAATGCCGTTACCAGCGACGCCGCCATCATGCGTCCCCAGATATAATCCGGCGTGCTAAACAGCGTATTCAGCCCTACCGGAAGGGTGAAATTGCTGGCGCTGGAGAGGAAAATCGACGCAAACAGATAGTCATTCCAGGCCACCATAAAGCAGTAGACAAACACCGAGACCAGGCCAGACATCGCCAGCGGAACGGTAATGCGAAAAATAATTTGCAGACGGTTCAAGCCATCCATCATGGCGGCCTCTTCAATCTCATCCGGGATGGTGTCGAAGTAGCTTTTCAGCATGAACACTGCGGTCGGTAGCGTCTGAGTGACCATCGTGATAATGAGCGCCATTTCGGTGTCATAAATGCCTAACGCAGTGATGATTTTGAACAACGGCACCACCAGCAAAATGCCGGAGAACATGTACACGGTGTAAAAGCTGGCATTAATGGTCATGCGACCTTTAAAGCGCAGACGTGACAGCGCGTACGCGCCAAGCGTGCCCAAAAATACGGCCACAACGGATGACACTACCGACACCACCATGCTGTTACGGAAATAATCGACAAACGGGAAAATCAGCGGATTAAAAATGTCGATATAGTGTTCCAGCGTCCAGTGCTGCGGGAAAAGGGTCGGATGCAGTGAAATCGCCTCTTTCGCGCTTTTAAACGAGGTCATCAGCATCACAAAGAAAGGAAACAGCGTGATGAGAAGAAAGACGATCAGGCCACAGTAAAAGCCGACACGCTCAAGTTTGCGTTTATTTGTTGCCATTGAGATTCACCCGTTTTCTGGTCAGCAAGATGACGGCAAAAATAATGATGAAGAGCACCACGGAAATGGCGGCTGCTTTACCTAAGTCATTAAATGCAAATGCTGTTTTGTAGAGATACACCCCGAGAATATCGACCTTCGTCGTCAACAGATAAACATCGGCGAACATGTAGAACATCCAGATGGTGCGTAAGGTCACGACCGTCGCCAGCACCGGCATGATGGCGGGCAGCGTTACGATGCGAAATCGCTGCCAGGCATTCGCGCCATCCATTTCGGCTGCTTCATACAGCGATTTATCGATAGTCTGTAAGATCGCCAGGAATGAAATGAACGCATACGGGAAGTAACGCCAGATCGCAAACAACACCACCAGCGCGAAACTACTGCCCGGATTGTCGAACCACAGCGGCGCATGATCGTAGAGATGCAGCAGATCCACGCCGAGGTAGTTCACAATGCCGTAGCCGTTGTTGAACATGTACTTCCAGGCGAACACCAGCGAGATGGACGGCGTCACATAAGAGAGGATCACCAGCGAACGTGCCGTTTTACGCAGGCGAAACTCCCGGTTAAAGAACATCGCGACGCCCAGCCCCAGTGTGGTACTACCGGCCACAACCAGCGCGGTATACCAGATCGTCATCCACAGCGCGTGCCAGAACCCAGGATCGGAGAGAATGTTAATGTAGTTGCTAAACCCCACGAACGTTGAGGCAATTCGCGGATTAAGCGGCAAACGCAAAAAACTGATTTCGATATTCGATATCATCGGCCATGCCACCAGACCGCCCAGCAGTAATAAACTGGGCGCCAGCAGCAACATCGCGAATGGCATATCGGAACGACCGGAAAAAAGCCTGGTCATAACTGCTTTCCTCTTTCCGCATTAGCGCTGTTCAACAAGGGTATCCAGCTTTTTCTGGCTTTCCTTAAGGGCCGAAGACAGGCTGGCGTTACCCACCGTCACGTTATGCACCAGCGAACTCACCACGCCAGAGCCCGTCACGTCGCCCATACGGGTAAAGTTCTTGTCGCCCACCGCGCCAAACACCTGGATATTAGGCAGTTTTGCAATCAACTGATAAGGCAGATCGCCAAGCGCGTTGATCACATCGTTTTCCTTCCACACGGGCGTGTTCACCACGGCTTTGTTGACCGGCAGTGCCGCTCCCGGAGACATCATCACCCAGTCCGCAATGTTGTCCGCCTGCTCCATAAAGGTGACAAATTTCTCGGCCGCCTCCGTCTCTTCCGCTTTCTGTCCGCTGGTGATGGTCAGCGAAGTCAACATGCCATAGACGGCAGAGGTTTTTTCCGTCGGAACGACAAACCCCACGTTCTGCGGTTCGCCTTCTTTAATGACGGCCGGGAGGATATAGGTGGAATAAATCGCCATTGGTGCAGTCCCGTTCATGAAAGCGTCTTTCACTTCCATGATGTCGTTAGAACCCGGCATCGTATTTGCCGCCAGCGCACGATAATATTCCAGCGCCTGCGCCATCTCTGGCGTATCAAGGGTTATTTTTCCTTGTGCATCAAAGACGTTGGCCTGATTTGACAACGCAAACTGCGAGAAAGACTGTTCAGTCAGCACGCTCTCCGCCGTCGGTAGTGCAATACCGTATTTCTTACTGGCGGGATCGTTGAGTTTTTGCGCGACGGTCAGCAATTGCTGCCAGTTTTTTGGCTCTTCCAGCCCGGCTTTCGCCAGAACATCTTTGCGATACCAGATACCGCCAATCCAGGCACTTACCGGAACGCCGGTCCACGCCGCGCTATCTTCAGTACGCACAATGCGCAGCACACCGTCATAAAACGCGCTTTCACCCACGTTCTGAATAACATCCGCAACAGCATCACGGTCGATCAGTTGCTCTTTATCCATCACTTTGGCGTAATCATGGCTGGTCTCAATAACCTCCGGCAGCGAGCCGCTGCGCGCCAGCGTGATCACTTTGGTGTTATAGGCATCTTCCTCAACAGGAACCTGTTTCACGGTGATTCCAGGATTTTCTTTTTCAAAACGCGTAATCAGTTTTGTAATAACGGCCTGACGCTCCTGTTCCACCGACGAATGCATAAATTCAATGGAGACATGAGATTGTTTGTCATCTTTGCACCCTGAAATCAGGGCGCAGGAAACCAGTGCTGATAACAGCACAACGTTAGATTTAAGCATTAGATGTTCCTTATTATTTTTTAATCCACATAACCTGCCATGGGTGCAGTGTTAATGTTTCCCCGGTGATATAACTTTCACTAATTAAGTCATAACCACCCGAGCAACAAATATTCACAGTTTGAATTTGATCGCTCACATTAAACAATGCAGTAATGGCTTCGCCATCTTTTGTTGTACGCGTCACTCGCATAACTTCTGATGTGAGACTCTCTATTTCAAAAGCGCTGTTCGGATGAAAGGCATTATTATGACGACGTATAATAATAAGCTTTGATAATGTCTGAAAGACGTTATGTCTTAGCGTGTCGTCATCGTTTAAAGCCGATCCAATTGTTGCCAGATCATATTTTTTACGATTAATAGCGCGGTTATACCCCAGTTGTTCCACACCATCATAGTCATTACGAGAACCCAGAATACTTTGAATATATACCGCAGGTACGCCAGGGAAACTCAATAATATGGCATGCGCTAAAATAAACCGGGCGAGTCTCTCATCATCACTACTGTCGCGCTTGCTGAGCGCATCCATATAAGTAACATTGATTTCGTAAGGGCTTCGACTCCCGTCCGGGTTGTTTTTCCAGTTGACTAACGCCCCTTCCTGCTGCAACGCTTCAACTAATTGCAGTATTTCCTCTTCCGGCAAAATACCGCGTAATGGATTCAGGCCTATTCCGTCATGGGAAGCCAGAAAGTTAAACCAGGTCGTTTTCGAGGATGGCAGCGACAGCGTTTTCGCCCAGTCGCACAACGCACGCGTATCCTGGCGTTGCACGGCATGCAATACCAGCGGCGGAAGAGAAAACTGGTAGACCATGTGCGCTTCATCATAGCCATTACCCAGATAGGAAATGTTATCCTGATGCGGAACGTTGGTCTCAGTAATGATGACGGTCCCCGGAGCCACCTCATCAGCAATAGCCCGGAACAGCTTGATTAACTGGTGCGTTTTTTCCAGGTGAATACACGTTGTACCCGGTGCTTTCCACATAAACCCGACGGCGTCCAGACGAATATAGTCCGCCCCTTGTTCGAGGTAGGTCAGTAAAACATCAACCATCGCCAGCAGCACGTCAGGGCAAGCATAATTCAGGTCAATCTGATCATCACTGAATGTCGTCCATAAATGACGGACGGTGCCATCGTGCAATGTAAAAGGCGTCAGTAACGGTAATGCGCGCGGACGCGTCACTGCACTCAGGTCTGTCGAAGGGGCCATTTCAATAAAGAAATGCTCATAGCCCGGCTTTTGCTGTAAATAGTTTTTAAACCATTCACTTTTGGCAGACATATGATTGCAGACAAAATCAAACATTAATTGACTTGTTTGATTCAGTTCACCGATATCTTTCCACTCCCCTGTTTCCTGCGCCACCTGGTGATAATCAATGACCGAAAATCCATCATCAGATGACCATGGATAAAAAGGTAACAGATGGACATGAGAAAAACTCGCGTTTAGCCGTTTACGGAAGAACTGATTAAATGCGGGAAGCGGTTTTGACGTCTCACAGTGAAATTGGTCGGCATAGGTAATAAGCACAACATCACTTTCATCCCAATGCAACTTACGCTGTTTTTTAATTAATGAACGTGATTTTTCAATACGCCTTTCCAGTACGTCGTAGTGGCGTTGCGAAAATGTTTCCCCATAGACTTCAAGCAGGTATTTCTGGATTTTTTGGCTCACTTTTGTTTTCCGTGGTAGCGGTCCCATGAAAGAAGAGACTACTCCGTGAAAAATAAGCTGTCAATCAGGCGAGCGGGTTTAGAGGGAGGATAAAAAAGAATTTTGGCAGCCCAAAAATCGTATTTGTGAGCTGCCGCAAATTACCGGGGAATATGTAATCGAAGTGTTACTCTGCGTACACAGAATCGTAGTCAGGGATGATTTCCGGTATAACGCCGGGATAATTTAGCCGCTGCCCGACTCAGTAAAGGCTCAAGCGCCACCGCCAGCAACATCTTCAGCGGGCGCCGGGCCACGGATTTCACCGCCCACCCCGCTACGCCTGCGGGACCGTAGCGTAACGCGGTCAGGAGAACCAGCTTCCCTGCAAGTTTAAAGCCCGGCTTCACCTTTTGCCCGGCGCGTTGCCAGCGAGTATTCATCTCTGTCCTCTTACAATTGACGGAAGCGGCTGCGTAACGTGAAGGTATCAGAGGTCACATAGCGCTCCATTTCGCGTAAACGTTTTTCGCCTGCGGCCAGTTCACGATCCACCGCATCTAACAGTTCACCGCTGGAAGGCTGTTGCTCGCCCGTTGCCATGCTGTCCGGCATCGGGTCCAGTACAAAAGAGAGAATGATGTAAGCCACCAGGGTGAAAAATGCCAGACCAAAGAAGATCGATAACACCACCAGGATACGCACCAGTTTCACCGGTACATCAAGGTACTGCGCGATACCGGCACACACCCCTCGCACCATCCCCTGCTGCGGCATACGCCATAATTTCTTGTTCAGGTTAATTCCTCCCATTAGCGATCCCTCCAGTTCGGATGTTCGGCGTCAAGAATGGCTTCCAGCGCCTGAATACGCTCGCGCATGCGTTGCGCTTCGTCGGTTAGCTGCATTAAACGTTGCTGTTCGCTTTGCGACAGTTCGCCCCGACCGGAACGGTTGCTGTAATGCAGCCATAACCAAATCGGTAACACGAACAGCACGAAAATGGTTAACGGTATGGCCAGAAATAACGCGCTCATGAGTGCTCCTTACAGGTGATGAGCGGCGGCGCGTTCGGGCGCCGCCAGGTATTATTATTGGTTATCTTGCTTCATTTTGGCTTTCAACTGCGCCAGTTGTTCGCTGATTTCATCATCTGCTTTCAGATCGGCAAACTGCTGATCCAGGGTTCTCTGCTTGCCAAAGTTTTGGCTTTCCGCTTCCGCCTCCATCTGATCGATACGGCGTTCAAACGATTCAAAACGCGCCATAGCCTCATCCAGTTTGCCGCTGTCCAGTTGACGACGGACATCACGGGAAGAGCTTGCCGCCTGGTGGCGCAACGTCAATGCCTGCTGACGGGCACGGGTTTCACTGAGTTTATTTTCCAGCTCGCCAATCTCTTTCTTCATCCGCACCAGCGTGTCGTCAACCAGTGCCGCTTCCTGATCGAGGGTGGCGATCAAATCCGTCAGTTTTTGTTTCTCAATCAGCGCGGCGCGCGCCAGATCCTCTTTATCTTTACGCAGCGCCAGCTCGGCTTTCTCCTGCCACTCCGCCTGTTGCGCGGCGGCCTGCTCAATGCGACGGGATAACTGTTTCTTTTCTGCCAGCGCGCGCGCGGAATTAGAACGGACTTCCACCAGCGTATCTTCCATTTCCTGAATCATCAGGCGCACCAGCTTTTGCGGATCTTCCGCTTTTTCCAGCAGCGCATTAATGTTGGCGTTCACGATGTCGGCAAAACGAGAAAAAATACCCATAATTCAATCCTCACACGGTATGTTCTGATATCGGGCTATGCCCTGCTACAGGGTTAATACAATCTGCGTGCCAACTTTTTAATCTATTGATTATTAAAATAATGTACGATTTTACCTCACGAGAAAAATAGGCTAAAGTGGTGAATAACACTAACAAGTGGTGAATCTCATCATGGCAGAATACAAAGATAACCTTCTCGGCGAAGCCAACAGCTTTCTTGAAGTGCTGGAGCAGGTTTCCCATCTGGCGCCGCTGGATAAACCCGTGCTTATCATTGGCGAACGCGGAACAGGGAAAGAGCTGATCGCCAACCGGCTGCATTTTCTCTCAACGCGCTGGCAAGGGCCGTTCATCTCCCTTAACTGCGCCGCGCTCAATGAAAACCTGCTCGACTCCGAGTTATTTGGTCATGAAGCAGGCGCATTTACTGGCGCGCAAAAACGTCATCCCGGGCGCTTTGAACGCGCCGATGGTGGTACGCTCTTTTTGGATGAGCTGGCGACCGCTCCCATGCTGGTTCAGGAAAAACTGCTGCGGGTGATCGAATACGGCGAGCTGGAGCGCGTCGGCGGCAGCCAGCCGTTGCAGGTTAATGTGCGTCTGGTCTGTGCGACAAATGCCGATTTGCCGCAAATGGTGAGCGAAGGGACATTTCGCGCCGATCTGCTGGACCGGCTCGCTTTCGACGTCGTACAGCTTCCCCCTTTACGCCAGCGTCAAAGCGACATCATGTTAATGGCCGAACACTTTGCCATTCAGATGTGCCGTGAGATTCATCTGCCCCTCTTCCCGGGTTTTACCGCGCGGGCGAGAGAAACCCTGCTTCAGTACCGCTGGCCGGGAAATATTCGTGAGCTGAAAAACGTGGTTGAGCGTTCGGTTTATCGGCATGGCAGCAGCGATTATCCGTTAGATGAAATTATCATCGACCCGTTTAAGCGTGACACTCCCGAACCGACGCCGCCGGAAACGCCCGTTTCTGTGCCATCATTGCCGCTGGATTTACGCGAATTTCAGCAACAGCAGGAGAAAGACTTTCTGCAAATCAGTCTGCAACAGGCGAAATTTAATCAAAAACGGGCAGCAGAATTGCTGGGTCTGACCTACCACCAGTTGCGCGCATTGCTCAAAAAACATCAGATTTAGCGCTCATGCCCGGGACAGTTGTTCTCATTCTGTGGGGGTAATATGTTAAGTGAATTAATTAGGTTTTCTTTATAATTAATTTCGATATTGGTTAATAACATAATAAAAATAATTACAAAGGTGATTGAATTTCCAGCGTAATGTTATACCCAACGATTTTGCATACAAGGGAAATGCTATGAATTGGGATAAACACGCAGCCGTAGAATACGCACGCAGACATGCTATGATGGGTGCGAGCCTGGCTGGCTTGTTAATCAGCTCTTCTGCTTTTGCGGCGTTGTCTCCCGGCGGACCCGAAGCTACAGCTTTAACATTTAATTGCTGGTACATATCCCAGTTAATACAGGAGAAAAATCCACTGGCTGATTATGAGGGACTCCAGCCCTACGTTACAGCAAACACCATTGCTGCGTTAAAGACCTCAAATACAGCAGACCCAGGCTCCGAAGATGTACCCGATTCTGATATGTTCATCAAAGCCCAGGATTTTGACGATGACTGGCAGCAAATAGAGATCGTCTCATCAGACTTAGATCCCGTATGTACACAGGTCTATGTCTCTTTCGGCGCTGAACAGAAACACACAGTAATAGACTGCATGGTGAAAGAAAACGGTACCTGGAAAGTACAATCTGTCGCAGGCCAGAAAATATTGCGAAACGTAAGCCTGAAGTAATCATGTATCAAAGCCCGTAACTTAACTGAACGGGCATTTCCTTTGGTGTTTATTCAACCAGTATGACGATTCCTTCATCGCAATTGTGTACATTTACGCCAGTTGTCCGCAGTCATTTTTACCTGGCGGGCCGAAGTGCGATACACTTTGCAGATCGAATCTAAAAACCTTAAAAATTATTTGCGCATTTTAAATCTCTCTTGCGAATCAATAATTTATACAATAAACAATTAGTTAGAACAATCACCATTAAGACAATGTGAGTCATTACTGGTCATTTTACTGCCCCAAAACCTGTCCCCAGGCAATTTTCGCCCCCAAATTTGCCCCCAAAAATCCCACTTTGCGTAGCTCCTTCCAGTTTCGAAACACCCAGTTTTACCGGCTCCTGATCTTGCTTCATGATGTTCGTGTTTAAAATCATAAAGTTTCGGTGCACACCGCTTTTTAGACAGGGATATCATCTTCAGTTGCACGGTTAATGAAAAACGTTACACGTCCCAACACCTCAACTTCAGCCAGAGCAGTACCTTCGATCGCTTCGCCATCGTCTGTGATAAGCACCTCCCCAAACTGAGTGTTTCCATCGAATAGAATCAGCAGCACGTCACCTGGTGTCTTTCTGGTTGCAGGCTCAATGACAGCAAACCCGACGTCAGTTTCAAGCACTCTGCTTTCCGCCCCTATATTGCATAGAACTGCAGGTGAGAGCGCGCACTCAACGTAATCGGTAGCTGGTGAAGGGAAACCCATCTCATAGCCCTCCGTTCGGATTGAAAAGCTGGAAAGTACGATCTTTGCCTTCGTGGTCAGTAACATCCTTGAACGTCGTCACATACGTTTCTATCCAGGTGTTGGCCTGTCCCAGAGACCAGTTCCAGTTCACTTTTCCCAGCCCGCTCAAGAATGCCTGAGTAGTGACAGTTCTGCGTCCATTCGGTTCAATGCGGATAATTGAAAAAATCAATATTGCAAACCTCATCAATAATCAACTGAAATATATAGATTTTGCATAACACATTTTGCCTAATAATCTTAATAATTAGGGGTTTATTAACGTTTCTAGCATATGAACCGTTAATAAAAAAAGGAGTTTTGAAATGGCAATCCCGGCATATCTTTGGCTGAAAGATGATGGCGGCGCAGATATCAAAAGCGCTGTTGATGTACAAGATCGCGAAGGAAGTATTGAGGTTTTGGGGTTCGGTCATGGACTACATCTGCCGACCGATAATATGACAGGGAAGATCACCGGCACACGCGTACATAGCGCTCTTGTATTTGAAAAGGAGTTCGACAGCTCAAGCCCATATCTGTACAAAGCAGTGGCAAAGGGTCAGACATTGAAAAGTGCGAAGTTCAAATGGTACCGCATTAATGACGCCGGGCAGGAGGTGGAATACATCAACATGCTGCTAGAGAACGTCAAAGTCGTCTCGATTTGCCCGATGATGCACGACGTGAAGACCCCTGCCACCGAGAAGCATAACCATCTCGAAAGCGTTGCGCTACGATACGAGAAAATCACCTGGAAGCACTGCGACGGCAACATCATCTTTTCTGATGAATGGAAAGACAGATGATCCGCTGCACGTTTCATCTCAATAGCGGACAGCTGTCGACGCTGAGCTGCCCTGGCGTGGGATTCTTTCCGGCTTACTCTGGAAACGCGGGTGAGAACAGAAACAATCCGGGCAAAACCGGCGTTCCGGAGAAGGGGCCGCTTCCACCCGGCAAATACTATATTGTCGCCAGACCGGGTAGCGGCGCGGTGCATTTCATCAAAAACGTGGCATATTCGGTAGCGTCTGGCTCGAATTATTTCAACTGGTTCGCGTTATATCGTGAAGACTCGAATATTGATGATTATACGTTCGTCGAGGAAGTAAAGAGAGGGAATTTCAGACTGCATCCCGCGGGATACAAAGGAGTAAGCAACGGCTGTATAACGTTCGTCAGCACTACTCATTACAACATATTGAGAGAAGCCATTTTAAGACAGCCGACATTTAGAATAAACGGGACGCACCTCGTCGCGTTCGGCACGGTGCAGGTGTACTGATGAATACTTTGAAATTTACAGTGTTATGGCATATTTATTTATTATCGTATGCTTGCATTTTTATTGTATTTTTTGCGGTAGTACCAGAGCAACAATTGTTCACATGGCTGTCAAATAAATATGGGTTTATTGATATTGAGAAGTGGGATATTTACTATTCATTATTCACTCTATTGACTACAGCCTTGCTGAATAGTTTATTCATTATCATAACCTTTCGACTTGTTAGAAAAAACAGTCGAGCGAATAACAACTATTAATACACATAGGGGAGGATTCCCTCCCCCTGTTCATCTTTAAGTTTTTGCCGCATTAATTATTACGTCAATGCCAGCCAGTTCAGCCCCGTTTTTACCTGAGCCGAAATTCGTCACAGTATTGTACTGGCTATACGACGGTAGAGCAGCATCTTTATCCGCAGCGGCTTTTCTGACTGCAGCTGTTGCAGCGTACTCTGCTGCTTTGGCTTACCGGGCATATGGAAAAGACAGATATCGTTTTCAATCATAGAGAGCATGGACACACTGAACAACAAAGCCTCAGATTCGTGTTTGTTCCAGGAAAACAGTCAAAGGATGGGAGCACTTATTTTTCGCGGGGTTCCATCGCAAGCAGTTGGAAACGATCCGGCATCAGGAGGTGCCCACCCTATCAGTCGCGCCATACTTACGCCTGCTGGCTATTGTCCACCGGGGCTAACCCTTCGTTTATTGCGAGTCAGATGGGCCATGAAAATGCTAAGATGGTTTATGAGGTATATTCGAAGTGGATAGCTGGTATGAACGCTGATCAGGTTGCAATGTTAAACGCCCGATTACCATCACTACTGCCCCCATTATGCCCCTAAACACAAACGGCAATGGCAAATGTCATTAAATATTAGTAAGATAGCATCTTTATACATAATCCCTTAAAAATTATGCGCCTGGTTTTATCGTCTCTGATCGTGATGGCTGGACTCCTGAGTGGTCAGGCTGCGGCTGCGCCTGAACCGACTATGCATGCTGATATTCGCGACAGCGGTTTTGTCTATTGCGTCAGTGGGCAGGTCAACACCTTCAATCCACAAAAAGCGAGCAGCGGCCTGATCGTTGATACGCTTGCCGCCCAGCTGTATGACAGACTGCTGGATGTGGACCCTTATACTTATCGTCTGGTGCCGGAACTGGCAGAAAGCTGGGAAGTGCTGGACAACGGCGCGACCTACCGTTTCCACCTGCGTCGCAACGTCTCTTTCCAGAAGACCGCCTGGTTCACCCCTACCCGCAAGCTGAACGCGGATGACGTGGTGTTTACCTTCGAGCGCATTTTTGATCGCAAACATCCCTGGCATAACGTTAACGGCGGCAGTTTTCCCTATTTCGACAGTTTGCAGTTTGCCGATAACGTCCAGAGCGTGCGTAAGCTGGACAACAATATCGTCGAATTTCGCCTGACCCAACCAGACGCCTCCTTCTTATGGCATCTGGCGACGCACTATGCGTCGGTCATGTCAGCGGAATATGCGGCGCAGCTGACAAAGCAGGATCACCCGGAACTGATTGACCGCCAGCCGGTCGGCACCGGCCCGTTCCAGCTCTCGGAATATCGCGCCGGACAATATATTCGTCTGCAACGTCATGAGGGATTCTGGCGTGGTAAACCGCTGATGCCGCAGGTGGTGGTTGACTTAGGCTCCGGCGGCACAGGCCGTTTATCGAAATTGCTCACCGGCGAATGCGATGTGCTGGCCTGGCCCGCCGCCAGTCAGCTCACGATTCTGCGCGACGATCCGCGCCTGCGTTTGACGCTGCGCCCCGGTATGAACATCGCCTACCTGGCCTTTAATACCGATAAGCCGCCGCTGAATAATCCCGCCGTACGCCATGCGCTGGCGTTGTCGATCAACAACCAGCGGTTGATGCAGTCGATCTACTACGGTACAGCGGAAACCGCCGCCTCTATTTTGCCGCGCGCCTCGTGGGCCTATGACAACGAGGCTAAAATTACAGAATACAATCCGGCTAAATCCCGCGAGCAGTTGAAAGCGCTGGGGCTGGAAAACTTAACGCTACAGCTGTGGGTGCCGACCAGTTCCCAGGCCTGGAACCCCAGCCCGCTGAAAACCGCCGAGCTGATCCAGGCGGATATGGCGCAGGTCGGCGTAAAAGTGGTGATTGTTCCGGTAGAAGGTCGTTTCCAGGAGGCGCGGTTGATGGACATGAACCATGATCTGACGTTGTCCGGTTGGGCAACCGACAGTAACGATCCAGACAGTTTCTTCAGGCCGTTGCTGAGCTGCGCCGCCATTAACTCACAAACCAACTTTGCACACTGGTGCCATCCTGAGTTTGACGGCATTCTGCGAAAAGCGCTCTCGTCCCAGCAGCTTGCGGCGCGTATTGACGCGTATGATGAAGCGCAAAATATTCTGGCAAAAGAGCTGCCGATACTGCCGCTCGCCTCCTCGCTGCGTTTACAGGCTTATCGCTATGATATTAAAGGGCTGGTTTTAAGTCCCTTTGGTAACGCCTCGTTTGCCGGTGTTTCGCGGGAAAAAGAAGATGAGGTGAAAAAACCATGATTATTTTCACCCTGCGTCGGTTTCTGCTGCTGTTGGTCACGCTGTTCTTTCTGACCTTTATCGGCTTTAGCCTGAGCTATTTCACGCCCCATGCGCCATTACAGGGCGCATCGTTGTGGAACGCCTGGGTTTTCTGGTTTAACAGCCTGATCCACTGGGATTTTGGCGTTTCCAGCATTAACGGCCAGCTGATCTCTGAACAGCTCAAAGAGGTTTTTCCCGCCACGATGGAGCTGTGCATTCTCGCTTTCGGCTTTGCCCTGATGGTCGGAATCCCCGTGGGGATGCTGGCAGGCGTAACGCGGAATAAATGGCCAGACCGTTTCATCAGCGCCCTCGCCTTAGTGGGATTTTCGATTCCGGTCTTCTGGCTGGCGCTGCTGTTGACGCTGTTTTTCTCGCTCACGCTCGGCTGGCTGCCGGTATCAGGTCGTTTTGATCTGCTTTACGAAGTGAAGCCGGTCACCGGTTTCGCCATTATTGATGCCTGGATTTCCGACTCGCCCTGGCGCGATGAGATGGTGATGAGCGCAGTGCGCCACATGGTATTGCCGGTGCTGACGCTGGCCGTCGCCCCCACCACGGAAGTGATTCGTCTGATGCGCATCAGCACTATTGAAGTGTATGACCAGAATTACGTGAAGGCAGCGGCGACGCGCGGTCTGTCACGGCTGACGATTCTGCGTCGGCATGTGCTACACAACGCGCTGCCGCCGGTGATCCCGCGTCTCGGCTTGCAGTTTTCCACCATGCTGACGCTGGCGATGATCACCGAGATGGTCTTTAGCTGGCCGGGGCTGGGACGCTGGTTGATCAACGCTATCCGCCAGCAGGACTACGCCGCTATTTCCGCAGGCGTAATGGTGGTTGGTTCGCTGGTGATTATCGTCAACGTGATCTCTGATATTTTGGGTGCTATGGCTAACCCTCTGAAACATAAGGAATGGTATGCCTTACGATAGTGTGTACAGCGAAAAGCGCCCACCGGGAACGCTGCGCACTGCCTGGCGCAAATTTTATGGCGACGCTTCTGCGATGGTCGGTCTTTACGGCTGCGCAGGTCTGGTGGTGCTGTGTATTTTTGGCAGCTGGTTTGCTCCCTACGGCATCGATCAGCAGTTCCTCGGCTACCAGTTGCTGCCGCCGTCCTGGTCGCGCTATGGCGAAGTCTCGTTTTTTCTGGGCACGGACGATCTGGGGCGTGACGTTTTAAGTCGCCTGCTGAGCGGCGCGGCGCCCACCGTCGGCGGCGCGTTTATCGTCACGCTGGCGGCAACGCTGTGCGGCCTGATTCTGGGCGTTGTCGCCGGGGCTACGCACGGCTTACGCTCCGCCGTACTCAACCATATTCTGGACACCCTGCTCTCTATTCCGTCGTTGCTGTTGGCGATTATCGTTGTTGCCTTTGCCGGGCCGCATCTGAGTCACGCAATGTTTGCCGTCTGGCTCGCACTGCTGCCGCGTATGGTGCGCTCGGTCTACAGCATGGTGCATGACGAGCTGGAAAAAGAGTATGTGATCGCCGCGCGCCTCGATGGCGCCACCACGCTCAATATTCTCTGGTTTGCCATTCTTCCCAATATTACCGCCGGTCTGATTACCGAAATCACCCGCGCGTTGTCGATGGCGATCCTCGATATCGCCGCGCTCGGTTTTCTCGACCTCGGCGCGCAACTCCCCTCTCCTGAATGGGGCGCCATGCTCGGCGACGCGCTGGAGCTGATATATGTCGCGCCGTGGACGGTGATGTTACCAGGCGCGGCAATTATGATCAGCGTTCTGCTGGTGAACCTGCTTGGCGACGGCATCCGGCGCGCGATTATCGCGGGGGTGGAATAATGCCGTTACTGGATATCCGTAACCTGACCATTGAATTTAAAACCGGCGAAGACTGGGTTAAAGCCGTAGATCGGGTCAGTATGACGTTAAATGAAGGGGAAATTCGTGGACTGGTCGGCGAATCCGGCTCCGGGAAAAGCCTGATTGCGAAAGCCATTTGCGGTGTGGCGAAAGACAACTGGCGCGTCACCGCCGACCGTATGCGCTTTGACGATATCGACCTGCTGCGTCTTTCCGCACGCGAGCGCCGCAAACTGGTCGGCCATAACGTGTCGATGATCTTTCAGGAACCGCAGTCGTGCCTTGATCCTTCGGAGCGCATTGGCCGTCAACTGATGCAGAATATTCCCGCCTGGACCTATAAAGGTCGCTGGTGGCAGCGTATTGGCTGGCGAAAACGCCGTGCCATTGAACTGTTGCACCGGGTCGGCATTAAAGATCACAAAGACGCGATGCGCAGTTTTCCGTATGAGCTGACGGATGGCGAATGTCAGAAAGTCATGATCGCCATTGCGCTCGCCAATCAACCGCGCTTGCTGATTGCCGACGAACCGACCAACGCGATGGAACCCACCACCCAGGCGCAGATTTTCCGCCTGCTGACGCGCCTGAACCAGAACAGCAATACCACTATTTTGCTGATCAGCCATGACCTGCAAATGCTCAGCCAGTGGGCAGACAAAATTAACGTTCTGTATTGCGGGCAGACGGTCGAAACTGCGCCCAGTAAGGATCTGGTGGCTACGCCTCACCACCCTTATACTCAGGCGCTCATCCGCGCGATACCGGATTTTGGCAGCGCCATGCCGCATAAAAGCCGCCTGAATACCATGCCAGGGGCAATCCCGCTGCTGGAACAATTACCGATAGGTTGTCGTCTGGGGCCGCGTTGCCCGTATGCTCAACGAGAATGCATTGAAACCCCGCGTCTGACCGGGGCGAAGAATCATCTCTACGCCTGTCATTTTCCGCTGAATATGGAGAAAGAGTGACATGGTGGAAACCCTGCTCGAAGTGCGTAACCTGAGTAAAACCTTCCGCTACCGTACAGGATGGTTCCGGCGTCAGACCGTCGAGGCGGTAAAGCCGCTCAGCTTCACCTTACGCGAACGCCAGACGCTCGCCATTATTGGCGAGAATGGCTCCGGCAAATCCACGCTGGCGAAAATGCTGGCAGGAATGATCGCGCCGACCAGCGGCGAACTGCTGATTGACGATCATCCGCTGAAATACGGCGACTACTCGTTTCGCAGCCAGCGTATCCGCATGATTTTTCAGGACCCGTCAACGTCACTCAATCCGCGACAGCGCATCTCGCAGATTCTGGATTTCCCGCTGCGGTTGAACACCGATCTGGAACCGGAGCAGCGACGTAAGCAGATTATTGAAACCATGCGGATGGTCGGTCTTCTCCCTGACCACGTCAGCTATTATCCGCACATGCTGGCGCCAGGGCAGAAACAGCGTCTGGGATTAGCCCGCGCCCTGATTTTACGCCCGAAGGTGATCATCGCCGACGAAGCGCTGGCTTCGCTCGATATGTCGATGCGCTCGCAGCTCATCAACCTGATGCTGGAACTCCAGGAAAAACAGGGGATTTCGTATATCTACGTCACTCAGCATCTGGGGATGATGAAACACATCAGCGATCAGGTGCTGGTCATGCACCAGGGCGAAGTGGTCGAACGCGGCAGCACCGCTGATGTTCTCGCCTCTCCGTTACATGAACTCACCCGCCGTTTGATCGCAGGACACTTCGGCGAAGCCCTCACCGCCGACGCCTGGCGAAAAGATCGCTAGCCTGAAGGAGCGTTATGATGTTGTTGTCTGAATCAATTAACGGCCATTTGGTCATCCACCACGCGCCCCGAATGCAGGAGCGCCCATGAGAAAATATTCCTGGCTGATCCTGTGTCTGGCGCTGGCTGTGCTACTGGCGTCCGCTTTCGCATTCACTCGTGCTGACAACCAGACTGAACCGGCATTCGGCTACACTCTGGACTTCAAAAAACCGTTGTCCGGGATCGACAATTTATCCTCCCTGAGCTACGTGCCCGAAGAAGATGTTTTTGTCGCCACCCTCAACAGACCCGCCACCATCCTCAAACTGTCTAAAAATGGAGAAATACTCGCCAGAAAAAGCATCGCAGATCGGATTAAAGATGCTGAATCAATCGAATACGCGGGTAACGGGACATACTTACTGGTCGATGAAGCAGACTCCGCGATGTATGTTTACCAGCTCAGCCAGGATCTGGACATCAGGTCAGTGAGAAAAATAGAAACAGACCTGTTTGAGAACGCGCGCAATCGGGGAATCGAAGGCATTGCCTGGATGGCCGGACGAAATGAACTCTATTTCGCCAAAGAACGTAAACCGGTCATGCTGTACCGAACCCAAAGCGACGGCGGCCTTACTCATTTTTCTGAGATCGTCCCACTGGATGATCTGATTAAAAATCTGGACGTAGACGATATCTCCGCCCTTCACATCCACGGTGAACATCTGCTGATCTTATCTGATGAGTCACGCAGCCTGACAGAGATAGACCTGAACGGCAATGTGCTGCGCCGGATGTCATTAACGCAGGGCGAAAATGGTCTTGAGGAAGATATCCCGCAACCTGAAGGCGTGTCGATGGATAAGGCCGGCAACATTTATATTATGAGTGAGCCGAACCTGTTTTATCGATTTGAAAAGGTCTCGACTGGCAGGTAAACCGTAAGTTCAGACTCTTCTTTCCCGTTGAAGCGCGGTTTTGACGGGAGAGAAGAAACGGCGATACGCGGGCTTTTATGAAGTCAGAAAACACTGGAAACGTTTGAAATGGTGCCGACTACCGGAATCGAACTGGTGACCTACTGATTACAAGTCAGTTGCTCTACCTACTGAGCTAAGTCGGCCTGGGCCGCCATCGAGGCCTCGAACCCCGTTCCCTACAACACCCACAACAAATGTCGTTCGCTCTTCCAGATGAGCTAATGGCGGTTTGACGGTTCTTGTGAGTTATCACGCACTTACGCGTCATAACGAACCGGCTGCGAATAATACATAAGTAGAATTAGTCATGCAACCATTATGATTCGTCCAAATGTATTTATCCCTTATATTCGCAGCGCGTCACCCGCTCGTGCTGGTTGGATGAGGCGAACCTGATAGCGGGTGATATACTGGACGGATGCAGGAAAATATCGAAAGTAAACAGGCTCGTCCTGCGCCGCCCCGGAGCTAAGTCACGGGAAATGACGGAAAAATATCGTGACACAAAGGGCTGTGAGTGGGATATAATTTCGAGCTAATTTCGAATAACTTTGAAATGTTGCTTTTAATTTATTGATATTAAAAGCAAAAAATAAGTAATGACTATAAGGATTAAAGCTATGGGTTTTCTTTCCGGTAAGCGCATTCTGGTAACGGGTGTTGCCAGCAAATTGTCCATCGCCTACGGTATCGCTCAGGCGATGCGCCGCGAAGGAGCTGAACTGGCGTTCACCTACCAGAACGACAAACTGAAAGGCCGCGTGGAAGAGTTTGCCGCTCAACTGGATTCCAGCATCGTGTTGCAGTGTGATGTGGCTGAAGATGCCAGCATCGACGCTATGTTTGCCGAACTGGGTAAAGTCTGGCCGAAATTCGACGGTTTCGTTCACTCTATCGGCTTCGCGCCTGGCGATCAGCTGGATGGCGACTATGTGAATGCCGTTACCCGTGAAGGCTTTAAAATCGCGCACGACATCAGCTCTTACAGCTTTGTGGCGATGGCAAAAGCTTGCCGTACCATGCTGAATCCGGGTTCCGCCCTGCTGACCCTGTCTTATCTGGGTGCTGAGCGCGCAATCCCGAACTACAACGTCATGGGTCTGGCAAAAGCGTCTCTGGAAGCAAACGTGCGTTACATGGCTAACGCGATGGGCCCGGAAGGTGTTCGTGTTAACGCAATCTCCGCAGGTCCGATCCGTACTCTGGCCGCGTCCGGCATCAAAGATTTCCGTAAAATGCTGTCGCATTGCGAAGCGGTTACGCCGATTCGCCGCACCGTTACCATTGAAGATGTGGGCAACTCTGCCGCCTTCCTGTGCTCCGATCTGTCTGCCGGTATCTCCGGTGAAGTCGTTCACGTCGACGGCGGTTTCAGCATCGCAGCCATGAACGAACTGGAACTGAAATAATCGTTTCACTTCCCGCAATGGGCGGCGCAGCGTCGCCCATTATTCCCTTCTCTGATGACGCCTTTCCCCCCCTTCCATTCTTCGCGCGCTGTCGCATCGCGGTATATATCATTCTGATATTTATTATCACCTAACAATCTTTTATCCCCTCTCTTGCTTACGCCAGGATAATGCAGCGAAAACGATCCGGCGTGATTCGACGACGACGTGTCCGGGTCGCCACTTTTAGACCAAGGAACGCCCATGGAACAACGCCGAATTGAAGGCAAAAGCCACTGGTATCATGAAACCCAGTCCAGCACTTATCCGCAAGAGGTTCTCCCGCTGGTGCCGGAAGCCGCGAACGTCGAGGACAGTTTTCTGCTGGATTTAGCGATCGCCGAAGACGTGCTTTTACCCTTTCAGTCCTGGTTGCACCCTGCCCGTCAACTTGCTCAACGCCTCTTTCCCGAGCGCGTCACACAGAATCGTCTCCACACGTTCAGCGCCTATGAACGGATGAGCACCGCATTGACCGTTGCCCAGGTCTATGGCGTACAGCGGCTCTGTAACCATTACGCCGCACGACTAACCCCGCTTCCCGGCCCGGACTCTTCCCGGGAGAGTAACCACCGACTGGCGCAAATCACGCAATACGCGCGTCAACTGGCCAGTTCCCCTGCGGTCATTAATGCCCGCGACCGCCAGCACCTTGACGATGTGGGTCTGACGACCAGCGACATCATTCTGATAAACCAGATTATTGGTTTTGTGGGTTTTCAGGCGCGCGTCGTGGCGATATTCCAGGCTTATCATGGACACCCCGTCCGCTGGGTGCCGGGTCTGGATATACAGCAATTCGCCGATGCGCAGCTTTTCCAGGAAAAGGACGCGCAATGGCACCCGGCTCAGGAAGGCGTGGAAATACGTTACGCCAGCGCCGAACAGCTGGAGTGCCTGTCTCACCATCAGCCGGTTGCAGAACTGCTGACGCTCGCGCCAGTCCTGGTTCACGAACCCGCCCTGCTTTCTTTGCTTGGCACACTGCTCACCAGCGCCCTGCGTACGGATGCGCCACCGGCGTCGCTCCCACTCGCCACGCTGCTCACGTCGCGCATCAATGGCAGCGTCGCCTGTTTTAATGAACAGTCACGCCACGCGAGCGAATGGGCAGAGACAATTTCGGTGTTCCGCCGGGGTGAACGGGAGATACAGCACTGGGAAAGCCAACATCCGGTTGAGCGTCCTGTCACGCAAGCGATACAATGGCTGACCAGGGCGCCCGATCGTTTTAGCGCTGCGCAATTCACGCCGTTACTCGAACAAGGGGCGTCACTGGAACAGGCCGTCAACTTGCTGGGCTGGTGCGGATTGTGCGGTTGGTTGAACCGTTTAAAAATCGCGTTGGGCGAAACACATTAACCGCGCCTTTACTGAAAGAGCGCTTGCTGCGCCAGGCAGAATCGCGTAAAACTGTCAGCCGCTCTTTTGGCCACGAAAATAGACAATTATGTTTCAGGACAACCCGCTGCTAGCGCAGCTTAAACAGCAACTACATTCCCAGACGCCGCGTGCTGAAGGGGTGGTAAAAGCCACGGAAAAAGGCTTTGGCTTCCTGGAAGTCGATGCACAAAAAAGTTATTTCATCCCGCCGCCGCAGATGAAAAAAGTCATGCATGGCGACCGTATTGTCGCGGTGATCCATACGGAAAAAGAACGCGAGTCCGCCGAGCCAGAAGAACTGATCGAGCCGTTCCTGACCCGCTTCGTGGGCAAAATCCAGGGTAAAAACGATCGTCTGTCCATCGTACCGGATCATCCGTTGCTGAAAGACGCTATCCCATGCCGTGCCGCCCGTGGCGTGGAACACGAATTTAAAGAGGGTGACTGGGCCGTTGCTGAAATGCGCCGTCATCCGCTGAAAGGCGACCGCTCTTTCTACGCCGAGTTAACCCAGTTCATCACCTTCGCCGACGACCACTTCGTACCGTGGTGGGTCACGCTGGCCCGCCATAATCTCGAAAAAGAAGCGCCGAACGGCGCGGCGACAGAAATGCTTGATGAAGGTCTGGTACGCCAGGACCTGACCGCGCTGGATTTTGTCACTATCGACAGCGCCAGCACCGAAGATATGGATGACGCCCTTTATGCGCAAGAGTTGGGCGGAGGTAAGCTGCAACTGACGGTTGCGATTGCTGACCCGACCGCGTGGATTGCGGAAGGCAGCAAGCTGGATAACATCGCAAAAATCCGGGCGTTTACCAACTATCTGCCGGGCTTCAACATCCCGATGTTGCCGCGCGAACTGTCTGACGACCTCTGTTCCCTGCGCGCGCAGGAAGTTCGTCCGGCACTGGCCTGCCGCATGACCATTGCCTCCGACGGCACTATTGAAGATGACATCACCTTCTTTGCGGCCACGATCAAGTCGAAAGCCAAACTGGCCTACGACAATGTCTCCGACTGGCTGGAAAATACCGGCAGCTGGCAGCCTGAAAGTGACGCTATCGCCCAACAGATCCGCCTGCTCCAGCGCATTTGCCTGAGCCGTGGCGAATGGCGTCACAACCATGCGCTGGTGTTCAAAGATCGCCCGGACTATCGCTTTATTCTTGGAGAGAAAGGCGAAGTGCTGGATATCGTCGCGGAACCTCGCCGCATTGCGAACCGCATTGTGGAAGAGTCCATGATCGCGGCGAACATTTGCGCCGCCCGCGTGCTGCGCGACAAACTGGGCTTTGGTATTTACAACGTTCACATGGGCTTTGACCCGGCCAACGCCGACGCGCTGGCAGCGTTGTTGAAAACGCATGGCCTGCACGTTGACGCAGGAGACGTATTAACCCTGGAAGGCTTCTGCAAACTGCGCCGCGAGCTGGATGCCCAACCGTCCGGTTTCCTGGACAGCCGTATTCGTCGCTTCCAGTCATTCGCAGAGATCAGCACCGAACCGGGCCCTCACTTCGGACTGGGTCTGGAAGCGTATGCGACCTGGACCTCTCCGATTCGTAAATACGGCGACATGATTAACCACCGCCTGCTGAAGGCCGTCATCAAAGGCGAAACCATCGCGCGTCCGCAGGAAGAGACAACGCAGCAGATGGCTGAACGCCGCCGCCTGAACCGTATGGCGGAACGTGACGTCGGAGACTGGTTATATGCGCGCTTCCTGAATGATAAAGCCGGTACAGAAACACGCTTTGCGGCGGAAATCGTTGATATCAGCCGCGGCGGGATGCGCGTTCGCCTGGTCGATAATGGCGCAATGGCCTTTATCCCGGCGCCGTTCCTGCATGCCGTACGTGACGAGCTGGTTTGCAGCCAGGAAAGCGGCTCCGTGCAGATCAAAGGTGAAACGGTATACAAAGTGACGGATGTGATCGATGTAACGATCGCGGAAGTTCGCATGGAAACCCGTAGCATTATCGCCCGGCCTGTCGCCTGACGTTTTTGATGTAGCGGCCTTTCTTTAACCGGAAAGGCCGTTTTTTTTCTGCCCGCCCCACCCACCGCACGCTACACTTCACTCATCCGTTCAGAATTATTTTTATCCGCTCGCTATGCTTTTTTCTGAATCTGGATTACATATAAATACATAAGTAAAACAATATGTTCAGCCATAATTACCTCGTACGAATCATGGCTAACCTTTCTCCTGAGGCTGTATGCGCTTTAAACGGGATGGTAAGCATCATGAAAGACGTTCTGGAGCCTGTTTCATTGTTTAGCGATTTGGGAACCCATAGCCCTTACTGGCGTTTATCGGATGACTGCGACACCCTGCGTTTATCCGCGACTGAGGCTGCCGACGCTGACCAGATCGTTGCGTTATCTTCCGAGCAGGCTGACCGCATCCGGGAGATGACCGTCATCACGTCAAGCCTGTTACTCACCCTTCCCGGTGAACATAATGCCGTTCCCGTGCAACTTGTCGGGCGAAAAATCAACAAGCGCGAATGGGCAGGAAACGTATCGGTCTGGCATGATGCACCCTCAGATATGCAGGAGGCCGTTCTGGGACTCTCCTTTGCCGAGCAGGTGGTATCAGAGGCCAACTCAGCGATCGTAATCCTTGACAGCCGCGGGAATATCCAGCGTTTTAACCGTCTTTGCGAAGAATACACCGGGTTAAAAGAGCATGACGTCATTGGGCAAAGCGTCTTCAAATTATTTATGAGCCGGCGCGAAGCCGCGGCCTCCAGGCGCAACATCAGCGGTTTTTTCCGCAACGGCAACTCTTATGAGATCGAACGCTGGGTAAAGACCCGCAAAGGCCAGCGCCTGTTTCTGTTTCGGAATAAATTTGTCCATAGCGGCAGCGGTAAGAACGAAATCTTTTTAATCTGTTCAGGCACCGACATTACCGAGGAGCGGCGTACGCAGGAGCGTTTACGCGTACTGGCGAATACGGACACAATCACCGGGCTGCCTAACCGGAATGCCATTCATGAGCTGATTAACGATGCCATTGAAAACGCGGGCGACAATCAGGTTGGTATCGTCTATCTGGACCTGGACAACTTCAAAAGGGTGAACGATGCCTACGGGCATATGTTTGGAGACCAGCTGCTACAGGCCGTCTCGCTGGCGATCCTGAGTTGCCTTGAGGAGAATCAACTGCTGGCCCGCCTCGGCGGCGATGAGTTTATCGTTCTCGCCACGCAGACTTCGCAAGGGTCGCTGGAGGCCATGGCATCGCGAATTCTCACACGCTTGCGTCAACCCTTTCGCATTGGCCTTATCGAGGTGTATACCGGCTGTTCTATCGGTATCGCCCTTGCGCCGCAGCACGGGCATGACAGTGAAAGCGTGATTCGTAATGCGGATACCGCAATGTACACCGCGAAAGAAGGCGGACGTGGACAGTTTTGCGTGTTCTCTCCCGAGATGAACCAGCGCGTCTTTGAGTATCTTTGGCTGGACACTAATCTGCGCAAAGCGCTGGAAAACGATCAACTCCTGATCCACTACCAGCCGAAGATGACCTGGCGCGGCGAAGTCCGCAGCCTCGAAGCACTGGTGCGCTGGCAATCACCGGAACGCGGGTTAATTCCCCCGCTGGAGTTTATCTCCTACGCCGAAGAGTCTGGGCTGATTGTCCCGCTGGGGCGATGGGTGATGATGGATGTTGTACGGCAGGTCGCCAAATGGCGCAGCAAAGGCATCAACCTGCGCGTCGCGGTGAATGTATCCGCCCGCCAGCTCGCGGATCAAACTATTTTTACCGACCTGAAGCAGGTGCTTCATGAACTGAACTTCGAATATTGCCCGATTGATGTCGAACTGACAGAAAGCTGTTTGATTGAAAACGAAGAGCTGGCGCTGACCGTCATCCAGCAATTCAGCCAGCTTGGCGCGCAGATACATCTGGACGATTTTGGCACCGGCTACTCGTCGCTTTCTCAGCTTGCCCGCTTCCCCATTGATGCGGTCAAGCTGGATCAGACGTTTGTCAGAGACATTCATAAGCGGTCGGTTTCGCAATCGTTAGTACGCGCGATCGTCGCCGTAGCGCAGGCGTTAAATCTACAGGTGATTGCGGAAGGCGTCGAAAGCGCAAAAGAAGATGCGTTTTTAACCAAGAATGGCGTCAACGAGCGCCAGGGGTTCCTGTTTGCCAAACCCATGCCCGCCGCCGCTTTTGAACGCTGGTATAAACGCTATCTGAATAAAAAGATGCGCTGAGATGGGCAAAAAACAGGCGTTCGGGACAGGGTAAGAGGCCTCTGATAACAAACTTATCTGCATGTAATAACAGAATATATAATATTACCCAATGGTTTTGGCGAATCCTGTTTTTCCCCTTCTCTTTTGGCATTATTTTTTGCATCATGAAATTCATACATTTTTGACGTAAGGATGATAACCATGTCTGATATCGACGCCCAACGTGTTGCCGAACGCATTGATACCGTGCTGGATATCCTTGTTGCTGGCGATTACCACTCTGCCATCCACAACCTTGAAATTCTTAAAGCGGAGTTGTTAAGTCAGGTGAAAGAAGATACCGACGCCTCCTCGACGAAACCCCGGGCTCCGTGGGAGATCTAAGTGACGCGAGCTTTTCGTGGCACCTGACTCAGGAAACGCAGCATCCCTTATACTCCCCGGTACTGATACCGTTATAAAAATTAAAATTATGAATTCCCGACAACAATCAATTTTGCAAATGGTCATTGATAAAGGCCAGATGAGCGTGGCTGAGCTGGCAAAAATCACCGGCGTCTCTGAAGTCACGATCCGACAGGATCTTAACACCCTGGAAAAACAGAGCTATCTGCGCCGTGCGCATGGTTTTGCCGTCTCGCTGGACAGCGATGACGTCGAAACGCGCATGATGACCAATTACACGCTCAAACGCGAACTGGCTGAATTTGCCGCGTCACTGGTCAGCCCCGGCGAATCCGTATTTATTGAAAACGGCAGCAGCAATGCCCTGCTGGCCAGAACGTTAGCGGAACAAAAGGATGTCACCATTATTACGGTGAGTAGCTATATCGCTCACTTGCTCAAAGAGACGCCGTGCGAAGTGATCCTCCTTGGCGGAATCTACCAGAAAAAAAGTGAAAGTATGGTCGGGCCATTGACCCGCCAGTTTATCCAGCAGGTTCACTTCAGTAAGGCCTTCATCGGTATCGATGGCTGGCAGCCGGATACCGGTTTTACCGGACGGGACATGATGCGATCGGATGTGGTTAATGCCGTACTGGAAAAAGGCTCTGAAGCCATTGTTCTGACGGACAGCTCTAAATTCGGCGCAGTACATCCTTATACGCTGGGGCCGTTAACACGTTTTAGCCGCGTGATCACCGATTCCAGAATAAGTGCGGACCATCAAATGCAACTGGAACGCACCGGGCTGACGGTGAACATCATCGAACCTCGCGCCTGAGCGCATTGCAGATGATTTGCCGGATGGCAAATCATCTCTCCCCTCTGAGATTTTTCCGACAATCTAATTAAGACTATTTACCTGTTATTAACAGGGTAAAGTCGTAAAATTTATATTAGCGATATAACAGGAAGTGACTATCACCTGCGTGATTTTAAGCTGTTACCCCTGCGCAACAAGGTTTTGCGGACAGTCTCTTTAATGGCTTTAATGAACATCATTTTAGCTATAATTAAAGAGAACTTACTTCCGTGAATCAATTATTCAGGAGAAAGTATTATGTTTATGACGAGCAAAAAAATGACCGCCGCTGTTCTGGCAATTACCCTGGCGATGTCTCTGAGCGCTTGCTCTAATTGGTCTAAACGTGACCGTAACACTGCGATCGGTGCAGGGGCTGGGGCGTTGGGCGGTGCTATTTTAACTGACGGTAGCACGCTGGGTACGCTTGGCGGGGCTGCGGTAGGTGGTGTTATCGGCCATCAGGTAGGTAAATAATCTACGGTCGACCGGCTCGAAATAATAATACGGTAATTCTTTACAGGTCTTTACTCTAAATATACACAGTGAAATTTAAAGCCACGATAAATAACTATCGTGGCTTTTTTCATTAGCCGCCCGCCAGTTTAACTTTCATTCCTTTGGCTTCCAGTAATGATTTAATCAGATCGCGCTTATCGCCCTGAATTTCAATTATTCCCTCTTTAACCGCCCCACCGCAGCCGCATTTTTTCTTCAGCTCTGCGGCCAGTTTGGTCAGTTCAGCATCATCCATATCAATGCCGGTAACGAGGCACACCCCCTTACCTTTCCGCCCACTGGTCTGGCGCTGAATACGGACGATACCATCACCCTTTGGGCGTTCAACCGCCGCTTTCGGTTCGTCAATCCGGCCCGTTTCCGTGGAATAGACCAGACGGCTGTCAGAATTGTTCATCAGGCTCCCCGTTTCAGTGATGCATTAATGGCCTTCAGGGTTTGCGCAGGGTCAGCAGACTGCGTAACCGGTCGTCCTATAACCATATAGTCCACGCCCGCCGCCAGCGCCTGTTCCGGCGTCATGATACGGCGCTGATCGCCAGCGTCAGATCCCTGAGGACGAATACCCGGCGTTACCAGCTTAAACTCTGTGCCAAATTCCTGCTTAAAGCGCACCGCTTCCTGCGCCGAGCAGACCACGCCATCCAGCCCGCAATTTTGCGTCAGGCGCGCCAGACGTTCCGCATGCTCAGCCGGTGACAACGTCACGCCAAGATCCGCCAGATCGCTGGCCTCCATGCTGGTCAGTACCGTCACCGCAATCAGCAATGGCGCATCCTTACCCAGCGGCAGTAAGGCTTCGCGCGCTGCGGTCATCATCCTAGCCCCACCCGACGCATGGACGTTAACCATCCATACGCCCAGATCTGCCGCCGCCGCAACGGCATGTGCCGTGGTATTTGGAATATCATGAAATTTCAGGTCAAGAAAGATATCGAAGCCGCGCTGCTGCAAATCACGAACCAACTGCGGGCCGAACAGCGTGAACATCTCTTTGCCGACTTTCAGGCGGCAATCACGCGGGTCGATTCTGTCGACGAAAGCCAGCGCGTTATCACGATTATTGTAATCCAGAGCAACAACGACAGGAGAATCGGTAACAGCGCGGGAAGAAGATGAAGCAGTAAACGTCATGACCAGACCTTCTTGATGATGGGCACCGGGTGCGGCGCGAAATGGGTAAACGGCGTGCATTCTACCTGCGCAAGGGCAAAATGAACAGGCGCGATTGTACCTCTGCGAGGCGATATTGCCCGGATGCCAATGTGAGGAACAGGTAAAAACCAACAGGATGTTGTAACTAAAATACAGTTTTTTTTTAAACTACTGCCCGTCAAGGCCGCGAATAGGTTTAATCGTCGACCACGCCCGGCAGGAAGGACAATGCCAGTACATGGTATAGGCGGTAAACCCGCACTTCTGGCAGCGATAACGCGGCTTGCTGCGTACCTGCTCACCGACCATATCACGCAGCACCATCAGGCTCTCTTTCGCGCGCCCTTCTTCTGCCTCATTGAGGTGATAATCCATCAGCTTATGAAACACCCGCATGGTCGGATGGCGCTGTAACTGGCGAGTAATATAGACCTGCGCAGTGTCGTGCCCTTCCCGCGCTTCCAGAATATCGGCAAGCATCAACTCAGCGGCGGCGCCGGTGTTTTCTTCCACGGCCCGACGTAAGAACTCCGCCCATTCATCATTTTTACCAAGCTGCTGATAGCACGTCTGCAACATCTCCAGCGTTTCACTGACCAGCTCTTTATCCTGGGAGATAACCCGCTGTAAGCTCTCCACCGCTTTGGCGTATTCCCCCTTTGCCATAAACACACGGCCCATCATGATAGAAACACGGGCGCTGTTTTTGTCTGCGGCGGCGCCTTTTTTCAGCAACGTCATAGCGCGATCCATATCATCGCAGCCCATCTGTTGCAGCGCCAGTTCACAATAGAAATGTGCGATCTCAATGCGCTGTTTGTCTTTGCCGAGCTTCACCAGCCGCTCAGCCACATCAATCGCTTTCTGCCAGTCGCTGGTCGCCTGATAAATTTGCAACAGCTGTTGCAACGCCCCTACGCGGAAATCCGTTTCATCCGTGAGCTGGTTGAACATATCTTCCGCCCGGTCATACAACCCGGCCGCCATGTAATCACGCCCCAGTTGCTGCACAGCCAGCAGACGCTGCTCATAAGTCAGCGACGCGCTTTCCATTAAGGTCTGGTGGATGCGGATGGCGCGGTCTACTTCACCGCGAGAGCGAAACAGGTTTCCAAGAGTGAGATGAGCCTCAACGGTGCCGGTATCCTCTTTCAGCATATCGAGGAACAGATCCACCGCTTTATCCTGTTGGTTACTCAGGAGGAAGTTAACCCCCGCCACATAGTCGCGAGAAAGACGGTTAGCTTCGTCCTGTTTTGTTTGTTGCGCACTTCTGCGACCCATATACCAGCCATAGGCTGCCGCTACAGGTAAAAGCAGAAACAACAACTCCAGCATAAATGATTATTCCTTCACAACCGACGAATCGGCAGATACCGCAACGTCGGTCGCAGGCGAAAGCTGGTTTTCCAGTCGTTTGATTTTTCGTTCGGCACGCACCAGGGAGACGCGAACACGCAGCCAGAACAGGCCGCAAATTAGCCAACCAATAGCAAAGCCTGCGGCAAATAAAACGGCAAGCAACGTAGAAATACGGTACTCCCCTTGAGCCAGCAGGTAATTAAACGTTACCTGTTGATCGTTCTGCGCACCCAATGTCACCGAAATAACAAAAATCGCCAACACCAGTAAGAAAATGAGTAAATATTTCACATTACTTCCCGTTATGTGGTTTGAGCGAATAAATCGTGTTCAACTTACCGCATTCAGCCCTTTAAATTACCATTTTCGCGACGCGCGCGAAACGGAAAAGCGTTCTGTCCACTCATGATTTAAGGGCAAATTACGGAAAATCAACCACCGTCAACGTTCTTACTCCCGCTGCGCTATCTCGCGAGCCTCTTCAACGGGTGGCGTAAGCGGCCCGCAAATGCGCTGAGCAAGCCAGGTCGCCAGCGTCACCAGAAGCCAGGATATCAACGTCGCGACAACTAAATCACGCGGCCAATGCATACCCAACAACAGGCGACTGCCCATAACACTTGTCGCCCAGACTAACAAAATCGCAATCGTAAGGGTACGCCTGCGCGGCCATAATAGTCCTACCGCCAACAACGCCCAGCTTGCGGCAAACAGGGTATGCCCGGAAGGAAACGCGAATCCGGTCTCTTTTTGCCAGTGTTGACGCAGAAAAGCCGGAATATCCTGCTGCCCGGACAGCTGTTCTTTGACTAAGTGCCCGCGTTCTTTACGTTTTAAAGTGTAGAACTCATCAACGGGAATATGGTGCGTTTTTTCCAGCCAAATAACAAAGGGTCGGGGTTCCTGCACCCGCTCCTTCACCAGCGATTTTACCCCCTGCCCCAGCAGGATCGCACCGGCCAGAATAGCAAAAAGCATCATTGCGGCTTTCAGGCGAAATCTCAGGCACCAAAGAAACCAGGCGCACAGAAGCACATGCGTAATAATTCCCCACGGCTGCGTCACCGTTTCTGTCACCCAGTATAAGGATTTTAACCACCAGACCGAGTGTCCGGGTTGCCAGTTCCAGCCTGAAATCCATACGCTAACCGGCATCACAAGCAACAGAGCAGCGCCTACGGTTGTGCGCTTCGCAATCGAAAGCATGACCTCTCCTTTCGTCGATAAGTGCCACAATCATAACTGAAAACCTGGCGTGCCGGAAAATTGACAAATTTGTGCCATTCCAAAAGCGATCGCACGGCAGCGATTAGGTGAAGTCCGCCGCCTTATGGCAAAATAGAAACATACAGAAGCCAATTGGCGATGACACCAGCATTATCTGGAGAAATACATGCAGCTTAAACGAGTGGCAGAAGCCAAACTGCCAACCCCATGGGGCGATTTCCTGATGGTGGGATTTGAAGAACTGGCAACCGGACACGACCACGTCGCGCTGGTTTATGGCGATATCTCTGGTCAAACCCCTGTCCTGGCTCGCGTCCATTCAGAATGTCTGACCGGCGACGCATTGTTTAGTCTGCGCTGCGATTGTGGTTTTCAGTTAGAGGCGGCGCTGACGCATATCGCGGAAGAAGGTCGCGGTATTCTGCTCTACCACCGTCAGGAAGGACGTAATATTGGCCTGCTCAATAAGATTCGCGCCTACGCGTTACAGGATCAGGGCTACGATACCGTGGAAGCCAACCATCAGCTGGGGTTTGCCGCCGATGAGCGTGATTTCACCCTGTGCGCCGATATGTTTAAACTGCTGGGCGTCGATGAAGTCCGTCTGCTGACCAATAACCCTAAGAAAGTCGAAATTCTGACGGAAGCAGGTATCAATATTGTTGAGCGCGTACCGCTGATTGTTGGCCGTAACCCAAATAACGAACACTATCTGGATACCAAAGCCGCTAAGATGGGGCATTTATTGGGTAAATAAATTTTTGCTATTAAAGGCCTGATGAGCACCGCGCCATCAGGCCTTTTTTATGTCTTAATGCAACATATTACGAATCACATAATGCAGAATGCCGTCATTCTGGTAGTAGGTTAATTCAGTTGCGGTATCGATACGGCACCGGCACGAAATCACCTCTGTGCTGCCATCCACTTTGGTTAACGTCACCGGAATGGCGGCGCCAGGCTTCAGGTTTTGCAGACTGGCAATATCAATTGTCTCCTCGCCGGTTAACCCGAGCGTTTTACGCGTAACGCCCTGCGGGAACTCCAGCGGTAGAATCCCCATACCAATCAGGTTTGAACGGTGAATACGTTCAAACGACTCGGCAATCACGACGCGAATACCCAGCAAACGCGGGCCTTTGGCCGCCCAGTCACGGCTGGAACCGGAACCGTACTCTTTACCCGCAATCACCGCCAGCGGCGTTTTCTCCTGCTGATACAGCATCGCTGCATCATAGATGGAGATCACCTCCGTCCCCGGCAAATGTCGGGTCATTCCTCCTTCAACGCCGGGAACCATTTCGTTGCGGATACGAATATTCGCAAACGTACCGCGCATCATCACTTCATGGTTTCCACGGCGCGAACCGTAGGAGTTGAAGTCCCGACGCTCAACGCCATGATTCTGCAAATAGCGCCCTGCCGGGCTGTCCGCCTTTATGCTGCCCGCCGGAGAGATATGGTCAGTGGTGACGGAATCCCCCAGCATGGCCAGAATACGGGCGCCATGAATATCCTCAACCGGATCGGGTTGAACCTGCATTTCGTCAAAGAACGGTGACAAGCGGATATAAGTGGAGTCATCCTGCCAGCCATAGGTATCTGAGCGATCAACATTGATCGCTTTCCATTCCGGCGTCCCTTCAAAAACCTCTGCATACTCTTTGTGGAACATTTCTGACGACACCAGCTCAACGGCGCGGGCGATCTCCTGCGCGGAAGGCCAGATATCCTTCAGATAAACCGGGTCGCCTTTGCGATCGTGGCCCAGCGGCTCTTTCGCCAGGTTAATATTCATATTGCCCGCCAGCGCATAGGCAACAACCAGCGGCGGCGACGCCAGCCAGTTGGTTTTCACCAGCGGATGGATTCGGCCTTCAAAGTTACGGTTGCCGGAAAGTACCGCGCCCACCGTCAAGTCGCCCTTTTTGATTGCCGTTTCGATAGGCTCCGGCAGTGGGCCGGAGTTACCAATACAGGTGGTGCACCCATACCCCACCAGATTAAAGCCAAGTTCATCAAGATAAGGCGTGAGTTTCGCCTGCGCCAGGTAATCCGAGACCACTTTCGATCCCGGCGCCAGCGAGGCTTTCACCCACGGCTGCCGTTTCAGTCCCAGCGTTACCGCTTTTTTCGCCAGCAAACCGGCGGCCATCAGCACGCTGGGGTTTGAAGTATTGGTACAGGAGGTGATAGCTGCAATCACGACAGCGCCGTCCGGGAGCTGGTATTGATGGCCGTTCATAACATAATCGATTGGCTGCCGGTCTTTTTGCGCGGTGTTCAGTTCCAGCTCCGTGCTCGCGGCGAAGGCTTTCGGCACATCTGCCAGCGCAACCCGATCCTGCGGGCGCTTCGGCCCGGCAAGGCTCGCCTCGACATCCCCCATATCCAGTTCCAGCGAACTGGTGAAAACAGGTTCATCGCCAGGGTTTCGCCACATCCCCTGCGCTTTGGCATAGGTTTCGACCAGCTCAACCTGCTCCTCGCTACGGCCGCTTAAACGCATATATTCGAGGGTGATGCCGTCAATCGGGAAGAAGCCGCAGGTCGCGCCATATTCCGGCGACATGTTTGCTATCGTCGCGCGATCGGCCAATGGCAAGGAGTCCAGACCGTCGCCGTAGAATTCAACGAATTTACCAACGACGCCGTGTTTACGCAGCATCTGGGTCACGGTCAGCACCAGGTCGGTCGCGGTGATACCTTCACGCAGCTTACCGGTCAACTTGAAGCCAACAACATCGGGAATGAGCATTGAAACCGGCTGGCCCAGCATCGCGGCTTCCGCTTCAATCCCCCCGACGCCCCATCCCAGCACGCCAAGGCCGTTAATCATCGTGGTGTGGGAGTCGGTGCCGACCAGCGTGTCCGGGTATGCAACCCACTCTCCCGCCTGCAATTCGCTCCAGACGGCCTTGCCAAGGTACTCCAGGTTCACCTGGTGGCAGATCCCGGTTCCTGGCGGCACCACGCTGAAGCGACTAAAAGCCTGTTGCCCCCATTTCAGGAACACATAGCGCTCGTGGTTGCGTTCCATTTCCAGACGCACGTTCTCTTCGAAAGCGTCATCATCGCCAAAGCGATCGACCGTTACCGAGTGGTCAATAACAAGGTCTACCGGGGATAGCGGATTCACTTTCGCAGTATCCCCGCCGAGGCGTTTGACCGCTTCGCGCATGGCAGCCAGATCCACCACCGCCGGGACGCCGGTAAAATCCTGCATTAATACACGGGCGGGTCGATAGGCAATTTCGCGATCGGCATGGGCTTTTTTCAGCCACCCGGCTAACGCCTGAATATCTTCTTCGGTAACAGAGTCGCCGTCCTGCCAGCGCAGCAGGTTTTCAAGCAGAACTTTTAGCGACTTGGGCAAGCGGGTAATATCGCCCAGTTTTTTGGCAGCCAGGGGCAGACTGTAGTAATGATAGGTTTTGTCTTTGGCCTGCAACGTGTCCTTACTGGCTTCTCGTAGGGTTGACGACATAGCTCCTCCTTAATAACAGGGTTGGATACCCTGACTCTCCTCAGGGTTAGTATTAAAGATAACACAAACAGAATGTAACGTTTTGATAACAACCCGAATTGATAAAAGAGGAGAAACCTTACGGACGGGAATTGGCATGCGCAGGCCCGATGACGTTGCGCCATCGGGCATTGACCGGCATACGATCAGAAAGAGACAATCCAGATAAGTTGAGCCCAGAACAAGAGCGATACTGAGAACGCCCCAATCCATGACCAATATTTAAGATTCACAGTTTGCATAGGCTACACCGACATTTGTTTAATACTTTATGCTGAGATTTACTCAGCGCTTATTGCTGTGGTGTATAAGAAAGTACAGTACGGGATGTTAATGACCTGTACTGGAAATGATGATTAAAAAAATCGCCAATTATTGTTTCTGTTGCTCATCTTCAGCGAATGAATCAATAAATGCCTGTTGCTGTTGTGTGAGTTTCCAGGATTCTGGAATATTCGTCACACATTCGCTCCGCGCTTCCTTCACGCTATCACGAGGCTGACGTGCTGGCGTTGAGGGTTGCTGATGTTCCTGCGAAACCATGACTTACCCCCACACTTGCCAGATAACCAGCGCAATCACAACCCAGAACAGCGCAGAGCCGAGGAATACCGCCAGCCATGCTTTGCGTTTAAGCTCGGGGTCCCTGCGGGGTTCCTGGTTTCCAGAAGGCATTGCTAACCTCATACAATCGGCATCACTTATCATTTTAGCACCAAACAATCGGTACAATTAATCATCAGATGAGACAAATCCTAAAGAAACTTTAGTCAAAAATCCAGTGAATTTACGAATCGTTTCCCATGAATAAATCAATCTTTTGACCGGAAATAAATATTTGAAAGGCGGAATTTGCGAGGCGGGTAATTCGAAACTACTTTACTGGCGCTTTTCCATGAATACGATGCAGGTAATATGATCGCAGAAAAAACGAAAACCATAATCCATAAATTTAGTGGTTATTCAGGTATCTCCTCGTGTCTGGAGATACCTGAAAACTCACGCGCGTGATTACTTTTCCGGTAATTTAATATCGTTAAACATGGCTTCAATTTCTTCGTTAGAACGCAAGGCCACGGCGGTATCCACAACATCGCGCGTCAGATGCGGCGCAAAGCGTTGAATAAAGTCGTACATATAGCTGCGTAAAAACGTGCTGCGGCGAAAACCAATTTTCGTGGTGCTATGGCTGAAAATATCATGCGCATCGACACGCACCAGGTCCGGGTCGGAAATCGGATCGACGGCCATGCTGGCAATCACCCCTACCCCCAGTCCAAGTCGGACGTATGTTTTTATCACGTCCGCATCGGTTGCCGTAAAGACAATACGCGGCGTCAGCCCGGCGCGATTAAACGCGGTATCCAGCTCGGAGCGCCCGGTAAAGCCAAAGGTGTAGGTCACCAGCGGATACTGTGCCAGTTCCTCAATCGTCACCGATGATTTAGCGGCCAGCGGGTGCTCTGGCGTGACGACGATAGAGCGATTCCAGTGGTAGCATGGCAGCATCACCAGATCGTCATACAGGTGCAGCGCTTCAGTGGCGATAGCGAAGTCGGCATTCCCTTTCGAAACCGCTTCCGCGATTTGCGTGGGCGACCCCTGATGCATATGCAATGAAACGCGAGGATAGCGCTCAATAAAGCCCTTGATCACATTTGGCAGCGCATAGCGCGCCTGAGTGTGCGTGGTGGCAATATACAGAGAACCTTTATCCGGCCAGGTGTGTTCGCCCGCCACGGACTTGATGGCATCGACTTTGGACAACACTTCGCGCGCAATGCGAATAATTTCCTGCCCCGCTGGCGTCACTTGCGTCAGGTGTTTACCGCTACGCGCAAAAATCTGGATGCCAAGCTCATCTTCCAGCATACGAACTTGCTTACTGATACCCGGCTGGGAGGTGTAAAGCCCTTCGGCGGTGGAAGAGACATTAAGGTTGTGATTAACCACCTCAACAATGTAGCGAAGCTGCTGTAATTTCATGTTAAACCATCCAGATTAGCGCCGTCATGTCATCGTTTGATAAGCAGCACGTCACGCGCTGCTAATACGATTTAATAATAAAAAAGCCGTTAACTATAACCACTATATCATTTATATCAGAGCTGTATAGCTGCGAAGAAAAAATAATAAGCCCGGAATAAAAAAGGGCCGCTTGCGCGACCCTCTTAAGTGAAATTCAGCCAGGTGACTGTTATTTCTTACCTTCTACCCACTTGCCATCAACGAAGAATGCTGACCATCCCGTCGCTTTCCCGTCTTTTTCAGCGGCAACATACTGCTGTTTCGTCTTACGGCTAAAACGCACCAGCGTCTTATTGCCTTCCGGGTCCTGCTGCGGCGCATCGGCCAGATAACGCAGTTTTTCCGGCAGACGGTCGCGGAAGCGGTACAACTCTTCCACTAACGGCGCACGCGTTTCACGCGATTTCGGGAAGGTATTCGCCGCGAGGAAGATCCCTGCGGCGCCGTCACGCAGCACGAAATACGCGTCCGATTTCTCGCACGGCAGTTCCGGCAACGGCACCGGATCTTCTTTCGGCGGCGCGACTTCACCGTTACGCAGAATCTTACGGGTATTTTTACATTCGTCGTTAGTACAGGCCATGTACTTACCAAAACGCCCCATTTTCAGGTGCATTTCAGAGCCACATTTTTCGCACTCAACGATCGGGCCGTCATAACCTTTAATACGGAACTCGCCCTCTTCGATTTCGTAACCGTCGCAGGTCGGGTTATTACCGCAGACGTGCAGCTTGCGTTTCGGATCGATCAGGTAGCTGTCCATTGCGGTGCCGCACTTCTGGCAACGACGTTTTGCACGCAAGGCGTTGGTTTCCGCATCATCGCCTTCCAGTACGTTCAGCACTTCATTTTCCGGCACCAGGTTGATGGTGGTTTTGCAGCGCTCTTTCGGCGGCAGCGCATAGCCGGAACATCCCAGGAACACGCCGGTGCTGGCGGTGCGAATCCCCATCTTGCGCCCGCATGTCGGGCAGTCAATGCTGGTCAGCACCATCTGGTTAGGGCGCATGCCGCCCTCTTCAGGATCTTTCTCCGCTTTATCAAGCTGCTGAGTAAAATCGCTGAAGAAGTTATCAAGCACGTTTTTCCACTCGGCTTCGTGGCTGGCCACCTTGTCGAGGCTGTCTTCCATCTGGGCGGTGAAATCATAGTTCATCAGCTCGCGGAAGTTTTCTTCCAGTCGATCGGTGACAATCTCACCCATTTTTTCAGCATAGAAGCGACGGTTTTCCACGCGGACATAACCGCGATCCTGAATGGTCGAGATAATCGACGCATAGGTGGATGGACGACCAATACCGCGTTTTTCCAGCTCTTTAACCAGCGATGCTTCACTGAAGCGCGCCGGTGGTTTGGTGAAGTGCTGCGCCGGAGTCAGTTCAACCAGCGTCAACACATCGCCTTTATTCACCGCAGGCAACGTCCGGTCTTCATCGCCTTTACGCAGCGCAGGCATGACTTTCGTCCAGCCGTCGAAACGCAGAATGCGGCCACGCGCTTTCAGGCGGAAATCACCCGCGCCGACCGTCAGCGTGGTGGAATCGTACTGGGCTGGCGTCATCTGACAGGCGACAAACTGACGCCAGATCAGCTGATACAGTTTCTGCGCGTCCGCTTCCATATCCTTCAGCGCTTCGGCCATCACCGCGACATCAGAAGGACGGATCGCTTCGTGCGCTTCCTGTGAATTTTCTTTGCTGGCGTACTGGTTCGGGTTCTCCGGCAGGTATTTCTTGCCGAAGCTATCGCTGATATAACCGCGAACCATGTTTACCGCATCCTGGCTCAGGTTGGTGGAGTCAGTACGCATGTAGGTGATGTAGCCCGCTTCGTACAAGCGCTGCGCCATCATCATGGTTTTTTTCACGCCAAAGCCCAGACGCGTGCTCGCCGCCTGTTGCAGCGTCGACGTGATAAACGGCGCGCCAGGCTTACTGCTGGTCGGTTTATCTTCACGCTCCAGTACGCTGTAACGCGCTTTTTCCAGCAGGCTGACCGCCGCCAGCGTTTGCTCGCGGTTAACCGGACGGAACGGTTTATCATTCTGGTGCGTAACGTCGAGCGGCAAGGCATCGCCAGAAGGCGTTGTCGTGCTGGCGTTCACTTCCCAGAACTCTTCCGGTACGAACGCTTTGATGTCACGTTCGCGCTCAACAACCAGACGCACGGCAACGGACTGTACGCGGCCTGCCGACAGGCCTCGCGCAATTTTTTTCCACAGCAATGGCGACACCATATAGCCCACAACGCGGTCCATAAAGCGGCGCGCCTGCTGCGCGTTAACACGGTCGATATTCAGTTCGCCTGGCTTATCAAACGCCTGGCGAATCGCGTTTTTGGTTATTTCGTTAAACACCACGCGGCTATAGCGCGTGTCATCACCCCCGATCACCTCCCGCAGGTGCCAGGCAATGGCTTCCCCTTCGCGGTCAAGGTCGGTTGCGAGATAGATGTGGTCGGCTTTTTCAGCCAATTGTTTCAGTTCAGAGACGACCTTCTCTTTACCGGGCAGCACTTCATACTGCGCATCCCAGTTATGCCAAGGGTCAACCCCCATTCGGTTGACGAGAGCGCCACGTTCATCCTTTTTGGGCTTTTTAGCCGTTTTGGTGGAGGTAGAGTCGGCGCTCTTTTTAGCTGCTGAGCCACTGGTCGGCAAATCACGGATATGACCGACGCTGGACTTAACCACGTAATCATTACCCAGATACTTGTTGATCGTTTTGGCTTTTGCCGGGGACTCAACGATGACAAGAGCTTTACCCATATTCACCTTTACCTAAATTGATTCTTCCTGGAATGCGTCGCACGTTGATTCACCTTCCACTGGCGACGAGACACCGATATGGTCTCTGTGTCGGCGGATATCAACCCCTTGTACTGACTCGGTGCGCGAAACGTGATCCTCAGGTGACTGAGTTAACAGGCTTTTTAGCACACAAGCGCTATAGCACGACGGAATTTTGGTCGAATGTCAAGCAAATCTGTTGCCAGATTGACGAAAGCGTCACACTGTACCTGATAAAATTCGTTACGCAACTTTATTAGCATGCAAAAACAAATCTCGCCAGTAACAGCACCTTTACAAGACCTTCGTGTTTATCAGGGAATATTTGCCCATAAGCAGCGCCCGGCGTAGACTAATGTCCTTGTTTAAGGAGTAAATAATGCATAAAGACACCCAACCTATCGATCGTGAAACACTGCTGATTGAAGCCAACAAAATCATTCGTGAGCATGAGGACACGCTGGCGGGGATTGTCGCCACCGGTGTGACGCAGCGAAACGGCGTACTGGTCTTCAGCGGCGATTACTTTTTAGACGAGCAAGGTTTACCGACGCCAAAAAGCACCGCCGTGTTTAATATGTTTAAACATCTGGCGCATGTGCTTTCTGAGAAGTATCACCTGATCGATTAACGCAGGAAAGGTTTTGCCGGATGGCGGCTACGCCTTATCCGGCCTACAAAACAATCCGTAGGCCCGGTAAGCATTAGCGCCACCGGGCTGTTTGCCGGATGGCGGCTGCGCCTTATCCGGCCTACAAAACAGTCCGCAGGCCCGGTAAGCGTTAGCGCCACCGGGCTGTTTGCCGGATGGCGGCTGCGCCTTATCCGGCCTACAAAACACTCCGTAGGCCCGGTAAGCGTTAGCGCCACCGGGCAATGACAATTTTACATCAGCGGTTTTTGTCCGCGCTGCCACCAGCGTAGCAACAAACGATCGGCGCTTTCTGCGGCGCTGCCCGTAAACCGATCCATCAATTTCTTGCGCTGCATAAAGCGAACGTTGAACACCTCATAACCGTCCATCAAGCGGAGAATGACGTCATCACTGGTGTTGATTTCGTCCACCAGACCTTTCTCCAGCGCCTGTTGGCCATACCAGTGCTCGCCTGTGGCCACCTGTTCGATATCCAGCACAGGACGCATCTGCTGCACAAAATGCTTAAACAGGTGATGGGTTTCATTCAGATCTTCACGGAATTTCTGACGCCCTTCCTCCGTGTTCTCGCCAAGCAGCGTCAGCGTGCGCTTATACTGGCCCGCCGTGTGCAGCTCAATATCGATATCCTTCCCTTTCAAAAAGCGATTAAAGTTAGGGATTTGCGCCACAACGCCAATAGAGCCAACAATCGCAAACGGCGCCGAAACAATTTTGTCGGCCACACAGGCCATCATGTAACCGCCGCTGGCGGCGACTTTGTCCACCGTTACCGTCAACGGGATCTGCTTATCGCGCAGACGCTGCAATTGCGAAGCCGCCAGGCCATAGCCATGCACAACGCCGCCGGGGCTTTCCAGACGCACGACCACCTGATCCTGCGGTTTAAACGCCGCTAACACCGCCGTCACCTCCTCACGCAGCGCGCTGACTTCGTGGGCATCCATACTGCCTTTAAAATCCAGCACCCAGGCACGAGGTTTCCCCGTCGCGGCATTTTCCCCCTGCTTTGCTTTCGCTTTCGCCGCTTTTGCCTCCAGCTTCAGCTTCTTTTTCTGCGCTTTATGCCAGAGTTTTTGTTGATGACCGTCCATCAGCGCCGTCGCCAGATCGTCCTTCATCTCTTTATATTGCTCGCTGAGATTCGTTACCCGCAGTTCCCCACGCTGGCGTTTACGCTGGGCAGCATTCACGATCAGCATCACAATGACGGCGATTGCCACCACGACAGTGACGATTTTTGCCAAAAACAACCCATATTCAGACAACAATTCCACGAGTCCCACCTTGGTTAAACAACGCTATTTTGGCTCAGTGTACAACAGGCGTGTTAGCCCGTCTCGTTTGATCCTGCGTTGCGGTTACTGGGTGAAAAGTATGACAAAGTGTTCATTTTTCGGCGTTATCGCCGTTGACTGATTGAAATGACGCGGGCTTTCAGGCATAAAGCCGAAAAGTTAAAGAGAAGATAAGACAACTGGCAGGGTGACCCAACGCGTCGCCGAGGAGTAGCCGTGCATTACCAACCTAAACAAGATCTACTGCAAAATCGCATTATTCTGGTCACTGGCGCCAGTGATGGCATTGGCCGCGAAGCCGCGCTCACCTACGCGCGCTACGGCGCAAACGTTATTTTGCTGGGTCGAAATGAAGAAAAACTGCGTCAGGTCGCACAGACTGTCGCCGAAGATACAGGCGCATTGCCACAGTGGTTTACGCTGGATCTACTGACCTGCACCGCTGAAGAGTGCCACCAGTTAGGCCAGAGGATTGCGGCGCACTATCCACGACTGGATGGCGTTCTGCATAACGCCGGGTTACTGGGCGATATCTGCCCAATGAGCGAACAAAATCCGCACGTCTGGCAGGATGTTATGCAGGTTAACGTCAATGCGACATTCATGCTGACTCAGGCACTGCTTCCTTTATTACTTAAATCCGACGCCGGTTCGCTGGTCTTTACCTCATCAAGCGTCGGTCGTCAGGGACGCGCCAACTGGGGCGCTTACGCCACCTCTAAATTCGCCACCGAAGGCATGATGCAGGTACTGGCGGACGAATACCAGAACCACCCCTTACGTGTAAATTGCATCAACCCAGGCGGCACGCGCACGAGTATGCGCGCCAGCGCCTTCCCTACGGAAGATCCGCAGAAGTTAAAAACGCCCGCCGATATCATGCCCCTCTATTTGTGGCTGATGGGCGACGACAGCCGCCGTAAAACCGGTATGACTTTTGATGCCCAGCCGGGCCGTAGACCAGGAATCGCCCAATGACTGAAGAACGCTATCAACAACGCCAGCAGCGTGTGAAAGACCGGGTCGACGCCCGCGTTGCGGCGGCGCAGGACGAACGCGGCATCATCATCGTGTTTACCGGCAACGGTAAAGGCAAAACCACGGCGGCATTCGGTACCGCAACGCGCGCCGTCGGCCACGGTAAAAAAGTGGGCGTGGTGCAGTTCATTAAAGGCACATGGCCTAACGGTGAGCGCAATCTGCTGGAGCCCCACGGCGTGGAATTTCAGGTGATGGCGACCGGGTTCACCTGGGAAACGCAAAATCGCGAAACCGACACCGCAGCCTGTATGGCTGTCTGGGAACATGGCAAACGTATGCTGGCGGACCTAACGTTGGATATGGTCGTGCTGGATGAACTGACCTACATGGTGGCATATGACTATCTGCCGCTTGAAGAGGTCATCAATGCCTTAAATGCCCGTCCGCAGAATCAGACGGTAATTATTACCGGTCGCGGTTGTCATCGCGATATTCTGGAACTGGCCGACACGGTCAGCGAGCTGCGTCCGGTCAAACATGCTTTTGAAGCGGGCGTGAAGGCCCAGATGGGAATTGATTATTAGGAAACGGTGCCGGATGACGGCGTAAACGCTTTATCCGGCCTACGGCCAAAACGTAGGCCCGGTAAGCGTAAGCGCCACCGGGCATTCAGCATCAACCGTTGTTGTTACGACCGCCTGAACGACGACCGCCGCCAACCTGGCTGTGACGCTTCACCGCACGGCGAATCTGGTTCGCCTTCATACGACGTCGGTCTTTCTCCACGGCCACTTTGGAGGTGGTTTCCGGCGCCAGTTGCACCAGTTCACGCAGATAGTTGGTCTGCGCCAGATCCAGTTCAGTCCAGCCACCGCGCGGCAGCCCTTTCGGCAATGGAATATCACCATAGCGCACGCGGATCAGTCGGCTAACCTGCACGCCAACCGCTTCCCACAGACGACGTACCTCACGGTTACGCCCTTCGGTCAGCGTGACGTTGTACCACTGGTTAATGCCCTCACCACCGCTGAATTTGATGGTCTTAAACGCCGCCGGGCCATCTTCCAGTTGAACGCCACGACTCAGGTCACGCAGCTTGGCGTCATCAACCTGACCAAATACGCGCACGGCGTATTCACGCTCAACTTCACGACTCGGGTGCATCAGACGGTTCGCCAGTTCGCCATCCGTCGTGAACAACAGCAAACCGCAGGTATTCACATCCAGACGACCTACGGCAATCCAGCGCGCGCCGCGCAGTTTCGGTAAGCGATCAAAAACGGTAGGACGACCTTCCGGGTCGTTACGGGTACACAGCTCACCTTCTGGTTTGTAATAGGCCAGAACGCGACAAATTTGTTCCGCAGACTCTTTCACCGAGATCAGATGACCGTCGATACGGATTTTCAGACCCGGCGTGATTTCAACGCGATCGCCAAGCGTGGCGATTTTGCCGTCAACGCTTACGCGGCCTGCTTCAATAATGGATTCAATTTCACGGCGAGAACCGTGGCCAGCGCGAGCCAGCACTTTTTGTAACTTTTCGCTCATAGAGCTTCCTTCAGGTGTCGCCTTCACAGGCGTCGAACAGGAGAATCAACGGCGCTTTACAGCGCCATTTTAAGGCCGCGTAGTATACAGAGTTGCGCCCTTATAAGAAAGGTTTAACGTCACCAACGCCTTCGCGCAAGACAACCGGGGAATCATCGGTTAAATCAATCACCGTGGTCGGTTGCTGGCCGAGGTAACCGCCGTGAATGATCAAATCGACCTGTTTTTCCAGGCGGTCTTTGATCTCTTCCGGGTCAGACTCGGTAAATTCGCTGCCGGGCAGCATCAGCGAGGTGGAGAGCATCGGTTCGCCCAGCGCTTCCAGCAGTGCCAGCGCGATCGGGTTCGACGGCACGCGCAGACCGATTGTTTTCCGTTTTTCCTGTAACAGGCGGCGCGGCACGTCTTTCGTTCCCTTCAGGATAAAAGTGTAGTTGCCCGGCGTATTGTTTTTAATTAAGCGAAAAGCAACGTTATCGACAAACGAATAGGTCGATAACTCAGACAGATCCCGACACATCAGCGTGAAGTTATGCCCGTCCGGCAGGTGGCGAATGCGGCAGATGCGTTCCATCGCCCCTTTATCTTCGATTTTACAACCCAGCGCATAGCCGGAATCGGTTGGATAAACAATCACCCCGCCTTTACGCACAATTTCAACCGCCTGATTGATCAGCCGTTGTTGCGGGTTTTCAGGATGAATATAAAAAAACTGGCTCATACTTCCCTCACTGTGGTGTTTGTGGCTCTTCCCACAGCTGCCATACGCCTTCGACGCCTGCTGGCAGCCAGAGCTTGCGACCCAGTTCAATCCACGGGCACGGCTGATGAAAATCAGAGCCTTGTGATGCCCATAAATGGTGCTGGCGCGCATAGGTCGCCAGTTGGGTTCGCTCATTGGGCGACTGCTGGCATTGCGCCACTTCCATCGCATCACCGCGATGCAGCGCAAAATACGCAATCAACCTTTTCAGCCACTTAGCGCTAAGGTCGTAGCGGCCTGGATGGGCCAATACTGCCTTACCGCCAGAATGATGAATCACATCAATAGCTTGTTCTATTGTACACCACTGTGGCGGAACGTATCCGGTTTTCCCACGCGCAAGGTATTTTTTAAAAACATCGGCAATACTCCCGGCTTTGCCGCACTCCACCAGAAAACGGGCGAAATGCCCGCGCGTCACGGCCCCACCGTCGGCAAGCCGCAAAGCGCCTTCCCACGCCCCAGGAATATGCGCTTTCTCCAGACGCTCGGCAATCAGACGCGCACGCTGCTGACGACGTTCGGTTTGTTCCGCCAGGAACGCGCACATCGCCGGATGCGCAATGTCGATATTCAGACCCACAATATGGATCTCATGATTTTCCCAGACAGTTGAAATTTCCACGCCAGGAATCAGGTTCAGGGCAAGCCCGGAACGTGAAATTTCTTCTCTTGCCGCCGGAATAGCGGCTGTGGTGTCATGATCGGTGATCGCCAGTGTGCCGACTCGCATCTCTACCGCACGATGTACTAACGCTTCTGGCGTTAACCGACCATCGGACGCCGTTGTATGACTGTGCAGGTCGTAAATCACTGCGTAATTCGTGTCGCTCAAGGCGGCTCCCGTCTTAATAAATGTTCTTTCACAAACATCATAACGGTTCCGGCAAATATACTGAAATCAGGTGTTGACTTTATTTCATCGAACTAGTTAACTAGTACGCAAGTTCACATGAAGAAGGTATCTGAGATGAAAGCAACATTCGTACTGCACGGTTGGTGGCGCACTTCCTGATTTCGGGCAGTGTATGACGTCTGCAATAAGCAACCAGATACCCGGCCCGCCAGATGAGCGGGCTTTTTTTTGAACAGAATGAATGAGAATAACGATGCAAATACAAAAACCAACACTCGAATTGCTTTCCTGCAATGCCGCCTACCGTGAGAACCCGACGGCGTTGTTCCATCAGGTTTGTGGCGACCGCCCGGCAACGCTGCTGCTGGAATCTGCTGATATCGACAGTAAAAATGATCTGAAAAGCCTGCTGTTGGTCGATAGCGCGCTGCGCATTACCGCTTTGGGTGACACTGTCACTATCGAAGCGTTAACGGATAACGGTGCATCCCTGCTCCCGCTGCTGGATGCCGCGCTGCCTGCGGGCGTTGAAAATGCAGCGCAGCCCGGCAGCCGGAAGCTGCGCTTTCCCGCAGTAAGCCCGCTGTTAGATGAGGATGCGCGTCTGTGTTCGCTGTCGGTATTTGACGCATTCCGTCTGTTGCAGAACCTGGTGAATGTGCCTGCTGAAGAGCGCGAAGCCATGTTTTTCGGCGGTTTGTTTGCCTATGACCTGGTGGCGGGATTTGAAGCGTTACCGCAACTGGAAGCCGGTAATCGCTGCCCGGATTACTGTTTCTATCTGGCGGAAACGCTGATGGTGATTGACCATCAGAAGAAAAGCACCCGTATTCAGGCAAGCCTCTTTACCGATAATGAAGCGGAAAAACAGCGTCTGACGGCGCGCCTCGCGCAGCTGACGCAGCAATTAACCGAACCCGCGCCGCCGTTGCCCGTTACGCCAGTGCCGCAAATGCGCTGCGAATGCAGCCAGAGCGACGAAGAGTTTGGCGCCGTTGTGCGTACCATGCAGAAAGCGATTCGCGCAGGAGAGATTTTCCAGGTGGTGCCTTCCCGCCGCTTCTCATTACCCTGCCCGTCACCGCTGGCGGCCTATTACGTACTGAAAAAGAGCAACCCAAGTCCATACATGTTCTTTATGCAGGATAACGATTTCACCCTGTTTGGCGCCTCCCCGGAAAGCTCGCTGAAGTACGACGCGACCAGTCGCCAGATTGAGATATACCCCATCGCCGGCACGCGCCCGCGCGGTCGCCGTGCCGATGGCTCGCTGGATCGCGATCTCGACAGCCGCATTGAGCTGGAGATGCGCACCGACCATAAAGAGCTGTCTGAACACCTGATGCTGGTCGATCTGGCGCGTAATGATCTGGCGCGCATTTGTACTCCCGGCAGCCGCTACGTTGCCGACCTGACGAAAGTCGATCGTTATTCGTTCGTTATGCACCTGGTGTCCCGCGTGGTGGGTGAATTACGCAGCGATCTGGATGTGCTGCATGCTTATCGCGCCTGTATGAATATGGGCACGCTGAGCGGCGCGCCAAAAGTTCGCGCCATGCAGCTTATCGCCGGTGCCGAAGGGCGTCGTCGCGGCAGTTATGGCGGTGCGGTGGGCTATTTCACCGCGCATGGCGATCTCGATACCTGCATTGTGATTCGCTCTGCTCTGGTGGAAGACGGCATCGCCACCGTGCAGGCCGGTGCCGGAATCGTGCTGGATTCTGTTCCGCAGTCTGAAGCCGACGAAACCCGTAATAAAGCGCGCGCGGTTCTGCGTGCTATTGCCACCGCGCACCATGCACAGGAGATTTTCTAATGGCTGACATTCTGCTGCTCGATAACATCGACTCTTTTACTTACAACCTGGCAGATCAGCTACGGGCCAACGGCCACAATGTGGTGATTTACCGTAACCATATCCCGGCGCAGACCTTAATCGACCGTCTTGCGACGATGAAAAACCCGGTGCTGATGCTTTCTCCAGGGCCTGGCGTCCCCAGCGAAGCCGGTTGTATGCCGGAGTTGTTGACCCGTCTGCGCGGCAAGCTGCCCATTATCGGCATCTGCCTCGGACACCAGGCGATTGTTGAAGCCTACGGTGGTTACGTCGGTCAGGCGGGCGAGATTCTCCACGGCAAAGCGTCGAGCATTGAACATGACGGACAGGCGATGTTTGCCGGCCTTGTGAACCCGCTGCCGGTCGCTCGTTATCACTCTCTGGTGGGCAGCAACGTGCCTGCGGGGCTGACGATTAACGCCCATTTTAACGGCATGGTGATGGCGGTGCGTCACGACACGGATCGCGTCTGCGGTTTTCAGTTCCACCCGGAGTCCATTCTTACTACGCAAGGTGCGCTGTTGCTGGAACAAACGCTGGCCTGGGCGCAACAAAAGCTGGAGCCGACCAATACGCTGCAACCGATTCTGGAAAAATTGTACCAGGCGCAAACCATGACCCAGCAGGAAAGCCACCAGCTTTTCTCTGCCGTGGTCCGTGGCGAACTGAAGCCAGAACAACTGGCGGCGGCGCTGGTCAGTATGAAAGTGCGTGGCGAACATCCGAACGAAATCGCTGGCGCCGCTACCGCGCTGCTGGAAAATGCCGCGCCGTTCCCGCGCCCGGACTATCTGTTTGCCGATATTGTCGGCACCGGCGGTGACGGCAGCAACAGCATCAATATTTCCACCGCCAGCGCCTTTGTGGCGGCGGCCTGTGGACTGAAGGTGGCCAAACATGGCAACCGCAGCGTCTCCAGTAAATCTGGTTCGTCCGATCTGCTGGCAGCATTCGGTATCAATCTGGATATGAACGCCGATAAATCGCGTCAGGCGCTGGACGACCTGGGCGTCTGCTTCCTGTTCGCACCGAAATACCATACGGGTTTCCGTCATGCGATGCCGGTTCGCCAGCAGCTTAAAACCCGCACTTTGTTCAATGTGCTGGGGCCGCTGATCAACCCGGCTCACCCGCCGCTGGCGCTGATTGGCGTCTACAGCCCGGAGCTGGTGCTGCCCATTGCCGAAACTCTGCGGGTACTGGGTTATCAGCGTGCGGCGGTGGTTCACAGCGGCGGTATGGATGAAGTGTCGCTGCATGCGCCAACCATTGTGGCTGAACTGCACGACGGCGAAATCAAGAGCTACCAGCTCACGGCGGAAGACTTCGGCCTCACCCCGTATCACCAGGAACAGCTGGCAGGCGGCACGCCGGAAGAAAACCGTGACATTCTCACCCGCTTGTTACAAGGTAAAGGTGAAGCCGCTCACGAGGCCGCTGTCGCTGCGAATGTCGCCATGTTAATGCGCCTGCATGGTAAGGAAGATTTAAAGGCCAATGCGCAAACTGTGATTGATGTACTGCGCAGTGGCGCAGCTTATGACCGGGTTACCGCACTGGCGGCAAGAGGGTAAATGATGCAAACCGTTTTAGCGAAAATCGTCGCGGATAAGGCGATCTGGGTAGAAGCCCGTAAGCAACAACAACCGTTAGCCAGTTTCCAGAATGAGGTTCAGCCAAGTGCCCGCCATTTCTATGATGCGCTGCAAGGCACGCGTACCGCATTTATTCTGGAGTGTAAAAAAGCGTCCCCCTCCAAAGGGGTGATTCGTGATGACTTCGACCCCGCGCAGATTGCCGGTGTTTATAAACATTACGCGTCGGCGATTTCCGTTCTGACCGATGAGAAATATTTCCAGGGGAGTTTTGACTTTCTCACTGTTGTCAGCCGTATCGCGCCGCAGCCGGTTCTGTGTAAGGACTTCATCATCGATCCTTACCAAATCTATCTGGCGCGTTACTACCAGGCCGATGCCTGTCTGCTGATGCTCTCCGTACTGGATGACGAGCAATATCGCCAGCTTTCCGCCGTCGCCCACAGTCTGAAAATGGGCGTGCTGACGGAAGTCAGTAACGAAGAAGAACTGGAGCGCGCCATCGCACTGGGTGCGAAAGTCGTCGGCATTAATAACCGCGACCTGCGCGATCTGTCGATTGACCTTAACCGTACCCGTCAGCTTGCGCCAAAACTGGGGCACGGCGTGACCGTGATCAGCGAGTCCGGGATTAACACCTATGCACAGGTGCGCGAGCTAAGCCACTTCGCTAACGGTTTTCTGATCGGTTCTGCGTTGATGTCCCATGCCGATCTGCACGCCGCCGTGCGTCGCGTGCTGCTTGGCGAGAACAAAGTCTGCGGCCTGACGCGCGCTCAGGATGCAAAAGCCGCTTACGAAGCAGGCGCCATTTATGGCGGACTGATTTTTGTTCCCTCGTCGCCTCGCGTCGTAAATCTCGACCAGGCGCGCGAGGTGATAGCCGCAGCCCCCCTGCAATATGTCGGCGTATTCCGCAATACCGCTATCACCGAGGTATGTGAAAAAGCGACCACCTTGTCGCTCAAGGCCGTGCAACTGCATGGCAGCGAAGACCAGGCTTATGTCGATGCTCTGCGCGCCGCATTACCGGAACAGGTACAAATCTGGAAAGCGCTTAACGTGGGCGACGCACTGCCTGCTCGTGATTACCAGCACGTTGATAAGTACGTTCTCGATAACGGCCAGGGCGGCAGCGGCCAACGTTTTGACTGGTCGTTATTGAACGGTGAAACGCTGGACAACGTATTGCTGGCGGGCGGATTAGGCGCAGACAACTGCGTGGAAGCGGCAAAAACCGGCTGTGCCGGTCTCGATTTTAATTCTGGTGTAGAGTCACAGCCGGGCATCAAAGATGCACACCTTCTGGCCTCGGTCTTTCAGACACTGCGCGCATATTAAGGAAGAAAACATGACAACATTACTCAATCCCTACTTTGGTGAATTTGGCGGCATGTATGTCCCGCAAATTCTGATGCCTGCCCTGCGCCAGCTGGAAGAAGCGTTCGTCAGCGCGCAGAAAGATCCGCAGTTTCAGGCCCAGTTTGCCGATCTGCTGAAGAACTATGCAGGCCGTCCAACCGCGCTGACCAAATGCCAGAATATCACCGCCGGCACCAAAACCACGCTGTATCTGAAGCGTGAAGATTTACTGCACGGCGGCGCGCACAAAACAAACCAGGTACTGGGTCAGGCGCTGCTGGCGAAACGCATGGGTAAAACAGAGATTATCGCCGAAACGGGCGCAGGTCAGCATGGCGTGGCTTCCGCGCTCGCCAGTGCCCTGCTCGGTCTGAAATGCCGTATCTATATGGGCGCAAAAGACGTCGAGCGTCAGTCGCCAAACGTCTTTCGTATGCGACTGATGGGCGCAGAAGTGATCCCTGTACACAGCGGCTCCGCTACCCTGAAAGACGCCTGCAACGAAGCGCTTCGCGACTGGTCCGGCAGCTATGAATCCGCGCACTATATGCTCGGAACTGCGGCAGGCCCGCACCCGTTCCCGACCATCGTCCGTGAATTTCAGCGCATGATCGGGGAAGAGACGAAAGCGCAAATCCTCGAAAAAGAAGGTCGTCTGCCGGATGCCGTGATTGCCTGCGTGGGCGGCGGCTCCAACGCAATCGGCATGTTTGCGGACTTCATCAACGAAACCAGCGTGGGTTTGATTGGCGTCGAACCTGGCGGCCACGGGATTGAAACAGGCGAGCACGGCGCACCGCTGAAGCATGGCCGCGTAGGCATCTATTTCGGTATGAAAGCGCCGATGATGCAAACCGAAGAAGGGCAAATTGAAGAGTCCTACTCCATTTCCGCCGGGCTGGATTTCCCGTCCGTTGGGCCGCAGCATGCGTATCTGAACAGCATTGGTCGCGCCGATTACGTGTCGATCACCGATGACGAAGCGCTGGAAGCCTTTAAAACGCTCTGTCTGCATGAAGGGATTATTCCGGCGCTGGAGTCGTCCCATGCCCTGGCTCACGCCCTGAAAATGATGCGTGAAAATCCAGAAAAAGAACAATTGCTGGTCGTTAACCTTTCCGGTCGCGGCGACAAAGACATTTTCACCGTACACGATATTCTGAAAGCGCGAGGGGAAATCTGATGGAACGCTATGAAAACCTGTTTGCACAGCTGAAGGATCGCAAGGAAGGCGCATTTGTCCCCTTCGTGACCCTGGGCGATCCTTCCGTTGAACAGTCACTGAACATTATTGATACGCTGATTGAAGCCGGCGCCGACGCCCTTGAACTCGGCATTCCGTTCTCCGATCCGCTGGCAGACGGGCCGACCATCCAGGAAGCCACGCTGCGCGCGTTTGCCGCAGGCGTAACGCCTACGCAATGCTTTGAGATGCTGGCGCTGATTCGTCAGAAACACCCGACGATTCCGATTGGTCTGCTGATGTACGCCAACCTGGTGTTCAGCAAAGGGATCGACGAATTTTACGCGCAGTGCGAGAAAGTCGGTGTGGATTCCGTACTGGTGGCGGATGTGCCTGTTGAGGAGTCTGCGCCCTTCCGTCAGGCGGCATTACGCTACAACGTGGCGCCGATTTTCATCTGCCCGCCCAATGCCGATGACGATCTGTTGCGCCAGATAGCCTCTTATGGACGCGGTTATACCTATCTGCTTTCGCGGGCAGGCGTGACGGGCGCAGAAAACCGCGCCGCATTACCGCTGCATCATCTGGTGGAAAAACTGAAAGAGTATAACGCCGCGCCCCCGTTGCAGGGCTTTGGCATCTCTTCCCCGGAACAGGTTACAGGTGCCATTGAAGCCGGCGCCGCCGGGGCGATTTCCGGGTCAGCAATCGTTAAGCTCATTGAGAAAAACGTCGCAAACCCTGGGCAGATGCTGACCGAGCTGAAAGCGTTTGTCACGGCAATGAAAGCCGCGACCCGCGCATAATATTGCGCAGGCAACAGGCCCGATGATGCCATGCTTATCGGGCCAATCCTGTCATTCCCTCATCTGCTTCATTTTGTACATTTCGTTATCCGCATGCTGAATAGCCGTATCCAGATCGCGGGTTACTTCTGCGACGCCCCATGACACCGACAGCGGTACAACATGACCATCAACCATAAATGCATAATCATTTATCTGGCCGGTTATCCGCTCCGCGATGGCTATCGCGTCACCGATCTGCGCACGGTAAAGCAAAATAACGAACTCATCGCCGCCGGTACGAATCACCAGGTCATGACTGGTGCGGGTGTTAGAGAGCATTCTGTTGGCGATGATTTGCAACGCCCGGTCTCCCGCCACATGCCCCCAGGTGTCGTTGATGGCTTTAAACTTATTACAATCCAGCAGCACCACGCAGCTGCGCGTTAAGTCCCTGCGCTTCACAATATCAAGGATCTTGCGGTTAAAGCAGCCCGTCAGCGAGTCGATATACACCTTCAGGTCGCTCGCGTTCAGCCAGTATTTTAAGCCGAGGAAGATCAGGATAAAGAAGAATGGCGCCAGCAGAATCGCAATCCCGGCCTGCGTGTCGTATCTGACGAACCGATGCAGAGAGAGCGAGGAATGGAACGCATATTTTGCAGACATTGCGCGGATAGACTCCCCGGCAACAGGCTGGCAATCACCGCTCAGGCAGAGATTTTCCTGCGTGGGCGTATGCACCAGGGCCACATTAAGGCCGGGTGGAATATGATGTTCAAAGGCCTCCGTCAGCGCCTCCTGTAGCTCAGGTTTAGAATGGTCATACACCAGATACGCAACGATATGATCGGAGATCTCTTTTCCAGAAAGATCGTAAATATAACTGACTACGCTGTACGCTTTTTCATTCGTGATTTTGTCCGTATAAAAGTCCGTTGAACTGAGCGACTTGGATTTGACATTCTTTTGCAGCAGACGCGTATAAAAGCCCACGGGCGGTAAGAAAAAGTCGGTGATATCGCCCGCCATTTTAGAGTCGCTAAAATAGAAGGGTTTTGCATCTGCTGGCGTGAACCAATAAAAATAGCTGGCATCTTTGGCGATAATGTAGCGATGCGCGGCATAATCCCCCGGATTAAGGGTGTTCATCCGATCCCGAATAAACTCCGCCGCCGCAAACATACATAAAGCGTTAATATTGGGCTGACGGGAAACAATAGTGCCCGTTGCGGAATGGATCCGCGCCCGGTCGGCATTGATTCCCCATGAATCCGCATCCCTGGGGGAAAACCTTGAGAGGTTGCCGCACTGCCCGGCATTTTTGATCTGGTGATAGCGAACCCCTGTCGCATCGGCGATGAGTTCGTTATCGTTGAAAATATCCATCATCCGCGTTTGCAGACGACTCATCCCTTCATTCACAACGGCCTGTCGTTGTTCGTAAATAATAAAGAGATACAGTGAAGTAAAAAGTAAAGTGATAAGCGCTGACATCAACAACGCCTGGCTATTTCTTAGGCTGTCCTGAACAATCTTCACTGAGGCACCTTAAGCCTGAATCGCGGGGCCGAATACGTTAGTAGATTTTGCTGATACAGTACAGTTTTCAGTGATTAATCATCTCCTTCAATCGGGTATCCCGCCCTGCGAATAGCCTCACGGCAGTCACTGACGCCAGCGGCGTACCCGGCTTCAATCTCACAAACCGGACTCGAACTGCAATAAGGTAAACGGACGGGCGTAGCAATATTCTCTTCCAGCGCATCAATCTTATGCATTGCATCCAGCAGCATACGCAGCGCCTGTAAAGTGAACTCAGCCTCTTCATCTCTGACTATCGATTCCAGGGTCGCGATTTTTTGTTGCAGAAGGGCTTGAGTTACTATCATCGTCAATGCTCTCAAAACAGGCTTGTTTCAAAGATAGCATCTCAGGGAGAGGTATGATGTTGAAATCAGCAGAATATAAAAAGCGGGCTGTAAGACAGCCCGCTTTTTAGATGGGTCACATAAACTCAGAAACGATAACCGGCAGAGAACATAAATACCCACGGGTCGAGGCGGACGCTGTCATGCTGCTGGGCACCACCGAGTTTATAGCTTGCGGTAGTATCGATATCCATATACCAGACCGACATGTTAATTAACCAGTCCCGGTTAATCAGGTAATCCATACCCACCTGCCCGGCCATTCCCCAGGAATCCTTCAGACTCAGATCGGACAATCCTGTCTCTTTACCATTGTTGTTGAAACCTTCGTCAAAGAAGGTGGTGTAGTTTACACCTGCGCCAATATAAGGACGCAGTTTGCTACTGGCGTCGCCAAAGTACCACTGCGCCATTAATGTCGGCGGCAGGTGACGCACGGTAGCGATATCACCGGTATCCCCTGTCCCAATTTTATGGCGGAACGGCGTCGCCGCCAGCAGTTCAATACCAATGTTGTCGGTTGCCATATAAGTAAAAGTCAAACCGAGTTGCGTATTGTTACTGACATCAAAACCGTTCAGACTCCCCAGCGTTCCGCCTGCCCCTTCCGTCGGTCTCACGGTCGCCGAGCCCGCACGGATAAAAAACTCACCGCTCTCATGCGCAAGCGCACTACCAGAGAGAAGAGTACTTACTGCCAGGGCTGCCACTGTTAACTTTTTCATATCCGCTCCATCGTTATGGTTATAAATGCGTCACGAATATACCTACAATGGAGTAATAAGTGATCCAATACAGATCACATTAGGTCCTGTAATTTAACCTTTATTGATCCAGATTAATTTAGAACTTGCATCTAAAATCCTGGTTAAAGCCGTTTGAATCAAATTTTCCGAATTTTAGTGATAAATAGCCTTTTTCAACCAGGCGGATGGATTGTAAAAAAGAGGACGACTGGCGGTTTCGCAGCCAAAATTACCCGCGCTTTACAAAGATATGCTTTTCCATACACCCCGTGATGCTGCCACTGTAGAGTTATCCAGGGTACAATTGCCCGCAAATTAACACCTGCAAAACTCAAGGAGAGTGCATGTCTATCACGGCGAAGTCCGTTTACCGTGACACGGGGAACTTTTTCCGTAATCAATTTGTAACCATCTTGCTGGTTTCGTTGCTGTGCGCATTTATTACGGTGGTTTTAGGTCATGCCTTTTCCCCCAGCGATGCCCAAATCGCGCAACTCAGTGAAGGGGATCATCTGACCGGTAGCGTCGGCCTGTTCGATCTGGTGCAGAACATGACGCCGGAACAGCAGCAAATATTATTACGGGCTTCAGCGGCATCAACATTTTCAGGACTCATTGGCAATGCGATCCTGGCAGGGGGCGTTTTGCTGATGATCCAGCTGATTTCCGCCGGTCATCGGGTCAGCGCATTACGTGCTATCGGTGCCAGCGCGCCGGTTTTACCTAAATTGTTTGTCCTGATTTTTCTGACTACCCTGTTAGTGCAAATCGGTATTATGCTGATTGTCGTACCGGGGATTTTGATGGCGATTCTGCTGGCGCTTGCGCCGGTGATGCTGGTTCAGGACAAGATGGGCGTATTTGCCGCCATGCGCAACAGTATGCGTCTGGCGTGGTCTAATATGCGACTGGTCGCTCCGGCGGTGATCGGCTGGTTACTGGCGAAAACGCTCTTGCTGCTGTTTGCCCCCAGTTTTGCAGCGCTGACGCCGAATGTTGGCGCAGTGTTGGCGAATACGCTGAGCAATTTGATTTCCGCCATATTGCTCATCTATTTGTTCCGTCTGTATATGTTGATTCGCCAATAACCCTGAACGTGTTAAGGGCCAGTTTGCCCAAAACTTTTGATTACGGAATCGAAGAATGAAGCAGTTTCTTGATTTTTTACCACTGGTTGTCTTTTTTGCTTTTTATAAGCTGTACGACATCTATGCGGCGACCTCCGCCCTGATTGTCGCAACAGCCATTGTGTTGATCTACAGTTGGGTTCGCTATCGCAAGGTCGAAAAGATGGCGTTGATCACTTTCGTTCTGGTTGCCGTGTTCGGCGGCCTGACCATTTTCTTCCACAACGATGAGTTTATTAAGTGGAAGGTGACGGTGATTTACGGCCTGTTTGCCGGTGCGCTGCTGATAAGCCAGTGGGTCATGAAAAAGCCGCTGATTCAACGCATGTTAGGGAAAGAACTGACGTTGCCGCAGCCGGTCTGGTCTAAGCTGAACCTGGCATGGGCCGTATTTTTCATCCTCTGCGGGCTCGCCAATATCTACATCGCGTTTTGGCTGCCGCAAAACATCTGGGTCAACTTCAAAGTGTTCGGTTTAACCGCGCTGACGCTGATTTTTACCCTTCTGAGCGGGGTCTACATTTACCGCCATCTGCCGCAGGAAGATAAATCCTGAGTTCTGTTTGCCAGGCCGTCTGGTCTGGCATCCCCTTCACGCCAGCCTGACGCGCGTTTCCCCTCTGTTCTCCCTGCGCAAATCATAGTAGCATTCGCGCCTGAAATCTTTCTTCACAGTCGGTTCTACAATGACAACAACAAATAACGCTCCTCAGGGCGAACTGGTTTTACGCACGCTGGCCATGCCCGCCGATACCAATGCTAACGGCGATATTTTTGGCGGCTGGCTCATGTCACAAATGGATATTGGCGGCGCGATTCAGGCTAAAGAAATTGCTCATGGTCGCGTAGTGACCGTGCGCGTTGAGGGAATGAGTTTTCTGCGCCCTGTCGCCGTAGGCGACGTCGTATGCTGTTATGCCCGCTGCGTTAAACGCGGCACAACGTCTGTCAGCATTAATATTGAAGTGTGGGTGAAAAAGGTGGCGTCAGAGCCAATCGGCCAGCGTTATAAAGCAACCGAGGCGCTGTTCATCTATGTGGCGGTAGACAGTGACGGTAAACCTCGCCCGCTGCCGGTTCAGGCATGAATTACCGGATAAGGCGGTGCGCCGCCTTATCCGCTCTACGATTTAAGAGGATCGCGATTACTCGATCTGCGTGGTGCCGTTCAGACGGAAGATGATATTAACCACTAAGCCCGACCCCGGTTTCCCTGCTTCATAGCGCCATCTGCGCATCGCGTTTTTCACTTCACGCTCAAACATATTCGCCGGCTGAGCGGAAAGCACCTGAACATTCTCCACTCGCCCGTCTGAAGTGACGTCGAATTTCACTTTCACGCGGCCTTCAATACGCAACGCTTGCGCTCGTGCCGGATACTGCGGCTGGTTGCGGCTCAACGCGCGAGGCCCCGCAGGAACACTGACGGCCGGTTTGCTGGTTGCCGCTGCGGTATTCGTTGTCGGACGCGACGGCGCCGTATTTTCAAACGGTGCGGCCGGGCGCGATTCAGCAGGCTTAACATCACGTTTAGGCTGCTCCTGAACCTTTTTCACCGGTTTAGGTTTTGGCTTCGGCTTAGGTTTCGGCTTCTCAATCACCACCGGCGCCTCTTTTGGCGGCTCAGGAATAGGTTCCGGTTCCGGCTCAGGTTCGACGACGGGTTCCGGCGGCGGCTGAACCGCCTGTGGTGGCTCAAGATCGGCAGGCGCGACCATTGTGATTGAGATCGGCTGCGCGGGCGCAGGCAGTTCAATAACCTGATGTACCGAGGTATACAGCAGACCCGCCACTACAGCACCATGAATGCCAACGGAAAGTAACGTCGGCCAGTGAAAGCGACGAGGTAAATCAAGGGTCATTGAAGTCATAATCGTTTCAGTTAAAAAACCAGGCCTCGATTTTAAATGCAAATAGCAATCATATTCAATAAGACATCACGGTAAGCCGCATTTAAAACGCAATATTACCGCAAAAAGTCCCTGTGTTATGCACGGTCTTAACAAAGTCGTTATCTTTGCGTTGCAGTTGAAAGACCTTTCCAATAACGTAATTAACGACTTTTACCGATTAAGGAGCTCTACCCGTGCTGTATGTCATTTACGCTCAGGATATCGCCGATTCTCTTGAAAAACGTCTTTCCGTCCGCCCTGCCCATCTGGCACGCCTGCAACTGCTCCATGATGAGGGCCGACTGTTGACCGCAGGCCCTATGCCAGCCGTTGACAGCAACGATCCCGGTGCCGCCGGGTTTACCGGCTCAACCGTGATTGCACAATTCGAATCGCTGGAAGAAGCGCAGTCCTGGGCAGACGCAGACCCGTATGTGGCTGCGGGCGTGTATGCGCAAGTCTCTGTAAAACCGTATAAAAAAGTCTTTTAAATCAGGCGGGGTTTGCATTCATGGGCACCGAATACGGTGCCCTGGTTGTATCAGATGCTGTGAATCGCAAACAATAACGTGTTACGTTGATGATTGAGAATGCATTTTCTGATTGAGTGGATACGCATATTACGACGCGACTGTCCTTCAAGCCAACGCGCTTTACGGCGGCTAGCCTGACGTTGCATGCGCCAGCGTCCCACTTCCGTTCTACTACGCTTCATGTTAACTACTCTTACAGTGCCAGAGCAGGCATTATACCCTCTCGTCAGGAGCAGACCAGCGCTTTTCCGGTGTTTTTATTTGCCAGATGAAGCCTGATGCGTAAACTCTTAACAATACGCTTTCAAAAGGATTTTTAAATTTATGACAACCTTCTACACAGTGGTGAGTTGGCTGGTCATTCTGGGGTACTGGATACTTATTGCCGGTGTGACGTTACGTATTTTAATGAAACGACGCGCCGTTCCCTCCGCGATGGCCTGGCTCTTAATCATCTATATTCTGCCGCTGGTAGGGATTATTGCTTATTTATCATTCGGCGAGCTGCATTTAGGGAAACGCCGCGCCGAACGCGCCAGAGCGATGTGGCCGTCCACCGCTAAGTGGCTGAACGACCTCAAAGCCTGTAAACACATTTTCGCCGAAGAGAACAGCAGCGTCGCTTCGTCACTGTTTAAGCTGTGTGAACGACGCCAGGGAATCGCTGGCGTTAAAGGCAATCAGCTGCAACTGCTGACCGACTCTGACGATGTGATGCAGGCGCTTATCCGCGACATTCAACTGGCGCGCCATAACATTGAGATGGTGTTCTACATCTGGCAGCCCGGCGGCATGGCGGATCAGGTTGCAGAGTCGCTGATGGCGGCGGCGCGACGCGGCATTCATTGCCGTCTGATGCTGGACTCCGCCGGGAGCGTGGCCTTTTTCCGCAGCCCGTGGGCGGCCATGATGCGTAACGCCGGAATTGAAGTAGTTGAGGCGCTGAAGGTCAATCTGATGCGTGTCTTTCTGCGCCGTATGGATTTGCGCCAGCACCGCAAGATGGTGATGATTGATAACTACATCGCCTATACCGGCAGCATGAATATGGTCGATCCGCGTTTCTTCAAACAGGACGCCGGCGTGGGACAATGGGTTGATCTGATGGCAAGAATGGAAGGCCCGGTAGCGACCGCGATGGGGATTGTCTACTCCTGCGACTGGGAAATCGAAACGGGTAAACGCATCCTGCCGCCGCCTCCAGACGTCAATATCATGCCGTTTGAACAGGCCAGCGGACACACCATTCATACTATCGCCTCAGGACCCGGCTTCCCGGAAGATCTGATTCACCAGGCGCTGCTGACGGCAGCCTATTCCGCTCGTGAATATCTGATCATGACAACGCCCTATTTCGTCCCCAGCGACGATTTACTGCACGCGATCTGCACGGCGGCGCAGCGCGGCGTGGATGTCAGCATCATCCTGCCACGTAAAAATGACTCCATGCTGGTCGGCTGGGCCAGCCGCGCCTTTTTCACTGAGCTGCTGGCCGCCGGAGTCAAAATCTATCAGTTTGAAGGTGGATTGTTGCACACCAAGAGCGTGCTGGTGGATGGCGAGCTGAGTCTGGTTGGCACCGTGAACCTGGATATGCGCAGCCTGTGGTTAAATTTTGAAATCACGCTGGTGATTGACGACGCTGGATTCGGCGGCGATCTGGCTGCGGTTCAGGATGATTATATTTCACGTTCTCGCCTGCTTGATGCCCGCCTGTGGGTAAAACGGCCATTATGGCAGCGGATTACTGAGCGACTGTTTTACTTCTTCAGTCCGTTGCTGTAAAACGTGCCCAAGAGACGGTAAACGGGTAGTCATTATGGAAATGGATCTGAACAATCGCCTGACTGAAGACGAAACGCTTGAGCAGGCTTATGATATTTTTCTCGAACTGGCGGCAGATAATCTCGATCCGGCAGATATTATTCTGTTCAATTTACAGTTCGAAGAGCGCGGCGGCGCGGAGTTATTCGATCCGTCAGAAGACTGGCAGGAACACGTTGATTTTGACCTCAACCCTGACTTTTTTGCCGAAGTCGTGATTGGCCTGGCGGATAGCGAAGACGGTGAAATTAACGATATTTTTGCCCGCGTGCTGTTATGCCGCGAAAAAGATCACAAACTTTGCCATATCCTTTGGCGTGAATAAGAAAGACGTCGAGCAATCAGGCTGATGCCAAAAAAAGGGCTGACATCATGTCAGCCCTTAAATTTATAGCGGGTCCACCTTCAGGCAGGAAACCGCATGCCTGAAACTGCCCTCCAGCACCGGTCGGGTTTTCGCACACTCCGGCCCGGCAATCGGGCAACGCGTGCGGAAAACACACCCCGACGGCGGATTGATGGGTGACGGTAATTCCCCTTCCAGCAACTGAATCGTTTTGTTCTTTTCCAGATCGGGGTCGGGAATCGGCACGGCGGACATCAGCGCTTTGGTATAAGGGTGCAGCGGATTGTGATACACCTCATCGTAGGTTCCCAATTCCACCGCATGACCCAGATACATCACTAGCACACGATCGGAAATATGCTTCACCACCGCCAGATCGTGAGCGATGAAGATCAGCGATAATCCCATTTCACGCTGTAGCTGTTGCAGCAGATTCACCACCTGCGCCTGAATCGACACGTCCAGCGCCGAAACCGGCTCATCGCAAATAATCAGCTTCGGCTCCAGGATCAGAGCACGCGCGATACCAATACGCTGGCACTGGCCGCCGGAAAACTCATGCGGGTAACGGTTAATCAGATTCGGCAGCAGCCCCACCTTCATCATCATCGCTTTCACCCGATCGCGCACTTCCTGGCGCGGCAATTTGGGATGATAGGTGCGTAATGGTTCAGCGATGATTTCTCCAATGGTCATGCGTGGGTTCAATGACGCCAGCGGGTCCTGGAAAATCATCTGAATATCGCTGCGTACGTCCCGCCATTCATCAGGTTTCATCCCCAGCAGATCTTTCCCTAACCACGCCACGCGGCCATCGGTCGCTTTCACCAGACCAATAATCGCCCGCGCAAAGGTCGATTTACCGCAGCCGGACTCCCCAACCACCCCCAGCGTTTCACCTTCATACAATCGCAGCGTAACGCCATCGACCGCTTTCAGGGTTTTCGCCGGCTGCCAGAACCACTGTTTGCCATCTTTGATATCGAAATGCACTTTGAGATCGGCAATTTCGAGGAGCACTTTTCTCTCCAGGGTCACAGCATTCATACCAGCTCCTCCACCGGTTTAAAGCAGGCGCGCAAACGCCCCGGACTGAACTCCTCCAGGGGTGGAGTTGAACTGCAAATCTCCATCGCATACGGGCAACGCGGCTGGAATGGACACCCTTTAGGCAAGCGCAGCAAGTTCGGCGGGTTGCCCGGAATGGTCAACATCGTTTCCCCTTCGGCATCCAGACGCGGAACCGCATTAAGCAAACCGATAGAATACGGATGAACAGGCTGGTAAAAGACGTCGCGCGCCTTGCCGTATTCCATCGTACGCCCGGCGTACATCACCAGCACCTTATCGCAAATACCGGCCACGACGCCAAGGTCGTGCGTAATCATGATAATCGCCGTGTTAAATTCGCGTTTCAGTTCATTAAGCAACGTCATGATCTGCGCCTGAACGGTCACGTCCAGCGCGGTTGTCGGTTCATCCGCAATCAGTAATTTCGGCCGACACAGCAGCGCCATCGCAATCATCACACGCTGGCGCATCCCGCCGGAAAACTCATGCGGATACATCTTCATCCGTTTCCGCGCTTCCGGCATTTTCACCGCGTCCAGCATTCTGACAGACTCTTCAAACGCTTCGGCCTTGCTCATACCTTTATGCAGCATCAGCACTTCCATTAACTGCTCGCCAACCCGCATGTACGGGTTAAGAGAGGTCATTGGGTCCTGAAAAATCATTGAGATTTGTTCAGCGCGTAGCCTGTTGAGTTCACGCTCTGGCAGGTTGAGAATTTCGCGGCCGTTAAACGTCGCAGAACCACCAATGCGGCCATTCGCCGCCAGCAGCCCCATCAACGCAAACGCCGTTTGCGATTTGCCTGAACCTGACTCGCCGACAATGCCTAAGGTCTCCCCGGCACGCAGCGTAAAGTTCAGGTCGTTTACGGCCGTCACATCGCCGTCGGGTGTACTAAACGTCACGCGAAGATCTTTCACGTCCAGCAGTGCGTTAGCCCGTTGTTGCGCGAGTGGCGCGGTTGAGGTTTCAATTACGCTCATGGCTGCACTCCTTAACGATCTTTCGGGTCGAGGGCGTCACGCAGGCCATCGCCGATAAAGTTAAAACAGAATAAGGTCACAACGAGAAAACCCGCCGGGAACAGCAGCAACCAGGGTGAAACCTCCATAGAGTTCGCACCATCGCTCAACAATGCGCCCCAACTGCTCAGCGGCTCCTGCGTCCCTAAACCCAGAAAGCTGAGGAAGGATTCAAACAGGATCATGCTCGGCACCAGCAGCGATGCATAAACCACCACCACGCCCAGCACGTTCGGCACAATATGACGCACAACAATACTGACCGTTGAAACCCCGCCAACCTGCGCCGCTTCGATAAACTCTTTGCGTTTCAGGCTTAACGTCTGCCCGCGAACGATACGCGCCATATCCAGCCAGGAGACCATCCCGATCGCCACAAAAATCAGCAGGATGTTTTGGCCGAAGAAGGTCACCAGCAAAATGACGAAGAACATAAACGGAAAGGAGTTGAGGATTTCCAGCAGACGCATCATTACGGAGTCAATTTTGCCGCCAAGATAGCCGGACAGCGACCCGTACAGCGTACCGACAACCACCGCCACCAGCGCGGCAGCAATGCCGACCATCAGCGAGATTCGCCCGCCTATCGCCACACGAACCAGCAGATCGCGCCCGGAGGAGTCCGTACCAAAATAGTGGCCCGACTCCATATCCGGCGCGCTGGACATCATGCCCCAGTCCGTATCGAAATAGGTGAACTGTGACAGCATCGGCGCCAGTGTGACAAACAGCGCGATAATGACCAGAACGACAAGGCTGGCCACCGCCGCGCGGTTATGCATAAAACGACGGTGAGCATCCTGCCACAGGCTGCGCCCTTCAACCTCCAGCTTCTCACTGAAATTCTCCAGCGTCTCGCTGTTTTTCTTACTTAACATCATAGCGAGCTCCAGTATCAGTAACGAATTTTCGGGTCGATAACGGCGTACAGCACATCGACAATCGCATTAAACAGAATGGTGAGCGTACCGACGAGAATGGTCAGACTCAGCACCAGCGAATAGTCGCGGTTCAGCGCCCCGTTCACGAAAAGTTGCCCGATCCCCGGCAAACCATAAATCGTCTCAATAACCATTGAACCCGTAATGATACCGACAAAGGCCGGGCCCATATAAGACAGTACGGGTAACAACGCCGGTTTTAAGGCATGACGGAAGATAATCCGGCGCATCGGCAAACCTTTTGCGCGCGCGGTACGGATAAAGTTGGAGTGCAACACTTCAATCATGGAGCCACGGGTAATACGGGCGATACTGGCGATATAGGCGAGCGACAGCGCGACCATCGGCAAAATCATAAATTTCAGCGCCCCGCCATTCCAGCCGCCGCCGGGCAGCCATTTTAAGGTGATGGCAAATATCATGACTAATAAGGGGGCGACCACGAAACTGGGAATCACGACCCCGGTCATTGCCACCCCCATCACCGTATAATCCCAGCGCGTATTTTGTTTCAGCGCCGCAATCACGCCCGCGCTCACGCCAATAATAACGGCAAGGAAAAAGGCGGCTGCGCCCAGCTTCGCCGAAACCGGGAAACTCGACGCCACCAGATCGTTGACCGTATAGTCCTTATATTTAAACGAAGGCCCAAAATCGCCATGCGCCAGTTGTTTCAGATAGCTGAAGTACTGCGTCATGATGGGATCATTAAGATGGTATTTCGCTTCGATATTCGCCAGCACTTCCGGCGGTAATGCGCGCTCTCCGGTGAAAGGGCTTCCCGGTGCGAGACGCATCATAAAGAACGAAATCGTAATAAGTATAAAAAGCGTCGGAATCGCTTCCAGACAGCGACGTAAAATAAATTTTAACATTGCCCGTACCTTCTGGCGTGTGCCTTTACATCTCGTCATTCAGACGCACTGAAAGAGAGATGTTTATAGTGCGATGAAAATAAGACACTGTGGGGCAAAACACATTTGCCCCACGCTTTGCCATTAATGCTTGATAATATACAAGTTCTTAACGTAGATATTATCCATCGGGTCTTTACCGGTATAGCCGCCTACCCACGGTTTCACCAGACGCGCGTTCACATAGTAATAGAGCGGCACAATCGCAGAATCTTTATCAAGCTGCTGTTCCGCTTTGGCATACAACTCGGTGCGTTGCGCTTCGTCGGTCACTTTCAGCGTGTCGGCAATCAGCTTGTCAAACTCCGGGCTCTTATAGTGAGCGGTGTTGTTTGAGCTGTCGGACAGCATGGTGTTCAGGAAGGACGTCGGTTCATTGTAGTCTGCACACCAGCCCGCACGCGCGACATCAAACGTCCCCTGATGACGGGTATCAAGGAAGGTTTTCCACTCCTGGTTTTCCAGCTTCACGTTGGCGCCCAGGTTTTTCTTCCAGATTGATGCGACCGCGATTGCCAGTTTTTTATGCAGATCGGAGGTGTTGTACAGCAGATCAAACGTTAACGGCTTATCGGCGGTATAACCGGCTTCCGCCAGCAGTTTTTTCGCCTCTTCGTTACGTTTTTCCTGTGACCATGTGAACCACTCAGGCTCAACCAGTTTCGCGCCATCGGTATACGGAGGGGTGTAGCTGTAGGCTGGCAAATCGCCCTGGTTCTTCACTTTATTAACGATAATGTCGCGATCCATCGCCAGTTTCAGCGCGGTGCGAACGCGCACGTCGTTAAACGGCGCTTTCTGGTTATTAATTTCGTAATAGTAAGTGCACAGATACGGGTCAACGCGCACTTCATTTGGGATCTCTTTTTTCAGCTTCTGGAATAACTCAATCGGCATGTTGTTATAGGTCATGTCGATTTCACCGCTGCGGTAGCGGTTCACATCAGTTACTTCAGAAGAGATTGGCAGATAAGTCACCTGGTTGATAACCGTTTTATCGTTATCCCAGTACTGGGTATTACGTTCCAGAACAATCCGCTCGTTGACGACCCAGTTTTTGAGTTTATACGCGCCGTTGGTCACGATATTCGCAGGTTGGGTCCATTTCTCGCCAAATTTTTCCACAGCCGCTTTAGGAACCGGAGAAACGGACGGGTGAACCAACAGTTTGTAGAAATAAGGTACCGGTTCGCTCAGCGTCACTTCGAACGTATTATCGTCGATGGCTTTTACGCCGAGATCGGTCGCCGGTTTTTTGCCCGCAATAATGTCATCGATATTCGCGATGTGCCCGTATTGCAAATAGCTGGCATACGGTGATGCGGTGTTCGGATTTGCCAGGCGCTGCCAGCTATATACAAAATCGTGCGCGGTAACAGGCGTGCCGTCTGACCATTTTGCGTTTTTACGCAGATGGAATGTCCAGACTTTAAAATCTTTATTTTCCCACTTTTCAGCAACGCCCGGTGACGGGTGGCCTTCAACGTCGCTGATCAGTAAACCTTCAAACAGGTCGCGGCTGACGTTTGACTCCGGGACACCCTCAATTTTATGTGGGTCGAGAGACTGAACTTCAGAACCATTATTGCGAACCAGCGTCTGCTTGTCAGACAGCTGAACACCTGCCGGGACATCTGCGGCCATTGCGACATTCCCGCCGATTAGCGCAGTTAAAATCCCCGCCGCCAGCAAACTTTTTTTTGTGATGTTGGACATTGTGTTTGTACTCCACTCATTATAATTACTGGTTTTCTTAACCAGCCTGTTTAATCCCGTTAGGGTCCTGTACAGCACTGGAGATTTTGCTGCTGCCAGGTCGTTTACTGCTTTGCTATCACCGACTTTATTTATTCTAACGATTCGTACGATCGCCTTACGTCGATTCCGTATCCGCCTCCCCTGTCAGAGACGGACATTTATTCTGTCTGGTGCAAGAAGCTTATTGAAAATAATTCTCATCACCGCAAAATCTTCTGCAAAATATCTGGCCGGAAAGTACCAAATGCGTTTCTTAACCGCCAATACATTTTACAGATTTGTTAACTAATTCTCTTTTACGGAAAAATTTTTGACCAGAAAGACATCTCCAAAAGAGACGTTTAGGAAAAATTATTTGCCCAGTCAATACGTTAACTACTCACCCACAGTCTGACCTCGTTCTGTTGCTGCCGTCAGGCCAAAATGCACATAAATTTAACAATTGGTTATTATTTAGCACATTCATCTGAGAGAGCGTTGAAATAACTAATAACATTTCGATAATCCTTCATCAAGCCCCAGAGTATGATGTTAAGAAAATAACAGGCGACATAACGGCAGGCGTGAATGTTATTAGAATAATTTATAATAGAATCAATAACAAAGAGGCATAAACATTATCAGTATCTTTTATTATTTCAACGCTGAATTTCAACTTTAGTGAGAAGATTTACTGATAATGGAAAAGAAACGGAGCCTGAAGCGGCTCCGTTTTATCGGTCAGGATCGTTAATTCAGTAAACCGGGGAAAATCGCTTTAATCCCCGTAACAATGAATTCAATGCCCAATGCCATCAGCAACAAGCCCATAATACGCGTAATGACGTTGATGCCCGTTTGCCCCAATAACCGCACCAGCCAGGGCGCCATGCGGAACACTCCCCAACAACAGAACGCAAACAGAGCGATGGCCACAGAGAAGCCGATTAAATGCATAATGGTGTGGTAACGCGTTCCCCACACAATCGTCGAACTAATGGCCCCCGGCCCTGCCATTAATGGTAAGGCCAGCGGAACCACGCCAATACTTTCGCGAATGGCGGTCTCTGATTTTTCCTGTTTGTTTTGCTTATCTTCACCCAGCTTCCCGCTGATCATCGACATCGCGATCGTCACCACCAGAATCCCACCGGCAATTCTGAACGAATCGATCGAAATGCCGAAGAGTTGCAAAATGCCATCTCCGAGAAAGAGCGAAATCCACAAAATGATGGCTACCGACAGGTTTGCCGTGAGATTTGTTTTGTTGCGCGCCGCTGCCGTCTGGTAGCTGGTCATGCTGATAAAGACGGGGATAATCCCTACCGGGTTTACCAGCGCAAATAACCCTATGAAAAACTTGGAATAAACAGGAAAATCAAAAAGCGTTTGGGTCACGGTTAGCTCCGAAACGTTAGCCGGATAAATGATGTCGATAAAAATGGTGAAAAACGCGCTGAAGATACGCCTTTTGTCAGCATATTTCACCTCCTGACTGCTTGAAATTACGACTATTTCTCGGTGTTATAAATATGTGTAGATTATGCTAACTTCACCTCTATTCATCACCACTATTTATTAACACTTGGCGGAAATGGCTCAAATGGGCTGCTGAAAGGTGTCAGCTTTGCTTAAATTTGATCTGGATCACGCAATTACTACTCAGAAGTGAGTAACCTTGCTTACGCCACCTGGAGGTAACGCGTTAGAGTTAGATAACGCTATCGCTTAAGCTCTTTTAGTAAATCAGAGCGAAATGGACGTTAAGTAACCGTTTGATTTTCAGACTGTTATACAAACTTTCGTCAATCTGTCTATACTCTCGTATCGAGCAGATGATTTACTAAAAAAGTTTAACATTATCAGGAGAGCATTATGGCTGTTACTAATGTCGCTGAACTTAACGCACTCGTAGAGCGTGTGAAAAAAGCCCAGCGTGAATATGCCAGTTTCACTCAAGAACAGGTTGACAAAATCTTCCGCGCCGCCGCTCTGGCTGCCGCAGATGCTCGAATTCCCCTCGCTAAGATGGCCGTTGCCGAATCCGGCATGGGTATCATCGAAGATAAAGTGATTAAAAACCACTTCGCCTCCGAATACATCTATAACGCCTATAAAGATGAAAAAACCTGTGGTGTGCTGTCTGAAGACGACACCTTCGGAACTATCACCATTGCTGAACCGATTGGTATCATCTGCGGTATCGTACCGACCACTAACCCGACGTCTACTGCGATCTTTAAGTCTCTGATTAGCCTGAAGACGCGTAACGCAATCATCTTCTCTCCGCATCCGCGCGCCAAAGATGCAACGAACAAAGCGGCTGACATCGTTTTGCAGGCGGCTATCGCTGCGGGCGCGCCGAAAGACCTGATTGGCTGGATCGATCAACCTTCCGTTGAACTGTCTAACGCGCTGATGCACCACCCTGATATCAACCTGATCCTGGCGACAGGCGGTCCGGGCATGGTTAAAGCTGCATACAGCTCTGGTAAACCGGCTATCGGCGTTGGTGCAGGTAACACGCCGGTTGTTATCGACGAAACAGCAGATATCAAACGTGCGGTGGCTTCCGTACTGATGTCCAAAACTTTCGATAACGGCGTAATCTGTGCATCTGAACAGTCCGTTGTTGTTGTTGACTCCGTTTATGACGCAGTTCGCGAACGTTTCGCCAGCCACGGCGGCTACCTGCTGCAAGGCAAAGAGCTGAAAGCCGTTCAGGACGTTATCCTGAAAAATGGCGCGCTGAACGCGGCTATCGTTGGTCAACCGGCATATAAAATTGCTGAACTGGCAGGCTTCACCGTACCAGAAACCACTAAGATTCTGATCGGCGAAGTAACGGCTGTTGATGATAGCGAACCGTTCGCTCACGAAAAACTGTCTCCGACGCTGGCAATGTATCGCGCTAAAGACTTCGAAGACGCTGTTGATAAAGCAGAAAAACTGGTTGCAATGGGCGGTATCGGTCATACCTCCTGCCTGTACACCGACCAGGACAACCAGCCAGAACGCGTTGCTTACTTCGGTCAGATGATGAAAACCGCGCGTATCCTGATTAACACCCCGGCTTCTCAGGGTGGTATCGGCGACCTGTATAACTTCAAACTCGCACCTTCCCTGACTCTGGGTTGTGGTTCCTGGGGTGGTAACTCCATCTCTGAAAACGTTGGTCCGAAACACCTGATCAACAAGAAAACCGTTGCTAAGCGAGCTGAAAACATGTTGTGGCACAAACTTCCGAAATCTATCTACTTCCGCCGTGGCTCTCTGCCAATCGCGCTGGATGAAGTGATTACTGATGGCCACAAACGTGCGCTCATCGTGACCGACCGTTTCCTGTTCAACAATGGCTATGCTGACCAGATCACCTCCGTGCTGAAAGCGGCTGGCGTTGAAACTGAAGTCTTCTTTGAAGTTGAAGCTGACCCGACGCTGACTATCGTTCGTAAAGGCGCAGAGCTGGCGAACTCCTTCAAACCAGACGTGATCATCGCGCTGGGCGGCGGCTCCCCGATGGATGCGGCGAAAATCATGTGGGTCATGTACGAACATCCTGAAACCCACTTCGAAGAACTGGCGCTGCGCTTTATGGACATCCGTAAACGTATCTACAAGTTCCCGAAAATGGGCGTGAAAGCGAAAATGGTCGCAATCACTACCACTTCCGGTACTGGTTCTGAAGTAACGCCGTTTGCTGTTGTTACCGACGATGCGACCGGTCAGAAATATCCGCTGGCAGACTATGCGCTGACGCCGGATATGGCGATTGTCGATGCGAACCTGGTTATGGACATGCCGAAGTCTCTGTGTGCTTTCGGTGGTCTGGATGCGGTCACTCACGCTCTGGAAGCCTACGTTTCCGTACTGGCATCTGAGTTCTCTGACGGTCAGGCTTTGCAGGCACTGAAACTGCTGAAAGAAAACCTGCCAGCGTCCTACCACGAAGGGTCTAAAAACCCGGTAGCGCGTGAACGCGTTCACAGTGCAGCGACTATCGCCGGTATCGCGTTTGCGAACGCCTTCCTGGGTGTGTGCCACTCTATGGCGCATAAACTGGGTTCTCAGTTCCACATTCCGCACGGTCTGGCAAACGCCCTGCTGATTTGTAACGTTATCCGTTACAACGCGAACGACAACCCGACCAAGCAGACTGCGTTCAGCCAGTATGACCGTCCGCAGGCTCGCCGTCGCTATGCAGAAATCGCCGACCATCTGGGTCTGAGCGCACCGGGCGACCGTACTGCCGCTAAGATCGAGAAACTGCTGGCATGGCTGGAAAGCGTGAAAGCGGAACTGGGTATTCCTAAGTCTATCCGTGAAGCTGGCGTGCAGGAAGCTGACTTCCTTGCTCATGTAGACAAGCTGTCTGAAGATGCATTCGATGACCAGTGCACCGGCGCTAACCCGCGTTACCCGCTGATCTCCGAGCTGAAACAGATTCTGCTGGATACCTACTACGGCCGTGAATTCACTGAAGGTGAAGTTGCTGCGAAGAAAGAAGCTGCCGCACCGAAAGCTGACAAGAAAGCGAAGAAATCTGCTTAATTCGTTAGCCCAGGCGACATTCTGAAAAAGCCCCCGTCTTCGGGGGCTTTTTTTTGCCTGATGGCGGCACAAGCGCCTTATCAGGCCTACAGGTTCTGCATAGCGTTGTAGGGGTTGCCTGATGGCGGCGCAAGCGCCTTATCCGGCCTACAGAACGCACGAATCACGCGTGGCGGTGTTTCTCCTGAATCGACGTCAGGGAGCCTTCGGCAAGGGCTTCTTTGTAATGCTTGCGGCATACGGAGACATAACGCTCGTTCCCACCAATCACAACCTGCTCCCCTTCATTATAAGGTCTGCCAGACTGATCAAGACGCAATACCATGCTTGCCTTACGCCCACAAAAACAGATTGTCTTTAATTCGACGAGTTTATCTGACCACGCGAGTAAGTATTGGCTGCCGCCAAATAACTCGCCACGAAAATCAGTACGCAACCCGTAACACAACACCGGAATATCCAGTTGGTCAACAACCTCAGATAATTCGTACACCTGCTGGCGAGTCAAAAACTGACACTCATCAACCAGAACGCAATGTATTGTCTGTTGCGCATTCTCGGTGCGAATCTCTTCAAACAACGATGAATTTTGGTTAAACAATTTTGCTGGCGAGGAGAGACCGATACGCGAACTGACTTTACCGGCGCCGAAGCGGTCATCAATTTCCGCTGTATATACAACGGTACGCATCCCGCGTTCCTGATAATTGTATGAAGATTGCAGCAATGCAGTCGACTTACCCGCATTCATTGCCGAATAGTAGAAATATAGCTGTGCCATTGGCAGCAGGCCCTCACCTGGCTGAAATAAAGATTGGGCGGGATTGTATCATAATTTACCGGCATGTCGGGGGCGCCTCGTCACGCCTCCGGTATAAAGAATTGAGCAAACATCGTTCGGTTATACACATTCCTTCACAAATTGTGCCTAAGATATTCATCAATGCTGCTTATCATCTCATCGCATAACCGGGCGCTCATACTTATTGTTACGCTTCCTCATAAATGTGGCAACGTATTAGGACTTTCCCGTAAGGGAAACTAATACAAAAGGTTGAAATTACTGCAATGACAGCCTATTCCACCCTGATAAAATGTGACTAAAATCCTGGAATTTTAACGTTATGCCAGGAGTAACCTCGTTGCCAATAAGCTCTTTTTTGTGCGGTTCTTCAAGAAAAATTTAAGATGGGATAATTAATATCTGTACTTAATAAAGAGCAATTTTGAATTCCTTACATTCCAGGCTATTGCACATCTGAATTTATCGCTCTATTATTAGCTCAACAAACCACCCCCAATATAAGTTTGAGATTACTACAATGAGCGAAGCACTTAAAATTCTGAACAACATCCGTACTCTTCGTGCACAGGCAAGAGAATGTACCCTGGAAACGCTTGAAGAAATGCTGGAAAAATTAGAAGTTGTTGTTAACGAGCGTCGCGAAGAAGAAAGCGCCGCCGCAGCTGAAGTTGAAGAGCGTACCCGTAAACTGCAACAATATCGTGAAATGCTGATTGCCGACGGTATTGATCCGAACGAACTGCTGAATAGCATGGCTGCCGTTAAATCTGGCACTAAAGCTAAACGCGCTGCTCGTCCGGCTAAATATAGCTACGTTGATGAAAACGGTGAAACGAAAACTTGGACTGGCCAGGGTCGTACACCGGCAGTGATCAAAAAAGCGATGGAAGAACAAGGTAAACAACTGGACGATTTCCTGATCAAGGGATAATTCGGAATATGTTTGCTTAAAATCCCGCCAGTGGCGGGATTTTTTTTGCCCTTCCCTCATACCTCTTCTGTTCAGGGCAAAAAAAACGGCGCTGTTAAACAGCGCCGCGCCTTTCAGATTATACCGCTTACTTCTTAATACCCAGCTCGTCTTCAAGCCATGCTTTAAATTCAGTGCCCAGAGAATTATGACGGATGCCATATTCAACGAACGCCTGCATGTAACCTAATTTATTACCGCAGTCGTGGCTTTTGCCCTTCATATGGTAGGCTTCGACCGTTTCTTTTTCGATCAGCATATCAATCGCGTCGGTCAGCTGAATTTCGTCGCCCGCTCCCGGAGGGGTTTTCGCCAGCAGAGGCCAGATGTCCGCGCTCAGGACATAACGGCCAACTACCGCGAGATTAGACGGCGCGACATCCGCTTTCGGCTTCTCTACAACGCCAACCATCGGCACGCTTTCGCCCGGTGCCAGCGCCGCGCCTTTGCAATCAACAACGCCGTACGCGGTTACATCTTCAACAGGCTCAACCATAATCTGGCTACAGCCGGTTTCGTCAAAACGACGAATCATTTCAGCAAGGTTATCCTGAGACAGATCGGATTCGTATTCATCCAGAATAACGTCCGGCAGAATCACCGCGACGGGCTCATTACCAACAACAGGATGCGCGCACAATACGGCATGACCCAGGCCTTTCGCCAGCCCCTGACGCACCTGCATAATCGTTACGTGCGGAGGGCAAATAGATTGCACCTCTTCCAGCAGCTGACGCTTAACACGTTTTTCCAGCATAGCTTCCAGCTCGAAGCTGGTATCGAAATGGTTTTCGATCGAGTTTTTGGAAGAGTGCGTCACCAGTACAATTTCAGTGATGCCCGCAGCAATACATTCATTCACGACATACTGAATTAATGGCTTATCAACCAGCGGCAGCATCTCTTTCGGGATCGCTTTCGTCGCCGGTAACATCCTGGTTCCTAATCCCGCGACCGGGATAACGGCTTTTTTGACTTTCGAATTTAGGGCAGCCATTTAAAAATCTCCTGGACTGTTCATGTATTGAACGTGTTCATCAATCTGTATCGCATCCGAGTATATCAGCACTGGTACAAGCCTCAGTTCCGAAAAGGACGCGTGTTAGTATAATTAAGACAAATACGTATAATCTGGCGCTGATAGTAGCACCCACAGAGAAAGGCGGGTAAATCAATTTCACTTTGCCTTTTCATTTGCTCATTCCGCAGACAACATAAGACGCAAACGCCCACCCGCGCCCCAAATTTGGCACTGCCATGACTCACAGCGTTGGCTTAATTGGTTCAGGTAGGTATTGCCCAATGTGCCCAGCGGAACGCCATTACTGATCTGTACCTGGTGAGAACCGGTATTTAACGTCGCATTCAGGCCTGCTGAAACCAGTATCAAATTTTTAAGACCGCTGTGGTAATAACCCACTAATAGCGGAAACTGTCCCGGCAAATTCGCCTGCCGAAGCAGATGATTGACCTGTTTCAATAACGCCCCCAGTTCCGGCAGACGCTGATTCTGATGAGTGAGCTGTTCCTGCAATAAGCCATTAAATAGCGCCCGCAGTAATAACGCGGCCAGTACGCCATTATCCCCTGCCCGCGTCACGTCGAGGCAATAAAAAGCGAGATCGTTATCAGACAGCGGCGCAATATCCAGCACCAGACCGGGTTTGTCTGCCGCAACAAGTTGGCGGTAATTGATTCGGCAATGCGAGATAACCTGCTGAACCGGAGGTTGCAACTCCTGCAACAGCTTTGCTGCCGCCACCGGGTTATCAACCATCGCATCCCAGTCCCGAAACAGGCGTTCTTCTTCTTCAACCCGAGAGTTAAACATATTGGGATAGAGGCAGGCGAAGACGGTTTCCCGCAGACGATTGAGATCTTTCACTGGCTTTAGCAGGACGTCCTCAACACCCAGTCGCAGCGCTTTGGCGATATCTGCCATATTTTCTGTCGCCGAGATAACCAGAATGGGGGTCTGATCGCCCCGATTACGTAAATGCTCTACCAGTTTGAGACCGTTCATCCTTGGCATCGCAAGATCGCAGATCATCAGATCAGGCGTAAAACTTCCCAGTAACTCCAGGGCGTCAAGACCATCGCCCGCCAGTGCCGTTGTCGCTCCCAAAGAGGAAAACCACGAATCCAGAAGCGAGCGAAATACAGGCTCGTCCTCCACAATAAGAATCTGTTTTCCGACCAATGGCTGCGTCATGTTTTCTCCCCTGACTGGCTTTAGTAAATAGTGGCATGCTATTGCCGCTCGCGCCTGTCAGAATTTGCTTAAGTGTGTATAAAAGGTGCGTTAAACGTCGGTACGCACCAAAGGCAAAAGTTCGTCCATCTTTTTCTCTACCGCCAGTTGTCCCGCAGCAATAGCGGCACTGGCACGGTGGAAGTCCAACGTGGATATTTGCGGACAGAACGGTTGAATCAGAATATCCGGCGGGTCGCCTGCCATTCGGTTGCGTTTAAGGCGGTTTTCCAGCACCTGAATGGACGTTGTCATAATCTCCATCGCCGTTGGCGCGGTGACCGCACGGCGTGAAGTCATGCTGCTGAGGCGTTCTTTCAAACGCGCATGCCAGGAGAGCGAATCATCACTCTCGTCGTTATCATTGCTAACATTCAAAGACAAAAGATCTTGCTGCATGAGGTGCGCATCGTGCTGAAGGTCGACCGCAATAACAATATCGGCGCCCATCGCACGCGTCAGAGAGACAGGAACAGGGTTAACGACGGCGCCATCCACCAGCCAGTAGCCGTTATGCGCCACCGGAGACATCAGACCTGGCATACTGCAAGACGCGCGAACCGCAAGGTGCAGGTCGCCTTCGGTAAACCACAATTCTCGCCCTGTACTCAGGTTGGTCGCCACCGTACCAAAACGTCGGGTGCATTGTTCAAAATCCAGTACCGGCATAACGTTCCGGTACTGATTGAAAACGCGCTCGCCGCGCAGCAACCCTCCTCTGCGCCAGGAGAGATCCATCAGGCGCAGGACATCCCAGTAACTGAACGAACACACCCACTGTTCAAGCGCGGGCAGTTTATTGCAGGCGTATGCGGCGCCAACCAGCGAACCAATTGAACATCCCGCCACGATATCGATATCAATGCCCATGTGTTTCAGGGCTTTGATGACACCAATATGCGACCATCCTCTTGCGGCGCCGGAACCTAGCGCCAGCCCTATTTTAATTTTTCTCATCGTACGTAAAAACTTCCCCTGGCTTCCAGACGTAGCAACATCGTCACCACTCGGTTAACATAGCGCTACCCTGGCGTTTGTACGCCGTTTTTTTTATCCAGGGAGATGATTGTGTCTCAGCTTTGTCCCTGCGGTAGCGCTGTCGAGTATAGCCTATGTTGCGGCCCTATTGTGTCCGGTGAGCGAGTTGCACCCGATCCGTCACATCTCATGCGTTCTCGCTACTGCGCTTTTGTGATGAAAGACGCAAATTACCTGATTAGAACCTGGCATCCCGCATGTGGTGCAACCGCCTTTCGGGACGATATTGTCGCGGGGTTCGCCCATACTGAGTGGCTTGGGTTGACCATTTTTGAAGAGAGCGGGTCAGACGCGGAAAACACAGGGTATGTCAGTTTTGTGGCCCGTTTTATCGAACAGGGAACACCCGGCGCGATTATTGAACGTTCGCGTTTCTTAAAAGAAAACGGTCAGTGGTACTATATTGACGGTACGCGCCCCCAGTTTGGTCGAAACGATCCCTGCCCCTGCGGGTCCGGCAAAAAATTTAAAAAGTGCTGCGGCTAAAACGCCTGACAGTGCTGATACAGCAAACACATTAAACAGGATTTACCCGGTAATGCACTCACTACAACGAAAAGTTCTGCGCACTATCTGCCCCGATCAGAAGGGCCTCATCGCGCGTATTACAAATATCTGCTACAAGCACGAACTCAATATCGTGCAAAACAACGAATTTGTTGACCACCGAACCGGGCGCTTCTTTATGCGCACAGAGCTGGAAGGCATTTTTAATGATGTCACGCTGCTTGCCGATCTCGACAGCGCATTACCGGAAGGTTCGGTGCGCGAGCTAAATCCTGCCGGGCGTCGCCGCATCGTCATTCTGGTCACCAAAGAAGCGCATTGTCTGGGCGACCTGTTAATGAAAGCCAACTATGGCGGGCTCGACGTTGAGATTGCCGCCGTAATCGGCAACCACGAAACCCTGCGACCTCTGGTTGAACGTTTTGATATTCCTTTCGAGCTGGTCAGCCACGAAGGGTTAACGCGCGACGAGCACGATAAACAGATGGCGGACGCCATTGATGCGCACCAGCCTGATTATGTCGTGCTGGCTAAGTATATGCGCGTCCTGACACCGGAATTCGTTTCCCGCTTCCCGAATAAGATTATCAATATTCACCATTCGTTCCTGCCGGCTTTTATTGGCGCACGTCCTTACCATCAGGCTTATGAGCGTGGCGTGAAAATTATCGGCGCTACCGCGCACTACGTGAACGATAATCTGGACGAAGGCCCGATCATTATGCAGGACGTAATTCATGTCGATCACACCTATACGGCTGAGGATATGATGCGTGCAGGGCGTGATGTTGAAAAGAATGTGTTAAGCCGCGCATTGTATAAGGTGCTGGCCCAGCGTGTGTTTGTTTACGGGAATCGCACCATCATTCTGTAATCGTCAACGATATGAATTGATTAGCTTTACTCCGTTACGGATGAAAAGTACGCAAACAGTTCATTTTAAGCAAAGGAATGCTTTACAGCGGCGTGTCATTTGATATGATGCGCCCCGCTTCCCAACAGGAAGCAGGCCAGTACAAAGCATTACCCCGTGGTGGGGTTCCCGAGCGGCCAAAGGGAGCAGACTGTAAATCTGCCGTCATCGACTTCGAAGGTTCGAATCCTTCCCCCACCACCATCTCTTCGCAAGACCTCTACAATTTGAATTACCCCTGGTGGGGTTCCCGAGTGGCCAAAGGGAGCAGACTGTAAATCTGCCGTCATCGACTTCGAAGGTTCGAATCCTTCCCCCACCACCATTACTTATCTGTTGCACCCCAGCCAAATTAAATTCCTGTACTCCATATTTTGCCCGGTGGCACTCCGTTTACCGGGCCTACATGATCACATAACCACATGTTATGTCCGATCGTAGGCCGGATAAGGCGCAGCCGCCATCCGGCAGACAGGCATAAAAAAACCCTGCCGAAGCAGGGTTTAGCCGCACGCAAAGCCGTATCAGCGACGGGCGCGCACGACCTGGTATTTACGCGTCAGGTACTCGACCGGCGCGCTCCAGATGTGAACCAGGCGCGAGAACGGGAACAGCAGGAACAACGTCATCCCCAGCACCAGGTGCAGGCGGAAAATGAACGCTACGCCCTCTAAATGCTCAGACGCGCCGCCGTGGAACGTCACCACAGATTGCGCCCATCCCACCAGTTTCATCATTTCGCTACCGTCCATATGTTGCGCAGAGAACGGAATAGTCAGCAGTCCCAGCGCGCACTGAATCACCAGCAGAGAAAGGATCAAAATATCCGCTCCCGTAGTCGTTGCACGCACGCGTGGGCTGAACAGACGGCGTTTAAGCAGCAGTACGCCACCGACCAGCGTCATCACGCCACAGGCGCCGCCGGCAATCATCGCCATTTTCTGCTTCACTTCAATCGGCAGGAACGCTTCGTACATCCAGTGCGGCGTCAGCATCCCCAGGAAGTGACCCGCGAAGATCCCCAGAATACCGAAGTGGAACAGGTTCGAAGCCAGGTTCATCCCTTTGCGATCCAGCATCTGGCTGGAAGCCGCACGCCAGGTGTACTGACCGTAGTCATAGCGCAGCCAGCTGCCAATCAGGAACACTGACCCGGCAATGTACGGATAGATATCAAAGAAGAACATATTCAGGAAGTGCATTATTGCTGTCCTCCGGTGGTGATATTCAAATATTGCGGAGCGACAGCCCCGGCAAAACGACGCTGGTGAGCGGAAATCTCCGACTCGCCGCAACCCTGCTCAGCAAAGAATTTCACCTGTTCTTCTTCCCAGACGGCATCCAGTGCTTGCGGGGTATCGTCACGGACTTCATCCGCAATTTTCTCTGCCACTTTGTCGCTGTCGATAACGGTATTAGCCAGCTTCAGCAGCAGATCGAACAGCACCGCATAGCGACTTTCCCGCTGTTGCAGACGTGCGCCCAGCAACGCCAGAATCGGCGCGATGTCCTGCAAGCCGCCAAGCGCGTCGTTTTTCGGCAACTGCGCCAGATACTCCAGATACAGCGGCAAATGGTCAGGCAACTCACGACTGTCGAGTTGCAGGCCGTGCTGCTCGTACTGCGCCATCAAATCGACCATTGCCTGGCCGCGATCGCGGGATTCGCCATGAACATGCTCAAACAGCAACATCGACGTGGCGCGACCGCGATCAAACAGTTCGCTGTAGCTTGCCTGTACATCCAGCATCTCCTGCGCAGTGAGATCGCGCAGGAAAACCGCCAGACTCTGAGCATCTTCTTTATCCAGGTTTTCAGATGACGCGAGTGCATCGAAAAGTTCCTGTTGATGCTGCCATAAGGCAGCATCCGGGTACTCGAGCAGACGCGAAACAATGACGAGTTCAATCATTGGTGCGGCTCCGTTTTGCTGCTCACATCGATGGCATCAATGCGGCGGCTGTTGAACAGGTTGAATTTGGTATCTGAACCGTGGCAACCATCGCCGAACGTAAAGCCGCAACCGCTTTTCTCCGGGAACGCCTCACGCGCCAGCTCACGATGGCTGCTAGGGATAACGAAACGGTCTTCATAGTTCGCAATTGCCAGGTAACGGTACATTTCCTGCGCCTGCGCTTCGCTCAGACCCACCTCTTCCAGCGCGCGGGTATCCAGTTTACCGTCAACGGTTTCCGCACGTTTGTAGTGACGCATCGCCAGCATACGTTTCAGCGCCAGCAGTACCGGCTGGGTGTCGCCTGCGGTCAGCAGGTTCGCCAGGTACTGAACCGGGATACGCAGGCTTTCCACGTCCGGCAGGATGCCGTTGCTGCCCAGTTCGCCGGCGTCCGCCGCAGACTGAATCGGTGACAGCGGCGGCACGTACCAGACCATCGGCAGCGTACGGTATTCCGGGTGCAGCGGCAGCGCCAGCTTCCAGTCCATCGCCATTTTGTAAACCGGGGACTGCTGCGCCGCATCGATAACGCTCTGCGGAACGCCGTCTTTCAGCGCTTGTTCAATGACCGCCGGATCGTTCGGATCGAGGAACACATCCAGTTGGCGCTGATACAGATCTTTCTCGTTCTCGGTGCTGGCTGCGCTTTCAATCGCATCGGCGTCATACAGCAGCACGCCAAGGTAACGGATACGACCCACGCAGGTTTCGGAACATACGGTCGGTTGACCCGCTTCAATACGCGGATAGCAGAAAATACACTTCTCGGACTTCCCGCTCTTCCAGTTGAAGTAGATCTTCTTGTACGGGCAACCGGTGATGCACATACGCCAGCCGCGACATTTGTCCTGATCAATCAGGACGATGCCGTCCTCTTCACGCTTGTAGATGGCGCCGCTCGGGCAGGTCGCCACGCACGCCGGGTTGAGGCAGTGCTCGCACAGGCGCGGCAGATACATCATGAAGGTGTTTTCGAACTGGCCGTACATCGCCTTCTGCATGTTTTCGAAGTTCTGGTCTTTGGCGCGTTTTTCAAATTCACCGCCCAGAATTTCTTCCCAGTTCGGACCGCTGGTGATTTTGTTCATCCGCTGACCGGTGATCAGCGAGCGCGGGCGCGCAATCGGCTGATGCTTGCTTTCCGGCGCGGTATGCAGGTTCTGGTAGTCGTAATCAAACGGTTCGTAGTAATCATCAATGCCCGGCAGATGCGGGTTAGCAAAGATTTTACCCAGCAGCATCGCGCGGTTGCCCATGCGAGGTTGCAGTTTGCCGTTAATTTTACGGACCCAGCCGCCTTTCCATTTTTCCTGATTTTCCCAGTCGTTCGGGAAACCGACGCCAGGCTTACTTTCCACGTTATTGAACCAGGCGTATTCCATACCTTCACGGCTGGTCCAGACGTTTTTACAGGTCACTGAACAGGTGTGGCAGCCGATGCATTTATCGAGATTCAGCACCATGCCGACTTGTGAACGAATTTTCATTTTACGCTCTCCTGTACCTGGTCATTGCCTTCGCCATCCAACCAGTTAATGTTCTTCATCTTACGCACCACAACAAACTCATCGCGGTTTGAACCGACCGTACCGTAGTAGTTAAAGCCGTAGGCCAGCTGCGCATAACCGCCGATCATGTGGGTCGGCTTCGGCGTGATACGGGTTACCGAGTTGTGAATACCGCCGCGCTGCTGGGTAATTTCTGAACCCGGCAGATTAACGATACGTTCCTGCGCGTGGTACATCATGGTCATCCCGGCCGGAACACGCTGGCTTACCACCGCGCGTGCCGTCAGCGCACCGTTGCTGTTAAAGACCTCGATCCAGTCGTTATCTTCAATACCCAGATCTTTGGCATCGGTTTCGCTCATCCAGACAATCGGCCCACCGCGCGACAGCGTCAGCATCAGCAGGTTGTCGCTGTAGGTAGAGTGGATACCCCACTTCTGGTGTGGCGTCAGGAAGTTGAGTGCTTTTTCCGGGTTGCCGTTAGATTTCTCACCCATCACCGCTTTCACTGAACGCGTGTCGATTGGCGGACGGTAAACCAGCAGGCTTTCGCCAAAGTCACGCATCCACTGATGATCCTGATACAGGGACTGGCGGCCAGACAGCGTACGCCACGGAATCAGCTCGTGAACGTTGGTATAACCGGCGTTGTAAGAGACGTGTTCATCTTCCAGGCCAGACCAGGTCGGGCTGGAGATAATCTTACGCGGCTGCGCCTGAATATCGCGGAAGCGAATTTTCTCTTCTTCTTTATTGGTCGCCAGATGCGTATGGTCGCGACCGGTGAACTCACTCAGCGCCGCCCAGGCTTTCACCGCTACGTGGCCGTTAGTTTCCGGCGCCAGCGTGAGGATCATCTCGGCGGCATCAATCGCGGTATTCAGCATCGGCTGGCCTTTTGCCGGGCCTTCAGCTTTGGTGTAATTGAGCTTGCGCAGCAAATCCATTTCGCTCTGAGTGTTCCAGGCGATGCCTTTGCCACCGTTGCCGATTTTCTCCATCAGCGGGCCGATAGAGGTAAAGCGCTCATACGTCGCCGGGTAGTCGCGTTCCACCGGAATGATGTGCGGCGCGGTTTTACCTGGGATCAGGTCGCACTCGCCTTTTTTCCAGTCTTTCACGTCCAGCGGCTGCGCCAGTTCGGCAGCGGAGTCATGCTGAATCGGCAGCGTCACCACATCGGTTTCTTTGCCAAGGTGTCCCACGCAGACTTCAGAGAATTTCTTCGCGATGCCTTTATAGATTTCCCAGTCGCTTTTCGATTCCCAGGCCGGGTCAACGGCGGCAGACAACGGGTGAATAAACGGATGCATATCCGAGGTATTCATGTCGTCTTTTTCATACCAGGTGGCGGTCGGCAGCACGATGTCGGAGTACAGGCAGGTGCTCGACAGACGGAAGTCCAGCGTCACCACCAGGTCCAGCTTGCCGTCAAGACCGTTATCCTGCCATTCCACTTCTTCCGGCTTCACGCCGCCCTGCATACCCAGATCTTTGCCCTGAATACCGTTTTCCGTACCCAGCAGGTACTTCAGCATGTACTCATGCCCTTTACCGGATGAACCAAGCAGGTTCGAACGCCAGATAAACAGGTTACGCGGGTGGTTTTTCCCGTTTTCCGGCTGTTCCGCCGCAAAACGAATCGAGCCTTCTTTCAGCGATTTCACGGTGTAATCCACCGCCGTCATCCCGGCTTTTTCCGCTTCACGCGCGATGTACAGCGGGTTGGTGCCCAACTGCGGCGCAGACGGCAGCCAGCCCATGCGTTCAGCACGCACGTTGAAGTCGATCAGATGACCGCTGTAGCGGGATTTATCCGCCATTGGCGACAGCAGTTCCTGCGCGGTAACCGTCTCGTAGCGCCACTGGCTGGAGTGGTTATAGAAATAGGAGGTGCTGTTCATGTGACGCGCCGGACGCTGCCAGTCAAGAGCAAACGCCAGCGGCTGCCAGCCGGTCTGCGGACGCAGTTTTTCCTGGCCGACATAGTGCGCCCAGCCGCCGCCGCTCTGACCGATACAGCCGCAGAACACCAGCATGTTGATAAGCCCACGATAGTTCATATCGAGGTGATACCAGTGGTTCAGGCCGGCGCCGACGATGATCATTGAACGACCATGCGTCTTATCGGCGTTATCTGCAAATTCACGGGCGATACGGGTGATTTGCGCACGCGGTACGCCGGTTATCTGCTCTGCCCACGCCGGAGTATAGGCTTTAATGTCGTCGTAGCTGGTTGCGCAGTTTTCGTCGTTCAGACCGCGTTCCAGGCCATAGTTCGCCATCGTCAGATCGTAAACGGTAGTCACCAGCGCGGTGGTTCCGTCTGCCAGTTGCAGGCGTTTCACCGGCAGCTTGTGCAGCAGAACGTTTTGCAGCTCGACTTTGTTGAAGTGTTCAGTGCCTTCACCGCCAAAGTACGGGAAGCCCACTTCTGCGATATCGTCCTGGCTACCCAGCAGGCTGAGTTGCAGTTCGGTTTCTTCGCCTGACGTACCGTCACGCTGTTCGAGGTTCCATTTGCCTTTCTCGCCCCAGCGGAAGCCAATAGAACCGTTCGGCGCAACCATATCGCCGCGGGTGTTGATGGCAACGGTTTTCCATTCCGGGTTGTTTTCCTGACCCAGCGCGTCAATAAGATCGGCGGCGCGCAGCATACGGCCAGCGGCATAGTAACCGTCGCGTTCTTCAAGCATCACCAACATCGGCATGTCGGTATAGCGACGGACGTAATCGGTGAAATACTGGCTCGGGTTATCAAGGTGGAATTCACGCAGCATGACGTGGCCCATCGCCAGCGCCATCGCGGCGTCAGTCCCCTGCTTCGGCGCCAGCCACAGGTCGCACAGCTTGGCGATTTCAGCGTAGTCAGGCGTAACGGCAACCGTTTTGGTGCCTTTGTAACGCACTTCAGTAAAGAAGTGGGCATCCGGGGTACGGGTCTGCGGAACGTTAGAGCCCCAGGCGATGATGTAGCTGGAGTTGTACCAGTCAGCGGATTCCGGTACGTCCGTCTGCTCGCCCCAGGTCTGCGGAGACGCAGGCGGCAGGTCGCAGTACCAGTCGTAGAAGCTCAGGCAAGTCCCGCCGATCAGAGACAGGTAACGAGCGCCGGATGCGTAAGAGACCATCGACATTGCCGGAATCGGCGAAAAGCCCGCCACGCGATCGGGACCGTAATTTTTAATGGTATAAACGTTGGATGCCGCAATCAGTTCGTTCACTTCCTGCCAGGAAGAACGAACGAAGCCACCACGACCACGCGCTTGTTTGAAGCTTTTTGCTTTATCGGCGTCTTCGATGATGGAAGCCCAGGCTTCTACCGGATCGCTGTGCAATTTTTTCGCATCACGCCACATTTTCATCAGGCGCTTACGCATCAGCGGATATTTCAGGCGGTTTGCGCTGTAGAGATACCAGGAGTAGCTCGCGCCGCGCGGGCAGCCGCGAGGTTCATGGTTCGGCATATCCGGGCGGGTGCGCGGGTAGTCTGTCTGCTGGGTTTCCCAGGTGACCAGACCGTTTTTCACATAAATTTTCCAGCTGCAAGAGCCGGTACAGTTTACCCCGTGGGTTGAACGCACGACTTTGTCATGCTGCCAACGTTGGCGGTATCCATCCTCCCAGTCCCGGTTTGTTTCGAGAAGCTGGCCGTGCCCATCGGCAAAGGTTTCGCCCTTCTGTTTGAAGTAGCGAAACCGGTCCAGGAATTTACTCATCGGGTTTCTCCTGTTTGGAGCCTGACGGCTCTCTGATAAATCGACATTGCTGGATTGGCTGTGAAGGTAACGCTCTGAAAGGGCGTCAGAATTGATAACGATCAAGGCAGACGGGGATGAAAATCGGGGGTGTTTTTTGACATACCCCTTAAGGAGGATGATTTTTATTCATTCAACATACTGATTAATATAAATATTTTCAAATTCATCCATTATGTAAATGTTAAATTCTTTATAAGTGGGTATTAAGGGGTATGCCCCCTGCAAGGCATAAATGAACGCCGTTCTGACAAACCGGCGCTGTTTATTTATAAATAAGTATGTTGTAACTAAATACAGGCAAAAAAAAGCGCGGTCTAACGCCGCGCAATGGATAATCAAACAATTACTTTTTTATTTTTTAGAATGACGTCCGTATACCGCCCAGGTGATGACTACGCAGGCAATATAGAAAATCAGGAACACTTTCATCGCATCGACCGGTGAGCCGGTTAATGCCAGAGATGTCCCGAATGCTTTCGGAATAAAGAAACCGCCGATTGCGCCAATCGCAGAGATAAAGCCCAATGCGGCTGCGGTATCGGTCGCGGCTTCACGCAGCGCTTTCTCTTCAGAACCCCCTTCCGCTTTAACCCTGTCCATCGTCAGCTTACGGAAAATAACGGAGATCATCTGGAAAGTAGACCCACTGCCCAGCCCGGCAGTCAGGAACAGCGCCAGGAAGACAACGAAGAAGGCGATAAAGCTGCCGCCCTGGCCGTTAGAAGGCAAGGTCAGGAACAGTAAGGCGCTGAAAATCGCCATCAGCACAAAGTTAACCAGCGTCACGCGCGTTCCGCCCAGACGGTCGGAAATTGCCCCGCCCGCAGAACGGGCCAGCGCGCCGATTAACGGGCCGAAGAAGGCATAATGCAGGATCTGTACTTCCGGGAACTGCGTTTTGGACAGCATCGCAAACCCGGCGGAGAAGCCGATAAATGAACCGAACGTCGCCAGATACAGCAGGCTCATCATCCACAGGTGCCCACGTTTAAGTACCGGCAACTGATCTTTCAGCGAAGCCTTCGAGGTCGCCAGCTCATTCATACCGAACCAGGCGGCCAGGGTGAAAATGGCCAGGAACGGCACCCAAATCCAGGCGGCGTTCGCCAGATACAGCTGCGAACCGTCCGGCTGTTCCACACCGTGACTGCCAAATACGGCAAAGACAGACAACGAGACCACCAACGGCGCGACCAGCTGCATAACGCTCACGCCCATGTTGCCTAAACCGCCGTTCAGACCCAGCGCACCGCCCTGTTTCTGTTTTGGAAAGAAGAAGCTGATGTTAGCCATGCTGGAAGCAAAGTTCGCGCCGGCAAAACCGCACAGCAGAGAAATCAGAATAAAGGTGCTAAACGGCGTGGAGGTGTCCTGCACGGCAAAACCTAACCATACGCAAGGAATGACCAGAATCCCGGTGCTGAACGCCGTCCAGCGGCGGCCGCCAAACAGAGGAACCATAAAGGAGTACGGCACACGCAGTAATGCGCCAGAAACAGACGGCAAGGCGGTCAGCATGAACAGCTGATCGGTGGTGAAGTTAAAACCGACCTTCGGTAAATTCACCGCGACAGCGCTGAATAACATCCATACACAAAACGCCAGCAGCAAACAGGGGACGGAAATCCACAGGTTGCGGCTGGCAACACGATGACCACGCTGTTCCCAGAAAGCGGGATCTTCCGGCCGCCATTCTGTGATTACAGCTCCAGATGCCCTTTCGGGGGCAGATGAGTGACTCATAGACACCTCTGTTACTCGATTCGATGTCTGCCACATTAGGGTTTACAGCCGGGGGTAAGTTGATATAAATCAAAGGAAAAGCCGTCATTATTCGCGGCTAAAAATTATCATGCCCCTTAGTGAGTAGGCTTTGTCGACAAAAAAGATGTGGTTTTTCACGGTGCTGTATAACCCTACCCCCCGGCTTCGCGATCCCCTCCCACCACCAGCAATTAAGAGGTAACTCGTTATAGGTATGGGTATACTCCAGGGTATGGCTGAGAATAACGTCACTGTCGAAACGCCCCTCGGTGAGCATCCCGGCAGAATCGTCATTCATTAAGGTTTCCTGAGCAGGAAGCCTGAAGGAAGAAGTCTACATGTTTAAACGTTGTCTCTCTCCACTCACGCTGGTCAACCAACTGGCGCTTATTGTTCTCCTGTCCACCGCTATCGGTGTGGCGGGCATGGCTATCTCTGGCTGGCTGGTTCAGGGCGTACAAGGCAGCGCCCATGCGATCAACAAGGCCGGTTCGCTGCGTATGCAGAGCTATCGCCTGCTGGCAGCAGTGCCGCTGAGCGCCCACGACCAAAAGCTGCTGGATGAGATGAAACAGACGGCGTTCAGCCCTGAACTGACCCGCGCTGCGGAACGCGACGGGCAACAAGAGCAGCTTCGCGCACTACAGGACTACTGGCATACGGAACTGGCGCCAGGGCTGCAACGCGCGCAGGACAGAAACGCCGTTGCCGGCGATGTTATGCGTTTTGTCACCGGTCTGGATCGGTTAGTCACCGCCTTTGATCACACGACCGAGCTGCGCATTGAGCGCGTGGTGATGGTGCATCGGTTAATGGCCATCTTTATGGCGCTGCTGTTCGTCTTTACGATCATCTGGCTACGGGCGCGCCTGCTGCAACCGTGGAAACAACTGCTTTCGATGGCGCGAGCCGTCAGCCAGCGCGACTTCACCCAGCGGGCGCATATCAGCGGGCGCAATGAGATGGCGATGTTAGGCTCAGCGCTCAACAACATGTCGGAAGAGCTGGCCGAAAGTTACGCCGTACTGGAACAACGCGTGCAGGAAAAGACAGCCGGGCTAGAGCACAAAAACCAGATCCTCTCATTCCTGTGGCAGGCCAACCGCCGCCTGCATTCCCAGGTGCCGCTGTGCGAGCGCCTCTCCCCGGTGCTGAACGGCCTGCAAAACCTGACGCTGCTGCACGATATTGAACTGCGGGTTTATGACCTGGAAGATGAAGATAATCATCAGGAGTTCACCTGCCAGTCCGACAGCAGTTGTGATGACAAAGGGTGCCACCTCTGCCCGCGCGGCGCGCTGCCCGCGATCAACGGCGGCACTACGCTGAAATGGCGACTTACCGATGCCCATACGCAATACGGCATTCTGCTGGCGACGCTGCCGCACGGGCGCCATCTGAGTCACGATCAGCAGCAGATGATTGATACGCTGGTCGAGCAATTGACCGCTACGCTGGCGCTGGACAGAAATCAGGAACGCCAGCAACAGTTGATTGTGATGGAAGAGCGTGCCACCATTGCCCGCGAACTTCATGATTCTATTGCACAATCGCTCTCCTGCATGAAGATGCAGGTCAGCTGTCTGCAAATGCAGGGCGCGACGTTGCCGGAAAGCAGCCGCGAGTTGCTCAGCCAGATCCGCAACGAACTGAATACCTCCTGGGTACAGCTACGTGAACTGTTGACCACCTTCCGGTTACAGTTGACCGAACCCGGCCTGCGGCCTGCGCTGGAGGCGAGCTGTCAGGAATATAGCGCCCGATTTGGTTTTACGGTGAAGCTGGATTATCAGCTCCCGCCGCGACGGGTGCCGTCGCATCAGGCTATCCACCTGTTGCAAATTGCCCGCGAAGCGTTAAGTAACGCCCTCAAGCATTCCCATGCCGATGAGGTGGCCGTCGCCGTGGTGCAAAATGGCAATCAGGTCAAACTGACAGTAAAAGACAACGGCTGCGGCGTACCGGAAAATGCCGAGCGCAGTAACCATTATGGCATGATTATTATGCGTGACCGCGCGCAGAGCCTGCGTGGCGATTGTCGTGTACGCCGTCGTGAGACGGGCGGTACGGAAGTTGCTGTCACCTTTATTCCCGAAACAAACTTCACAGAAGTCCAAGGAGATACCCATGAGTAATCAGGAACCGGCTACCATCCTGCTGATCGACGATCATCCGATGTTACGGACCGGTGTTAAACAGCTTGTCAGCATGGCGCCCGATATTAGCGTGATCGGCGAAGCCAGTAATGGCGAGCAGGGTATTGAGCTGGCAGAGTCTCTTGATCCCGGATCTGATCCTGCTGGATCTGAACATGCCGGGCATGAACGGTCTGGAAACCCTGGATAAGCTGCGTGAGAAATCACTGTCAGGCCGTATCGTGGTATTCAGCGTGTCCAATCATGAAGAAGACGTGGTGACGGCGCTGAAGCGCGGCGCAGACGGCTATCTGTTAAAAGATATGGAGCCGGAAGATCTGCTGAAAGCCTTACAGCAAGCGGCCGCTGGCGAAATGGTGCTGAGCGAAGCGTTAACGCCGGTTCTGGCCGCCAGCCTGCGGGCAAACCGCGCGACCTCTGACCGCGACGTGACCCAACTGACGCCGCGCGAACGCGATATCCTGAAGCTGATCGCCCAGGGACTGCCGAATAAAATGATCGCCCGCCGCCTGGATATCACCGAGAGTACGGTCAAAGTGCATGTGAAACATATGCTGAAGAAGATGAAACTGAAGTCACGCGTCGAAGCGGCGGTATGGGTGCATCAGGAACGCATATTCTGATTACTCCTCCGGGAGCAGCTTCCAGCGCGGAGCGTTATCGGGCATCGCCATAAACGGTTCAGTCAGTGATAGCGTGATCTCATTGGAGGAGACACGCTGGCCCTGCTCATCTTCAACAACGACCGACAGCCGCCAGCGATTTGTCGCCCCTTCGCTGCTGTCCCAGGCAGGCATGATAATGGTCCAGCCCTCTGCGCTGTCCGCCTTCGCTCCTGCCGTCAGACTCAGCGCCTGCGTATCGCCCTGCCACGTCACATGATGAACGCCATGCCGACTGCGAATCTGCACCTTCAGCGGCACCGTCTCGCCAGGCTGGAGATCCCACGGCGGCGTCGCCAGAAAAACAGTGAGCGTTTTACGCTGACGATACTCCATCGTCGGGAGATTATTGCGCTGCGGGTTGTCATAGCGACTACCGCGCAACGACTGACTCTCCGCCACCTCGCTGGCCGACAGCTGTTTGTTCAGCGGCACGCCAAAACGGTAATTCAGGTTCAACCCCAGATTATTCTGGCTCACCCCGCTCTCGCCCTGTTTATGTTGCGCCGTTACCGTCACCAACGGCACCGGCGTGTAATTAAGCCCCAGTTTTACCGCTACCGGATTATGGTATCCCGTGCCTGAGTCAAACAGATCCACCCGTTCGCCGAAATACTGTTCCACACTGACGCTGGTGTTGAGGTGTTGATAAAACGGCATACGCATCTGCGCGGTAACATCGTAGCCGCGCGCCATACGCTGCTCTAAGGCGGTGGTCTGTTCATGCCAGGAAGCGAAAGGCTGGTAGTAATTGGCGGATAATCGCAGGTATTCGCCCCACGCTTCCGCGCCAAATCCCGCCCGTTGCAGATTTTCATCCAGCAGGTTGTCATAAAAAGTGTTGTACCCTAACAGCCAGCCGTCGCGCGCCCAGCGTTGGCCGATGCCGACATTACTGACCAGGCCATCGTCCTGCTGAGTCAGCCCGAGTTGACTCCAGGTCAGATACCGCGTGTTGTCCTGCCAGGGAATAAACCAGCCCCCACGACTGCCGGTAAAGCTCCCTTCGTTATCAATCCTGAGATCGACACTCGCATTCCCCCAGGGCGAAAGCCAGGACTCCAGTTGATGATTCACCTGTTCACTCACGGCGTCCCGCACCTGGCCAAACGCAAACTGACGCGCCTGCTCGCCGGTATCCAGCCCATTGTCGGTCATGCTCGCTTCGCCAAAGGCTTTCACCATCTCAGCAAACTGTTTTTCACCTTCGTGTGACTCAGGCGTCATGCCCAAATCAGGTAAACCATCCTGGTTGTTATCGAAGGGATTTTCCGCCTGTTGAATAAACGAGGATTGCGCGCTGGCAGTACCGCCTGCCAGCAGCAAGAGTATGCAAAGGGAAAGAGGGCGATAAACAATACGGCTCAAATTGTCAGCTGCTTTTACATTAAACGAATGAAATCTCACACTTAACTAAAACCATAACGTTTCCATCCGCGTTTTGCAGCCCTTTATCGCATTTTCAGGAGAATCCCAGGCTTCCGGCGGATGCCGTTTGCGCCAGCAGCGCTTTCAGCTCCGGTACGCATGAGCCGCAGTTGGTGCCGCAGCGTAATGTTTTGCCCAGCGCCTGAACGGAGTCGCACCCTTGTGCGATAGCCTGCTGAATAGCACACTCCCCCACGCTAAAGCAGCTACAGATAATGCGTCCCTGGTCGGGCATCCCGCCGCCCGGTTTGCCGCTCAACAGGCCATGCCGTTCAGGGGCGTTTTCCGGCGGATGGCGGAACGCGGCAATCACCGCCGCATCGTCTGTTTCGGGTTTTATCGCATCTGACCAGAACCCCAGCATTAACTGTTCCGCCTGCCAGGCCAGAATATTCAGCCCCTGCGGCGTCTGCGCGGTCTGCAATTGCCAGTGCTGTTCGCGGCACATCGCCAGCAACCAGTCGCGATCGTCACGATCGCTTGCGAGGGTGAAACGCGCCACGCCTTCCGCCGCTTTACGCCACCAGTGAACAAAAGGAGGAAAGGTTATCTCTTCGCGGATGAACAGTTCCCCCTGCCAGCGCGGCTGCCACGGCGTGATGCGTACCGCCGTTTGTTTACTCTCCGGCTGCCCTGATTGAGGATCGCAGACGGGCGCGACCAGCGCATTCACCCTTCCCTGCCGGGCAAAGCGATTATTCCAGTGCATCGGCGTAAACGCCGTCCCTTCCCGCAAGCCGGCCTGAATCACCACTCTGGCGACCATTACCCCACGCGAAGAGCTGATACGGCCAAATGCGCCATCCACCAGGTGAAAACGGGCGGCATCGGACGGTGAAACCTCAACAATCGGTTCGCTAATGTGCTGCATAAGCCGAACCACCGTTCCGGTTCGGGTCATGGTGTGCCACTGATCGCGCAGGCGGCCGCTGTTTAAAATAAGCGGATAGAGCGCGTCACAGCGCGTTCTCATGCCCTCCGGTTCAACGGGCACCAGCCGCAGACGCTTATTGCGATGCCAGCCGCGAGCCAGGTTCAGCGCTCCGTGGTGACGGCTGACCGGCCAGCGGACAGGCGCCATTTCATCCCACGCCGCGCGGTTCAGATCCGCCAGCGCGCCAATATCAAACGCGCGGTCGCCGTCATTTTCAAACCCCGACAGCGCAGCGTGTTCCCGAAAGACATCCCACGCATCCTGCCAGGCGAATGCCTCACCAAAACCGAGTTGTTTCGCCATCTGCGCGACAATCCACCAGTCTGCTCTGGCCTCGCCGGGGGCGGTTAAAAATGCGCGCTGACGCGAGATGCGCCGTTCAGAGTTGGTGACGGTGCCGTTTTTCTCCCCCCAGGCCAGCGCCGGAAACCGGATATGCGCCAGTCGACTAGTATCGGTATCGGCCACCACCTCCGAGACAATGACCAACGGGCAGGCAGACAGCGCCTGACAGACGGCATGAGTGTCCGGCAGCGATACCGCCGGATTCGTGCCCATGATCCACACCGCCTTCACCTCGCCGCGCGCGATAGCGTCGAACAGATCCACCGCCATCAACCCTGGCGTCTGCGCCAGCCGCTCCGTGCCCCAGAAACGGGCAACCCGCGACAGATCCTGCGGCTCAAAATTCATGTGCGCCGCCAGCTGTGTCGCCAGCCCGCCGACTTCACGCCCTCCCATCGCATTTGGCTGTCCGGTCAGCGAAAAAGGCCCGCAGCCTTCCCGCCCGTATTTACCGCTGGCAAGGTGTACATTAATGATCGCGTTACATTTATCACTGCCGCTGGCGGACTGGTTAATCCCCATCGTGTAAAGGGTGATTGCGCGCGGCGCGGTCAGAAAGCCATCATAAAACCGGCGGATTTCCGCGGGTTCCAGACCACAAAATTGCGCGACTCGCTCAACAGGCCAGCGGCTGGCGCGGGCAAACGCCGCCTGCGCATCATCAAAATCGACGTCATATTCGCCGCTTGTCGCGATGGCGTGCAGCAGCCCGACAAACAGCCCGCCATCGCTGCCGGGCGTCAGAGCCAGGTGCATATCCGCAATATCACAGGTGGCGGTGCGCCGGGGATCAATCACCACCACTTTCATGGACGGGTTCTCTTTTCGCGCCTGCACCAGGCGCTGATAGAGCACCGGATGCGTCCACGCCGCGTTCGAGCCGACCAGAATCACCAGATCGCTGCGCTCTATATCTTCGTAGCTGCATGGCACCACATCCGCGCCAAACGCGCGTTTGTAGCCCGTAACGGCTGACGACATGCACAGGCGCGAATTGGTATCAATATTGGCCGCACCGATGAATCCCTTCATCAGCTTATTCGCCGCATAGTAGTCTTCCGTCAGCAGTTGTCCCGAGGCGTAGAAAGCCACCGACGCAGGGCCATATTGCGCGATGATGCTACGCAGGCGCTCGCCCGCCGTATTCAGCGCCTGCTGCCAGCTTACCGTTTCACCGTTAACCTGCGGGTGTAATAACCGTCCGGTCAGGCCGGTGGTTTCTCCCAGCGCGGCGCCTTTCACACACAGTCGCCCAAAATTGGCCGGGTGATCGGGATCGCCCTGAACCGTGACGCCCTGTTCGCTGACGCGGGCGATCACCCCACAGCCGACGCCGCAGTAAGGGCACGTTGTCCGGGTTTCATTCATGACGCCTCCGCGCGCAGCAGTAGCGCCTGATTCCCGACCCATACCTTGCCCGCTTCGACTTTCACCGGCCAGGCGCGCACAACGGGCTCACCGCTGTCATACTGCCGACCATCGCGCAGGCGAATACGCTGTTTGTAGAGCGGTGAAATGACAACGGGTTCACCGCCGGCATCCCCCAGAATTCCCCGGGAAAGCACGTTTGCGTCGCTGCCAGGTTCATGGTTATCAAGGGCGTAAATCGTCTGACCAAAGCGAAACAGCGCAATTTGCAGGTTGCCTAAACGGGCGCCAATGCCCGCCTGCTCGGGGATCTCCTCCAGCTGACAAACCTCCTGCCAGGGTTTTGTCGGCAGGATGGCTCTCGCTGGCGCCGCCGGTTTCGCCAACTGCGGTTGCCCACGTAGCATCTGGCGCGCTACGGCTTCATCCGGTTCGTCACCGTTCACGCTGGAGCGGAACAGCGCCAGACGCTGCGGATCGTTCAGCGTGGTTTGCCATTCACACTGGTATGTTTCCACAATCCGCGCCATCTCCTGTTCAAGCTCGTCGCCGATACCCAGGCTGTCGTGTATAACCACCTCGCGCAGATAGTCGATGCCCCCTTCAAGATTATCCATCCAGGTGCTGGTGCGTTGCAGGCGATCGGCGGTACGGATATAGAACATCAGGAAGCGATCCACGAATTTAATCAGCGTGGCGTCATCCAGATCGCTGGCGAACAGATCCGCATGACGCGGCTTCATACCGCCGTTTCCGCAGACATACAGGTTCCAGCCCTTATCGGTGGAGATCACGCCAACGTCTTTCCCCTGCGCTTCGGCACACTCGCGGGTACAGCCGGAGACCGCCATTTTGATTTTGTGCGGGGCGCGCAGTCCCTTGTAGCGGTTCTCCAGCGTAACGGCCAGACCGGTTGAATCCTGAACGCCATAGCGACACCAGGTTGATCCGACGCAGGATTTCACCGTGCGCAACGACTTCCCGTAGGCGTGCCCGGTTTCAAAACCGGCGGTAACCAGATCGCGCCAGATATCCGGCAGCTGTTCGAGGCGCGCGCCAAACAAGTCGATACGCTGCCCGCCGGTAATTTTGCTGTAGAGCTGATAACGTTTGGCGATTTCGCCAATGGCGATCAGCCCATCCGGCGTCACCTCGCCTGCCGCCATGCGCGGTACGACGGAATACGAACCGTCTTTCTGGATATTGGCAAAATAACGATCGTTGGTGTCCTGCAACGGCAGATGCGCAGGTTTTAGCAGATACTCATTCCAGCAGGAGGCCAGCACCGAGCCCACCAGCGGTTTGCAAATCTCACAACCATGCCCGCGACCATAGCGGCTAATCAACTGCTCAAAGGTGTGGATGCGGTTCACCCGCACCAGGTGGTAAATCTCCTGTCGCGAGTACGCAAAGTGTTCGCAGATATCCTTTTTAACCTCCACGCCCTGTGCCGCCAGCTGGAACTCCATCACCTGTTTCACCAGCGCGCTGCACCCACCGCAGCCGGTTGCCGCTTTGGTGCACTGCTTGATTGCGCCCATCTCCGTTGCGCCCGCGCTGACCGCCTGGCAAATGTCCGCCTTGCTGACGTTATGACAAGAGCATATTTGCGCGCTGTCCGGTAATGCCGCAACGCCCAACGCTTTCGGCGCGCTGCCCGCCAAAGCAGGTAAAATCAGCGATTCCGGCTGTCCGGGCAGCGCCATACCGTTAAGCATCATTTGCAATAACGTGGCGTAATCCGCCGCATCCCCCACCAGCACGCCGCCCAGCAGCGTCTTGCCGTCCGCGCTGACCACAATTTTTTTGTAGATTTGCTCCGGGCCATGCGTCCACTGATAGCTTTGCGCGCCTGGCGTGCGCCCCTGCGCATCGCCGAACGAGGCCACATCCACCCCCAGCAATTTGAGTTTGGTGCTCATATCCGCCCCGCTGAACGCCGCATCTTCACCGGCCAACTGCGCTGCCGCCACGCGCGCCATCTGGTAGCCCGGCGCAACCAGCCCAAACACCCTGCCGTCCCAGAGCGCACATTCACCGATGGCAAAAACATCCGCGTCAGAGGTCAGACAGTGGTTATCAATACACACCCCGCCGCGTTCTCCGATACGAAGTCCGGCGCCGCGCGCCAGCGCATCCTGCGGGCGAATACCGGCAGAAAACACCACCATATCCGTCTCCAGACGCTTACCATCCGTAAACACCAACTGTAACCCTTGCGGGGTGGAGACAATTTCCGCAGTGGATTTCGAGGTATGCACGCTCACGCCCAGCGCCTCGATTTTTTCGCGCAGCATCGCCGCGCCAGCGTTATCAAGCTGAACCGCCATTAAAGATGGCGCGAACTCGACAACATGCGTCTCCAGCCCTAATTGCCGCAAGGCGTTCGCCGCCTCCAGCCCCAACAGCCCGCCGCCAATCACCACCCCACGGCGAGAGTGTTTTGCCTTCGCGGCAATAGCATCCAGATCGTCCAGCGTGCGATAGACGAAACACGCCGCCGAATCACCGCCTTTCACCGGCGGAACAAAGGGATATGATCCGGTTGCCAGCACCAGTTTATCCCAGTGCGTTTCATGTCCGCTGGCGGTGCGAATAACGCGGGCATCCCGATCGATCGCCGTGACGCATTGTGACAACCGCAGCTCAATACCGTGGCGGGCAAAAAAATCGCCTTCCACCAGCGAGAGCGATTCTGCGCTGCGCCCGGCGAAATACTCCGACAGATGAACGCGGTCATAGGCGGCATAACGCTCTTCGCCAAAGACCACAATCTGATAGTCAAGATGCAGATTACGGCTAACGCATTGCTCAAGAAAATGGTGGCCAACCATACCGTGTCCAACAACAGCCAACGTGGGTTTTGTCATAGTCACCTGTCCTGCAGCCGCAGGCTGCGTATCAAATCTGTCGAATAACCAGTCAGGATTCGCCGACGCAGCCTGCGCCAGCAAATCAGTCAACGGCGCGGCGCTGCGGCAATCGCCCATCAGCAGCACCCCCTGTAACCGTCCATTGCGGATCAGCAGACGACGGTAATGGCCGCTCAGCGGGTCAAATGTGCGCAGCAGGTCATCACCCGCCGTGGCGTTTACCTCCCCGGCGCTGAACAGATCGATGCCCGTCACCTTCAGACGCGTACCGCTGTCCTGCCAGTGAAAATCAGCGCCGGGGGTTCCCGCCAGGCGAGCCGCCAGCACCTCCGCGTGCGCCAGACAGGGCGCGACCAGCCCCCAGGTCTGACCGTCGATTTCACAGCACTCGCCTATCGCGCTGATCCCTGCCACCGCCGTGCGCAGTTGCCCGTCCACCACAATTCCACGCTGACAGGGCACCCCGCTTGCCTGCGCCAGCACCGTATTGGGTTTTACGCCAGTGGCAATCACCACGCGCGTTGCAGACAGCACGCAACCGTTCGTCAACGTGACGTCATCAGGCGTAATCCTGTCGATACCGGACGACAGCACGCAGTCAATCCCGCGTGCGTTAAGGTGTTCCGCCAGCAGTTCCCCGGCCTGCTCATCAAGCTGTTGCTCCATGAACCGATTGCCACGATGAATCAACGTGACATTGTCACCTTTTAGTCGCAGCGCGGCGGCCGCTTCGACCCCAAGTACACCACCGCCCAGCACGGCAACCGGCCCGCAGCCATGCAGGATGCTGTCCACATCGTTAATCGTGCGAAAAGCATGCACATGGGGTAAATCAGCGCCGGGGATCGGCGGAATAAACGGAACCGAGCCGGTGGCAAACACCAGCGCATCCCACGCCAGCGTTCGACCGGTGGTAGTGGCGGTACGCGCTATCGCGTCAACGGCGATGACGGCTTCCCCCGTCAGCACCGTGGCGCCGTGGCGCTGATACCACTCAGGCGGATGCAGCAGCGTCTGCGCAAAGCGCTTTTCGCCGCCCAGTACGGGCGAAAGCTGAATGCGGTTATACGCATGCTGCGGTTCTTCCCCCACCACGGTTATCGTGAAGGCCTGCGGCGCCCGCGCCAGCAGCGCCTCCACCAGACGGGTGGCGGCCATCCCGTTTCCGATAATGACCAGTCGCTGCGTCATACCGCCTCCCTACGCCGCCTTCGGCTGCTTTTCGTAGAGGAAGTGAAAAATCTGCTGGCGCAACTGGTGGTATCGGCTGTCGTCAGCCAGCTGCACGCGATTACGCGGGCGGGGGAGCGTGACGGGCAAAATGTCGCCTACCGTCGCCGCCGGGCCGTTGGTCATCATCAGCACGCGATCGGAGAGCAGCACCGCTTCATCCACATCGTGGGTAATCAGCACAATGGTGGTATTGAGCGACTGCTGGATTTGCATCACCGTGTCCTGCAAATGCGCGCGCGTCAGGGCGTCCAGCGCGCCAAACGGTTCATCCATCAGCAGCACTTTGGGTTTCATCGCCAGCGCCCGGGCGATGCCGACGCGCTGCTTCATCCCCCCGGACACTTCTCCCGGATGCTTGTGCATGGCGTGCCCCATTTGCACCCGTTCAAGATTGTGTTCAATCCATTCCCGACGCTCTGTTTTCCCCATCGTGCGGCGAAAGACCCGATCAACCGCCAGCGCAACGTTATCGAAGCAGGTCAGCCACGGCAGCAGCGAGTGATTCTGAAAGACCACCGCCCTTTCCGGCCCCGGCCCGGCGATTTCCCGGTTGTCGCAAATAAGCCCCCCGTCGGTAGGGAGCGTAATTCCGGCAATCAGATTCAACAGCGTCGATTTCCCGCAGCCGGAATGCCCAATAAGGCTGACGGTTTCACCTTCATGAATGTCGAAAGAGACGTTTTGCAACGCCAGAAATTCGCCGCTGGCGGTAGAAAAACGCTGACTGACAGCCTGTACCTGAATTAACGGTTTCATGGTGTTCCCCTTATTTTTCCTGCCAGCTAAAACGACGCGCCACCAGCATTAAGCCCTGCTCCAGCAGCAGGCCAACCACGCCGATGATGACGATAGCGATGAGAATGTTTTCCACATTGAGGTTGTTCCACTCGTTCCAGATCCAAAAGCCAATGCCAAGGCCGCCGGTGAGCATTTCCGCCGCCACAATCACCAGCCAGGCGATGCCGATAGACAGGCGCACGCCGGTCAGCACCGCAGGCAGAACCGCCGGAAAGAGAATACGGCGCATCACCGTCCATTCCGGGAGTTGCAGGACACGGGCAACGTTAAGGTAATCCTGTGGGATGCGGCGCACGCCTTCGGCGGTGTTGATCACCATCGGCCAGATAGAGCAGATAAAAATAGTCCAGCTTGATGCCGGTTCCGCTTTCTGAAACAGCAGCAAGCCAATTGGCAACCAGGCCAGCGGGCTGACCGGTCGCAGCAGCGCGATCAGCGGGGTAAACATGCGCGAGAAAAAGGTGAACCGGCCGATCAGGAAGCCAAGCGGGATACCCACCAGCGCCGCCAGCCCAAAACCAATCGCCACACGCTGTAGCGACGCCAGCACATTCCAGCCAATCCCCATATCATTAGGCCCACCGTTATAAAACGGGTCGGCAAACAGCGTCAGCGCGGAATCAAGGGTGCTGAGCGGCGTCGGGAAGCCTTTGCTGTTAATGGCCGCCAGTTGCCAGCCCACCACCAGCAGCGCCAGCCCCAGCAATGCGGGAACGGTTCGCTGCGCCAGCGTTCGCATCAGATGCGACAGCGGCGGATTACGCCTGCGCACCGTAACGGGCGGCAGCGTAATCACTTCACCGGCGGCGGGTTCAGGAATGCGTCTTTGCGCGTTTTGTACTGTTTTCATGTCAGGCCCCTTGATGATGGAGAGTGAAGCTGTTGGCGTAACGTTCGGGGTCCCGCCCGGTCCATACGGAACCATCCATGAGGGTGCTGGTGCGTAACAGCTGAGAAGGCGGCGTGATGCCGCCTACCGCTGCGGCGGCGTCCCGCCAGATGTCCGTGCGGTTAATCCGGGCGGCGATGGCGTTATAATCCGGCGCGTCCTTGAGCAGCCCCCAGCGACGGAACTGCGTCAGGAACCACATCCCGTCGGAATGCCACGGAAAACTCACTTCCGCATCGTGATAAAAACGAATGGCGTGCGCGTCCTGCCAGCGATGCCCTGCGCCGTTGTCGTACTCGCCCAACATACGTCCGGTCAGGTACTGCTCTTTGGTATTAAGCCAGGCGCGACGGGCCAGTATTTGTGCGGTTTCGCGTCGGTTTTCCACTGAGGCGTCGATCCAGCGCGCCGCCTCCAGTACCGCGCTGACCAGCGCTCTGGCGGTGTTTGGATGCTGTTCGACCCAGTCACGGCGCGTTCCCAGGATTTTTTCCGGGTGATCGGGCCAGATGGCCTGTGAGGTCGTGGCGGTAAAACCAATGCGATCATTAATCGCACGGGCATTCCACGGTTCACCGACGCAAAAACCCACCATGTTGCCAATACGCATGTTCATCACCATTTGCGGCGGCGGCACGACGACCATTCGGACATCAGAGAACGGGTCAATACCCGCGCTGGCCAGCCAGTAATAGAGCCACATCGCATGCGTTCCGGTCGGAAAAGTATGCGCAAAGGTGTAAGTGCCGGGCGCTTGTTCGGCGATCATGTTTTTCAATCCGCCAGCGTCGGTAATGCCTTTCTCCTGAAGCGCCGTCGACAGCGTGATTGCCTGCCCGTTCTGATTTAGCGTCATCAGGTTCGCCATCGGCTGTGGCTTACTGGCAATACCAAGCTCAAGACCATAGAGCAGGCCATACAGCACATGCGCCGCGTCCAGTTCGCCGGAAACGAGTTTGTCGCGCACCGCCGCCCAACTGGCCTCTTTGGTCGGCACAAGGGTAATGCCGTATTTCTTATCAAACCCTTTCAACGCGGCGATGATCAGCGGCGCGCAGTCGGTGAGCGGAATAAAGCCGACTCTGACGGTTTCAAGTTCGGGTTTGTCCGACCCTGCCGCCCACACGGACTGCATCAAACCGGGTACCAGCAGCGCCCCGCCCATCGCGGCCCCTGCCTGCAATAATCGACGTCGCGTCAATGAAACAGACCTGTCACCCATACATGCTCCCCATTGCAAAAAAAAAGCGCCCGGCAATGCCGAAGCATTGCAGGACGCCTTTATCCCAAACGCGCGCAAACCGTCGTTGGTTTGCCGCTAAACTGTTTTCAGAACTCTTTCACCATTTCAGTCCTGCAATTCAGATGCCAACATCAACATGCCCCTATTCCGCCGCTTTTCAGGCGGTACGCGAACGCGCTTGCACCCGAATCTGGCACACGATGCCCAGCCGTTGTGCAGCTACCCTTTGGTTGTCACCTGCCAGAGCGATTTCACCGTGAGCAGCGCACGCGCGATGTCCACCATCCGCTGGTTCTTATCCATCGCCATTTTGCGCAGCGACTGCCAGGCCTGCTCTTCAGACAGATTCTGGTGATGCATCAGCACATATTTGGCCTTATCAATAACCTTTCGCTCCTCCAGCGCATCCTGTAGCGACGCCAGCTGCCCGCTGAGCTGCTCCAGCTCCCGCGCCTGTTGCCGCACAACCAGCAGCAACTGCTTATCCCGGCGCAATGAGAACGTATCGTCGGTGGCATCATCCAGCCAGCTGGCGAGCGGCAACGTTGTCTCATCCTGCGCCAGACGGCGCTCCACCGCAGACATTAACTCGGCGATCAGCATCTCCTCGATGCTGCGCAGTTGCTCCAGCCGTTGCGTCTGGAGCGTGAACCAGCGTAAAGCGCTTTCGCCCTTATCGGGCGCAGGCTGGCGCGTACAGGCCAGACGGCGCCACTGTTCGATAGCGGCTTCCGCTTCGCACTGTCGGCGAAATGCGTGAACCACCGCCGGTGACGCCAGCGATATAAAGGTGTCAAAGCAGAGCTGCTGTCCGTCAATGCGATCCACCAGTTCCTGTCGCATCTCGTGGCTGAACGCCCCTTGCGTAAACCCTATCGCCCCCAGCGCCCGCTCTTGCCCCACCAGCTCCTTACCCTGCATAAAGCTGTACAGCGCGACCATCCCTCCGGCGATGTGGGGATGGTCGATGTTGTCGTTAAGCTGCGGCACAATGCTTAACAGGTGGCGCAGCGTGCGGCTGTACTGCTCCATCGCCTGTGGCGCATCGCTATGCCGTCCACTGACCGCTTCGCGCAGCTGCGGCAACTGCTCCAGACACCAGACAGCCCCGGCGATGCGATGACAGAGCGCGCTGTTCGCCATCGGCCTCATCTCCTGCAACAGGGACTGCAACCGGGCGTGTTCTTCGTCCACCAGCGCGCGGCTGGCGCGTATCTCCGGCCCATAAAGTTGCCCTGCGGAACACAACCAGATGTTGGATGCGCCGCGTTCGCACTGTAGCATATGCACCAGATGGCTAATCCGGGACACCAGTTTCCCTGACTGCGCCAGTTGGCGAAGCTGCGTATTCTCAAGCTGGCGCGCATAATGAAACCATTGGGTGGCGCCGGGGCGGCTTTCCATATTCGTCATCATCGTTGCTCTCCCGGGTAACAGGTCTACCCGTAACTACAAGCAATATCCATGCCCCCCTGACAACAGGAGTCAAAATGCAAAAGATAGTGATCGTCGCAAACGGTGCGGCATACGGTAGCGAAGCGTTATTTAACAGCCTGCGTCTGGCCATTGCGCTACGTGAACAGGCCGGCGACCTCGACCTGCGTTTATTTTTAATGTCGGATGCCGTCACCGCAGGATTACGCGGACAGAAGCCTGCGGAAGGTTACAATATCCAGCAAATGCTGGAGATCCTGACCGCGCAGAACGTCCCGGTGAAACTGTGTAAAACCTGTACCGACGGGCGGGGAATCACCACATTGCCGCTCATTGACGGCGTGGAAGTCGGTACGCTGGTCGAACTGGCCCAGTGGACGCTGGCGGCGGATAAAGTTCTGACCTTCTGATCCCCGGCGCGGGAATTGCCCCTGGTTTCCGCGCACCTTCATTAGCGCTTAACGCGCATTTAGCCCTGCTGATACTATTTTCTTATGGACGCGGTTGCAGCCTCAAGAATCGCCGCCCGGTAGCCGATAGGATTTCCAATACCACACTGAAGGAAATACTATGTTCAGCTCAATTCGCGCCCGTATTATTGCGGCGACAACGGTATGTCTGGTTGTCGCCCTCCTCCTTAACACGCTGATTAACCTTCAGGTAACGCGTCTCGATAACCGACAAGCGCAGCAGGATACGCTCATCAGTACCAGCGCCAGCCACAGTCTGGCGATTGCCGACTGGGTTAGCAGCAAAATGAATATGATTTCCTCGTTGCAGCAGGCGGCGCTAACCGACGATCCGGTGCCGGTATTTCGTCAAATGGCGCTGGGCGGCGGCTTTACGAATATCTATGTCGGGTATGCCAGCAAAACAGCAAAATTCTCCGACCCGGCAGGCATACCGCCAGATTTCGATCCGACGTTACGTCCCTGGTATCAACAGGTTGTCAGCGCTGACGCTGCCGTCGTTACGGCCCCCTATGTTGATGCCGGAACCGGCAAGCTGGTGGTAACGTTCGCCGTTCCGGTGAAAGAGAACGGCGAACTGAAAGCGGTGGTCGCCGGTGATGTCGCGATGGATGCCGTCGTGGCGAATGTACACGGTATTCGACCGACGCCCGCCAGCAGCGGTATGTTGCTCGACCAAAACGGAACGCTCATCGCCGCCAACGATCCGGCGCTGACGATGAAACCTTTCGCGCAGATCGTCAGCGGCGTGGATTTCAATCAGGTAAAAAGCGGACACCCTGTTCAGGCGCTGATCGGCGAGAGTAGTAAAACGCTGCTGGCGACGCCGGTGCAAGGAACCCACTGGTGGCTGGTCGTGGCGTTAGACGAAAAAGAGGCAACCTCCGGCATGCTGGCGCTGCTGAAGGCGTCCACCCTGTCCCTGCTGCTGTTGGTTCTCGCGGGCGGCGCAGTGATGCACCTTCTGGTGGCTCGCCTGATGAAGCGTCTGTCCACGATCCGCGACGCGATGCATGCCATTGCCAACGGGACGAACGATTTGTCTCAACGTTTGCCGGACAGCGGCACGGACGAGGTCGCACAAATCGCCAGGGCGTTTAACGGTTTTAGCGATAAGCTGTCCGTGGTAATGGTACAGCTACGCGATGCCAGCGCCTCGGTGAAAATGGCCGCGCAGGAGATTGCCGCCGGTAACCGCGACCTTTCAGGCCGTACCGAGCAGGCCGCCTCCAGCCTGCGTGAAACCGCCAGCGCCGTTGAGCAAATCACCGCATCGGTCGCCCAGTCCACGGAATCTGCCGCCGAAGCCAACGATCAGGCGCAAAAAGCCTCACAGGCCGCCACGCGCGGCGGCGACGTGGTCTCGCAGGCAATCACGACAATGCAATCCATTGAAGGGGCATCGGCGAAAATCGGCGATATCACCAGCGTGATCGACGGCATTGCGTTCCAGACCAATATTCTGGCGCTGAATGCTTCGGTCGAAGCCGCCCGGGCGGGAGAGCAAGGCCGCGGGTTTGCCGTTGTCGCGGGTGAAGTGCGCAACCTTGCCAGCCGCAGCGCGCAGGCGGCAAAAGAGATTAAATCGTTGATCGACTCCACAACCACCAGCGTCGCGACAGGTTCACGTTATGTTCATCTGGCCGGAGAAAGTATGCAGGAGATCCTGTCCAGCATCGGCCATGTCTCCGGCATCATGCATGAAATCAGCATCGCCACCAGTGAGCAGATGAAAGGCATTCAGGAAATAAATCACTCCGTGAACCACCTTGATCGCATGGTGCAACAGAACGCTGAACTGGTGGTGCAGTCTGCCGCCGCCGCAGGCGCCTTGCAGAGCCAGGCAGGCGAGCTGGCTGAAACTGCCGGGCATTTCCGAATTTAATCTTATAAGGGCGTGTTTTTGTCGAAAGTTACCACGCCCTTTCAATGATTTTCAGGCATTTTGTCATTTTTGTTTAATGGTTATGCCATTTTTTGATCAAAATCAGCATCCGTGAGCTCACCCTTTGGTGTTATGCAGTGAGTGAAATGTGAACAACATCACGCAGCACTTCCGCAAGGGAGTACGTTGTTTTCAAGAACGGGGTGAAAAATGGCATTAGTGAAAGCAAGTTTGAAATTGTTTGGTGGGGATACGGTGATAGTGCGTTGTTCTGAACGCTGCCACATCCATTTAATGAGCGAGAAAAAACACGTCAAAGACACGCAGACCGATATTTTAAGCGTGCAGAACCGTGATAATGCCTGGCTGACCGTACCGTACACCGGTGTCTGGAACGTGCTGATCGACAGCCACAGCCAGTCACTGGAACACTCCATCAGTTATATCGCAGCCTGATGTTTTTGCCCCTGGATTCAGGGGCAACGCTCAGGCAAATCCGGGGTTGAATCCCCTTTCCGGCTGATTCTCGCCTAACAAGCCTCTGACTTTCGCCACCAGATCGTTCAGACAATCGTCCCGCATCCCCAGTCTGGCAAGCTCCTGTTCCAGCGAGAACAGATATTGCGCGTTGGTGCCCAACGGCCCACTGGCGGCAGCGATCAGCGGCGCGATAATCTGAGCGCGAGTATCCGACTCATACAGCGGGTGTCGCGGGTCCATAATAAACACCAGCGCATTGACCGTCCGGCCATCATCCAGCGCCAGCTGGCACCAGGTGGGAAGATAGCAGCCGGTAATCATTTCCCGCTTCCACAGCAGCGTCAGCTCCTGCTCCAGCGCGTTCTCCGGCAGTTTATAAGCCACGCCAGTAGTTCGCCCGCCCTCTTTCAGCGCCAGCATCCGTCCGGGCTGGCACGCCGTTCCACGCCCTGCCGTCAGACGCAGACAAAACGCCCGGTGCCAGCCGACCAGCGTACCGGTACAGGACTCGTCAAATTCTAACGCTGGATTCCACATCAACGATCCATAACCGAAGATCCACACCGGTCCATCATCGGGCCTACAGGCAAGCGTCGCCGCCAGTGAAGCAGCCCGTTGTTCTGCTGACCAAAGTAGTGATTCTTCAATAGCGCCAAACGCCGTTTTACAATCGGCATTCAGTAAAAAATCACGCGTTAACACCTTACACCTCCGCCACTGCAAACTTCCCTGCAACACTTTTTTGACGCCTTCCGGGCATTTTAACTGCTCATTTTGAAACCACTAACAGGACAATATGCAATTCAATCGCCGCTTGCAAGGCAGCAGACGCTCAACGCGCATCATTTGCCTGATCTGAAATGAAGACGATCAGCGCTTTTTATGCCACTTATCATCGTCCCCTTTTTGGTAATCATTTTTGACGGCAGCCCAGGCAACCTTATGCGCGGTCTCCTCCCGGCTGGCGTCGTCACGTCTGTCCGCTTTATCTTTATATTGTTCCCAGGCGCTATTAAACGCCTCTTTATAGACATCCTGCGCGTGCGCAGGCAGCACATTCTGCACGCTTTCCGGCAAATCGCTTTTCGTTTTATAAGGCATTGCTGACTCCTCTTTTTGCTGTAAACCTTTAGTGTGGTCAACAATGTTTTGTCTCGCCAGTCGGGTGCTATTTTACTTTTTATTTGTCACTAACCCACTGTTATTCATATACTCTCTAAACAAGACGTACTTTTTTATTCACTCTGCGGGGAAAAATAGCCCATGCCGTAAAATTACGTAAAAACACAATGATGAAGCCGCGATTTCTGTTATTTTTTACAATCTTTAATACATTTATAATTAAAAACACCTGCGGAGATGGAGAATCATAATGACACACGCACATGAGGCGGTGAAAACCCGCCACAAGGAGACCTCGCTTATTTTCCCGGTTCTGGCACTGGTGGTGCTGTTCTTATGGGGAAGCAGTCAGTCACTACCAGTGGTCATCGGTATTAATATACTTGCCCTTATTGGTATTTTAAGCAGCGCTTTCAGCGTTGTCCGCCATGCGGATGTATTAGCGCACCGACTCGGCGAACCCTACGGTTCCCTGATCTTAAGTCTTTCTGTCGTTATTCTGGAAGTGAGTTTAATTTCCGCATTGATGGCCACCGGCGACGCCGCGCCAACGCTGATGCGCGACACGCTCTATTCAATCATCATGATTGTAACTGGCGGACTGGTCGGTTTTTCTCTGCTGCTTGGCGGTCGTAAATTCGCCACGCAATATATGAACCTGTTTGGCATTAAACAGTATTTAATTGCCCTGTTTCCGCTGGCGATTATCGTACTGGTCTTCCCTATGGCGCTGCCAGGGGCGAATTTTACTACGGCTCAGGCGCTGTTAGTGGCGCTTATTTCCGCCGCGATGTACGGCGTTTTCCTGCTGATTCAGACAAAAACGCACCAGAGTTTATTCGTTTACGAGCATGAAGATGAAAGTGATGACGATGACCCGCACCACGGCAAACCGTCCGCGCACAGCAACATCTGGCACGCTGTATGGCTGATCGTACATCTGATTGCCGTTATCGCCGTGACGAAAATGAACGCCAATCCACTGGAGACACTGTTAACCGAACTGAATGCGCCAGTGGCATTTACCGGTTTCCTCGTGGCCTTGCTGATCCTCTCCCCTGAAGGGCTGGGCGCGCTGAAAGCGGTGTTGAATAACCAGGTACAGCGAGCCATGAACCTGTTCTTTGGTTCGGTACTGGCAACCATCTCCCTGACCGTACCGGTGGTGACGCTGATTGCATGGGCTACCGGAAATGACCTGCTCTTCGGTTTGGGCGCCCCGGAGATGGTGGTAATGGTGGCCTCACTGGTGCTGTGCCACATTTCCTTCTCGACCGGGCGAACCAATGTGTTGAACGGCGCGGCGCATCTGGCTCTGTTTATCGCTTACCTGATGACCATTTTTGCCTGACGGACAAAAAAGCCCGGTAGCGTTTACGCTTTCCGGGCTTACGAAACCGCGTTTATTGTAGGCCGGATACGGCGTCAGACGCCCTCCGGCACACATCATCCCCGCTTAGTGTTCGGTATCCAGCTCGCCGAAGCTTTTCACCAGATCGTCAATCGCTTTAATTTGCTTCAGGAACGGTTCCAGCTTCGCTAACGGCAGCGCGGACGGACCGTCACATTTCGCATGCTCCGGGTCCGGGTGCGCTTCAATGAACAGACCGGCCAGACCTACCGCCATACCGGCGCGCGCCAGTTCAGTAACCTGCGCGCGACGACCGCCAGACGCGGCGCCAAACGGGTCGCGGCACTGCAACGCATGGGTGACGTCGAAAATAACAGGCGAGTTACCGGAAACTTTCTTCATCACGCTAAAGCCCAGCATATCAACAACCAGGTTGTCGTAGCCGAAGTTCGCACCGCGATCGCACAGGATCACTTTATCGTTGCCGCCTTCGTGGAATTTGTCCACGATATTGCCCATCTGACCAGGGCTGACGAACTGCGGTTTTTTCACGTTAATGACCGCGCCGGTTTTTGCCATCGCTTCCACCAGGTCGGTCTGGCGAGCGAGGAATGCCGGAAGCTGAATGACATCCACCACGTCAGCGACAGGCTGCGCCTGACTGGCTTCATGAACGTCGGTGATCACTTTCACACCAAACGTTTGTTTCAGTTCCTGGAAAATCTTCATCCCTTCTTCCAGACCCGGGCCACGGTAAGAGTGAATAGAGGAACGGTTGGCTTTATCAAAAGAGGCTTTGAACACATAAGGAATACCCAGCTTCTGGGTCACGGTTACGTAGTGTTCACAGATACGCATCGCCAGATCGCGTGATTCCAGCACGTTCATACCGCCAAACAGCACAAACGGCAGGTCATTTGCCACGTTGATGTCGCCAATGCTAACCACTTTTTGTTTCATAGGATCGCCTTAACCATGGGTAAAATGTCGATTAATTAATGCAAAACAATTTGCTTGTGCGCAATGGTATTAATCTGCGCACGAATCATTTCGCTGATCGGGTCTTCTGGACACTGTTCAACAAAATAACTTAAATCCGTCAACGCAACATGTTCACACTCCAGTTGCGCATAAATCAGCCCCCGGTCGCGGATCTCGTAGGGGTCTTCCGGGTTAAATTGCAGTAACGCTTCGCTGGCGCGCAACGCCAGTTCCATTTGCCGCTCTTCCATCAAGGAAGATTTCAGCGTATCCAGCAACTTGCGAATGACCTCAGCGTTATCCGCCTCATCCAGATCTTCGTTAAACAGTTCAGCGACCGGGCTAATATTGCCCTTCAGCCAGACTTCCAGCGTATGCTCATCGAGCGTTTCGCCGTTAAATGGGTTGATCAGCCACATTTCCCCCTCCAGCGATTCAATACGCAGAATCAACTGGGTCGGGAAAATGACCGGCACCAATGGGAGACCCAGCCGGTGAGCCAGCCACAATAAGATTGCGCCTAACGATACCGCGCTCCCCTGGCGGTTTTTCAGAACCTGATCGAGCCATAATGCATCAGAAAGACGGTAGACGCCGTGGGTATCTCTGAACCCCCACTCGCCATAAAAAAGTGCCAGCAATTTTTCCAGTTGCTCATCCTGAGACAGGAGCTGGCTAATTTCTTCATGCGCCAGACTGGCCAGACGTTCCAGTTCGTCATAGACCGCTTGCGTCGGAAAATCCAGGCGGATCGATTCCGATGCCAGGATCATCCCATCGCACAGTGGCGCTTTATTAAATTCGAAATCAGCTAACGACCTCATGACTTACCCCAGTAACGGTATTTTTGTGGTGGCGAGTTTAATGATGATGTACAGCACCACCAGCGCCAGCGGGAAGGCGATAACGCGCGCCTGCTGACTGCGCGCCTGACGATAATCAAGCGCAATAAAACCCAAAACGATGTAGATGATAACGCCAAACAACTTCTCAGTCAGCCATGTCCCCTGTTCGGTGAATGGCAGGATGTGCGTTTTTATGATCAACCCCGCTCCGCTAAGCAGCAAAACGGTGTCAATAATCGGCGGGACAACCCGCGTCCAGCGTGCGGATGCCAGCGCATGGCGGGTATAGCGCCACCAGAAACGCAGCACGAACAGGCTAACGGAAAGCGTAACGCTGGTCAGATGGACGCCCAGCAGCAGCGTAAATGTATTCATGGCGCGATCCGCCCAAGCGTGATTCGTTCGTTGTCGCCATAATCACGGCAGGTCTCAACCTGAACGTACCCCGCCTGCGTCAACGCGGTTCTGACCGCCGCCCCTTGCTGCCAGCCGTGCTCCAGCAACAGATACCCCCCCGGCGCCAGCGCATGGCGCGCCTGCGCGATAATGTGCGTGATATCCGCCATGCCGTTATCGTCTGCGACCAGCGCCGACAGCGGTTCAAAACGCACATCGCCCTGCGCGAGATGGGGATCATGCGCATCAATATACGGAGGGTTGCTGACGATAATGTCAAATTGCTGCCCCGGCAACGCCGCGAACCAGTCGCTTTGCAATATGCGAACATTGTGAATCGCCAGATGTTGCGCATTACGGCCAGCCAGCGCCACGGCGTCTGGCATACGGTCTACCGCCGTGACTTCGCAGTCCGGTCGCTCTGTCGCCAGCGCCAGCGCAATCGCGCCGGTTCCGGTGCCGAGGTCGAGAATCCGACACGGCGAATCAGGCAGACGCGCCAGCGCCTGCTCGACCAGACATTCGGTGTCCGGGCGCGGAATCAGCGTAGCGGGCGAGACAAACAGCGGCAGTGACCAGAACTCGCGCATGCCAGTCAGGTGTGCGACCGGTTCGCCGCGCTGACGACGCGCCAGCAACTGCGCCAGTTGCTCACGCTGCGTGTCGGTCAGCGCCGTTTCGCCAAATGCCAGAATAAAGGTGCGCGCCTTACCGGTAACGTGGCCCAGCAAAATCTCGGCATCACGTCGGGGGCTTTCACTCTCCTGTAAGCGGCTTATCGCCTCACGCAACCAGTGCTGGTAATCCATTATTCCTGCTCGGACAACGCCGCCAGTTGGTCGGCCTGATGTTCCTGAACAATCGGCTCAATGAGCATGTCCAGTTTCCCCTCCATCGCCTCATCCAGACGGTAGAGGGTCAGGTTAATACGATGATCCGTCACGCGACCCTGCGGGAAGTTATAGGTACGGTTGCGATCGCTGCGGTCGCCGCTGCCTAACAGGTTACGCCGGGTTGAGGCTTCAGCCTGCTGACGCTTCGCCGTTTCTGCGGCATGGATGCGCGCCCCAAGCACCGACAGCGCCTTCGCTTTGTTTTTATGCTGTGAACGTTCGTCCTGGCACTCCACCACAATACCGGTCGGTAAGTGCGTAATACGAATTGCGGAGTCGGTGGTGTTAACGTGCTGACCGCCCGCGCCCGAAGAGCGGAAGGTGTCGATACGTAAATCAGCCGGGTTAATATCCGGCAGTTCGGCCTCCGGTAGTTCCGGCATAACGGCGACGGTACAGGCGGACGTGTGGATACGCCCCTGCGATTCGGTCGCCGGGACGCGCTGAACGCGATGGCCGCCGGACTCAAACTTGAGTCGCCCGTAAACGCCATCGCCGCTGATTTTGGCGATGATCTCTTTATAGCCGCCATGCTCGCCTTCACTGGCGCTCATGATCTCTACTCGCCAGCGACGCGCTTCAGCGTAACGGCTGTACATGCGGAACAGATCACCTGCGAACAGCGCGGCTTCATCGCCGCCTGTTCCGGCGCGCACTTCGAGGAAAGCGTTACGTTCGTCATCGGGATCTTTTGGCAGCAGCAGAACCTGCAACTGTTGCTCCAGTTGTTCACCTTTTTCTTTGGCTTCGCGCAGTTCATCCTGCGCCATCTCGCGCATTTCAGGATCGTCGAGCATCATCTGTGCCGTTTCGATATCATCCTGAACCTGTTGCCAGTCCGTAAAACAGCGAGAAACATCGCTTAATTGCGCATACTCACGCGACAGCGCGCGAAAGCGTTCCTGGTCTGCGATGGTTCCCGCATCACCCAACAGCGCCTGAACTTCTTCATGGCGTTCGTGCAGGGCTTCCAGTTTGGCAACGATAGAAGGCTTCATAGGCGTAAATGCACCCTGTAAAAAATAGATTGGTGTGCTGCTACTCCAGCCCGAGGCTGTCGCGCAGAATATTCAGGCGTTCGTCATCCCCGTCACGGGCAGCCTGTTGAAGAGATTTAGTTGGCGCATGGATCAGGCGGTTGGTCAGTTTCCATGCCAGATCCTGCAAAATGGCTTGCGCGTCGCCGCCCTGTTCAAGGGCTGCCAGCGCTTTAACTGTCAGTTCATCGCGTACGTGCTCTGATTGACTACGGTATTCGCGGATGGTCTCGCTGGCGCTTTGCGAGCGCAGCCAGGCCATAAATTCGCTGGCTTCCTGCGCGACAATCGTTTCGGCTTCCACTGCCGCCGCTTTACGCTGCGCCAGGTTATGCGAAATGATGCTTTGCAGGTCATCAACGCTGTACAAATAGGCATTCGCCAGTTTACCGACTTCCGGCTCCACGTCGCGCGGCACGGCAATGTCCACCAACAGCATCGGCTGGTTACGGCGGCTTTTTAACGCGCGCTCCACCATCCCTTTGCCGATAATCGGCAGCGGACTGGCGGTTGAGCTGATAATAATATCGGCTTCCCGCAGACGTTCGTCGATGTCGCTCAACGAAATAACCTCGGCTCCCACTTCATCCGCCAGCACTTGCGCACGTTCGCGGGTGCGGTTGGCGATGATCATTTTCTGTACTTTATGTTCACGCAGATGGCGCGCGACCAGTTCAATGGTTTCACCCGCCCCGACCAGCAACACCGTCACCGTAGAGAGGGATTCGAAAATTTGACGCGCCAGCGTACAGGCGGCAAAAGCAACGGACACGGCGCTGGCGCCGATGTCTGTTTCGGTGCGTACGCGTTTGGCGACGGAAAACGATTTCTGGAACATGCGTTCCAGCGCGCTGGCATGCAGATGGCCTTTTTGCGAATCCGCAAACGCTTTTTTCACCTGACCGAGAATTTGCGGTTCGCCCAGCACCAGCGAGTCCAGCCCGCTGGCGACGCGCATCAGGTGGCTGACGGCGTCGTTGTCCTGGTGCCAGTAGAGGCTATTGCGCAGGTCGTCTTCATTGAGATTATGGTAATCACATAACCAACGAATCAGCGCCTCTTGCAGGTTATCCTGTTCTTCAACGCTGAGATACAGCTCCGTACGGTTGCACGTCGACAACACCACGCCGCCCTGCACCATCGGCTGCGCAAGCAGGCTGTCCAACGCCTGATCGAGCGTATCTGGCGAAAACGTTACGCGTTCTCGCAGCGATACAGGTGCCGTTTTATGGTTAATACCGAGCGCTAAAAGGGTCATGTGTGCGGGAATAGTACCAGCGTTGATAAGGTTAGACTGGGTGCATCATACAGGATGCTCGTGGTCAATAAAAGAGACAGCCTCCTTTTGGAGTAATAGCTTACTGTTTAAATTAAGATAACGTGAACGTAGACGATGTACCCGGTCAGCGCTAGCATTAAGGGTTATAACTGCAACCAACCGACGGGTTCAGTTTGTCGGCCTGATAAGCATAGCGCCATCAGGCAATTATCGCACCGTATTACAAGGATTCGTCATCACTATGACCCTGCCTGATTTTCGCCTGATCCGCCTGCTTCCGCTGGCTAGCCTGGTCCTCACCGCCTGTACGATCAATGCGCCGAAAGGTCCTGGCAAAAGTCCCGACTCCCCTCAGTGGCGTCAGCATCAGCAGGACGTGCGCAAGTTGAATCAGTATCAGACGCGTGGCGCGTTTGCTTATATCTCCGACGATCAGAAAGTGTATGCCCGCTTCTTCTGGCAGCAAACCGGTCAGGATCGCTACCGTCTGCTGTTGACCAATCCGCTGGGCAGTACCGAACTGGAGCTGAACGCCCAGCCGGGCAATGTGCAACTGGTCGACAATAAAGGGCAGCGTTACACCGCCGACGACGCCGAAGAGATGATCGGCAAGCTGACCGGGATGCCCATTCCGCTTAACAGCTTACGCCAGTGGATTCTCGGTCTGCCGGGCGACGCCACCGATTACACCCTCGACGACCAGTACCGCCTGAGCGAAGTGAACTACCGCCAGGACGGTAAAAACTGGAAAGTGGTATACAGCGGATACGACAGTAAAACGCAGCCCGCCATGCCGGCAAATATGGAACTCTCTGACGGCGGTCAGCGCATCAAACTGAAGATGGATAACTGGATTGTAAAATGATGACCCACTGGCCATCTCCGGCAAAACTGAATCTGTTTTTATACATCACCGGACAGCGTGCGGACGGTTATCACACATTGCAAACGCTGTTCCAGTTTCTTGATTACGGCGACACGATCGGCATTACGCCACGCGGCGACGGCGAAATTCATCTTTTGACGCCTGTCGAGGGCGTCGAAAATGACGACAATCTGATCGTCCGCGCGGCGCGGTTGCTGATGAAGACAGCGTCCGCCCACGGGCGTTTGCCCGCAGGCAGCGGCGCGGATATCAGCATCGAGAAACGTTTGCCCATGGGTGGCGGTCTGGGGGGCGGCTCGTCCAATGCGGCGACCGTTCTGGTGGCGCTGAATCATCTCTGGCAGTGCGGATTATCGGTCGATGAACTGGCGGAAACAGGCTTAACGCTGGGCGCGGACGTCCCGGTGTTTGTCCGTGGACATGCGGCCTTCGCCGAGGGCGTGGGTGAAATCCTGACGCCGGTAGACCCGCCGGAGAAGTGGTATCTGGTTGCCCACCCTGGAGTAAGCATCCCCACGCCGGTTATTTTCAAGGACCCCGAATTACCGCGCAACACGCCAAAAAGGTCAATAGAAACGTTATTAAAATGTGAATTCGGCAATGATTGCGAGGTTATCGCAAGAAAACGTTTTCGCGAGGTTGATGCGGCGCTTTCCTGGCTGTTAGAATACGCGCCGTCGCGCCTGACTGGTACAGGGGCCTGTGTCTTTGCTGAATTCGATACAGAATCCGCTGCTCGTCAGGTGCTTAAGCAAGCCCCGGAATGGCTCAATGCGTTTGTGGCGAAGGGTGTCAACCTCTCTCCATTGCAAAAAGCCATGCTTTAAGCCGGGCAAGCTGAGTTTCGGTGACAACGTCACCCTGTTCCAGACGTTGCATCGCGCTCTTTAATACACCGCCTGGATAGGATATTGCCTGGCCCGCACAGTTTTCGGCAGATTCTATCCACCAATGGACGCATGCCTGAGGTTCTTCTCGTGCCTGATATGAAGCTTTTTGCTGGTAACGCCACCCCGGAACTAGCACAACGTATTGCCAACCGCCTGTACACTTCTCTCGGCGACGCCGCTGTAGGTCGCTTTAGCGACGGCGAAGTCAGCGTACAAATTAACGAAAATGTACGCGGTGGTGATATTTTCATCATCCAGTCCACTTGTGCCCCTACTAACGACAACCTGATGGAATTGGTTGTTATGGTCGATGCGCTGCGCCGTGCTTCCGCAGGCCGTATCACCGCCGTTATCCCTTACTTTGGCTATGCGCGTCAGGACCGTCGTGTACGTTCCGCTCGTGTACCGATTACCGCAAAAGTCGTCGCTGACTTCCTGTCCAGCGTTGGCGTTGACCGCGTTCTCACCGTTGACCTGCATGCTGAACAGATCCAGGGCTTCTTTGACGTTCCGGTTGATAACGTATTCGGTAGCCCAATTCTGTTAGAAGATATGCTGCAACTGAACCTGGATAACCCGATTGTGGTTTCTCCAGATATCGGTGGCGTTGTGCGTGCCCGCGCTATCGCTAAGCTGCTGAACGATACCGATATGGCGATCATCGACAAACGTCGTCCGCGCGCTAACGTTTCTCAGGTGATGCACATCATCGGTGACGTTGCCGGTCGTGACTGCGTACTGGTTGATGATATGATCGATACCGGTGGTACGCTGTGCAAAGCAGCAGAAGCACTGAAAGAACGTGGTGCCAAACGCGTATTCGCCTACGCGACTCACCCGATTTTCTCAGGCAATGCGGCAAACAACCTGCGCAATTCGGTGATTGATGAAGTCGTTGTCTGTGACACCATTCCACTGACCGATGAAATTAAAGCACTGCCGAACGTGCGCACGTTGACACTGTCGGGTATGCTGGCCGAAGCGATTCGTCGTATCAGCAACGAAGAATCCATTTCAGCTATGTTCGAACACTAATCGAACCCGGCTAAAAAACCCGCTGCGGCGGGTTTTTTTGTCTGTAACTCTTATTTGTATGACCAATGCCTCCTTCACCTGCCATTTAGTTGACAGATGATGCGCTCATGGATGAAACATTATTGTGAACAGAATATTTTCCTCACATGTGATGCCTTTCCGCGCCCTCATCGACGCTTGCTGGAAAGAAAAATATACCGCCTCACGGTTCACCCGTGATGTGATTGCCGGGGTAACCGTCGGGATCATCGCTATCCCGCTGGCGATGGCGCTGGCAATTGGCAGTGGTGTTGCACCGCAGTACGGTCTTTATACGTCCGCTGTGGCGGGAATTGTTATTGCCTTAACCGGCGGGTCACGCTTCAGCGTCTCCGGCCCGACCGCCGCATTTGTCGTTATTCTCTACCCGGTATCGCAACAATTTGGGCTGGCAGGCCTGCTGGTCGCCACCCTCATGTCCGGGATGTTCCTGATCCTCTTCGGCCTCGCGCGTTTTGGCCGCCTGATCGAATACATTCCCGTATCGGTCACGTTAGGTTTTACATCAGGGATCGGCATCACCATCGGGACAATGCAGATTAAAGATTTTCTCGGTCTGCAAATGGCCCATGTGCCGGAGCATTACCTACAAAAAGTCGGGGCGCTGGTTATGGCGTTGCCGACCATTAATCCGGGCGATGCCGCTATTGGCGTGGTGACGCTCGGTATGCTGGTTTTCTGGCCGCGTCTGGGGATTCGTCTGCCGGGCCATCTTCCGGCGCTGCTGGCGGGCTGCGCCGTTATGGCCGTGGTTAATCTGCTGGGTGGCCATGTGGCGACGATTGGTTCACAGTTCCACTATGTGCTGGCCGATGGTTCGCAGGGCAACGGCATTCCTCAGCTGCTGCCGCAGCTGGTGCTGCCGTGGAATCTCCCGGATTCAGATTTCACGCTAAGCTGGGATTCATTGCGGGCGTTATTGCCAGCCGCTTTCTCGATGGCGATGCTGGGGGCGATTGAATCCCTGCTGTGTGCGGTCGTGCTCGACGGCATGACAGGCACCAAACACAAAGCAAACAGCGAATTGATCGGCCAGGGACTGGGGAATATCGTGGCGCCGTTCTTTGGCGGGATCACCGCGACGGCGGCGATCGCCCGTTCTGCGGCAAACGTGCGCGCAGGCGCGACCTCGCCCATTTCCGCCGTTATCCACGCAATTCTGGTCATCCTCGCCCTCCTCGCACTGGCTCCCCTGTTGTCATGGCTGCCGCTTTCCGCCATGGCCGCGCTGCTGCTGATGGTCGCGTGGAACATGAGTGAAGCCCATAAGGTGGTCGATTTACTGCGACATGCGCCCAAAGACGACATCATCGTGATGATGATGTGTATGTCGCTGACGGTGCTCTTCGATATGGTGATTGCTATCAGCGTCGGGATTGTCCTGGCTTCCCTGCTGTTTATGCGCCGTATTGCCCGTATGACGCGCCTCGCGGCGGTAAACATCACGGTTCCCGATGATGTGCTGGTATTACGCGTTATCGGGCCGCTCTTTTTCGCCGCCGCGGAAGGGTTATTTACCGACCTCGAATCACGCATTGAGGGTAAACGCATTGTGGTGCTGAAGTGGGACGCCGTTCCGGTGCTGGATGCCGGTGGTCTGGACGCCTTCCAGCGCTTTGTGAAGCGTTTGCCGGAAGGCTGTGAACTGCGCGTCAGTAACGTGGAATTCCAGCCGCTGCGTACCATGGCCCGCGCCGGTATCAAACCCATTCCAGGTCGTCTGGCATTCTTCCCGAACAAAGATGCCGCGCTGGCGGATATCTAATCCCGGCTGCCGGTCTGTACCTCAACAGACCGGCAAGTTTTCTTGTTGAAAACTGGTTTTCTGCGTCTGGCTTGTTATTATCGTTTTCCTGATATTTGTTAGCGATAACCGATATGAAACCAACCTCTCCGTTTGTTTTTCGTGAAATAACGCGGGACGATATTCCTGCCGTACAGTCCTTTATTATTCGGCATCTTAATCTTTATTTTAATGCCGGAAGAGCATTACCCACTGCGAGTGACGACGTATTCGACCTCCAGGGAAATTATCTTGAGCGGGAAAGAAACCAATTGTTCGGCGTCTGGAATGAACAACAGCAGATAATTGGGACGCTGGCGATATGTCAGTACGATGACAGAATAGAGATGTTGCACGGTCGTTATAATTTACCGGAGACAGCTGAGATTTGTCGCTGCTATGTCGATCAGCATTATCGCAGGCAAGGTATTGGCAGCCAACTGGTCTCGCTGGCTGAACAATTTTGCGAGCAGCAACGCTATAAAATATTATATTTGCACACCCATCATTTTTTACCCGGCGGGTATCAATTCTGGCGGCGAAATCTGTTTAACGTCTTCATGGATGTGGGCGACGAGTGGCAGATCGTGCATATGGAAAAACCGTGTAAATATATTGTTACCAGCGACAATATTGATAACATTCACTGCTTATAATAACGCCTTCTTTCTCATCGCGATTAATTGATCAACGTCAATCAATTCTCATTTGCCTTTCCGTTATTACTTGCGGTTGCAATAATCACCACTCCAACAAAAACACAACCATTTGAATTTAAATTAATTAATATAAAAATCACCATAAAGTATGATGTTTTTTGTTCTTTTTTCATACGGTTGACGAGGTTATTGATTGCCGATACAGTCGCCAGTGACAGTATTCATAACACAGCCGTTGTTTTGAAAGGAATATGGTGCGGATTATTTTAATCTCATTCCATAGCTGCCCCCGCAACTGTAGGCGGATACCGAATATCTGCGTGTGGTTATTGTAACCACCGGTCACTGTAAAGATTTGCTTTATGGGAAGGCCGATATTCTGATTACCGCGAGCCAGGAGACCTGCTGTCAGGGTTGTACACATTGAGTGGACGGGATGGTCCATGGGATGATTTATTTGGCATAAATACCATTATGAATTGATGAGCCTATTCCTGCTGAGATTTTGCATTCTCATAATTTCATCATTCAATGTCATCTATCGTCATGTACCTGTCCCGATATATGGAACCAAATAAACCATGACCAGACGTTCAGATTCTGGCATGTACAGGACGATAACAATGTACGCAGACTTTACTTTACCTCATAAAAAATACCTTCTGGCTGTGGCTGGCGCAGCGTTATTATTCACATCAGGATTGACTCATGCAGCAAAAACAGTCTATCCGTTGACAATTAAAAACTGCGGCCGTGATATTACCTTCAATAAAGCCCCGGAACGCGTTGCCACGGTTGGGCAAAACAGCACTGAAATTCTTTATTCCCTGGGGCTGGCCGAGCGCGTTGTCGGCACATCGCTGTGGTTCGGCCCCGTCCCGGATGCTTACAAAGCGGCAAATGAAAAAGTGGCCGTGATTGCGCAGAACATCCCCAGCTTTGAAGGCATTATTGCCAAAAAACCGGATTTGGTCGCCAGTCAGTTTGAATGGCAAATTGGGCCTGCCGGAACCGTCGCCTCTTACGAGCAGTTTAGCGAGTTGAACGTGCCGGTATATACCGCGCCTGCGGACTGCGCTAAAGACAACGAAGACGGTGGCGACGGTGTACGTAAAGGCATGTTTGATATTGCTATGGTTTATCAGGAAGTCTCCGATCTGGCGAAAATTTTTGACGTGCAGGACAAAGGCGATGAATTGATCGCCAGTCTGAAGGCTCGTGAAGCTGCCGCCAAAAATAAAATTGCCGGAATGGATAAAAACGTCTCCGCCGTATTCTGGTTTTCCAGCGCCGATCTGCAACTGGACCCCTATGTGGCCGGGAAATTTGGCCCTGCCGCATGGATCGCCCAGACGCTGGGGGTGAAAAATGTGATTGATTCTGCTGAAGAGTGGCCAACCGTTGGCTGGGAAACCATCGCGAAAGCCAGCCCGTCCGTCATTGTTCTCGGTGAAATGAGCCGTCGTCGTTTCCCGGCAGATGACTGGCAGGTCAAACTGGAATATCTCAAGTCCGATCCCGTGACTAAACTCATCCCCGCCGTGAAGGAGAACCATCTGCCGGTGGTGGATGTGCAAACAATGAACGCCGGCATCAGAACTATAGATGGCGTCGAGAAACTCGCCGATGCGTTGGTTGAATACGGTCTGGCGCATCCGAAAACGGCTCAATAATCTTTATGTCGCGCTATGTCTTACCGGGCATAGCGCGCCTCTGGTATTCAGGATTGCAGGTAGATGATGAGCGAAACTCGCAGGACGCGTCGCGCTGTCGGCCAGTTAACGATAAGAATCGGGGGACACGCCCTTTGGGTCAGCGTGCTAATGTGCTGCGTTCTACTGGCGGGTATCTCCATTGGCGAGACGTTTATCCCCTGGCAGCATGTCATCCATACGCTTTCTAACCAGTTCTTTGATACGCGCTATGCCGTTGATGCGCTGGATGCGGGCATTATCTGGAACTATCGCCTGACGCGGGCGTTGGTTTCTGCCTGTTGTGGCGCATGTCTGGCGGTTTCCGGCGTCGTATTGCAGTCATTGCTACGAAACGCGCTGGCAGAACCTTATCTACTGGGGATCTCTGCCGGCGCCTCGACCGGCGCTGTTCTGATCGCCTTAACAGGGCTTGGCGCTGGGATCGTCAGCATGTCGCTCGGGGCTTTTATTGGGGCGTTAACGGCTTTTCTTTTCGTGGCGTTACTGGCGATCGCCGCCGGGGGGAGACAGGGAAGCGCCACCACGCAAATCATCCTGGCCGGGATCGCCAGTTCACAGCTATTTAATGCCCTCACCTCACTAATCATCACTCGCTCAGCGAATGCGGAACAGGCTCGTGGGATTATGTTCTGGCTGCTGGGCAATCTGAGCGGCGTTCGCTGGCCAGATGTCGTTTTGGCCGTCCCTACCGCGCTGGTCGGTGTGGCGTTATGTTTTTGTTACGCCCGTCATCTGGATGCATTTTCGTTTGGCGCAGAGTCCGCAGCGTCACTTGGCATCCCGGTAAAACGCACGCGCGGAGTCCTGATTGCCGCCGTTACCGGGATGACGGCAATTATGGTCTCCATTGTCGGGGCGATTGGTTTTGTCGGCCTGGTGATCCCTCATGCCGCCCGCCTGCTGGTGGGTAATCAACACCATCGATTGCTGCCGGTCAGCGCCATGATCGGCGCCATTTTTCTCATTATCGCCGACGTAATCTCCAGAACATTACTTCCCGGGCAGGTGTTACCCATCGGGGTGATTACGGCGCTTGTAGGCGCACCTGCGTTTTCCATCATTTTGATCAGAGGAAACCAGACAAAATGACGGTAAATTCTGCTCTCACCGCTCCACGCTATCCTTCTGCAACAGTCCGAAACCTGGTGCAGGCGCAGCAACTGCACTGGGAAGTAAAAGGCAAAGCCATCGTCAGCGACGTCTCTTTTCACGTCGCGCCCGGTGAGTTTGTCGGCATTATCGGCCCCAATGGCTCAGGCAAAACATCACTGATCTCATTGCTTGCCGGTTTACTGAAACCCTCATCAGGCAGCGTAACGCTGGAGAATAAAAATATTCGCCACTACTCGCGCCGCCATTTAGCGCAAAAAGTGGCGCTGGTGGAACAACAAGCGGAAACCAGTGAACGTCTCACCGCATTGCAGGCTGTCTCTCTGGGGCGTACCCCGTGGTTGAGTCTGCTCTCGCCCTGGTCTAAACAAGATGACGATATTGTCCAGACCATGCTGGAGAAGGTAGATCTACAGCGCGTACAAAATCGCTGCTGGAATACTTTTTCTGGCGGGGAAAAACAGCGTCTGCATATCGCCCGGGCCCTGGCGCAGCAACCGAAAGTGCTGCTGATGGATGAACCCACGAACCATCTCGACATTCAACATCAGATAGGTCTGCTTAATCTGGTGAAACGCCAGAAACTCACCGTCATTGCGGCTCTGCACGACCTGAACCATGCCGCCATGTTCTGCGACCGCATTCTCGTAATGAAAGCGGGTCAACTGGCAATGCAGGGCAGCCCTGCAACCATTTTTACGCCTGAAAACCTCAGCCAGTGGTTTGGCATTAATGCCATCGTTGAGCAGGCGCCGGATGGATTGAGTTGCTTCATCCGCTACCAACGACCGGAATAAACACCTAAGGGAGAACCCATGAAATTGATTAAGCAAAGCCTGAGCATGTTATGTCTGTTAGCGCTGACCACCACGGCTTTCGCTCAGACCCACGAAGTGCTGATGAAAAACAGAGGCGCGGGCGGCCCGATGGTATATGAACCTGATTATCTGGCGATTCAGCCAGGCGACACCGTGAAGTTTATTCGCAAGCATAAGAGCCATAACGCTGCGTCAATCGCAGAGCTTTCGCCAGCAGGCTACCCCGGATTTGTCGGCAAGATTGATGAGGAAATTGAGGTCAAGTACGACAAACCTGGATTTTACGGTATTAAATGCACCCCACATTACGCGCAAGGGATGGTGATGCTCATTAAAGTGGGTGATGTAACCCTGCCTGACAGCTATCGAACCTTTAAGGCGCCGGGGATCGCGGATAAGCGTTTTCAGGACATTTATACACGCATTGAGAAACAGTAATCCAGATACGCGAAAATGGTGAGGGGCGCACGGTGGCGGATAAAAAACAGGGCAATGAAGATGTTCAGGTACAGCGGAGAGAATGCCTGTGTAAACTCACAAAATTTGTCGGGGCTGTGGGCGTCACCGCCGCCGTCTGGCCGCTCATCTCCGCACTGGGGCCGGATGATAAAACCGTAGCGGAAAACGAACCTGTCGATGTCTCTCTTGCCGGGGTTGCCGTCGGCCAGACGGTGAAAAGAGTCTGGCAGGGAAAGCTTATCCTTATTCATCACCGTACCCCGGAGGAAATTCGCTCAGCGCAGCAGGCGGATGTCCATCGTTTTATCGATCCGCAGGCTGACGGCGAACGTATCAAGACAGAGTATCCGCAGTGGCTGGTCATTCAAGGTTACTGCCCCCACGCAGGCTGTGTGCCCAATGCCAAACCCGGTGGGCAAGGCTGGGTATGCCCTTGTCATGGCTCGGAGTTTGACACTTCAGGGCGCGTCACGCGGGGGCCCGCTACGGCGAATCTCGCAATCCCCGATTACGCGTTTCATCCCGATGGCCTGACGGTGCGTATTGGCGCGAAGGAAGTCTGAAATGGCGGCAGAACATCTATCCATACCCCGACGAGAGCGAGTGTGGCGTATTCCCTTCCCTCGTACGGTCGCAGGCGTCTGGGTTTTTGCCGTCGGGATCATTCTGCTGGTGATGCTCGGAGTACAAATCCTTTCTGGTCTCGTTCTGGCGATGTTTTATGTACCCACGGAAGGGCTGGCCTTTGATTCAATCATTCATATTATGCGATCCGTGAGACACGGCGAACTGGTGCGCAACGCGCATTCTATTGGCGCATCGCTATTTTTCTTCGCCTGTTACCTGCACATCTTCCGCGCCATGTATTACAACGTGTACCGAAAGCCTTATCTCAAAATGTGGATGATAAGCGTGACGTTATACGTGTTACTGATGATCACCGCATTTCTGGGATATAGCCTGATTTGGGGGCAAAAGAGCTACTGGGCCGCTACCGTTATTACCGGATTCACTCGTGCGATCCCGTGGGTGGGAGATACGTTGTATTCGTTTTTAGTCGGCGGGTATGCTCCAGGAACACCCACATTAGGCCGTTTTTATGTGCTTCATTTTATTATTCCCTTCGTCATTGTCGGGGGAACGATATGGCATATCCGCACCGTGCAGTCCGCATTTGCGCAGGCAATGAAAAAGACATTTACGCAGAGCGAGTCCCGGAAACTGTTTTTCGATTATAAAATCACCGACAGTGATGCCATCAAGCTCACTCTTTTCATGATGCTGTTCGCCTGGTTTTTATTCTTTGCCCCGCACTATCTCAGCAGCGCCGATAATTTTATCCCGGCAGATCCCACCGTAACGCCCGCTGTCGTGGCGCCTGAGTGGTATTTTTTGCCGTTCTTTTCCATTTTGCGCTGCTTCCCAAACGAACTTCTCGGGATAGTCGCCATGTGTGCTTCAGTGCTGATTTTTTATTTTCTCCCCTGGCTCGACACTTCACGCGCCCGCTTTCGCAATTACAGCAAGCTCGTTAAATGTGGTTTTTGGCTCTGGGTTGCTAATGCATTCTTTTTAGGATGGCTGGGTTCAAAAGCGCTGGTCGGCCCCGACCTGCCTGACGGTTTCAGTAATGAAGAGGGCTGGATACGCGCGGCATCGCAACTTTCAACGCTGGTTTACTTCGGATGGTTTGTCATCGTACTGCCCTGCCGACGTTTTCTGGAAAAGCAGGATTAACCGCCATGAAGGGATTAGTAAGATATAGCGTTTTATGGCTGTGCATTCTGGGCGCCAGCGCTGTCTGTGCGCAAGAGACGCCACCTCGCCAGGCGTGGAGTTTTAGCGGCATAACGGGCCACTATGATAAAGAACAACTGCGGCGCGGTTTACAGGTCTACGAAGAGAAATGCCGCGCCTGCCACGGGATGGTTCATCTTAATTTTCGCACCCTGACAAAGCCAGGCGGGCCCGAACTCTCGCTCACAGAGGCAAAGCGTCTTGCCAGCGGCTACGTCTTTCCCGACATTCAGGATGATGGTCAAACTGGCGAGCGGGAAGGTAATCTCAATGATACGTTTGTCTCGCCCTACCTTAACGATCAGGAAGCAAGATATCTTAATAATGGCGCCCTTCCCGTCGATTTAACCTATATCGTTCGCGCCAGAACGTACGACCGGGGGTTCCCGCAATTTCTGTTCGATGCCTTCTTGCCCTATACCGATCAGGGGGCGGATTACGTCTATGCCTTGTTGACAGGTTATCTGCCTGACGACCCGGAAATGAAGGCAAACCGATACGCTCCCGGCGGCATAATTAACATGCCGAAGCCGTTGTCTGATGGGGAGATCAACTGGTCAGAAAAGGACGATATACCAGAAACCGAAGAGCAGTACGCGCGGGACGTTACGGCTTTTCTGGCATGGGCTGCCGATCCGGCGCTTGAACAGCGAAAGCATCAGGGCCATTACGTAATGAGTTATCTGGTCATTATGCTGGCATTGCTGCTGATTTTGCGCCGATTAAAGAGACGCTCGTCAGAAAAAACGAGTGAGAGTGGTTAAGACAATGACCAGTCAGTCCAACGCTGACTGGTCTTAAACCGACGCGATACCTTAGCTGTGACGGCGATTGTCGTTACGGCGGCAACGTTTGTCGTAGTGGCGAACCCACCAGTAACGATCGCTCACCTGTTCATGCCCACCTACGCGGGCGCCTGCCAGCCAGAGAATGGCACCGACAAAGATGCTCAGCACCGCACCATGTGCAAAAAATTGTGGCAGGTTAAACTGCGGTAACTGGTTTAAAATAGAATAACCAACACCAACCACCATGACCACTAACCCCAACCCCATGAGCACGTTACCGAGTAACGAAGCGTTTTTGCGTTTCATATGTCACCTCCGGAACTTTTGGGTTGTTTCAGGGAATACCCCTAATCCTTATGTGTAAAGTATAGACAACACTGTGCTTTATGAGTGCGTGGGCGATCACAATTACAACCTGTTATTCAACAAAACTTTACAAATAACCCTCTGAACAGCTTGACTTTCCAATAGTTCAAACAGGCAATTATTCAGCTTCCGGCGCAATCCACGCTGTTTTTTGTCAAGCGCGGCCGCAGACAGTAAACTACGCGCCAGTTATGGACACACTCAGGACAAAAAACGTGACGATTAAATTGATTGTCGGCCTGGCGAACCCCGGCGCAGAATACGCGGCGACACGCCACAATGCGGGCGCATGGTACGTCGATTTACTGGCAGAGCGACTACGCGCGCCTCTGCGTGAAGAGCCGAAATTCTTCGGTTACACCTCCAGAGTGACCCTCGAAGGGGAAGATGTTCGCCTGCTGGTGCCGACCACGTTTATGAATCTGAGCGGTAAAGCCGTCGGCGCGATGGCCAGTTTTTACCGCATCATGCCCGATGAGATTCTGGTTGCCCACGACGAACTGGATCTCCCCCCTGGCGTCGCGAAATTTAAGTTAGGCGGCGGACACGGTGGTCATAATGGCCTGAAAGACATCATCAACAAACTGGGTAATAACCCTAACTTTCATCGCTTACGTGTCGGAATTGGTCATCCGGGCGATAAAAATAAAGTTGTCGGTTTTGTTCTGGGTAAACCGCCGGTGTCAGAACAAAAGTTAATTGACGACGCCATTGACGAAGCGGCACGTTGTACTGAAGTCTGGTTCAAAGAAGGGTTAACCAAAGCGACGAACCGATTACATGCCTTTAAAGCACAATAAGCAGTGATGTGCGGCATTTTTGCCGCGCGCTGTGTATAATAGGCAAAGTTGTTTACTTTTCTACAATCTGTTTTCTGCAACAGGTTGATTATCAAGATATTAAGGTGATTTAAATCATGGGATTCAAATGCGGTATCGTTGGTTTGCCCAACGTCGGGAAATCCACCCTGTTCAACGCCCTGACTAAAGCCGGTATTGAAGCGGCAAACTTCCCGTTCTGCACCATCGAGCCAAATACCGGTGTAGTGCCGATGCCCGATCCGCGTCTGGACAAACTGGCTGAGATTGTCAAGCCGCAGCGCATTCTCCCTACCACCATGGAGTTCGTCGACATTGCCGGTCTGGTAAAAGGCGCGTCGAAAGGCGAAGGCCTGGGTAACCAGTTCCTGACAAACATCCGTGAAACCGAAGCGATTGGTCACGTAGTACGCTGCTTTGAAAACGACAACATCATCCACGTTGCGGGGAAAGTAAACCCGGCGGAAGATATTGACGTTATCAACACCGAGCTGGCGCTGTCCGACCTTGATACCTGTGAACGCGCCATTCACCGCGTGCAGAAGAAAGCCAAAGGCGGCGATAAAGACGCGAAAGCTGAGCTGGCCGCGCTGGAGAAATGCCTGCCGCACCTGGAAAACGCCGGCATGCTGCGCTCACTGGATCTGACAGACGAAGATAAAGCGGCGATCCGCTATCTGAGCTTCCTGACGCTGAAGCCAACCATGTATATAGCTAACGTCAACGAAGATGGCTTCGAAAATAACCCGTACCTGGATCAGGTTCGCGCCATTGCCGATGCAGAAGGCTCTGTCGTGGTTCCGGTTTGTGCCGCTATCGAGGCCGACATCGCAGAACTCGACGATGCTGACCGTGACGAATTTATGGCTGAGTTGGGTATTGAAGAACCGGGTCTCAACCGCGTTATTCGTGCGGGCTACAAGCTGCTGAATCTGCAAACTTATTTTACCGCTGGCGTGAAAGAAGTACGCGCGTGGACGATTCCTGTCGGCGCAACCGCACCGCAGGCTGCGGGTAAAATTCACACCGATTTTGAGAAAGGCTTTATTCGTGCGCAGACCATCGCTTTCGACGACTTCATCACGTACAAAGGTGAACAAGGCGCGAAAGAAGCCGGTAAGATGCGTGCGGAAGGCAAAGACTACATCGTTAAAGACGGCGATGTGATGAACTTCTTGTTCAACGTCTAAATAAAATTTGTTGCCTTATGAGGTTTCAATAAACCTCGTAAAGTCCACAAAAACCCATAAAATCCACGCAATTGCGTGGATTTTTTATTTAAAGCGTATCCGTTGATATCATGGAAGTGCGGTCGGAACTGAGTATAGCGGTGGTTATAATCTGAATAGCCACCCATTTTGTAGACGCCTTAAGTGGTTGTAGTTATAAATTATCCTTTGTATGAGGCTTCTTGTCCACAATGACAGGCGGAAGTCGGCTAAAAACGATATTACATGTTATTTAATCATATCCAGAATGTCTTGAGCCTTTTGAAATAGCTCGTCATAAGTGACAATCTCAACGTTTGTCATACTATTTCTGAATAGCTCAAATGATTTGTATTGACTATTATTTTTAAGCTCTGACTCAAGTGTACCAATAACAATTAAGCATTTAGGATTGAATGCCGAAAATGAATCACCTCCGTTACCTTCACTTAGCTTGAAGTATTCTTTCATTAATTGGTCTTTATAATTTAACACCTGAACAAACGCCCCAGATAGTTCTTCGCTAATTGAATAGGCATTAGTTCTATATCTTTTCCCCAGTAATATCGTCTTTGGGGTCTTTATTTCGACCAATACTATATTTCCAGTCAGTCTGCTTGCGTAGATAAAATCGACAAGATTACCACCCGAATTGTTTATCGATTTTCCGCCAACATAGCATTTACTGCCTAACTGAAACATACTTTGTGGAAATATCTGTGATAATACAGCAGGACATTTTTGTAGAAGAGTTTGCCAGAATTCCTCGGATGCATTTTCACGATTTACTTTCCAGACACCTATTGCTTCCTCTAAAGAGATTTCGACCTGCTCATCCAGCTTGACCTCTGCTACACACTTAGAGGCAGACACTATTTCTGATATTTTATTTAAATGTTCTTTCCTGGCCTTTCTTAGCCACTCAGCCGAATATATTTCCGGCTGCCTGTCAATAATCGCATGATGATTCGGGCACAACAGAAGATAGTTTTCTGTTTGAAGTAGTTGGTCTGCATTTGTAGAAGGGTTGTGTCTTGGCCCGTGAGAGTGAATGGCTTCAATCGAAGCTATTTCCCCAATAAATGATGAGTCCTGAAGCATGAGGTTTTGATCACAACCTGGAAACGAGCATCGATAGCCGCTCAATATAGCTACCTGCCGCTTCACGCTAGCGGAGAGATAACGTCTTACCTTTCTCTCAAAGGTTACTTTTTCCGCCTCAAATTCCATTAGCACAACCTCAACTTTAGCAGTGTATTTTATTTATCCTGACGCGCATCTTGCAGATGCGTACAGCATATTCGAGTATCTTTACCTGCATCATACGATTTTGTCAGTAGATTTCCACTCACCGTTTTTGAGTGAAGATTCTCCGCAATGAGCGACAACATCTGGTCGCCAGCTGCGCTCAGCCGCTGTCGACTCATCATTGCCCTTTGCACTAAACATAAATCTGCCCGAAATGGGTGTTCATGAACGGAAGCTTTACTCATCATTGACCAATAGGAAAAAGTTGATCAACCAAGTAACACAGGTAAGATATATCTAATCCGAATCATTAAGAAGCACTATGCAAGTGAGGGTCCTATGGGGATTCCAGGAAATTATTACCTTAAGGGTTATATAGATGATTCCAGGCCAGGCCACATCGAGACGCTCTTTCAGGCAACATTCTCTGGCACAGAAGAAGTTGTTGCATCCTGCCCCCTTTTACCCGAAGAAGTTTTTCTCTTGGTCGAACGGCTTTACTGGACCTCGATTGATGGCGACACGATTTATAAAAACGATGACAGCGGTACTAAATTAATTCTAAAATATCCTTTTTCACGATTTTGGGATGTTATTACAAATAACTTTGCTATAGCACAATATTCTGAGCATTACGGGCTTTCTTTTCAGCTAAATTTGAGAGAGAAACTCAATCTCGATAACCTGCGATTCCCTCATTTCATCCGCATCACACTGCCGGGAAACTCGATTGGTGACGAATTTAACAAAATAAAAACACGCCCTCATCATGCTGGTATTGATCATTTCGAATGCCGCTCAGATATAATTTCTCATGCTACATATGTAGAAGGAATGTTGTACAAAATAATAATTAATAGTGGACTGTCAGTAACCGGGTCCATTGATGAAATGACATTTAATGAGAAAATAGTATTTTGCAGAAATAACAAGCTACTCAAGATGAAACTTATTAATATAGTCTGGCTTTTGAAAAATTTAAGAAATGAGGCAGCCCATCAATTTTCCTTTGAAATTGATGACTCTTCAGAAAGTCATCTAGAAATAAAACCCGTCAGCGAAAAACTGTTAGTCGGGATAAAAGAGTTTGTTAAAACCTGCGAGAAGCGATATGGTTTGACAGCAGCTAAGATACATCGCTTTGATAATAGCTTTCGAATGCTTGCGGGAGAGCTAAATGAAGCAGCTAACCTTACCCAGGTCATTACTCTGGGAAAGCAGTTCCCGGTCGAACTATCTAGTTATTTTTACGGATAATGGAAACTACAAATTATCAACGCTAGCAGAGAATTCAGAACCGAGTATGAGTCAATCTAAGATATCCGGCCATCCCCGTTGATAATGGTTAGCGAACTCCCTTCAATGTTGGCATGGTTAAATGTTCGCTCAAGGGAATTGTGGTTTTCAGGGATCTGAGCTTTTGACCCATAACGTATCTTCGTGAAAGAGACACCTTTCACGAATAACAAAAATCCACGCTCTGGCGTGGATTTTTTTCATAACGCTGCACTTCACATTAATAACCAGCCGCTGACTGCCAGGGCGGGCAATCTCACCCGACTACCCCTGCTCTGCCGCTATTAAATAGGGCGCAATGCTCGCTAATTTCTCCCGGGTTTCCGTCAGTTCGCGTTCCGGCGTAGATTGCGCGATGATCCCCGCCCCCGCCTGTATCCAGCTGCGCTGGCTGTCCTGAAATACGGAACGCAGGACTAGCGCCGCATCAAAGCGCGTATCGTCCAGCAGCAGGATTGCGCCGGAATAAAGCTCTCGCGGCGTCTTCTCAATTTGCATAATCGCGTTCAGAGCAGCATTTTTAGGGATACCTGAGGCGGTAATCGACGGAAACAGCACGGTAAACGCATCCCAGGCATCCTTGTTTTCCGCAAGCTGACCGCTCACGCCAGACCCCAGATGCTGAACGCTGCCGCGCTGGCGAACCGACATTAAATCTTCAACCACCACGCTGCCCGGCAGGCAAACGGCCTCCAGTTCAGCAATCGCTTCTTTGACAGAAAGGATATGCTCAAGCACCTCTTTACTGTCGTGCAGCAGTTCTGCCTCTTTCGCCTTATTATGCTCCGGGTTTCCCATGCGATCGCGGGTGCCCGCAAGCGGTTCAGTGACCACTTTATTGCCCGTCACTGACATCACCAGTTCCGGGCTAAAGCCCAGCGCTTCGCGTCCTTCCTGACGGAACATAAACGACCGCACAGGCGTGTTTGCCTGCCGCCCGTATAACAGCGTGGCGGGCATATCAATCCGCGATGGCAGGGGAATGGCGCGCGAGACAATCACTTTGACATACTCGCCACGGCGGATCTCCGCAACGGCGCGCGCAACCTGTTGTTTATACGCCTCGCCATTGAGGGCGGTATCCACCGCCAGTGGTGCGTTCTGCGTCGTTGTACTGGCCTCTTTTACCCACTCGCACAAACGTCGGCACCCGTCGGCGGAGTCCGCATAAACGGTGACATTTCCCTTTTCAAAAATAAGTTCTTCACGGGGAACGGTTAACGTCAGCAACGGCCACTCCCCGGCGTTAAAGGCAATCCCCCGCGCATGCGCCGCAAAGTTGAACCCAACCTGTCCATAAACCCGACGTCCTTTCACCTGAGGATGTGCCATAAAACGACGCGCGCAGTCGGCAATGGAATCCACCGCCCATTTTTGCTCCCCGGCATCATCAATAAATGTCGCCTGCGTTCCATCGGCATTAATGTGCAACCGTGCCTGGCACCCTTTGCCTAAATACCAACAGGGTTGACGCTCATAGACATAACATTCTTCTTCTGCGAACTGGCGTAAAACGCCAGAAATCGTCGGCAGCCATTGTTCCTCTGGTAACGCCAGGTGTAGAAATTCACTGATTTTCATCCCTTACCTCTCTGTGTTATTCCCGGATCAATCAATTGCGCTTGTCATCAGTTCTCTTGCCGAATGCAGCCGGATATAAGCAACCCACGCCGCCAGCAACGTGAATGCCCCGGCAAACAGGAAGCAGGCCGCATAGCCAAAATGTTGAGCAACAACGCCACCGATAACGCCTGCCAGAATGGCGATTGCCGCGTCAGTACATTGAAAGAGGGTGAAGTCGACACCGGCCTGCAAAGGCGATGAAAGCGACATCAGCGTGGCGTAAAGACAGACCAGCGCGCAGGCCAGCGAAATGGACTGGACAATGACCAGACACTGGAGAATCGGCAGCAGCAGATGACCCGGCGCCATCATGAGCGTCATCACCACCGCCAGCAGCGCGATCCCCTGGACGCCATAAGCCGTCAACAGCGCTCTGCCGGGTGAGGTGTATTTCATCAGCAATCCGCCGGCCAGCGTTCCTGCTATGCCCGCTGCAATATTGCCGCCGCTGAACAGCGCGCCCAACGCGGACATGCTTAACCCATGATCCAACAACAGCGGCGCCAGAAGAGGCAGCACAAACCGCATGCCTGAATTCAGCATCAATACCAGCAGTAAGCCCAGGCGCGCCTGCTTCCTCCTTAGCGCATAACCTAACGCCGGAACATGCGGGATAGTCGCTGTTCGCGTCGGCTCCGTAATGCGCCACAGCGGGAGTGACAGCGCCATAATCAGCACCGCCATCATCAGCATGGCGACAGGCCAGCCGGATGCCGCCGACAGCATCAGAAACACCCCGCCGCCGCACATCATTCCCAGATAGCTGCCGCCGACCTGCACGCTGTTTCCCCAGCCGTAACCCGCGCGGGTCAGTTGATCGACGCAAAAGCCGTCGCTGGCGATATCAATGGTGGAGGCGACCGTGCCTGCCACCATAAACAGAACAAATAACGCGACGATTTGCGTATCGGGGAATCCCCCTTCTCGCCCAAACCAGCCAATCGCTGCGGCAATAGTCAGGATCGCCGCTAGCGCGACCTGACCACGCAGGATTAACATGCGGGAACGGCGTTCCTGGCTACCGGGCGGAAGCCGCCAGCGCTCGATCCACGGCGCCCAAATAAACTTCAGCGCCCAGGGCAGCATGAACAGGGTTGTCGCACCGGCAAGCGCCAGCGATCCGCCAGCAGCGCGCACCAGCGCGGGTAAGGACTGCATAGACAGCGCCGATACCAGGCTCTGCGTCACATAGACGCCGGCAATAGCAAAAATCACCCGCCCGGTCGTCAACGTCAGCGGTTTCACATTCGACTGAACATCACTCATGCACCCACTCTCCAGACGCGGAAACCCCATCGTCGCGCCACACGCGCGCGGCCATTTGCGCCTGCCACAGCGCCTGATAACGTCCATGACGGGAGATCAATTGCGCATGAGTACCCTGCTCAACCACCTGTCCCTCTTCCATCACCAGAATGTTTCCGGCCCCGGCGATGGTGGATAAACGGTGAGCGATGATAATCACCGTCCGGTTGTGAACCAGGTTATCGATCGCTTTTTGCACCGCCAGCTCGCTTTCAATATCCAGCGCGGCGGTCGGTTCATCGAGAATGACGACCGGCGCGTTTTTCAATAACGCTCTGGCAATGGAAATCCGCTGGCGCTCGCCGCCCGATAGCTGGCCGCCCATCTCCCCCATTGGCGTCAGCCAGCCTTGCGGAAGACGGGAAATAAACTCAAGGCACTGCGCCGCGCGGGCGGCCTCTTCCACCTCCTGTCGCGTCGCCTGTGGGCGCGCGATACGGATATTCGCCAGCAGCGTGTCATCAAACAGCCAGACATCCTGGAAAACAACAGAAATCAGGCTATTGAGCTGTTCCGGCGTCAGGCGGCGAATATCGACGCCGCCAATAGAAATCTGCCCTTGCTGCGGATCGGCATAGCGCATTAACAGTTTAGTGACCGTGGTTTTGCCTGCGCCGGAGGCGCCCACCAGCGCGCTCATACTGGCCGCCGGGAACGTCAAAGAAACATGATTAAGCGCGTGGCCGTCGCCTTCTTCGTAGCGATAGCTGACGTTGTCAAAGCGGATATCGTAACGTTCCGGCATCTCGCTTTGCTCTGCGACGGGAAGCGGCGCTATCGCCATAAACTGCTCAATCCGTTGCAGGGCGCTGGCGATCAGTTCCACAACCGAGGTGTAGCTGATAAACATCGCCATCGGTTCTGCAAAGCGCATAATCATCGCGACGGCGGCAATCAGAAAGGCGAGGTTCAGAGTGCCCGTCACCACCCAGACGATCCCGGATAACACCACCACCTGTAGGCCCAACTCCACGACGCTGGCGATCAGCATCGTCGCGCCAGCGCCCTGACGGTGAGTGCGGGTCTGTAAGTTTTCCAGCGCATTGAAATGCGCCAGCAGCGCCCGGCTTTTATCGGCATCGCTGCCGCAGGTGCGCAATACCATCATCCCCTGAGCAAATTCAACGATATCACCGCTCAGCCGCTGGTGCGCTTCCCCCAGCGTCTGCATTTGTCGCCGCATCGCCGGGCGGCGCCAGTAATAAAACGGCACCAGCAGAGGGAAGATCAGCAACATCACCAGCCCCAGCCGCCAGTCTATCCACAATGTCGCCAGCGACGCCGTCAGCGGCGTGACAATGGTGAGCAGCAAAATATTGGCTATCGCAATAACATAATTGAGGTTTTCATCCACGCTGCCCAGCAGCAAGGCGTTCATTTCGCCCGCCCTGCCACGCTGGAGCTTCTCCAGCGGCACGCGGCGTAACTGCTCGCCAAGTCGCAGGCGCAACTCATGGGTGGCCTGCGCCAGATGACCACGGTATTCAAAGCCCAGACCAGACCAGCGTAGCGCCAGCGTCACAATCGCGGCAACGCTGAAGGCCACAGCCCAGTTGAGAAGTTGCGGCGCGTCTCCCCGTAACAGCGCATCAATGATCGGATAAAGACAGGCAAAGGCGATCCCCTGCATGAATGCCGCCAGCAACAGCGCCAGCATACTGCGCCGCAGCATCCTGGCCTGACTGCCAACGCTGGAGATAAGCTGGCGCCAGATGACGCGCCAGGCCAGGTTATCCGCAGGATTATTGTCTTTCATTTTCCACCACCTCTTCCTGTATTCCACCCGGCACCCAATGCTGCGCCTGCTGATAGTGTTGCCAGAGCCGTTGATACAGGCCGCCCTGCGCCAACAGTTGCGTATGGTTCCCCATTTCCCTGAGCTGTCCGTCGGAAAACAGCAATATCACATCGGCCTGAGTCACCATTGAAAGACGATGCGCGACCATGATGACCGTCCGGCCGCGCATGGCCGCCGCGAGCGCCTTGATAAGCGCCGCTTCGTTTTCCGGGTCAGCAAACGCCGTCGCCTCATCGAGCACCAGGATGGGGCGATCCTGCAAAAGCGCCCGGGCGATAGTGATGCGCTGCCGCTGGCCGCCGGAGAGAAATACCCCGCGTTCCCCGACTCGCGTGTTGTAACCTTCTGGCAGCGCGCTAATAAAATCATGGGCCTGCGCCACTCTGGCCGCCGCTATTACCGCCTCCAGCGGCGTATCCGGCGCGCCCAGACGAATGTTATTGGCTATCGTGTCGGCAAAAAGGAAGTTGTCCTGAAACACAAACGAGAGTTGCTTCATCAGGGTGTCCGTCTGCATATCACGCAGATCCACGCCGCCAATACGGATATGGCCTTTGTCCGGGTCGGCGTAACGCAGCAGCAAGCGCGCCACGGTGCTTTTTCCGGCGCCGCTTGGCCCGACCAGCGCCACAATTTGCCCGGCAGGTACATGAAAGCTCACCTCCTGCAACGCGGCGCCAGTACGCGCTTGCGGATAATGAAAGCTCACCTGCTCAAAGGTAATGCTCGCCTCTTGCGGCTGCTGGTCAGACTGCGGCAGCGATAACTCCGGCATTGCGAGAACCTGATAAATACGTTGAATGCTTAAACGCGTTTGCGCGACCAGGTTATTGAGCATCATCATTGGCATTACGGCTTCGGCCATTCCGCTGCCCAGCAGTAAAACGGCCACCCACGCGATAAAATCGAGACTGCCATAGTGCAACAGGCCGTATCCCGACCAGATCAGGACAAACAGGGTCGGGAGAGGATTCAGAATCGAGAAGGAAAAACGCGCTGAAAAACCGGCTTTGCGATACCAGGTTTTGAGCACATCGACCCACTCTTCAAGGGCGCGTTGATAGCGCAAAAAACTGGTGCTGCCGCTATCAAACGTTCTCACCACGGGCATGGCCTGCACGAACTCAATAACCGCCGCACTGACCTGCTCGCGCGCCTTATGATAACGCTGAGCCATATCTTCCGAACGCTGGCGGGCAAGCACGAGAACAACCGAGCCAAACGCCAGTACCCCCAGCGTCGCGATTGCCAGCCGCCAGTCCAGCCAGAACAAGATAACGATTGTCGCCAGCGGCATGATGATCGCGCGGGCATAGAGCGGCGTGCTGTCGGCCACAAAAATATGCAGTGACTTCACGTCATCCAGCATCACTTTCGCCACTGACCCGCTGCCCATTTGCTGTAACACGCCAGGCGGAAGCTGCAATGCTTTACGGGCTAATCTGCTGCGCAGAATGTTCTCCAGATGAAAAGCCGCGTAATGAGAGGTGTTGAACGCCTGTAAGCGCAGAACAAAAGTTAAGACCACGCAGCCGATCACGCCGCCCAGCGGCCAGGCCGGAATAGCGTCAGGCGTCGCGCGAATGTCACGCAGGCTCCACGCCAGAAAAAGGAGCGCCCCCAGGCTGGTTAATGCCGCCAGCCCCGCCAGCGCCATAGCTAAAATAACCTTCCTGCGAACCGGTGTAATCACCTGCCAGAGAGGAAATCGGGACAGCGATTCAGTATTGGATGATTGAGATGACATGGGAGTAACTGAATTTCCTGATGAATTTTTACGGACGCCAAAAACGACAATTCAGGGTGGCGTTCTGAGAATTAATGTGAATAATAACCATTATCAATAACTCATCTACCCCATTCGGTTCTATTTATACCCGCATTGGTCTAAGCCACAGGGAGATAACCAGGTCATGACGGAGTCACCGCAAACGCAATCTGAAATCTCTATTCACCAGTTGGTGGTCGGGAAACCTGCAAACGATGGCAATATTCCTGCTCAGTGTGAACTGCTGCGCTGTTCGTTGCAGGAAGGTATGGATATTTTGCTCTGGAGGGGCCATTTTGCGCGGCCTGAGACGTTGCAGCTACACGACGATCTGGGCAGGATTAACTTCTCGTGCATCCTGGAAGGCACATCGCGCTTTGCGATTCAGGGACTCAGGCGCCACACCGACTGGGAGCTTGCGCGCAATCGCCATTACATTACCCATACGCCAGACTGCCGCGGCAGCGCCTCCTATTGTGGCCGATTCGAGAGCATTACCCTCTCCTTCAGCCCTGAAACCCTCGCGCTGTGGGTGCCGGATATTAGCGCGGTCATTAAGAATAAGATCGACTCCCACTGCTGTTGCCAGCAGCAGCGTTGTAATGCTGAAACCCATTTAACGGCTCAGGCTTTGCGTCACGCGCTGATGCGCATGCACGGCGGCTTCAGCCATGAACAAAAGCCGTCGACGCTATGGTTGCAGGGGCAAAGTCTGGTCATGCTCAGTCTGGTGCTGGATGAACATCGCGAAGACGCCAGTTGCCTCTCCTGCCACTTCAACCCGATGGAACGTCAGAAACTGCTGCGGGCGAAGGATCTGCTGCTGGCTGATCTGACGCAAGCGCCGGGCGTCGCGGAGCTGGCCAGAGAGTCCGGTCTGAGCGTTCTCAAAATTAAGCGAGGCTTCCGCGTTCTGTTCAACAACAGCGTCTATGGCCTGTTTCAGGCTGAACGAATGCAGGAAGCCAGAAGACGCCTGGCCAACGGCAATACTTCCGTCATGACGGTGGCGGCCGATCTGGGCTATGCCAACGCCAGCCATTTCTCTGCCGCCTTCCAGAAACAGTTTGGCGTAACCCCTTCGACCTTTAAACGCGTGATGTAACCGGGGTCGCCCCCCCCTAAATTCCTCCCTGACAGAGGCCCGGATACCCCATCCGGGCCTCTGTTCTTTCCGCCTGTTACCAACCCGAAACGGGCATAAATAAACCCGTTTCGGGTAGCATCCAATTGTTAATAATTATTATTCTCATGTGAGCAATGCTTTTCGGTAAGACGTGCCATCAGGAGGAAGAATGATTTCTGGCGCACCATCTCAGGATTCGCTGTTACCGGACAACCGCCACGCGGCTGATTACCAACAATTACGCGAGCGGCTTATACAGGAACTGAATTTAACGCCGCAGCAGTTACATGAAGAGAGCAATCTGATCCAGGCCGGCCTGGATTCCATAAGGTTGATGAGATGGTTACACTGGTTTCGTAAAAATGGCTACCGCCTTACCCTTCGCGAGCTGTATGCCGCCCCCACGCTGGCGGCATGGAACCAGTTAATGCTCAGCCGGTCGCCGGAGAACGCGGAAGAAGAAACGCCGCCCGACGAATCATCCTGGCCGAATATGACCGAAAGTACCCCCTTCCCATTGACGCCGGTACAGCACGCCTACCTGACGGGCCGCATGCCGGGGCAGACGCTTGGCGGCGTGGGTTGCCACCTGTATCAGGAGTTTGAAGGCCATTGTCTGACGGCGTCGCAGCTGGAGCAGGCCATTACGACCTTGCTGCAACGCCACCCAATGCTGCATATCGCCTTTCGCCCCGACGGGCAGCAGGTCTGGCTACCGCAACCTTACTGGAACGGCGTCACCGTTCATGATTTACGCCATAACGACGCTGAAAGCCGCCAGGCCTATCTGGACGCACTGCGCCAGCGCCTGAGCCACCGTCTTTTACGCGTGGAGATCGGCGAAACGTTTGATTTTCAGCTGACGCTCTTGCCGGACAATCGCCACCGCCTCCATGTCAATATTGACCTGCTGATTATGGATGCCTCCAGCTTTACGCTTTTCTTCGATGAGCTTAACGCCCTGCTGGCCGGAGAATCGCTGTCGGCTATCGACACCCGCTATGATTTCCGCTCGTATTTGCTGCACCAGCAGAAGATCAATCAACCACTGAGAGACGACGCGCGCGCTTACTGGCTGGCGAAAGCATCGACGCTTCCCCCCGCGCCCGTCTTGCCGCTGGCCTGCGAACCCGCCACGCTGCGTGAAGTCCGTAATACCCGGCGCCGCATGATTGTCCCGGCAACACGCTGGCACGCCTTTAGCAACCGGGCCGGCGAGTATGGCGTGACGCCGACAATGGCGCTGGCGACCTGTTTTTCTGCCGTGCTGGCTCGCTGGGGCGGCCTGACGCGTCTGCTGCTTAACATCACCTTATTCGACCGCCAGCCGCTGCACCCGGCGGTTGGCGCAATGCTTGCCGACTTCACCAATATTCTTCTGCTGGATACCGCCTGCGATGGCGATACCGTCAGCAACCTGGCGCGTAAAAACCAGCTCACGTTTACGGAGGACTGGGAGCATCGCCACTGGTCCGGCGTCGAGCTACTCCGTGAACTCAAACGCCAGCAGCGCTACCCCCACGGCGCCCCGGTGGTATTTACCAGCAATCTGGGGAGTTCCCTCTACAGCAGCCGCGCAGAATCGCCGTTGGGCGAGCCGGAATGGGGCATCTCGCAAACGCCGCAGGTCTGGATAGATCATCTGGCGTTCGAGCATCACGGCGAGGTCTGGCTGCAATGGGACAGCAACGACGCGCTGTTCCCTCCGGCGTTAGTCGAAACATTGTTCGACGCCTACTGCCAGTTGATTAACCAACTCTGCGATGACGAAAGCGCCTGGCAAAAGCCGTTCGCAGATATGATGCCCGCCAGCCAGCGCGCGATACGCGAACGGGTCAACGCCACCGGCGCCCCCATTCCCGAAGGTTTGCTGCATGAAGGCATTTTCCGTATCGCTCTGCAACAGCCGCAGGCGCTGGCGGTAACGGACATGCGTTATCAGTGGAATTATCATGAGCTGACAGACTATGCCCGCCGTTGCGCAGGCAGGTTAATCGAGTGCGGGGTTCAGCCCGGCGATAATGTGGCTATCACGATGTCGAAAGGCGCAGGACAACTTGTTGCGGTTCTGGCCGTCCTGCTGGCCGGGGCGGTTTACGTTCCGGTTTCGCTGGACCAGCCTGCCGCACGGCGCGAGAAAATCTACGCTGACGCCAGCGTCCGGCTGGTGCTCATTTGCCAGCACGACGCCAGCGCCGGGTCAGACGATATTCCCGTCCTTGCCTGGCAGCAGGCCATTGAGGCGGAGCCGATCGTCAACCCGGTGGTACGCGCCCCCACGCAACCGGCCTACATTATCTACACTTCCGGCTCTACCGGCACGCCGAAAGGGGTAGTCATTTCTCACCGGGGAGCGCTCAACACCTGTTGCGATATCAATACCCGCTATCAGGTTGGCCCGCATGACAGGGTGCTGGCCCTCTCCGCCCTGCATTTTGATTTATCGGTTTACGACATTTTTGGCGTACTGCGCGCGGGCGGCGCGCTGGTGATGGTGATGGAAAATCAACGGCGCGATCCTCACGCATGGTGTGAGCTGATCCAGCGCCATCAGGTCACGCTCTGGAACAGCGTCCCGGCGCTGTTCGATATGCTGCTGACCTGGTGTGAAGGTTTCGCCGACGCCACGCCGGAAAACCTGCGCGCAGTGATGCTTTCCGGCGACTGGATCGGGCTTGACCTCCCCGCCCGTTATCGGGCCTTCCGGCCACAAGGACAATTTATCGCGATGGGCGGCGCCACCGAGGCGTCTATCTGGTCTAACGCCTGCGAAATTCACGACGTCCCCGCCCACTGGCGCTCCATCCCTTACGGTTTTCCGCTAACCAACCAACGCTACCGGGTGGTGGATGAACGGGGCCGGGACTGCCCTGACTGGGTGCCGGGCGAATTATGGATTGGCGGCATCGGGGTCGCGGAAGGCTATTTCAACGACCCCCTGCGCAGCGAGCAGCAATTTTTGACGCTCCCGGACGAGCGCTGGTATCGCACCGGCGATCTCGGCTGCTACTGGCCAGACGGCACAATCGAGTTCCTCGGTCGTCGCGACAAGCAGGTCAAAGTCGGAGGATATCGCATCGAGCTGGGCGAAATCGAAAGCGCGCTCAGCCAGCTGGCGGGGGTGAAACAAGCAACCGTTCTGGCGATCGGCGAAAAAGAAAAAACGCTGGCGGCATACGTTGTTCCTCAGGGCGAGGCTTTTTGCGTTACCGATCATCGGAACCCGGCACTGCCGCAGGCGTGGCACACGCTTGCGGGAACGTTGCCCTGTTGCGCCATCTCGCCAGAGATCTCCGCAGAACAGGTAGCCGATTTCCTTCAGCATCGCCTGTTAAAACTAAAGCCGGGTCACACCGCTGGCGCCGATCCTCTCCCCCTGATGAACTCACTCGCTATCCAGCCGCGCTGGCAGGCCGTGGTGGAACGCTGGTTAGCATTTCTGGTGACGCAACGGCGACTGAAGCCCGCTGCTGAAGGTTATCAGGTCTGCGCTGGTGAAGAACGCGAGGATGAGCACCCGCATTTCAGCGGACATGACTTAACCTTATCGCAAATTCTTCGCGGCGCCCGTGACGAACTGTCGTTACTGAACGACGCGCAGTGGTCGCCGGAAAGCCTGGCCTTCAACCATCCGGCCAGCGCCCCGTATATTCAGGAACTGGCGACAATTTGCCAACAGCTTGCACAGCGCTTACAGCGCCCGGTACGCCTGCTTGAGGTGGGAACCCGCACCGGCCGCGCCGCAGAATCGCTGTTGGCACAGCTCAACGCCGGACAGATTGAGTATGTCGGGCTTGAGCAGAGCCAGGAGATGCTGCTGAGCGCCCGGCAGAGGCTTGCCCCCTGGCCTGGCGCTCATCTGTCCCCCTGGAATGCAGACACGCTGGCGGCGCACGCTCACTCGGCGGACATTATCTGGCTTAATAACGCCCTGCATCGTCTGCTGCCGGAAGATCCCGGGCTCCTTGCGACATTACAACAGCTTGCCGTTCCCGGCGCGCTGCTCTACGTGATGGAGTTTCGCCAGTTAACGCCGTCCGTCTTGCTCAGCACGCTTCTGTTAACCGATGGGCAGCCGGAGGCCTTGCTGCATAACAGCGCCGACTGGGCGGCATTATTTAGCGCAGCCGCCTTCAATTGTCAGCATGGCGATGAGGTCGCGGGGTTACAACGCTTCCTCGTACAATGTCCTGACAGGCAGGTGCGCCGCGATCCCCGTCAACTTCAGGCCGCCCTCGCCGGGCGCCTGCCGGGGTGGATGGTGCCGCAACGGATCGTCTTCCTCGACGCCTTACCGCTGACGGCTAACGGGAAGATTGACTATCAGGCGCTGAAGCGTCGTCATACCCCTGAAGCGGAAAACCAGGCCGAAGCGGATTTACCCCAGGGCGACATTGAAAAACAGGTTGCCGCCCTCTGGCAGCAACTCTTATCGACTGGCAATGTCACCAGAGAAACCGACTTCTTCCAGCAAGGCGGCGATAGCCTGCTGGCGACCCGTCTGACCGGGCAACTTCATCAGGCAGGTTATGAAGCGCAATTAAGCGACCTGTTTAATCATCCCCGGCTGGCGGATTTTGCCGCCACGCTGCGGAAAACCGACGTCCCGGTCGAACAACCATTCGTCCACTCCCCTGAAGATCGCTACCAGCCCTTTGCGCTTACCGACGTGCAGCAGGCTTACCTGGTGGGGCGTCAGCCAGGCTTTGCCCTGGGCGGCGTCGGCTCACATTTCTTTGTTGAATTTGAAATTGCCGATCTGGATCTCACCCGGCTGGAGACGGTCTGGAACCGATTAATCGCCCGCCACGATATGCTGCGCGCCGTCGTGCGTGATGGACAGCAACAGGTGCTCGAACAGACGCCCCCCTGGGTGATACCCGCACACACCCTCCATACGCCTGAAGAGGCGTTGCGGGTGCGCGAAAAACTGGCGCATCAGGTACTCAACCCCGAAGTGTGGCCGGTATTCGATCTCCAGGTCGGATACGTGGACGGGATGCCCGCCCGCCTGTGGCTGTGTCTGGATAACCTGTTGCTTGACGGTCTGAGCATGCAGATCCTGCTGGCGGAACTGGAGCACGGCTACCGCTACCCGCAGCAGCAGCTTCCGCCGCTGCCCGTCACCTTCAGGGATTATCTGCAACAGCCCTCGCTACAGTCGCCCAATCCAGATTCTCTGGCATGGTGGCAGGCGCAGCTTGATGATATTCCTCCAGCGCCTGCGTTGCCGCTGCGCTGCTTGCCTCAGGAAGTTGAAACACCGCGCTTCGCCCGCCTGAACGGCGCGCTGGACAGCACGCGCTGGCATCGGCTGAAAAAACGGGCGGCTGACGCCCATCTCACCCCGTCGGCCGTGCTGTTGTCGGTGTGGTCAACGGTTCTCTCTGCATGGAGTGCGCAGCCTGAGTTCACGCTTAACCTTACGCTTTTCGACAGGCGACCGCTGCACCCGCAAATCAACCAGATTCTGGGCGATTTCACCTCGCTGATGCTGCTGAGCTGGCATCCCGGCGAAAGCTGGCTGCACAGCGCGCAGTCACTACAGCAGCGGCTGAGCCAGAACCTCAACCACCGCGATGTGTCGGCCATCCGCGTGATGCGTCAACTGGCGCAACGGCAAAACGTGCCAGCCATTCCGATGCCCGTCGTCTTTACCAGCGCGCTGGGCTTTGAGCAGGATAACTTCCTCGCCCGGCGTAATCTGCTCAAACCGGTTTGGGGCATCTCCCAGACGCCGCAGGTCTGGCTCGATCACCAGGTTTATGAATCCGAAGGCGAACTGCGCTTTAACTGGGATTTTGTCGCCGCGCTGTTTCCTGCCGGGCAGGTGGAGCGCCAGTTTGAACAATATTGCGCATTGCTAAACCGAATGGCCGAGGATGAAAGCGGCTGGCGACTGCCGCTCGCCGCGCTGGTGCCTCCCGTTAAACACGCAGGGCAATGCGCAGAGCGCCCACCGCGCGTATGCCCTGAGCACTCTCAGCCACACATTGCGGCGGACGAGAGCACCGTCAGCCTGATTTGCGACGCCTTCCGCGAGGTGGTTGGCGAGTCTGTCACACCCGCAGAAAACTTCTTTGAGGCGGGGGCAACGTCACTGAATCTGGTGCAATTGCACGTTTTGTTACAACGTCACGAATTTTCCACCCTGACGTTGCTTGACCTCTTCACCCACCCTTCTCCTGCCGCCCTGGCCGATTATCTGGCCGGCGTCGCCACGGTGGAGAAAACAAAACGTCCTCGCCCTGTTCGCCGTCGTCAGCGGCGGATATAGCGCGAAGCAAACTGATTTTCCCCGGAACGCCATCGCGAACGCCTGGCGTTCCATTGACTTTGTGAATCTTAGGAAACGGGACCGATTATGGATAACTTGCGCTTCTCTTCTGCGCCGACAGCAGATTCCATTGATGCATCGATCGCTCAACACTACCCGGACTGCGAACCTGTCGCGGTTATCGGCTACGCCTGCCATTTTCCTGAATCGCCGGATGGCGAAACGTTCTGGCAAAACCTGCTGGAAGGTCGTGAATGCAGCCGACGCTTTACGCGCGAAGAGCTTCTGGCCGTCGGTCTGGATGCCGCCATCATTGACGATCCTCATTATGTCAATATCGGTACGGTGTTAGACAACGCCGACTGCTTCGACGCCACCCTGTTTGGCTATTCGCGACAGGAAGCGGAGTCGATGGACCCGCAGCAGCGCCTGTTTTTGCAGGCGGTCTGGCATGCGCTGGAACATGCCGGTTATGCCCCCGGCGCCGTCCCCCATAAGACCGGCGTTTTCGCCTCTTCCCGGATGAGTACCTACCCCGGTCGCGAAGCATTGAACGTGACAGAAGTCGCGCAGGTAAAAGGTCTGCAATCTCTGATGGGCAATGATAAAGACTATATTGCCACCCGCGCCGCGTACAAACTCAACCTGCACGGCCCGGCGTTATCGGTACAGACCGCCTGCTCCAGTTCGCTGGTTGCCGTGCATCTGGCCTGTGAAAGCCTGCGCGCAGGCGAATCCGATATGGCGGTTGCCGGCGGCGTGGCGCTCTCTTTCCCCCAGCAAGCGGGCTACCGCTACCAGCCCGGAATGATTTTCTCTCCTGATGGTCACTGTCGTCCTTTTGACGCCTCGGCTGAGGGCACCTGGGCCGGTAACGGTCTCGGCTGCGTGGTGCTGCGTCGCCTGAGAGACGCGCTGCTGTCAGGCGATCCGATTATCTCGGTGATCCTCTCCAGCGCGGTCAACAACGACGGCAACAGAAAGGTCGGCTATACCGCCCCTTCCGTCGCAGGGCAACAGGCAGTCATCGAAGAGGCGTTAATGCTGGCGGCGATCGACGACAGGCAGGTAGGTTACATTGAAACCCACGGCACCGGCACACCGCTGGGCGACGCGATTGAAATTGAAGCGTTACGCAACGTCTATGCGCCTCGCCCGCAGGATCAGCGCTGTGCGCTCGGCTCCGTGAAAAGTAATATGGGCCATCTGGATACCGCGGCGGGCATTGCCGGACTGCTGAAAACCGTTCTGGCAGTCAGCCGCGGGCAAATTCCACCCTTACTGAATTTTCACACCCCCAACCCAGCGCTGAAACTTGAAGAGAGTCCCTTTACCATACCGGTGTCGGCGCAGGCGTGGCAGGACGAAATGCGCTATGCGGGCGTCTCCTCCTTTGGTATTGGCGGCACCAACTGCCATATGATCGTCGCCTCGCTGCCCGACGCGCTCAACGCGCGCCTCCCCAATACGGATGGCGGCAGAAAAAGTACCGCGCTGCTGCTCAGCGCCGCCAGCGACAGCGCGTTGCGGCGGCTGGCGACGGATTATGCCGGGGCGCTGAGGGAGAATACGGATGCCAGCAATCTGGCCTTCACGGCCCTGCACGCGCGCCGTCTCGATCTTCCCTTCCGCCTGGCGGCGCCATTAAACCGTGAAACCGCTGCGGCGCTCAGCGCCTGGGCCGGTGAGAAATCGGGGGCGCTGGTTTACAGCGGCCACGGCGCCAGCGGCAAGCAGGTGTGGCTGTTTACCGGCCAGGGCTCGCACTGGCGCACTATGGGTCAAACGATGTACCAGCACTCAACGGCGTTTGCCGACACGCTGGATCGCTGTTTTTCCGCCTGTAGCGAAATGCTCACGCCGTCACTGCGCGAAGCGATGTTTAACCCCGATTCGGCGCAGCTGGACAATATGGCCTGGGCGCAGCCAGCGATTGTCGCGTTTGAAATCGCGATGGCGGCGCACTGGCGCGCTGAAGGACTGAAGCCAGACTTCGCCATTGGGCATTCCGTCGGTGAATTTGCCGCTGCCGTCGTCTGCGGACACTATACGATTGAACAGGTCATGCCACTGGTTTGTCGGCGCGGCGCGCTAATGCAGCAGTGCGCAAGCGGCGCGATGGTGGCGGTATTTGCAGACGAAGACACGCTGATGCCGCTGGCTCGCCAGTTTGAGCTGGATCTCGCCGCCAACAACGGTACGCAACATACGGTATTTTCCGGGCCGGAAGCCCGTCTCGCGGTATTTTGCGCCACGCTCTCGCAGCATGATATTAACTATCGTCGCCTGAGCGTAACCGGCGCGGCGCACTCCGCTTTACTGGAGCCGATACTCGATCGGTTCCAGGACGCCTGCGCGGGGCTGCACGCAGAGCCGGGGCAAATACCGATTATTTCCACGCTCACCGCCGACGTCATTGATGAGTCAACGCTCAACCAGGCGGATTACTGGCGCCGACACATGCGCCAGCCGGTGCGTTTTATCCAGAGTATTCAGATAGCGCATCAGCTCGGCGCCCGCGTTTTTCTGGAGATGGGGCCCGATGCCCAGTTGGTTGCTTCCGGGCAGCGCGAATACCGCGATAACGCATACTGGATAGCCAGCGCCCGGCGTAACAAAGAGGCGGGCGATGTCCTCAATCAGGCCCTGCTCCAGCTTTACGCTGCCGGCGTCGCCCTACCGTGGGCCGACCTGCTGGCGGGCGATGGACAACGTATCGCTGCGCCATGTTATCCGTTTGATACTGAGCGTTACTGGAAAGAGCGCGTCTCCCCGGCCTGCGAGCCTGCCGACGCAGCGCTGTCTGCCGGGCTGGAGGTGGCGAGTCGCGCTGCGACAGCGCTCGATCTCCCCCGCCTGGAAGCGCTTAAACAGTGCGCCACGCGCCTGCACGCCATCTACGTCGATCAACTGGTACAACGCTGTACCGGCGATGCCATTGAAAACGGCGTGGACGCCATGACCATCATGCGCCGTGGACGTCTGCTGCCCCGCTACCAGCAGCTACTCCAGCGCCTGCTGAATAACTGCGTGGTCGACGGCGATTACCGCTGCACCGACGGGCGATACGTCCGCGCCCGCCCCATTGAACATCAACAGCGGGAATCACTGCTGACGGAACTTGCCGGTTATTGTGAAGGTTTTCAGGCTATTCCCGACACCATCGCCCGTGCCGGCGATCGGTTATATGACATGATGAGCGGCGCGGAAGAACCGGTGGCGATTATCTTCCCGCAAAGCGCCTCCGACGGCGTGGAAGTGCTGTATCAGGAATTCAGCTTTGGCCGCTATTTCAACCAAATCGCCGCCGGGGTATTACGCGGCATTGTCCAGACGCGTCAGCCCCGCCAGCCGTTGCGTATTCTTGAAGTTGGCGGCGGAACCGGCGGCACCACCGCGTGGCTGCTGCCGGAACTCAACGGTGTTCCGGCGCTGGAGTACCACTTCACCGATATCTCAGCGCTGTTCACCCGCCGCGCCCAGCAGAAATTCGCCGACTATGATTTTGTGAAGTATAGCGAGCTGGATCTCGAAAAAGAGGCGCAGTCTCAGGGTTTCCAGGCACAGTCTTACGATCTCATTGTGGCGGCGAACGTGATTCACGCCACCCGCCATATTGGCCGCACGCTCGATAATCTGCGCCCCCTGCTCAAGCCGGGCGGGCGCCTGCTGATGCGCGAAATCACCCAGCCAATGCGTCTGTTTGACTTCGTTTTCGGCCCGCTGGTTCTTCCGCTACAGGATCTCGACGCCCGCGAAGGTGAGTTATTCCTCACCACCGCTCAGTGGCAGCAACAGTGCCGCCACGCCGGATTCAGCAAAGTGGCATGGCTACCGCAGGATGGCAGCCCGACCGCCGGGATGAGCGAACATATCATTCTCGCCACGCTGCCCGGTCAGGCGGTTAGCGCCGTAACATTCACCGCGCCATCAGAACCCGTGTTGGGGCAGGCGCTGACGGATAACGGTGATTATCTCGCCGACTGGTCTGATTGCGCAGGTCAGACTGAACGGTTTAACGCCCGCTGGCAGGAGGCCTGGCGTCTGCTCTCACAGCGTCATGGCGACGCTCTCCCTGTGGAACCGCCCCCCGTCGCCGCCCCGGAGTGGCTGGGGGAGGTTCGCTTAAGCTGGCAAAACGAAGCCTTTTCCCGCGGTCAGATGCGCGTTGAAGCCCGTCATCCTGCTGGCGAGTGGCTGCCGCTATCGCCCGCCGCGCCTCTTCCTGCGCCGCAGACGCATTATCAATGGCGCTGGACGCCCCTCAACGTCGCCAGCGTTGACCATCCGCTTACCTTCAGCTTCAGCGCCGGTACGCTTGCGCGCAGCGACGAGCTGGCGCAATACGGCATCATTCACGATCCGCACGCCTCTTCGCGACTGATGATTGTTGAGGAGAGCGAGGATACGCTGGCCTTAGCGGAGAAAGTGATAGCAGCGCTCACCGCCAGCGCAGCCGGATTGATTGTGGTCACTCGCCGCGCGTGGCGAGTCGAAGACAATGAGGCACTCTCTGCGTCCCATCACGCGCTATGGGCCTTGCTTCGCGTCGCGGCCAACGAACAGCCGGAACGGTTGATTGCCGCCATCGATCTCGCCGAAAACACTCCGTGGGAAACGCTGCATCAAGGGTTGAGCGCAGTCTCACTATCACAGCGCTGGCTCGCCGCGCGGGGTAACACCCTCTGGCTCCCTTCACTGGCGCCCAATACGGGATGCGCCGCCGAATTACCGGCAAATGTGTTTACCGGCGATAACCGCTGGCATCTGGTGACCGGAGCGTTTGGCGGATTAGGCCGCCTTGCCGTGAACTGGCTCAGAGAAAAAGGGGCGCGACGCATCGCCCTGCTGGCGCCGCGCGTGGATGAGTCATGGCTACGCGACGTGGAGGGCGGGCAGACGCGCGTCTGCCGTTGTGATGTGGGCGATGCCGGGCAACTGGCCACGGTTCTTGACGATCTGGCGGCCAACGGCGGCATTGCCGGAGCGATTCATGCCGCTGGCGTATTGGCTGACGCGCCCTTGCTGGAGCTTGACGACCACCAGCTGGCCACCGTTTTCGCGGTAAAAGCGCAGGCGGCAAGCCAGCTGTTGCAAACCCTGCGCAACCACGACGGACGCTATCTTATTCTCTACTCTTCCGCTGCCGCCACCCTCGGCGCGCCGGGTCAGAGCGCCCATGCGCTGGCCTGCGGCTACCTGGACGGGCTGGCCCAGCAGTTTTCCACCCTTGATGCGCCGAAAACGCTCTCTGTCGCCTGGGGCGCATGGGGAGAAAGCGGTCGGGCGGCCACGCCGGAAATGCTGGCGACGCTCGCCAGCCGTGGTATGGGCGCGTTAAGCGATGCCGAAGGCTGCTGGCACCTGGAACAGGCGGTGATGCGCGGTGCCCCGTGGCGACTGGCGATGCGCGTTTTTACCGACAAAATGCCCCCATTACAACAGGCTCTGTTTAACATCAGCGCCACAGAAAAAGCCGCAACGCCTGTCATTCCTCCTGCTGATGACAACGCCTTTAACGGCAGCCTGAGCGATGAAACGGCGGTGATGGCATGGCTGAAAAAGCGGATTGCGGTTCAGCTAAGGCTGAGCGATCCGGCGTCACTGCATCCAAACCAGGATCTGTTGCAACTCGGCATGGACTCGCTGCTCTTCCTTGAACTCAGTAGCGATATTCAGCACTACCTGGGCGTACGCATCAATGCGGAACGGGCGTGGCAGGATCTGTCTCCTCATGGAATCACGCAGCTTATCTGTTCTAAGCCAGAGGCGGCGCCTGCCGCTTCGCAGCCGGAAGTGTTGCAGCACGACGCCGACGAGCGTTATGCGCCCTTCCCTTTGACGCCCATTCAACACGCCTACTGGCTGGGGCGAACCCACCTCATTGGCTATGGCGGCGTCGCCTGTCACGTCCTGTTTGAGTGGGATAAACGCCACGATGAGTTCGATCTCGCCATACTGGAGAAAGCATGGAACCAGCTTATCGCACGCCACGATATGTTGCGCATGGTGGTTGATGCCGACGGGCAGCAGCGAGTCCTGGCGACAACGCCGGAGTATCACATCCCACGTGACGATCTGCGCGCGCTTTCCCCGGAAGAACAGCGCATCGCGCTGGAAAAACGGCGGCATGAACTGAGCTATCGCGTTTTGCCTGCCGGCCAGTGGCCTCTTTTTGAGCTGGTGGTCAGCGAAATCGACGATTGCCATTACCGTCTGCACATGAACCTCGACCTTTTGCAGTTCGATGTGCAGAGTTTTAAAGTCATGATGGACGATCTGGCGCAGGTCTGGCGCGGTGAAACGCTGGCGCCGCTCGCTATCACCTTCCGTGATTATGTAATGGCTGAACAGGCGCGCCGACAGACATCGGCATGGCACGATGCCTGGGATTACTGGCAGGAAAAACTGCCGCAACTGCCCTTAGCGCCAGAGCTGCCGGTGGTTGAGACGCCCCCGGAAACGCCACACTTCACCACCTTCAAATCGACGATCGGCAAGACAGAATGGCAGACCGTGAAACAGCGCTGGCAGCAGCAAGGCGTCACACCGTCTGCCGCGCTGCTCACGCTGTTTGCCGCCACCCTTGAGCGCTGGAGCCGCACCACGGCATTTACGCTGAACCTGACGTTCTTCAATCGCCAGCCGATCCATCCGCAAATCAACCAGTTGATTGGTGATTTTACCTCCGTCACGCTGGTTGATTTTAACTTCTCAACGCCGGTGACGTTGCAAGAGCAGATGCAACAGACCCAACAGCGCCTCTGGCAAAACATGGCGCACAGTGAAATGAACGGTGTTGAGGTGATCCGTGAGCTGGGCCGCCTGCGCGGGTCACAGCGTCAACCGCTGATGCCGGTGGTGTTTACCAGTATGCTGGGGATGACGCTGGAAGGCATGACTATCGATCAGGCGATGAGCCATCTGTTCGGCGAACCCTGCTATGTATTCACGCAAACGCCGCAGGTCTGGCTGGATCATCAGGTCATGGAGAGCGACGGCGAGTTGATGTTTAGCTGGTACTGCATGGACAACGTGCTGGAACCCGGCGCTGCCGAGGCGATGTTTAATGACTACTGCGCCATCCTGCAAGCCGTCATCGCCGCCCCTGAAAGCCTGAAGGCTCTCGCCAGCGGCATCGCCGGGCACATTCCCCGCCGACGCTGGCCGCTGAACGCGCAGGCGGACTACGACCTGCGGGATATTGAGCAGGCGACGCTCGAATACCCCGGCATCCGGCAGGCCAGAGCGGAAATAACCGAACAAGGCGCGTTGACGCTGGATATCGTAATGGCCGACGATCCGTCGCCATCAGCGGCGACGCCTGATGAGCACGAACTTACCCAACTGGCGCTGCCGTTGCCTGAGCAGGCGCAGCTTGATGAGCTGGAGGCGACCTGGCGCTGGCTGGAGGCGCGTGCGCTACAGGGGATCGCGGCCACGCTAAATCGTCACGGCCTGTTTACCACGCCGGAGATCGCCCATCGCTTTAGCGCAATAGTACAGGCGCTGTCCGCGCAAGCGTCTCACCAGCGTCTGCTGCGCCAGTGGCTACAGTGTCTGACGGAAAGAGAGTGGTTGATCCGCGAGGGTGAAAGCTGGCGCTGCCGCGTTCCGCTCAGCGAGATTCCTGAGCCTCAGGAAGCGTGCCCGCCAAGCCAATGGAGTCAGGCGCTGGCGCAGTATCTGGAAACCTGCATCGCCCGGCACGACGCCCTCTTCTCCGGGCAGTGTTCTCCGCTGGAATTACTGTTCAACGAGCAGCATCGCGTGACCGACGCGCTGTATCGCGACAACCCCGCCAGCGCCTGTCTGAATCGCTATACCGCGCAGATTGCCGCCTTGTGCGGCGCAGAACGGATTCTGGAGGTTGGCGCCGGAACCGCAGCCACTACCGCGCCGGTGCTGAAGGCCACGCGGAACACGCGGCAGTCGTACCACTTCACGGACGTCTCCGCGCAGTTCCTCAATGACGCCAGAGCCCGTTTCCATGATGAATCGCGGGTGTCTTATGCCTTGTTCGACATCAACCAGCCGCTGGATTTCACCGCCCACCCGGAGGCGGGTTACGACCTGATCGTTGCCGTCAATGTGCTCCACGACGCCAGCCATGTCGTCCAGACGTTGCGCAGATTAAAACTGTTGCTGAAAGCCGGCGGACGTTTGCTGATCGTTGAAGCGACGGAGCGAAACAGCGTATTCCAGCTGGCGAGCGTGGGCTTTATTGAGGGATTAAGCGGATACCGCGATTTCCGCCGCCGGGATGAGAAACCGATGCTCACCCGCTCCGCATGGCAGGAGGTGCTCGTTCAGGCCGGGTTTGCAAACGAGCTGGCGTGGCCCGCGCAGGAATCGTCGCAGCTGCGCCAGCATCTGCTGCTGGCGCGTTCGCCTGGCGTAAATCGCCCGGATAAAGAAGCCGTGAGCCGCTATTTACAGCAGCGCTTTGGCACCGGTCTGCCCGTTTTACAGATCCGGCAAAGAGAAGCGTTATTTACGCCGCTGCATGCCCCGTCTGATGCGCTGATTGAGCCAGCCAAACCCACGCCAGTTGCCGGGGGGAATCCGGCGCTGGAAAAACAGGTGGCTGAACTCTGGCAATCGCTGCTGTCTCGCCCCGTGGCAAGGCATCACGACTTTTTCGAACTGGGCGGCGACAGCCTGATGGCGACAAGGATGGTCGCGCAGCTAAACCGGAGAGGGATTGCCAGGGCTAACCTTCAGGATCTGTTCAGCCATTCGACGCTGAGCGACTTCTGCGCCCATCTACAGGCGGCTACGTCAGGAGAGGACAACCCGATACCCCTTTGCCAGGGCGACGGCGACGAAACCCTGTTTGTCTTCCACGCTTCGGACGGCGATATCAGCGCCTGGCTGCCGCTCGCCAGCGCACTGAACAGGCGTGTTTTCGGCCTGCAAGCAAAATCGCCGCAGCGCTTTGCCACGCTTGACCAGATGATCGATGAGTATGTCGGGTGCATCCGTCGCCAGCAGTCTCACGGCCCTTATGTGCTGGCAGGTTGGTCGTATGGCGCGTTTCTCGCTGCGGGCGCCGCACAGCGCCTGTACGCCAAAGGCGAGCAGGTTCGGATCGCGTTAATCGATCCCGTGTGCCGACAGGATTTCTGTTGCGAAAAACGGGCGGCCCTGCTGCGCCTGTTAGCCGAAGGACAAACGCCTCTGGCACTGCCCGAACATTTCGACCAGCAGACGCCCGACAGCCAGCTTGCCGACTTTATCAGCCTCGCTAAAACGGCCGGTATGGTGTCGCAAAACCTGACGCTGCAAGCGGCAGAAACGTGGCTCGACAACATCGCGCATCTGCTGCGTTTACTGACTGAGCATACGCCGGGCGAAAGCGTTCCGGTCCCCTGTCTCATGGTGTATGCCGCCGGGAGACCCGCGCGCTGGACGCCAGCAGAAACCGAGTGGCAGGGCTGGATAAACAACGCCGACGACGCTGTGATTGAAGCCAGCCACTGGCAAATCATGATGGAAGCCCCCCACGTTCAGGCTTGTGCGCAACACATTACGCGCTGGCTTTGCGCAACCTCAACGCAACCGGAGAACACGTTATGATGCCGTCCGCCTCCCCAAAACAACGCGTACTGATTGTGGGCGCCAAATTTGGCGAAATGTACCTGAATGCCTTTATGCAGCCCCCGGAGGGGCTGGAACTGGTTGGCCTGCTGGCACAGGGAAGCGCCCGCTCAAGAGAGCTGGCCCATGCGTTTGGCATTCCGCTGTATACCTCGCCGGAACAGATAACCGGGATGCCGGATATCGCCTGTATTGTCGTGCGTTCGACCGTCGCCGGAGGAACCGGTACGCAGCTTGCCAGACACTTTCTGGCGCGCGGCGTACACGTCATTCAGGAGCATCCCCTCCACCCGGATGACATCAGTTCCTTACAAACGCTGGCGCAGGAACAGGGCTGCTGCTATTGGGTAAACACGTTTTATCCGCATACGCGCGCGGGACGCACATGGCTTCGCGATGCGCAGCAGCAGCGTCGCTGCCTGGCCAAGACGCCGCCGGTAGTCCACGCCACCACCAGCCGACAGTTGCTCTACTCCACGCTGGATTTGTTGTTGCTGGCTCTGGGCGTTGATGCCGCCGCCGTGGAGTGCGACGTGGTTGGCAGCTTTAGCGATTTTCACTGCCTGAGACTCTTCTGGCCGGAGGGAGAAGCCTGCCTGCTGCTTCAGCGCTATCTCGATCCTGACGATCCAGATATGCATAGCCTTATCATGCACCGCCTGCTGCTGGGCTGGCCGGAAGGTCATCTTTCGCTGGAGGCGAGCTACGGCCCCGTCATCTGGTCATCCAGCCTGTTTGTCGCAGACCATCAGGAGAACGCCCACAGTCTCTACCGCAGACCGGAGATCCTGCGCGATCCGCCGGGTCTGACGCGCAGCGCGGCGCCCCTGAGCTGGCGCGACTGCTGCGAAACCGTCGGGCCGGAGGGCGTCAGTTGGTTGCTACACCAGTTGCGCAGCCATCTGGCGGGCGAACATCCACCAGCGGCCTGCCAAAGCGTACATCAGATCGCGTTATCACGTTTATGGCAGCAGATTTTACGTAAGACCGGCAATGCGGAGATCAGACGCCTGACGCCGCCGCACCACGACCGGTTAGCCGGTTTCTACAACGATGATGATAAGGAGGCGCTGTGACGCAATCTGCAATGTGCATCCCGCTATGGCCCGCCCGGAACGGCAATACTGCGCATCTGGTCATGTGCCCTTTCGCTGGCGGCAGCAGTAGCGCGTTTCGCCACTGGCGAGACAATCAAATGGCGAACAGCGCGCTTTCTCTGATGACCTGGCCGGGGCGCGATCGCCTTCGCCATCTGGAACCGCTCAGAAGCATTACACAACTGGCGGCACTGCTGGCGAACGAACTGGAAGCGTCTGTATCGCCTGACACGCCGCTTTTACTCGTCGGGCACAGCATGGGGGCGCAGGTGGCGTTTGAAACCTGCCGACTTCTGGAGCAACGGGGGCATGCGCCGCAAGGACTGATTATTTCCGGGTGCCATGCCCCGCATCTGCATTCTGAACGCCAGCTCAGCCATCGCGATGATGCCGACTTTATCGCTGAGCTGATAGACATTGGCGGATGTTCTCCTGAACTGCGGGAAAACCAGGAATTAATGTCACTGTTTCTTCCTCTTCTGCGCGCTGATTTTTACGCCACCGAGAGCTATCACTACGACTCGCCCGACGTCTGTCCGCCGCTGCGCACGCCTGCGCTGTTATTGTGCGGCAGCCACGATCGCGAAGCCTCCTGGCAGCAGGTCGATGCCTGGCGTCAGTGGCTGAGCCACGTTACAGGCCCGGTGGTGATTGACGGCGATCATTTCTATCCCATTCAACAAGCCCGGTCCTTTTTTACGCAGATTGTCCGCCATTTTCCCCACGCATTTTCTGCAATGACCGCGTTGCAAAAACAGCCCAGCACTTCAGAAAGGTGACGCATGAATTCTTCCTTTGAATCTCTGATTGAACAGTATCCCTTACCCATTGCCGAACAGTTGCGCCACTGGGCGGCCCGTTATGCCTCGCGAATTGCCGTCGTTGATGCAAAGGGGTCGTTAACCTACAGCGCGCTTGATGCACGGGTCGACGAACTTGCCGCAGGTCTGTCATCACTGGGTTTGCGTTCGGGGGAACATGTGATTGTGCAGCTTCCCAACGACAACGCGTTTGTTACCCTGCTGTTCGCCTTGTTAAGACTGGGCGTTATCCCCGTGCTGGCGATGCCCTCGCAACGGGCGCTGGATATCGACGCGCTGATTGAGCTGGCGCAACCCGTCGCTTACGTTATTCACGGGGAAAACCACGCAGAGCTGGCCCGACAGATGGCGCACAAACACGCCTGCTTGCGTCATGTCCTGGTCGCAGGAGAGACCGTGAGCGACGATTTTACGCCGCTCTTCTCCCTTCACGGTGAGCGACAGGCGTGGCCGCAGCCTGATGTTTCCGCCACCGCGTTGTTGCTGCTTTCAGGCGGCACAACCGGCACGCCCAAACTCATCCCGCGCCGACATGCCGACTATAGCTATAACTTCAGCGCTTCTGCTGAACTGTGCGGCATCAGCCAACAGAGCGTATATCTCGCCGTCCTCCCGGTGGCGCATAACTTTCCGCTGGCCTGCCCCGGCATTCTGGGAACGCTTGCCTGCGGCGGAAAAGTGGTGCTGACCGACAGCGCCAGCTGTGATGAGGTGATGCCTTTAATCGCGCGGGAAGGCGTGACTCACGTCGCCCTGGTTCCGGCGCTGGCGCAATTATGGGTGCAGGCCAGGGAGTGGGAAGACAGCGACCTCTCGTCGCTGCGCGTCATTCAGGCAGGCGGCGCCCGGCTCGACCCGACGCTTGCTGAGCAGGTTATCGCCACCTTTGACTGTACCCTGCAACAGGTTTTCGGTATGGCGGAAGGCCTGCTCTGTTTTACCCGGCTGGACGATCCGCATGCCACCATTCTCCACAGCCAGGGGCGCCCGTTGTCCCCTCTGGATGAAATCCGCATCGTTGATCAAGACGAGAACGACGTCGCGCCGGGCGAAACCGGGCAATTATTAACGCGCGGCCCTTATACCATTTCGGGCTATTACCGCGCCCCTGCTCACAACGCGCAGGCCTTTACCGCGCAAGGGTTTTACCGCACAGGCGACAATGTCAGGCTGGATGAGGCGGGGAACCTGCACGTTGAGGGGCGCATAAAAGAGCAGATCAACCGCGCCGGAGAAAAAATAGCCGCTGCTGAAGTGGAATCGGCACTGCTGCGTTTAGCGGAAGTGCAAGATTGCGCGGTGGTCGCCGCGCCGGACACGCTGCTTGGCGAACGGATCTGCGCGTTTATCATCGCGCAGCAGGTGCCAACTGACTATCAACAACTGCGTCAACAACTGACCCGTATGGGACTCAGCGCGTGGAAAATTCCTGACCAAATCGAGTATCTGGACCACTGGCCGCTCACCGCCGTCGGCAAGATAGACAAAAAACGCCTGACGGCTCTCGCCGTCGACCGTTATCGCCATTCAGCCCAATAAGCGCAAACCGACCCGAAACAGGTTGAAATAAAACCGTTTCGGGTAGCACCACTATTAGAAATAGTTATCATTTTCAATTCACCATTGTCGGTATTTTTGGCGTTTCGCCGTCTTACAGGGACTCACAACAATGAAAATGACACGGCTTTATCCTCTGGCCTTGGGGGGATTATTGCTCCCCGCCATTGCTAATGCCCAGACTTCACAGCAAGACGAAAGCACGCTGGTGGTTACCGCCAGTAAACAATCTTCCCGCTCGGCATCAGCCAACAACGTCTCGTCTACTGTTGTCAGCGCGCCGGAATTAAGCGACGCCGGCGTCACCGCCAGCGACAAACTCCCCAGAGTGTTGCCCGGGCTCAATATTGAAAATAGCGGCAACATGCTTTTTTCGACGATCTCGCTACGCGGCGTCTCTTCGGCGCAGGACTTCTATAACCCCGCCGTCACCCTGTATGTCGATGGCGTCCCTCAGCTTTCCACCAACACCATCCAGGCGCTTACCGATGTGCAAAGCGTGGAGTTGCTGCGAGGCCCACAGGGAACGTTATATGGCAAAAGCGCTCAGGGCGGGATCATCAACATCGTCACCCAGCAGCCGGACAGCACGCCGCGCGGCTATATTGAAGGCGGTGTCAGCAGCCGCGACAGTTATCGAAGTAAGTTCAACCTGAGCGGCCCCATTCAGGATGGCCTGCTGTACGGCAGCGTCACCCTGTTACGTCAGGTTGATGACGGCGACATGATTAACCCCGCGACGGGAAGCGATGACTTAGGCGGCACCCGCGCCAGCATAGGGAATGTGAAACTGCGTCTGGCGCCGGACGACCAGCCCTGGGAAATGGGCTTTGCCGCCTCACGCGAATGTACCCGCGCCACCCAGGACGCCTATGTGGGATGGAATGATATTAAGGGCCGTAAGCTCTCACTTAGCGATGGTTCACCAGACCCGTACATGCGGCGCTGCACTGACAGCCAGACCCTGAGTGGGAAATACACCACCGATGACTGGGTTTTCAACCTGATCAGCGCCTGGCAGCAGCAGCATTATTCGCGCACCTTCCCTTCCGGTTCGTTAATCGTCAATATGCCTCAGCGCTGGAATCAGGATGTGCAGGAGCTGCGCGCCGCAACCCTGGGCGATGCGCGTACCGTTGATATGGTGTTTGGGCTGTACCGGCAGAACACCCGCGAGAAGTTAAATTCAGCCTACGACATGCCGACAATGCCTTATTTAAGCAGTACCGGCTATACCACCGCTGAAACGCTGGCCGCATACAGTGACCTGACCTGGCATTTAACCGATCGTTTTGATATCGGCGGCGGCGTGCGCTTCTCGCATGATAAATCCAGTACACAATATCACGGCAGCATGCTCGGCAACCCGTTTGGCGACCAGGGTAAGAGCAATGACGATCAGGTACTCGGGCAGCTATCCGCAGGCTATATGCTGACCGACGACTGGAGAGTGTATACCCGTGTAGCCCAGGGATATAAACCTTCCGGGTACAACATCGTGCCTACTGCGGGTCTTGATGCCAAACCGTTCGTCGCCGAGAAATCCATCAACTATGAACTTGGCACCCGCTACGAAACCGCTGACGTCACGCTGCAAGCCGCGACGTTTTATACCCACACCAAAGACATGCAGCTTTACTCTGGCCCGGTCGGGATGCAGACATTAAGCAATGCGGGTAAAGCCGACGCCACCGGCGTTGAGCTTGAAGCGAAGTGGCGGTTTGCGCCTGGCTGGTCATGGGATATCAATGGCAACGTGATCCGTTCCGAATTCACCAATGACAGTGAGTTGTATCACGGCAACCGGGTGCCGTTCGTACCACGTTATGGCGCGGGAAGCAGCGTGAACGGCGTGATTGATACGCGCTATGGCGCACTGATGCCCCGACTGGCGGTTAATCTGGTCGGGCCGCATTATTTCGATGGCGACAACCAGTTGCGGCAAGGCACCTATGCCACCCTGGACAGCAGCCTGGGCTGGCAGGCGACTGAACGGATGAACATTTCCGTCTATGTCGATAACCTGTTCGACCGTCGTTACCGTACCTATGGCTACATGAACGGCAGCAGCGCCGTCGCGCAGGTCAATATGGGTCGCACCGTCGGTATCAATACGCGAATTGATTTCTTCTGATCCTTTAAATAAGCAGGGATGCCGTCACGGCATCCCTGATGCGCTTATCCCGCCCAGGGCAGCTCAGACTTGAGCTGCCCGTTTCAAATCTGGCTGTTGGCTGTGAGTGAGGAGCAGACATGGTTTTGAAGATGTTACTGGCTTTTATTTAGTGTCAGTGTCTCAGTCCGTAATAGGTTTGCTCATATTGATACCCGTAACCCTGAATCCGCTGGTTTCATAGACATGCCGGGCGCGAGCATTATCACCTGCAACACGCAATCTGATCTCTTTAAAGCCCTTCGCTTGCAGATACTCTTCAAAAGCACGTAGAGATTGTTTGCCAAGCCCCAACCCCTGACTGGAGTTGAAAATATGAAAATCGTAGATAAAAACAGTGTGCTTAGTCGAGTCTGGTTTGTACCAGAGATAACCTACATGGTTGTTAGCCTTGTCCGACTGAGCAACAATACACATTAATACTTGCCCATGAGTATTAACTCCATCGGGAAGCATTTCCGAAATTTCCTGCTTCGCTCTGGCAAGAGAATCACGAAGGGATGCCCCGTAGTTTGATTCGATCTCATATGCATAATCATTAACAAAATATTCGAGATAAGCAGGATACTCATCTTTTGTCATCATTCGGAAAGAAATCACACCTGTCCCCTCACCCTTATCATGCTGAAAATATGAATATATTAATGACGATGCAGTCCTCTATCGTCAATCGTATTCACTTCTAAATACGCGTTCAGGCCAGGTGATTAACATAAAAAGGGTATTAATGTCCGCTCCTGGCACACAGCGGACACGTTAACTGGGCTAAAAGTCCGCGGTGAGCGAATAGCAGCCAATGGTTTCGAAGATGGTGCTGGCTTTTATTTAGTGTCAGTGTCCTTACGTTACAAGAATGAATGCAATATATGGGATAAACGCCGTGGTTGTGCCAATGCTTACAGAAGCCCACATGCGAATGTGGGCTTCTGGTATTACTGTTCTTCGCCTTCCTTACCGTAGTAAAGTTTACCGAGTTTGATGAGCGGCCTGCCCTGCGATTTACGGTGCATATTAGTATCACGCAGTGAATAGACGCAGCCACAATACTCCTGCTGGTAAAACTGCTCGCGTTTGCTGATCTCAATCATGCGCGATGACCCGCCCTGCTTACGCCAGTTGTAATCCCAGTATGCCATTCCCGGATAATGCGCAGCAGCGCGTTGTCCGCAGTCGTTAATCTGCTGCATATTCTTCCAGCGGGAAATCCCGAGTGAGCTGCTGATCACGCTGAACCCATGTTCCGCGGCATACAGCGCGGTGCGTTCAAAGCGCATATCAAAGCACATGGTACACCGAACACCGCGCTCAGGCTCCCACTCCATCCCTTTCGCACGCTCGAACCAGTTGTCGGTGTCGTAATCCGCATCAACAAAAGGCACGCCGTGTTTTTCGGCAAAACGGATATTCTCCTCCTTACGGATGAGGTACTCCTTTTGCGGATGAATATTAGGGTTATAAAAGAAAATTGTGTAATCAATGCCCGAGGCCTGAATCGCCTCCATGACTTCCCCCGAACAGGGCGCACAGCACGAGTGCAGCAGTAGCTTGTCTGCGCCGTTCGGCAGCGTCAGTTGCGGGCGTTTAAAATCAGCGTTCTTCATAAATGGATGCTTTGGCAATAGTGAAACTTTCAGGAATTTTAGCATTCACATCGGCGATAACGAAATTAAGAAGTCGCTGTTGTCGTTGAACAAAGGTTTGCTGAGAAGCATCTGAAACGGTCGACAAAATCTGACCGCGATTTGAGAGCTGGTCAGAACAATTAAACTTCCGCTCCTGGCAC